>NZ_JAYRZR010000006.1:0-99730 GCF_041916345.1 Ramlibacter sp.
TGGCGATCAACAAGGATCCGGAAGCGCCGATCTTCAGCGTGGCCGACTACGGGCTGGAGGCGGATCTGTTCACGGCCGTGCCGGAGCTGATCGAGAAGCTCTGAGGCGCGCGAGCGCTGTGATCGCTGGGGTTGCGCCGTCGCTCCACCCCAGCCTACGGAGAGGCAGGCGCCGAGACCACGCCGCAAGTGCTGGCCCATGCGCTTGGGTGCTTCCAACGGAAGCCATCGCGTAGGGCGCCCTTCGGGCGCTCGATCTGCTGCGCCTGGCAGCACCCTGACCCTCGCCGGCGCCAGAGTCGCACCTGCTAGTCAGAGCAAGGACTGCTTGCCCTGCACCTTGCCCTTGGGCATTGCGGCGGCGGCCACTTTCTGCACACGCCGCACCTGTCGCGCCGTCAGTGGCCCGTGATCGGGTGCATAGGCGGGCAGCCCCTCCTCTGCTAGGCGCGCCAGTGCGATGTGCACGATCTCGGTCTCCGAGAGGTCGAAGCGCTTGGCCATGGCTTTGACCGTCTTCCGCGTCACGCCATGCTGCGTGTCGCGCGCGGGGAACTGGAGCAGCAAGCCTGGTTCAGGGTCGGACATGTGGAAGAGTGCGTATTGATGGGAGAGCGTAGCTGTCCATCCTGGACAACGCCAGAGCCTGCATCACCGGCGCACAGGCGAAGCCGCTGCGCCGGCGTGCGCGACCAGCAACTCCGCCACCGCCCGCTGCCCGCGCCGCTGCGCATGCGCCAGCGGCGTCACGCCATCCCGGTCCGCAATGGACGCATCAGCCCCGCGCGCGAGCAGGAGCCGCACGATCTCGGTGTGCGCCGGCCCGCCATCACCCAGGATCACCGCCTCCAGCAGCGCCGTCCAGCCCAGGTTGTTGACGTGGTTCACGTCGATGGCAGTGGTCAGCAGCAGGCGTACCGTCTCCACATGGCCGTAGTGGCAGGCCGGGATCAGCGCGGTGCCGCCGTAGCGGTCGGTGCTCTTCAGGTCGGCGCCGGCCGCCAGCGTGGCACGCACGATCTCGGTGTAGCCGCGCGCGCCGGCCAGCAGGAAGGCGCTGTCGCGCTGGTGGTCCTGCGCGTTCACGTTGGCGCCGCGCGCGATGAGCTCGCGCACCACCTCCAGATGCTGGCCCGCCGTGGCGGCCAGCACCGCAGTCCGGCCGCTGGCATCCCGCTGCTCGATGTCGGCGCCTGCCCGCAGCAGCGCCCGAGCCGCGTCCAGGCGCCCACCGCCCGCCGCCTCCACCAGCGGCGCCGCGCCTTGCGACCGGGCGGGTACGGTGAAAGCGGTGGAGGCCGCCAGCAGCAGCCAGCGGCGTGACGATAGAGGGCCCATGTCGGTGATGGTGCCCCACCCAGGCGCGCAGGCGGCTCCGCGTTCACCCTAGGCTGCACACCCGCCGCCACTGAAAGCGATCTGAAAGCGCCCGGCCGGTACCGTGCGGCACCTCAAGGAGACAACCATGACCGCACTCTCACGCCGGCAGTTCGTGGCCGGCACGGCCGCGCTGGCCGCCGCGCCCTTCACCGCCCGCGCCCAGGCCTGGCCGAACAAGCCGATCCGCTTCGTCGTGCCCTTCGCGCCGGGCGGCAGTTCGGAGATCATCGCCCGCTCGGCGGCGGGCGAGCTGACCAAGTCGCTCGGCCAGAACGTCTTCGTGGACAACAAGCCGGGCGCCTCCGGCAACATCGCCATGCAGGAAGTGGCGCGCGCGGACGACCAGCACACGCTGATCCTGGGGCACATCGGGACGCTGGCCGTCAACCCCTATATGTACGCGAAGCTGCCGTACGACGCCAACAAGGACTTCAAGCCCATCAGCCTGCTGGCCAAGGTGCCGAGCCTCTACGTGGTGCACCCCAACGTGCCCGCGAAGGACCTGAAGGAGTTCTTGGCCCTGGTGAAGGCGAAGCCGGCGCAGATGAACTACGGCTCTGCCGGCAACGGCAGCGCCGGCCACCTGGCGATGGAATACCTCAAGATGGCCAGCGGCATCTTCATCACGCACATCCCCTACCGCGGCACGGGCCCGCAACTCACGGACCTGCTGGCCGGCCGGCTGGAAGCGGCCTCCGTCGGTGCCTCGGCCATCCTGCCGCACATCAAGGCCGGCAAGCTGCGCTGCATCGCCACCGGCTCCACCCAGCGGCTGCCGCAGCTGCCCGACGTGCCGACCGTCGCCGAACAGGGCTTCCCCGGCTTCGAGATGACGCAGTGGTACGGCATGCTGGCGCCTTCGTCCATGGCGCAGGCCCACATCGACAAGCTCGCGGCAGAGACCAGCAAGGGCATGAAGAACGCGAGCGCGATGGAACGCCTCACCCATGACGCCGCCGAGGCGGTGGGCAGCAGCCCCGCGCAGTTCGCCCAGTTCATCGCGGCCGAGCAGAAGCGCTGGAAGGCAGTGGTAGACCGCGCGAAGATCCGGGCGGAGTAAGCTGCGCGCAGCATGCGCATCCTGCTGGTCGAAGACGAGAGCGCGCTCGCCACCTGGCTGGCGCGCGCGCTGGAGCGCGCCGGCATCCTGGTGGACTGGGTCGACAACGCCGCGATGGCGCTCGCCTCGCTCGACGCTGCGGTGCATGACGCCGTGGTGCTGGACCTGGGCCTGCCCGACATCGACGGCCAGGACCTGCTTCGCAAGCTGCGCGACCGCGACCGCCGCACGCCGGCCCTGGTGCTGACGGCCCGTGACGCGGTGGGCGAGAAGGTGCGCGCCTTTCATGCCGGCGCAGACGACTTCCTGGTCAAGCCCTTCGAGCTCGCCGAGCTGGAGGCACGGCTGCACGCCCTGGTGCGGCGGGCCCATGGCACCGCGGCCTCGCGCCTGGCCTGCGGCGCCCTGCAGCACGACCCCGCGAGCCGGCGCTTCACCCTGGGCGGCGCGCCGCTCGCCCTGTCCCCGCGCGAGGCCGGCGTGCTGAAGGTGCTGCTGGAGCACGCGGGCGAACCGCTCTCCAAGCAGCAGATCCTGGACCGCGTCGTCGCCGACGAGAAGGATGTGCATCCCGAAGCGGTGGAGGTCATCGTGCATCGCCTGCGCAAGCGGCTCGACGGCAGCGGCGTGCGCATCGAGACACTGCGCGGGCTTGGCTATGCGCTGGCCCAGGCTTAGGCGGCTGTCGCTCGCGCGGGCCCTGGGCCTGCTGCTGGTGCCGGCGCTGCTGCTGCTGGCCGGCATCGAGCATCTGCTCACCACGCAGGACGTGCATCGCGCCGCCAATGCCGCGTACGACCGCTCCCTGCTCGGCGCGCTCAAGGCGGTGGATGCCAGCATCTCCGCGGAGTCGGGCGGGCTGTCGGTGGAGCTGCCCTATCGCCTGTTCGAGTTCTTCGAGCTCACCGCCAGCGGTCCGGTGCACTTTCGCGTGGCCACGGCCGACGGCCTGGTGGAGCTGGGCAGCGCGGATCTGCCGCGGCCCGCGCAGCCGCTGCAGCTGCAGGTGCCGCAGATCTATGACGGCAGCTACTTCGGCGAGCCGGTGCGCGTGGCCGCCTACCTGCGCGAGCTGGAGACGCGCAGCCCGGAGGCGCCGCGCCGGCAGGTGGTGATCCAGGTGGCCGAGAGCTACCAGTCGCGCCAGGAGTTCACCCGTGTCTTCGTGCGCCGCGCGGCCATCGGCAACCTGCTGTTCCTGGTGCTCACGCTGGCCACGGCCGCCGCCGTCATCGCCTACGTGCTGCGCCCCCTCGGCACGCTGTCGGCCGAGCTGTCGGGTCGCGCCGCCGCGCAGCTGCAACCCATCGCCACCGACGCCGTGCCGGGCGACGTGCGGCCGCTGGTGGAGGCCGTGAACCAGCACATGCTGCGCGTCGAGCAGCTGACCCAGCACCAGCGCCAGTTCCTGGACGATGCGTCGCACCAGCTGCGCACGCACCTCACCACGCTGCGCATGCAGGCCGACTACGCGGCCGCGGAGGAAGATGCCGGGCGCGTGCGCGCGGCCGTAGAGGCGCTGCGCATCGAACTGCAGCGCGCCGCCCGCAGCACCAACCAGCTGCTGAGCCTGGCGCGCAGCGACAGCGCCGCCCTGGCGGCCGAGCGCTTCGATGCCCTGGCCCTGCTGCAGGAGTGCGCCCGCTCGTTCGTGGCGTCCGCGCGCGCCAGGGGCATCGATCTGGGCGTGGAGGGCGGGCCTTGCGTCGCGCACGGCGACCGCGGGCTGCTGCATGAAGCGCTGGTCAACCTGTTGGCGAATGCGATCGCCTACGTGCCCGAAGGCGGCACCGTCACGCTGTCCTGCGCTGGCGACGCCATGGGGACCAGCATGACCGTGCTGGACGATGGCCCGGGCGTTTCCGACCAGGTGGCCGCGGCGGCCGGCACGCGGTTCGTGCGCGGCGCTGGTTCCGGGCTGGGCCTGGCGATCGCGCGCTCGGTGGCGGCGCGGCACGGCGGCGTGCTGCGCCTGGAACGGCCTGACACCGGCACCGGCCTGCGCGCGACGATCTGGTGGCCCGATCACCGGCCGCCCGAGGAGACACTTGCATGAAGGCACTGGGCATCTGGATCGCGGCCTGGCTGACGGCAACGGCCGCCTGGGCGCTGCCACCCGCCATCGACTGCATCGCGCCCGCCAAGCCGGGTGGCGGGTTCGACCTCACCTGCCGCGTGACGCAGGAGCTGCTGAGGCCCACGCCCGTGCGCACCCAGTACCTGCCCGGCGGCATCGGCGCCGTGGCCTTCGACCGCGCCGTCACCCAGCGGCTGGCGGACCCCGCGACCGTGGTCGCGTTCTCCACCGGCTCGCTGCTGAACCTGGCGCAGGGCAAGTTCGGCCCGCATGGCGCGGGTGACGTGCGCTGGCTCGCGGTGCTGGGCGCGGAGCCGGGCGTCATCGCCGTGCGCCGCGACTCGCGCCTGCGCACCCTGGGCGACCTGGTCGGCGCGCTGCGCCGCAATGCCGCCGGGGCCGTGTTCGGTGCGGGCGGCACGGTGGGCAGCCAGGACTGGGTGAAGGCCGCACTGCTCGTCAAGGCCGCGGGCAGCGATCATCGCGCCATGCGCTTCGTGGCCTTCGAAGGCGGCGGCCAGGCGCTGGCGGCTCTCAGGGGCGGCCATGTCGACGTGTTCTGCGGCGACGCGGGCGAGGCGCGCGCCGACATCGACGCCGGCCACCTGCGCGTGCTGGCGGTGCTGGCGCCGCAGCGGCTGAAGGGGCCGCTCGCGGCGCTGCCGACGGCGCGCGAACAGGGAGTCGATCTCGTCTGGCGTACGCAGCGCGGCCTGTACATGGGCCCCGGCGTGAGCGACAGGGACCATGCGGAAATGGCACGTGCGCTCACGCGGGCCATGGCCTCACCGCAGGCGCAGGCCCTGCTGCAGCGCGAAGGCCTGACGCCCGACTTCCTGGCCGGACCGGCATTGACCGCCCACATCGAGCAGCAGGTGAACGACCTGCGTGAGCTGGCCAAGGGGCTGCACCTGCGGGTGCGATAGCCGCGCGCAAGGCGCTACCCCCACTCCACGCCCGCCCCCAGGCTCACCAGGTTCTCCGCGAAGCGCGGATGCGCGCGTCGCACGGGGTCGGCGTTGCGGATGACGGATCGGCCCGGCGTGCTGGCCGCCACCATCAGCAACGCGATGGCCACGCGGATGATGTAGGGGCTCTCCACCTCCGCCGCGTGCAGCGGCCGGCCGCCGAAGGTGACCACGCGGTGCGGATCCGACTGGAACGCATGCGCACCGAACTTCGACAGCTCCGAGGTCCAGCCCAACGCGCCGTCGTACACCTTGTTCCAGAACAGCATGCTGCCTTCGGCGCGCACGCCCAGCGCCACGAAGATGGGCAGCAGGTCCGCTGGCAGGTAGGGCCAGGGCGCGGCCTCCACCTTGGGCAGCATGTTCGGCGTGAAGGGCGGCTGCACGCGCAGGGGGCCCGCGTCGGCAGCCGTCCAGGACCAGCCATCGTCGTGCATCACCCGCACGCCGAAGCGCGCAAACGTGCGGTCGATCAGCGGAAAGTGCGCCGGCTGCGCGTTGCGCACGCGCACCTGCCCGCCGGTGATGGCGCCCAGCGCGAGATAGGTCACCACTTCATGGAAGTCCTCGGTGAAGGTGAACTCGCCGCCGCCCAGCGCGGCCACGCCCTCGATGGTGAGGCGCGAGGTGCCGGCGCCCTGGATGTGCGCGCCCAGCAGCTGCATGAACGCGCAGAACTCCTGCACATGCGGCTCGCTCGCGGCGTTGGTGAGCGTGGAGGTGCCGCGTGCCAGCGCGGCGCACAGCACGAAGTTCTCGGTGGTGGTGACGGAGGCGTAGTCCGTCCAGTGGTCGCACGCGTGCAGCGGCCTCGGCGCCTGCAGCCACACCTCGGACGGCGAGCGCTTCACCTCCGCGCCGAAGCACTGGAACACATCCACATGCGGATCGATCTCGCGCGCGCCGAGCGTGCAGCCCTTCACGTCCCCCGCGATGCGCGCGGCGCCGAAGCGCGCCAGCAAGCCGGGCACCAGCAGGATGCCGCTGCGCATGGCCTCGGGCAGGGTGGGCGGCCCCGCGTCCAGATCCGCCGGCAGCGGGTGCTGCACGAGCAGCGTGCCGGTGGCGAAGTCGGCATCCACCCGGCTGCCCATCTGCCGGAACAGATCGAGGATGCGGCGCACGTCGGTGATGTCGGGCACGCGATGCAGGCGCACCGGCTCGCGGGTGAGCAGGGTCGCGCACAGGATGGGCAGCACCGCGTTCTTGTTGGCCGAGGGCGTGATGCGGCCGCGCAGGGGCGTGCCGCCGTGGACGATGAGATGGGACATGCGCGCATGGTGCGCAGCACGCGGCCCGAAGGCCAGGGAGACTTCGTTCCGGGGGCGGAAGAAAGTCTCCGCGCCGCCCGCCGGGCACGCCCGGACGGACGGCCGGCGCCCCCACTTGCGGCCCCGCCCGCATCGGCTACCATGGGCCTCACGAACACAGGTGCCATCAGGCCTGTACAACCGGAGAGCACCCCATGGCCAAACCCAACTACTCCTTCGAGAAGCGACAGCGCGAACTGGAGAAGAAGCGCAAGAAGCAGGAGAAGGAGGACCGCAAGGTGGCGTTGCGCAATACCCCCGCGGTGCCTGCCGAGCCGGCGGCACCGCAACCCACCAACTAGGCCCGGGCCCCGCCATGAACGGCGACGTCAAGACCAAGGTGCGGGCCAACGGCCTGCGTTACGAATCCAAGTCCGCCGGCACCGAGTTCCCCGGCCCCTATGGCGGCACCATGAGCTGCTTCGTCTGCGGGCGGCATGTGCCGCGCACCCGGCTGGTGGCCTTTCGCATGGCCACCGGGCTGCAGTACCGTTGCAAGGATGGGTGCTGAGGGGCGCCCTACACGCTACTTCGCCCGCCCCGCCAGCACATACCGGTCACGCTGCGCCTGGGCGCAACCGTTCATCACGGCCAGGCTGCGCCGCACGGCGGCGGGGCCGATCACGAAGCGGTTGTCCGCCGGCAGGCCCTGACCGGCCGCTGCGGCCGGTTGCAGCTTGGTGATGGTGCCGTCGAACGAGGGATGGTTGGACAGCATGACATCCACGCCGCGCTGCTGCGCCAGCTGGTCCAGCCGGACGGTCGCGTCCACATAGGCCTGCATCCGCGGCACGTCGTTGCCGAAGTTGAAGGACGTGCCGCCCCAGAGCATCGCGCGGTGACGCTGGCCGTTGTTCGTGACATCGAACACCGGCGACAGCGTGCCCCAGGTGTGGCCTGGCGCCAGGTGGAGCGACACCGTGGTGTCGCCCAGCTTCACCTCGTCCCCATCCTTCACGGCCATGTCGCGCGGACCGCGCTTCGGCGGCGGGTCCCAGGCGGGCGAGTCGAACTCCAGCTTCGTCTCCATCATGCGCCAGTCGATCTCACTCATCACAACGCGGGCGCCGTACTTCTGCGCCAGGTAGGCCGCGCCGCCGTAGTGGTCGCCGTGCCCGTGCGTGACGATGATGATGCGGATCTGCGCCGGGTCCAGCCCCAGCTTGCGCATGCCGCCCTCGATCAGCGCCTGGGCCTCCGCCGTGTTGTTCAGGGCGTCCAGCAGGATGATCCCGTCGCTGGTCTTCAGCGCCCAGGCGCTGGCCCACGCGCCACCCACGTAGTACAGGTTGTCGAACGCGCGGCCCGGCGCGGGTGCGGGCCGCGCGATCAGGGCGCGGATCTGCGCACCCGCATCGTTCGACGAGGGCCGCGTCAACGGCGCGGGCTGGCACAGACGGATCAGCGCCTTCAGGTCAGTGCCGGCCGCCGTGGTGGCCGCGGCGACGTGCGCCGCGACCGTGGCTTCCGATGCGGCAGGCTGCACAGCCATCTGCGCGCAGCCCAGCGCCGCCAGCGCGGCGGCAGCTGGCAGCAGGTACCGGGCAAGTCGGGATGGGACGGCCCGATGCGAGGTGTTCATGGTCTTGTCTCCTGTGAAATGTCCAGCATTCGAGGGCGAGCCGTGGCGTCACGCCTGGGATGACGCGCCCGCGTGCAGGCGCGTGCCCGGCACGTCCATGCGGGCCATCAGCACCTGGCCATGCGTCGAATCCGTGCAGTACAGCGTCTGCCGGTCCGCGCCGCCGAACGCCAGGTTGGTGAGCGAGGCACCACGTGGCCCGCGCAGCACCACCTCCGGCTCGGCAAGCCGGTCCAGCACCCACACGACGCCCAGACCCGGGTTGGCCACGAGCAGCCGGCCGGCCTCGTCCATCGCCAGGCCGTCCGGGCCGCTGGGCCCATGCGACGTGAAGAACTGGCCGGCCTTCGACACGCTGCCATCAGGCAGCAAGGGCATGCGCCACACGCAGTTGCCGGGCGTGGCGGCGACGAACAGGAAGCGCTCGTCGTTCGACAGCACGATGCCGTTGGGGCTGGGCATGTTGGCCAGCAGCAGATCCAGCCGGCCATCGGGCGCGAGCCGGTACACGCGGCCCGTGGGATCGTGCAGGCCCGTCTGTCCCTGGTCGGTGAAGTAGAGGTTGCCGCGCGAATCAAACACCAGGTCGTTCACGCCCTTGAACCGCTCGCCATTGCGGCGGTCCAGGAAAGGGCGCACCGTGCCGCGCGCCACGTCCAGCAGCATCAGGCCGTTCTTGTAGTCCGTGACGAGCAACTGCCCTGGCGCGAGGAACTTCATGCCGTTCGGCTCGCCGTCCCATTCAGACACGAGGCTCCACGCGCCTTGTGGATCGATGCGGAACACGCGCCCGAAGGGAATGTCGGTCACGTACAGATGGCCGGCGTCGTCGAACACCGGTCCTTCCAGGAACGAGTCGGCGAGCCGCCCGCCCTGGTTCACGTCGGCCCAGGCGCTGCGCACGCCGGTGCGGCGGAACGCATCGGGCATGGAGGTGAACAGTTCAAGTTCACGCACACGGGGCGGTTCGGTGAAGTACATGGCGATGGGTCCTGGCCGGGTGGTCCGCAGGCAGGAAGCCTATTCCACCTTCAGCTGCAGCGCCTGCGCCAAGCGGCCGTACGTGGCCACCTCGCGCGCCATGCCCGCGCCGAAGGCATCACGGCAGGTGGACTGCGGCTCCAGGCCGAGCGATTGCAGGCGGCTGGTAAGGGCAGGCGACTGCGCGAACTGGCGCGCCACCTTCTCCAGGGCATCCAGCACCGCCGGGGGCGTGCCGGCCGGCGCGAGCAGGCCGTACCAGGCCTCGGCCGTGAAGCCGGGCACGCCCGCCTCGGCGAAGGTGGGTACCTGCGGCAGCAGCGCCGAGCGCTTGCTGGAGCCGATGGCCAGCGCCGTCAGCTTGCCCGCCTCCACCTGCGCGAGCACGGAGCCCAGGGTGGCGAGCGAGCTGTCCAGCTGCCCGCCCATCAGGTCCGTGACCACGGGCGCCGCGCCCTTGTAGGGCACGTGGTTCATGCTGAGGCCCTGGCTGCGCAGGAACTCCTCCGTCGCGAAGTGCCCCGAGCTGCCGACGCCCGGCGTGCCATAGGTGCGCGCACCCGGCTGGGCCCGCACGGCCTGCACGAAGGCGCCCAGGGTGCGGGCCTGCATCGCCGGGCCGACCACCAGCACGGTGGGGCTGCTGGCCAGCGTGCACACCGGCGCAAACGACTTCACCGCGTCGAACTTCACGCGCGCCGCGTACAGCGCCGGGATCATGGTGTGGTTGGTGGCGCCCAGCAGCAGCGTGTGGCCGTCGGCCGGCGCCTGGGCCACCGCCTCGGCCGCCAGGATGGTGTTGGCGCCGGGCTTGTTGTCGACGATGACGGGCTGCCCCAGCGCGCGGGCGGCATGCTCCGCGAAGGCCCGCGCCACCACGTCGGTCGGGCCGCCCGCCGCGAAGCCAACGACGAGACGAATGGGTTTCGCCGGCCAGGGGGCCGCGGTGTTCTGCGCCGCCGCGGGCAACGTTGCGCAGCAGGCCACGGCGGCCAGCACGGGAACGAGCCGGCGACGCAGAGCGCGATGGAATGCAACGGTATCGATCATGGCCGTCTCCTTCATTCCTTCTTGATGCCCGCCGCCTTCACCGTCGCGGCCCAGCGCGCGGACTCGGCGGCCAGGTGCTTGCGGAACTCCTCCGGCTGCGAGGCGACGATGCGCGAGCCGAGTCCGTCAAACTTCGCCTTCACGTCCGGCAGGGCCAGCACGTCGCGCAGCGGGGTGTACAGCCGGTTCACGATCTCCGGCGACGTGCCCTTGGGCACGAACACGCCGTTCCACTCGTAGGCCTCATAGGGCTTGCCGATCACTTCAGCGATGGTGGGCACATCGGGGAACAGCGGGTTGCGCTGGGCGGAGGTAATGGCCAGGGGCCGCAGCGTGCCGCCCTTCACGTGCCCGCTGGCGGCCGGCAAGTTGAAGAAGCCCATGTCAATCTCACCCGCGATCGCCGCGGTGATCGCGAGGCCGCCGCTCTTGTAGGGGATGTGCAGCATCTGGATGCCCGCCGCCTGGTTGAACAGCTCGGGCGCCATGTACTGCACCGTGCCCTGGCCGCCAGAGCCGAAGGTGAGCTTGCCCGGCGCCTGCTTCGCGGCCTTCACGAGGTCCTGTGCCGAGGCATGGGGCGAGTTCTTCGGCACCGTCAGCAGCATCGGCGTGACAGCAACCATGGTGACGGGCAGCAAGTCCTTATCCGGGTCGAAGGGCAGCTTCTGCAGGTGCGGATTGATCGACATCGGCGTGGCGTCGTACAGCACGGTCAGTCCGTCGGGCGCGGCCTGGGCCACCGCCTGCTCGCCGATGATGCCGCTCGCGCCCGCCTTGTTGACGACGATGGCGGAGGTGCCGAGCTTGGGGCCGAGGTGCTGGGCCAGCAGGCGGGCCAGCGCGTCGGCGGTGCCGCCCGGCGCATAGGGCACGACGATGCTGATCGGCTTGCCGTCGGGCCAGGCCGCCAGGGCGGCGGGGCTCGTGACGGCCAGCCCCAGGGCGGCTGCGGCCAGGAGGGTGTTGAAGCGTCTGCGGGTCATGTTGTCTTCCTCAGGAGGGCGGGTTCTTGGCGGATGTCAGACAGTGGCGATCGGCGTGACGGGCGAACCCGCCGCGCCCGGCAGGCGCAGCGGCGGCGCGGTGAGCAGGAAGCGGCTGCGGCCTGTCGCGCGCAGCCATTGCGCCAGCGGCGTCAGCCACCACAACTCACCCAGGTGGATGCCGTTCTTGAACAGGCAGTGCTCGTGCAGCGGCAGACGCGGGCGACGCATCGGTGCGGCGCCGCCCAATGGGGCCGATGCCACGAGTTCGACCGCGGGGTTGTCGGCCACCAGGCAGGCCAGGCGCACGTCGGTGATCCAGTTCAGCAGCTTCGCATCCGCCCCATCGAGGCCGCTGCCCGTTTCGTGCAGACGCTTCACGTCGGGTTGGCGCTGCATGGCGAGCAGGGTGTCGGCAAAGCCCGTGTGCAGGCACACCATGTCACCGGGTTCGACTGTCACCTGGTCCGTCTCCAGGATGCGCATCAGGTCGTCGTAGCCCACGGCATGCCGGCGGCGGCCGAGGTGGTGCTCCAGGTCGATCAGCACGCCGCGGCCCTGCACGCCATGTACGGCCAGGTTGGCGACCCCGAGTGCACTGGCGTCCGGATCGGGATAGCGCGCCCAGTCCTGCGGCGCCGTGTCGTCGCGCGGGCCGGCCCGCACGTCGTCACCGGCGCGAAAGCCGTTGTAGAACACGGCCTCGGGCACGCCATCGCCATCGGCGTCGAAGCGGCTGCCGATGTGCGCCAGGCCGTCCCACTGGGTGGAGTACTGCGTGTTCATCAGCAGCACCTCGTCGCAGACCACATCGGTCAGCAAAGGGTCTTCGGATGCATACGACCAGCAGAAGCCCTGCACGCCCGCACTGGCCCCGTCACGCAGCGTGCTGTACAGGCGCGGCGGCATGCGGCGGCCGTTCAGCGCGCGGCCTCCCGGCACGTCGAGCGGCAGCGAGAGGCAGAAGGTGCGGCCCTCGCGCACCTCGGCCACGCCCTGGCGCACCTTGGCGGGATCGACCAGGTTCATGCGGCCCAGGCGGTCATCGGGGCCGAACTCGCCCCAGTGGCTGCCCTCGGGTGCGTGCGTCCAGCGCTGCGTCATGGCTTGCCTGCGATCAGGCCGGCTGCGCCGCCGGGTTCAGCACCGCGAGCACGTTCCTCGCCGCGCCCACGCCCATGTGGATGTAGGCGTCGGCGGTCACGCCGCCGATGTGCGGGCTCAGGATGATGCGCGGCTCGCCATGGAAGGGGTGCGGCGCCGTCATCGGCTCCACCGCGAAGCTGTCCAGGCCGGCGCTGGCCACCTGGCCGCTGTGCACGGCCTGCAGCAGCGCGGCCTCGTCGATCAGGCCGCCGCGCGCCGTGTTCACCAGGATCACGCCGCGCTTGCACGCGGCAAGGGTCTGCGCATTCACCAGGTGACGGTTCTCCGCGGTCAGCGGGCAGTGCAGCGAGATCGCGTCAGACTCGCGCCAGAGCGTGGGCAGGTCCACGGTCTCGATAAAGGTCGGCAGGTTCTGCGCGAACGGGTCATGTCCCAGCACCCGCATGCCCATCGCATCACACATGCGCGCGAAGCGCTGGCCGATGGCGCCCAGGCCCACCAGGCCGATGGTGCGGCCGTTCAGCTCCACGCTCTTGTGCGTGGCCTTGTCCCAGTGGCCGGCGTGCATGCGCTCGTTGAGATGTACGACCGATTTCGCGCAGGCGAGCAGCAGCGCCAGCGCCTGTTCCGCCACTGCTGCGGCGTTGGCACCGACGGCCGCGCGCACCTCGATGCCGCGTGTCGCAGCGGCCACCTTGTCAATGGTGTCGGTGCCGCTGCCATGCTTGGAGATCACGCGCAGCGAAGGCGCCGCGTCCATCACGGCCGCGCCCACCTGGCCATAGCGCACGATGATGGCGACTGGGTCGTGCCGGCGGCACAGCGCGATCAAGTCCGCCTCTTGCGGGGTCTTGCCCGCGTAGACGACGTCGAAGCCCGTCAGAAGATCGAGTGCTTGCGACGCCAGATCGGCCCCGGTCACGATGACGCAGCCGCGCGTGCTCACAGCGTCTCCCCTTCCTTCAGTACCCCGGCCGCGCGCAGGGCCGCCGCGAGCCAGGGCGCAGCCACGTCGCCCTGCTGGATCTGCGCGATGCGTTTCGCTTCGTCCTGCACCTTCTTGCGGGCCAGCGGCAGCAGCGCCTCGACGCGCTCACGATCGATGACCACCACGCCATCCGCATCGGCCACCACGAGATCGCCCGAGCGCACCGTCACGCCACCGCAGGTGATGGGATGGCCCACGCGGCCGGGTACGTTCTTGGTGGGACCGTTGGGATTGGTGCCGACGGAGAAGACGGGATAGTCCATCTCGTCGATCTCCACGCTGTCACGCGCGGCGCCATCGATCACCACGCCGGCCACGCCGATCTTCTGGCACGCGGTCATCATGATCGTGCCCATGAGCGCGGCGGTCTGGTCGCCCTTGCCGTCGATCACCAGCACGTCACCCGGCTGCGCCATGGCGATGGCCGCGTGGATCATCAGGTTGTCACCGGGGCGCACCTCGACGGTGAGGGCGGAGCCGGCCAGCTTCATGCGCGGGCGCAGCGGCGCGATGCGGCCGTGCAGCGCGCCGCGGCGACCATTCACGTCCGCCAGGATGGCGGCCTGGAACTCGGCGGCCTGGCGCACCAGGGCGGGATCAAGGCGCGGGGTGTCGCGCAGGATGTCGGGGATCATGGGGTTCCTTGATTTGGGCATGCCGCGGCCCGGCCGCGCGCCGGTGCGGCGCGGGCGGTTGCACGGTGGGTGTGGCGCGGCGGTGCCGGGCGGTGGATCAGTCGACCTTGGCGCCCGATTCCTTGACGATCTTTCCCCAGCGGGCGATGTCGTCGCGGATCAGCTGGCCGAAGGCCTCGGGCGTGCTGCCGGCCACGTCGGCGCCCTGGTCGCCCAGCTTCTTCTGCAGGGCGGTGTCCTTGAGGGCCTTGTTGATGTCGGCATTGAGCTTCGCCACCACCTCCTTCGGCAGGTTGGCGGGGCCGAGGATGCCAAACCAGGTGACGGCGTCGAAGCCCTTGTAGCCGGACTCGGCGATGGTGGGCACCTGCGGCAGGTCATCCACGCGCTTGAGCGAGGTCACGGCGATCGGGCGCATCTTGCCGCTCTTGATGTGGCCGATGAGCGTGGGTACCGAGGAGACATACAGCTGCACCTGCCCGCTGATCACATCGGTGGCCCCTTGCGCCGCACCCTTGTACGGAATGTGCGTGAGCTTCACGCCGGCCTGGCGCTGGAACAGCTCCGCCGCGAGGTGCGCCACCGTGCCATTGCCGGAGGAGGCGTAGTTGATGCTGCCGGGCTTGGCCTTGGCTTCCTTCACCACGTCTTCGAGCGTCTGGAAGGGCGACACCGCGCTGGCCACGATCACCAGCGCCGAGCTGGCCACTAGGCTCACGGGCGTGAGGTCCTTCACCGGGTCATAGGGCAGCTTGCTGTACAGCGTGGGGTTGATGGCCAGGTTGCTCGTCTGGCCCAGCACCAGCGTGTAGCCGTCGGCTGGCGACTTGGCAGCCGCGTCCACGCCCAGGTTGCCGCCGGAGCCGGGCTTGTTGTCGATGACGAAGGTGTAGCCCGAACCGGCGAGCTTGTTGGTCACCTCGCGGGCGATCGTGTCAGTGCCGCCGCCGGCCGGGAACGGCACGACCAGACGAACGGGCTTGGCCGGCCAGGCCTGCGCGTGGACGCCGGCGGCCGTGAACAGGGCGGCGGCCAGGGCCAGCGCGTGACGACGGGAAAGGGTCATGGTCTTGTCTCCGGATGAGCGGCCCTGGGCTCGGGCTCGATGCGACGGACTGTAGAAGACCGTTCCGATCCATACAATGGCGTTGCACTGAATGAACCGAGGTGCACGATGCGCAATGCCCCTGCCGAACCCGATTCCGACGCCACGTCTTCAGGTGGCGTAGCCGCCGTCACGCGCGCGCTGAGCCTGATGGAGGCGTTCGACGTGGACGAGCCCAGGCTGTCGCTCGCGGAGCTGAGCCGCCGCAGCGGCATGCACAAGACCACCGTGCTGCGCCTGGCGCGCACACTGGCTCTGTCGCACTACATGGTGCAGACCGACGACGGCCAGTGGCGCCTGGGCCCCGCTGCGGGCTGGCTGGGCATGCGCTACCAGGCCGGATTCGACGTCAACAACGTGGTGGAGCCTGTGCTGCGTGAACTGGTGCAGGAAACCGGCGAAAGCGCTTCGTTCTATGTGCGCGAGGGCGACATCCGCGCCTGCGTCGCCCGAGTGGAAGGGCCGCACTCCGTGCGGCACCATGTTCGCGTGGGCGAACGCTTGCCACTCGACCGGGGCGCACCGGGCCGCGTGATCCTGGCCTTCAGCGGCGCCGCCGGCGCGCCGTACGAGGCGATCCGCGAGCGCGGCTACCACCTGAGCCTGGGCGAACGCGAAGCCGAGGTCTCCAGCGTGGCGGCGCCGGTGTTCTCCACCAACTGGCGCCTGCTCGGCTCCATGTGCATCTCGGGCCCCAGCTCACGCCTGACCCGAGCGAAGCTGGAGAAGCACGCCAAGGCAGTGGTGCGGGCGGCCAACCAGTTGTCGTATGCGCTGGCGGGTGGGCGGTCCGCGGCGACGCCGAAAGCGGTGTCGCGGTGGCATCCGTGAGGGGGGTAGTTGGCGTCATGCCAAACGTGCGGAGGCACAGACTGAGTGTCTAGAATCAACGACATGTCTTGCCCCGGTGCCCCGTTCGTATTGGACGACGTCCAAATGGAGCTGGCCGACGCTCGGGTGCCAGAGTTGGCTGCTCGTGCGGGACGAGCCGCGCATGAGCGGGCCCTGCAGATTCGCGGCAAGGTCACCATGGTGATCGGCGCCGACCTGGTCGAGAAGAGCGCCAGTGGCAGCATCACCGTGCTGCGTCGCATTGACGAGCCCGTTCTGGGCATGGCCGGCAAGGTGCTGCGCCGGCGCAAGTAGCTGGGTGGGCCAGCCGAGCATCGTTGTCGAGTGCCTCCTACCAGTACGCGAAGGCAACGCCGACGCCTGCGTACCCACTCTGCATGCCTGAAGCCGCTCAGTCGAGCACCGTCACCCCATCCATCCCATGCCGCGCCAACGCCTCGCGGATGAAGCCGGTGGCGCGCTGCTCGCGCATGAAGTCCTCCATGCAGGTCTTGACCGCGTCGGAGTGGCGACGGGCCAGCGTCATGGCCTGGCGGATGGTCATGAAGGCGCCGGGCAGCAGACGCAGGCCGGGGTGGCGCGCCACGTCGGCCTGCAGCTGCTGCAACACGCCTGCGGCCACATCGAGCGTGGGGTCCGCCAGCAAGGCATCCACCACCTCCTCGGAGGTGGGCACGTCCACCATCGTCGCCTGCCGCAGCTCACGATGCAGGAAGAGGCCATAGGCGCTGCCCTTGCCCGCCACCACGCGGATGTTGGGCCGGTCCACCTCGGCGGGCTCGCGCAGCGGCGAACCCGCCCGCACCACATACCAGCCCTCGATCTGCACGTAGGGCGCGCTGAAGTGCAGCGTCTCGGCTCGCTGCGGATCGATCGCCATGAAGCCCACGTCGGCCTCGCCGGCCGCGATGGCGGCGCCAGCCACGCCGGCCGACGCGCACTCGGTGAAGTCCGCGGGCACGCCCAGCAGTGCCGCGAAGCGCCGGCCCAGATCGATGGTGACGCCCGCAGGGCGCTCGGTGGCAGTCTGGCTGCGCGCCAGCACCGGGTTGCCCATGTTCAGCGCCACGCGCAGGCGGCCGGTGGGCGCGATCTGCGCGGCGAGGTCTTGGCTTGCGGTCATTTCTTCAACGGGTACTGCTTGATCAGGCCATCGAGAAAGGTCTCTTCCTCGCGGATCGCGGCCGCAAACTCGCGCGTGCCGCCGAACACGGGATCCGCGCCGAGCGTGCGCACCACGTCCTGTGACGCCGGCTCGGTGCCCAGCGTGCGCATCAGTGCCTCGATCCTCGCGATCACCTCCGGCGGCGTGTTGCGTGGCGCGAAAAGGCCGTACCACGAGCCGCGCGCCGGCACGTTGAGCCCCACCTCCTGGAAGGTCGGCACATCGGGCGCCTGCGGCGCGCGCTTCTCGGCGTTGATGGCCAGGATGCGCAGCGCGCCCTTCTGGTGGTGCGGCAGCGGCGCGGCGATGCTGGTGACGCCGATGTCGATGTGGCCACCCAGCAAGTCGGTCACCACCGGGCCGGTGCCCTTGTAGGGCACGTTGACCGTGTCCGTGATGCCGCTGAGTGCAAAGGTGCGCCGGCCGTACAGGTAGGAGAGCTGCTGGCCCGTTCCCCAGGTGCAGGGCTTGGGCGCACGGTTGCAGAAGGCCACCAGATCCTTGAACGACTGGATGCCGCTCTTCACGTTGACGGCGATGGCTGATGGCGTGCGGGCCAGCTCGGAGACGGGCGCGAGCGAGGCCACCGGGTCGAAGCCGAGGTCCTTGCTGTTGTGCTTGAGCAGCAGCAGCGAGGGAATGGTCAGCAGCAGCGTGTACCCATCGGGCGGCGACTGCGCCACGCGCTGGGTGGCGATCAGGCCGTCGGCGCCGCCCTGGTTCTCCACGATGGCGGGCTGGCCCCAGGCCTCCTGCATGCGCTTGGAGAGCAGGCGCGCAATGCCGTCGAGCCCGCCACCGGTGGAGGCGGAGACCACCAGCGTGATGCGGCGTGCGGGGTAGTCGGTCTGTGCCGTCGCGGCGGTACCGGCGAGCGCCAGCAAGGCGGTGGCGGCGAGGGTGAAGAGTCTCATGGGGCAAGTCTCCTGGTTCTTCTGGGGCAAAGCGGTGCGGTCAACGGTAGGCCCAGGGCCGGCGGCGGCGGTCCTGCGCGCGGAAGGCCTCGATGTCGGCCTGCCGCGTGCGCGTGAGCGCGATCTCGTCCAGGCCTTCGAGCAGCATGCGATGCAGCAGGGGCGGCATCTGGAAGTGATGGGTCTCGCCGGTGGCTGCCACACGCAGCTGGCACTGCGCGAGATCGACCGTGAGCTGGCACGCCGATGCGTCCTGTTGATGCGCATGCAGGTGCCGGCCCACGGCTTCCACCACCTCCAGCGGCAGCCGCACCGGCGCGATGCCGTTGCGGAAGCAGTTGTTGAAGAACGTGTCGCCGAAGCTCGGTGCGATCACGGCGCGGAAGCCGCGCTGGCGCAGCGCACGTGGCGCGGCCTCACGCGAGGAACCGCAGCCGAACATGGGCCCGGCGACGAGGATGCTGGCCGTGTTCCACGGCGCGCGGTTCAGCACGAAGCCGGGTTCCGGGCTGCCGTCGGGGCGCACGGCCCACTCGGCGAACAGCCCCTCGCCCAGCCCCTCTTCCGACACGCGGGCGAGGAAACGCGTGGGAATGATCTGGTCGGTGTCGATGTTGGCCTGCAGCAGCGGTGCCGCGATGCCGGTGTGCTCGCGCAGCGCTTCCATCAGGATGCCTCCCGCGGGTCGGCGATGCGTCCCGCCACGGCCGATGCGGCCACGGTCAGCGGGCTGGCCAGGTGCGTGCGGGTGCGCTTGCCCTGGCGGTTCTCGAAATTGCGGTTGCTGGTGCTGATCACGCGCACGTCTTCGAGCCGGCCGCGCCCGCTGCCGCACATGCCGCACCCGGGCTCGTGCCATTCGAAGCCCGCCGCCTGGAAGACCTCGTGCAAGCCCTCGGCCTCGGCCTCGCGCTTGACCTCCGCCGAGCCCGGAATGCAGATCGCCGTGACACCCGGGGCCACGTGCCGGCCGCGCAGGAAGGCAGCCGCCTCGCGCAGGTCCGACAGGCGCGCATTGGTGCAGGTGCCGATGTAGGCCACGTCGATCGCCACATCGGCCAGAGCGGTCCCGGGCGCCAGCCGCTGGTAGCCCAGGGCGCGCTCGGCCAGGGCCTGCGCCTGGGCATCGCCCGCGTCAGCCACGGGGGGTACGTGCCCGCTGACCGGCGCCACGTGCTGCGGGCTGGTACCCCAGGTGACCTGCGGCGCGAGGGTGGACACGTCGATGGTGACCTCGCGGTCGAAGCGCGCGCCCGCGTCGGTGGCCAGGCTGCGCCAGTGCGCCACGGCCGCATCCCACTGCGCGCCCTGCGGCGCCCAGGGCTTGCCTCGGAGGTAGTCGAACACGGTGTCGCCGGCCGCCACGAAGCCGTACTTGGCGCTGCATTCCACCGCCATGTTGCACAGTGTGAGCCGCGCCTCCACGCCGAGCGCCCGCACGGCCTCGCCCGCGAACTCGATGGCATGACCCGCGCCGCCGCCGGCGCCGATCTCGCCGATGAGGCGCAGCACCATGTCCTTGGCCGTCACGCCGCGCGGCAGGCGCCCTTCGAAGCGCACCCGCATCCGCTTCGGCCGCGTCTCCACCACCGTCTGCGTGGCCAGCGCATGGGTGCCCTCCGAGGTGCCGATGCCCCAGCCGATGGCGCCGACGCCGCCCAGCGTGCAGGTGTGGCTGTCGCCGCAGGCGATGGTGAGGCCGGGCAGGGCCAGCCCCAGCTCGGGCGCGATCACGTGCGTGATGCCGTGCCGCGCGTCGTCGACATCGATGAGGGTGAGGCCGAGGTCGCGCGCGCGCCAGCGCGCCTCATCGATCATCTGCACCGCCCCCGTGTTCCAGCCGGTGCGCGGCGCGGCCTGCGGCCGCGTGACCAGCAGGTGGTCGATGACGGTGAACACCTGCGCCGGGCTGTCCGGGCGATGCCCGGCGGCCGTCAACTCCCGCATCACCACCGAGCCGGTCACGTCGTGCAGCAGCAGGCGATCGAGCTGCAGCAGGCAGGCGCCATCGCCCAGGTCAGCGATGACGTGCTCGTCCCAGATCTTCTCGAAGGCGGTGCGCGGCGGGGGTGGCATGCCAACAGCTTAGCGCGGCAAGGCGCGCCGTGCCAGGGGGCCGATCAAGTCCCGTGGGTGTCGCCGAAGGCCGGCTCCGCGGCGCCCACGTAGCAGACGCTGCGCGCCATGCAGCCCTGCAGATCCCCCGGGCGCCGGATGGCGCCGGTGCGCCCGTCGAACTCCGCCACGGTGAGATCCAGCGCGCCGCGCTGCGCGTGCGCCTCCACCGGCAGCCAGGGCACGCCCAGCGCCGCCCACTGCGCATCACTCAGCGGAATCTCACCGGTCAGGAAGAGCTGGCGCCCGCCGTCGCCATGCGCGAACGAAGCCTCCAGCACCTGCGCGCCATCGGCCGGCCGGCACAGCCCATGCGCCAGCGCCGGATCGAACACCACGAGCTCGCCCGGGGCCAGCGGCCAGTGCACGCCCGCATGCGGCATGACGAAAGCCACGTCAGGCACATCGATGGCGAGAATCCAGAACAGGCAGCGGGACCAGTGGCCCCGCACGTCGTTGTGAAACTCCGCGCCGCGCGCGGCGAGATAGTCGATGCGCGTGGCCACGCAGCGGCGGTAGTCCTGCGCATCAGCCTCCGCGCCCAGCACGCCGGTGCATTGCAACGCCCCGGCGATGCTCCCCAGCCAATCCGCCACGCCCGGCGCCGCCGCGCACAGATCCGCCAGCGTGGTGCTGGCGTAGTCGACATCGGAGAAGTTCTCGATGCGCACGCGGCCATACCCCTCGGCCGCCAGGCTGGCGCGTGCCTCGGCGCTCAGGAAGTCACGGCAATCCACGACATGCACACGCTCGTAAGGCGCGCGGGCGTCGAAGGCGTGCTGAGCTTCTTCGCTCCGCACCGCGAAGCTGCGGAACGGTGCAGGCACGCGGTGATCACCCGCGGGGAAAACGCGATGGGCGCTGGGCATGGTGGCGGAATTGTCCGCTGAGGCATCGAACGCACGGGATAGGCTCTGCGCGAAAGTACGCGACGTGGTAAGCTCCAAGCTGCTGAACGTTGAGCAGTTCATCGCTCTTCAAGGTATTACTGTCTCCCTCCGGCGAACTTGCAATCCGCCGCGTCGTTGCCCGAATCCCTCCAGATGTCTATTGACGTTGCGCACCGCGCGGCAGGTCGCCGTGCGGCACCTGTGCGCCTGTCGGGCGCCACGATTGAGAAAGGCTCGTCATGAGCAGCAAGATCTACGTGGGCAACCTGCCCTATTCCGTGACCCACTCCACCCTGGAATCGAACTTTGCCGAGTTCGGCAGCGTTGCCTCCGCCAAGGTCATGATGGACCGTGAGACCGGCCGCTCCAAGGGATTCGGCTTTGTCGAGATGGCGTCTGCGGAGGCTGCCGAGGCTGCCATCAAGGCGCTCAACGGCGTGTCCGTCGATGGACGCTCGATCACCGTGAACCTGGCCCGTCCTCGTGAGGAAGGCCGCGGCCCGGGCGGCTACGGTGCCAACGGCTTCAAGGCCAGCAACCGGGCGGACGTGGGCTATGGCAATGGCGGCTACGGCGGCGGTCGTTACTGATCCTTGACGCTTCCATGGGAAAGCCGGCTTTGCCGGCTTTTTTGCGTTCGGACCCGGCGCTGAACGGTTCGATTGGTTGGTGAGATGTCGCTGGTGATGTCACCTCCACCAGCCAGTTCCGTATGTACCATCGACCGGTGGACTTCCTTCTTTTCCTGCCGTTGGCACTGGTCGCGTTGTGGATCCTCAGGGCCCGGCAGCAGCAACGGCGCATCGCCATCCTGGCCCGCTACCTGCAAGGCCACGACATCGAAAAGAACATCGAGACGCTTTCGCAGGGCTACTCGCGCGCGCTGGGCGAATCGGACCCCGCCCGCAGCGAGCAGGTCTGGGGCGTGCTGCGCGGAACTGAGGAAGTGCTGTGCCGGCAGGTCCACGCACTCGCGGAGGACTTCGCGGGCGTCGCGCCTACGGCCACGCGCGTGAGCAAGTTTCCGTACTGGTTGCCCCTCTCGCCCGCGTTCGACAGGTCCTTCGACATGCGGGAAGCGCTGCGCATGCACGCCCGCGGCATCTGCCGTGCCGTTGAAGAACAGGGCGCCTCGGCGAAGGACCGCGCCTTCGTCATCCTGGCCGAGATGCTCCTGCTGCAGCACACCTGCGACTGGTATTGCCGGTCGAAGTCCGTGGCGTCGGCCCGCATGCTGGCCAGCCACAGCACGCCCTACGAGCAAGTCGTCGGCGCCGTCTCGCCGCAGACGCGACAGGCGTATCTCGGGCTGGTGGCCTGACGCGGGTGCAGCGGCACGAGCCATCCGCAGCCACGCGTTGCCGCTCTCCATGGGCTGCAAGCCTCGTCAAGAGTCTGGCGGGCTGTTCGTGGCGTGGCTGCTTCTGGCGCCGCAAGCGCACGTCGTACCCCGCCGTTGCCAGGACTCCGGCGCGCTAGTCTTCAGCCGCCAGAACCACATCGAAGAACCTCGGCCCCGCTCCGCCCCGGCTCTCCAGGTGGATCCGACCATCCGGGGTGAGGCCGATCCAGGCGGCGCTGCTGCTCAGCGTGCCCGGTGAGCCGAACTGCGTTCTTTCACTCACGCCGGATGTGCCGGCCACCGTGGTGACAACCCCGGCGGCGTCCAACCTGCGCACCAAGGCGTTGGACAGGTAGTACAGGCTGGTGCCCCAGGCGCCAAACGCGCCGCCTGGCGCGTCGAGCAAGTCCGCCTGGCCATTGCGCAGCCGCACGGCCTTGGCACCGTACTGCCCATACACGGCGCCAGCGCGATGCCCCCCGGCCACCAGCGTGGCATAGAGGGTGCCCTCGCTCGTCACCGCGATCACGCCCTTGGCACTCAAGACGAAGTCATGGGCGCTTCCGCCGATGGGCGCCACCGGCTCACTCGTCACGCGGTAGAGCACCGTGGCCTGGTTGCTGCCTGCTGCCAGCTTCAAGACGTCGCCCGTCTTCAGATCCAGCGTGTACAAGTTGCCCGTCGCATCGCGCGCCAAGCCACTGGGGGTGAGGTGCTCGACTCCAAGATCGCCGTGAGTTGGCCCGACGCCGGATTCAGGCGGTAGATGCCGCCGCCCACGGCCGTGTAGGTGTTGATGAAGACGCCCGTGATCGCGCTTCGGGCCATCAGGATGTCGCCGGTGGCCGTGTCTTCGACGACGTCGATCTGCGTGTAGGGACTGGGCCCGCGCGGAAGGCGGAACTGACTGGCCACTGCTCCTGACAGCCGGTAGCGCGTGAGCACGGTCTCGCTCCCCTCCAGCGAAGTCGCGTAGACCAGGCCACTGGCGCCGACGCCAATGATCCCCATCTGGACCGGGCTGGTCGGGACGGATGCAGGAAGCGTGTCTGACCAGTCGGAGGCCGCAATGCGGCCCAGCGCCGCTTCGCTGTTGTCGCCGCCCCCGCAGGCACTGAGCGCGGCGCCCAAGGCGAGCAAGCCCGCCGTGCGGCGGCTGATCGGCGGTGCCGTTGCGGATCGCTTGTCGATGACTGTCATGCTGCTTCTTGCCTGCGCGCTGTCGACCCTGGGAAGACGATTGTGCGCTCCGGGAACTCGGCTGCCCCGGCGCTTGGCCGGAGGCGGCCAGAATCACCGCCATGTGCAACCTGCCCCACAGTCCCGCCGCCGACCACCACAAGGCGCCCATCCTCGCGCAGTTGCAAGCCATCGTGGGCGAGCGCGGCACGGCACCTGGCGCCGGGGGGGGCGTGCTGGTGAACGACGGGCCGTATTTCGAATCGAGCGGGCCTGCGGCGGCGGGGAATCTGGCGCTTGATCAGAGCTTGCGCGCGCGGGATCCGGCTTGGGGGATTCGGCGGGTGGAGGATGTGGTGCAGGTGGCCGGTGACCGGGGGCTTGTGCTGGGGCGCCGGATTGCGATGCCGGCGAACAACTTGATGCTGGCTTTCTGGCACGGCTGAGGATAGGCTCCTCTTGGCAAACGGGCACTCCATTCCCAAGACTTGCTGCCTGCTTGCGAAAGGATCATCGTGCGACTTGTCCTTGCCCTCGTCACTGGCCTCCTCCACGCTTCCTGTACCGCCATGCCGCCCCAGCCCAACCACGTAGCGAGTCAGGTGCCGCCGGCGATCGCGGCCCGGCTGCAGCAGCTGGGCCGCGTGGTCGATCCGCCGCGAACGGCCGAACTCTATGCGCCGCTCGCCCGCAAGGAACCCTACGCGGGCGTGAAGACCACACGCGACATCGCCTACGGACCGGATGCGCGCCACCGTCTGGACGTCTTCGAACCGGCGACACAGTCAGGGGCGCGCCCCGTGCTGGTGTTCGTGCATGGGGGCGGCTTCACGGCCGGCAACAAGCGCACCGGCACCAGCCCCTTCTACGACAACATCATGCTGTGGGCCGTCGCCAACGGCATGGTCGGCGTCAACATGACGTACCGACTGGCGCCGCAGCACCCCTGGCCCGCGGCGCAGGAGGACATTGCGGCGGCCCTGCGGTGGGTGCATGGCAACGTGCGCAGCCATGACGGTGATCCGGCGCGGATCTACCTGATGGGCCACTCGGCCGGCGCTGCGCACGTCGCGCACTATGTGGCCCATCCGCGCTTCCACGTGCAGCCAGGGGGTGGCATCGCCGGCGCGATGATCGTCTCGGGCCTGTTCGAGGTACCCCCCGGCGCGACGAACACGCCGATCAATGCCTATTTCGGCAACGACCGCTCGCACCATGCCGCGCAATCCGCGCTGCCCGGACTGGCTTCGACGCGGGTGCCACTGCTGTTCGCGTTCGCCGAGCTGGATCCGCCTGAGTTTCCGGCGCAGGCGAAGCTGCTGGAGGACGCCCTGTGCGCCGCGAACCGCTGCCCGCGCATCCATTGGCTGCTGGGGCAAAGCCACATGTCCGAGGTGTATTCGATCAATACGGAAGACCGATCACTGACGGATCTGATGCTGGCCTTCATGCGCGGAGCACGCTGAAGGAGACATTGGCAGACCCTGGATTCCCGCCTCCGCGGGAATGACGTTTGGCACGTCCGCTGCGACCCCAGGCACTGCGCCGCCCATGCGCACAGGCGACAGCACTCAGGCCCCGCTCCGCCTAAGATCGCCCGTTTCTCACGCGTCCACCCCATGGAATTCGACGACGTCATCCTCGGCCGCCGCAGCATCCGCGGCTACAAGCCCGATCCCGTTCCGCGCGCACTGATCGAGGAGATCCTGGCACTCGCCATGCGCGCGCCGTCGTCCATGAACACGCAACCGTGGAACTTCTACGTGGTCACGGGCGAGCCGCTGGCGCGCATCCGCCAGGGCAATACGGAGCGCATGGCCGCGGGCGTGCCCCAGTCGCGGGAGTTCCGCATCGGCCCGCCTTTCGCGGGCCCGCATCGCGAGCGGCAGATCGGCGTGGCCAAGCAGCTGTTCGCGGCCATGGGCATCGCGCGGGATGATCAGGCGAAGCGGCAGGATTGGGTAATGCGCGGCTTCCGCCAGTTCGATGCACCGGTGTGCATCATCGTCACGTATGACCGCGTGCTCGATGGCAGCGACGACACGCCTTTCGATTGCGGCGCGGTGACCACGGCGCTGGTCAACGCCGCGTGGTCGCGGGGCCTGGGCTGCGTGATCAACAGCCAGGGCATCATGCAGTCGCCCGTGGTGCGGGAGCACGCAGGCATTGCCGATGACCAGGTGATCATGAAGAGCATCGCGCTCGGCTGGCCGGACGAGACCTTTCCGGCCAACGCGGTGGTGTCCACGCGCAAGAGCGTGGCGGAGGCGTCGGTGTTCGTGGGGTTCGACGGCTAGCCTGGCCCCTGGCCCTTGAGGTCGGCGAACTTCGCCGCCATCGTGGGGTTGCCCTTGGTCAGTTTCTTGATCGTCACGTCCTGCGCCTTGTCGTTGGCCAGGCGCAGGTTGCGGTCGGTGCCCAGCAGCGCATCCTTGGTCTTCTGCAGGTGGTCGATGGACTTGTCGATCTCGGCGATGGCCTTCTGGAAGTGGCCGGAGGCGAGCTCGTAGTTGCGGGCGAACGCCGCCTTGAAGGTCTCCAGCTCCGACTCGAACTTCGTGATGTCGATGTTCTGCGCCTTCACCAGCGCCAGCTCGGTCTTGTACTTCAGCGAATTCATCGCCGCGTTGCGCAGCAGCGTGATGATGGGGATGAAGAACTGCGGCCGCACCACGTACATCTTGGGGAAGCGGTGGAACACGTCGACGATGCCGGTGTTGTACAGCTCGCTCTCGGGCTCCAGCAATGAGACGAGTACGGCGTATTCGCAGCCCTTCTCGTTGCGGTCCTTGTCCAGCTCCTTCAGGAAATCCTCGTTCGCCTTCTTCGTGGCGGTGCCGTCGCTCTCGTTCTTCATCTCGAACATGATGGAGACGATCTCGGTGCCAGCTTCGTCGTGGTCCCTGAAGATGTAGTCGCCCTTGCTGCCGGTGCGCGCGTCGTTGTCCTTCTCGAAGTAGGCGCGCGGGAAGGCGGTGGCGCGGATGCGGTTGAACTCGGTCTCGCAGTGCTGCTCCAGCGTCTCACCGACCATCTTGGTGGAGAGGCGGGCCTTCATGTCACGCAAGAGGCCGATCTCGACGTCCCGGCCTTTCAGAACGGTCTCGTACTTTTCCTTCAGCGCTTGCTCGGCCACCTGCTTGTCCAGCGCGGCGCGTTCCAGGTTGAGCTTGAGCGCCTGGATCTCGGCGTCTTTGGCCGCGGCTGCCTGCAGCACCTCGGTGGCCCGCTTCGCCTCGGCCAGCCGCGCGGCGGCCTGTTGATCCTGCTTCGCCTGGGCCAGCTGCGCGGCAAGCGCGTCGCGCTCCTTCTCCAGGGCGGCCAGGGCCTGGGTCACGGCGAGCTGCCGGGCCACCTCCGCCGCGTCGAGCTTGCCTTTCAGCTCCTGGATCGCCGCGTCCTTGGCTGCGGCCGCCCGCTGCTGCTCGCTGGCCGCCTGGGCCCGGGCGAGCGCCAGGGCCGCCTGCTTGTCGCGTTCGGCGAGTTCCAGCCGCTCGTGCAGATCCTTCTCGAACGCGCTGTCGCGGACCTGCTTCAAGATGTCGGCGTAGCCGGCCTCGTCGATCTGGAAGGCCTTGCCGCAGTGGGGGCAGATGATGTCGTGCATGGGCTTGCGGGTTCATTGGTGGCTGCGGCTGGCGGCTCAGCGGTCCAGCTCTTCCAGGGTCTTGCGAACGGTGGTGAGCGGCAGGCACAGCGTCATCGGCTGGATCGGGGATTCAAGAAAGCCCCGGGAGAGGTAGAAACGGCGCGCAGGCTCTGACAAGGCGTGCACCAGCAACGCGGCGATGCCCGCCACTTCAGCGGCCTGCAGGGTCCGCAGGATCGCGTCGCGCAGCAATGCGGTTCCCAGACCGCTCTGATGATGCTCGGCGTGCACGGCCAGGCGCCCCAGCACGATCACCGGGATGGGGTCGGGCCGATTGCGCCTAAGGTTCCCCGGCGCATCGGCCTGGGCAATGGCCCCGGCGGCCAGGCAGTAGTAGGCGATGACGTGATCGTCGTCGTCGCACACGACGTAGGTGCGCGATGATCCATTGCCCTGATTGCGCAACGCGCGCTGCCGCAGCCATGCATCCAGAGATGGTTCGCCACTGGTGAAGGCGTCCAGCCGGTGGCCGGCGGCCAGCGGCTGCGGCGGCCTCACGGCTTGGCGTCCCAGGGGGCCCGGGCCCGAAGCGTGCGGCGCAAGCGGTCAGAAGCGCGCGGGGGCGCGTCAAGCATGGCCTGGAGTTCGGCGAAGCCGTTCTCGCTCAGGCCGAAGTACGTCTGGTCGAGCAGAACATCTTCCGCGGCCTTGCAGGCCGCTTCGAGCATGAAGTCAGACCGGCTGCGGCCGAGGCGATCCGCGGCCAGATCGATCAGGTCGCGCTGGCGCGCCTTGGCCCGGATGTTGATGGTGACGGCTTCTTGCCGCAAGGAGAGGTCTTCCATCCAATGACCATACGCCGGCGTGGGGACAATGTCAACACATCCGCAGCGTCGCTCCGCGCCGGAAAGGATTTGCAAGGGGCGGTTACCGAGGGGCTTGCCCCGGAGCCACTTGTCACGTCAATTGCTTCGACCGGGAAAGCCTCGGCGAACCTGATCGTCCGGTTAAGTTCGGTGTCGCTGAATCCAGCCCCGTATTCGGCGGTCAATTCTCGTGACACTGTCACAAGAATCTGCTTTCCGCAGGTGGCACTGACACTATTCACCTGCTCTTGTGCCAGCCGCCTTCGCGGCCTTTCCTCGGCAATCCCAATTGCCCATCCCGATCATCGCAGCGTGACCACCCGCCAGCCCCGCTCCTGCGCCGCCGCCTTCAGCCGCGGCTCCGGATCCACCGCCACGGCCACGTCCGCGGCGCTCAACAGCGCCAGATCATTGATCGAATCGCTGTAGGCGGTGGAATGCAGATCAGGCAGTGAAAAGCCTCGCCCGGCCAACCACGCCTGCAGCCGCGTGACCTTGCCCTCGCGCATGTTGTGCACGCCCTCGGTGCGGCCGGTGAACACGCCATCCACCACCTCGCACTCGGTGGCCAGCAGGTGCTCGATGCCGAAGTGCTGCGCGGTGAGTTCGGTGATGAATCGGTTGGTGGCGGTGGTCAGCACCACCAGGTCACCGGCGTCCAGGTGCTCGCGCACCAGCGCCGGCGCGCGCGGCGCCACACAGGGCACGATGACTTCGTGCAGGAACTGCTCCCGCAGCGGCTGCCACTGCGCGGGAGAGCGGCCAGCCAGCGTGCTGACGTAGAAGCCCGCGAATTCCGCCACGCCCACGGTGCCGGCCTTGTAGCGCGCCTCCATGTCGGCATTGCGGGCGGCGAAGCTTTCGCGTTCCAGCACGCCATGCGCCATGAGGAATTCGCACCACAGCACGTCGCTGTCGGCGGTCAGCAGCGTGTGGTCCAGGTCGAAGAGCGTGAGCCTGGGCTTCTTGCCCGCGGCGCTCATGCCTTCCTCAGATGCCAGGCCTTCGGCCGGGTGAAGGTCTGGATGCCGTAGGTGGAGAGCGTGAGGCCCACGCCGGAGTCGCCCACGCCGCTCCAGGGCAGGCGCGGGCTCACGCGGTCGCAGCAGTTCCAGTACACGCTGCCCGCGCGCACCTGCGCCAGCAGCGCATGGGCGCGCGCCTCGTCGGGCGTGTACACGCCGGCCGTGAGACCGTAGCGCGTGTCGTTCATCAGGCGCACGGCTTCGTCATCGCCGCTCACCTTCTGGATGCCGATGATGGGGCCGAAGCTCTCTTCGCGCATCAGCTCCATGCTGTGGTTCACGTGGCTGAACACGGTGGGCTGGAACCAGTTGCCCGGCCCCTCGCCGCGCGCGCCACCCAGCAGCAGCCTTGCGCCCTTGGCCTTGGCGTCGGCCACCTGGGCCTGCAGCACCGCGAGCTGCGGTGCACGGGTGATGGCGCCGATGTACGTGTCCTCGCTCATCGGGTCGCCCATGCGGTAGCCCTTGACCGTGGCCACGAAGTGATCGACGAAGGCATCGTGGATCTTCTCGTGCACGTAGATGCGCTCGACCGAGCAGCAGCTTTGCCCCGTGTTGTACATGGCGCCATCGGCCAGTGATTCGGCGGCCGCCTTCGGGTCCGCGTCGTCGCACACGTAGGTGGGGTCCTTGCCCCCCAGCTCCAGCTGCAGCTTCACGAAGCGCTGGCCCACGGCGGCGGCGATGCGCTGGCCGGTGGCATGCGAGCCGGTGAAGAACACGCCATCCACCGGCTGCGCCAGCAGGGCCGCGCCCACTTCGCCAGCGCCGACCAGGCAGAACAGCACGTCCTTCGGCACGCCCGCCTCATGCAGCAGGCGCGTGATCTCCAGACCGGTGAGCGTGGCGTATTCCGAGGGCTTGTACAGCACCGCGTTGCCGGTCAGAAGCGCGGGCAGGATCACGTTGCAGCCCACGAACCACGGGTAGTTCCAGGCCGAGATGTTGGCCACCACGCCCAGCGGCTCGTGCTCGATGCGCTCGCGCATGCCGCCTTCGTCGAACACCGTCTCGGGCGCGATGCTGGCTTCCGCCTGCGCCAGGAAGAAGTCGATGCGCGGCAGCAGGCCGTTCAGCTCGTTGCGCGACATCTTGATGGGCTTGCCGGTCTCGCACGTCATGACCTGGGCCAGTGCCTCCAGATCGCGCACCACGCCCGCGCGGAAGGCCTGCACGCACGCACGCCGCTCGGCCAGCGGGCGCGCGGCCCACAGCGGTTGCGCCGCGCGCGCCACGGCGGCCTTGCTGGCGACGGAGGCCGCGTCGTCGGCCTCCAGGGTGGTGATGCGTTCGCCGTTGGCGGGGTTGTGGATGGAGAGGGTGCTCATGCTTTGCGGGCCGCGCGGGCGGCCTCCAGGAAATCGCGCAACAGTGGGGTATCGTCCACCACACCCAACTCGGGCCGGTGGAACTCGGGGTGCCATTGCACGGCGGCCACCCAGGGGCCGCCGGTGTGACGGATGGCTTCGATCACGCCGTCTTCGGGTGACACGGCCTCCACCCGGAAGCCGGGCGCGAGGTCCTTGATGCCCTGGTGGTGCACGCTGTTGATCTTGTGGCGGCCGGGTGGCACCAGCTCGCTCAGGCGCGTGTCGGGCAGCACCTCCACCTCATGGAAGTTCAGGTCGTAGGCGGCCGCATCGCGGTGCACCAGCGCGCCGGGCTTCTGCGTGCTGATGTCCTGGTACAGCGTGCCGCCATGCGCCACGTTGATCAGCTGCAGGCCGCGGCAGATGCCGAACACCGGCTTGCCGGCGGCCACGAAGGCCTGCACCAGCGCCACTTCATACGCGTCGCGCACGCGGTCGCCGTGCCACTCGGGGCGCAGCGGCTGCTCGCCATAGCTGCCGGGCCACACATCCGCGCCGCCATGCATGACGATGCCGTCCAGCCAGTGGGCGTACTCGGCCACGCTCACGTCGCCGCGGAAGGTGTCGCCGGCCAGCGAGGGCACCATCACCGGCAGCGCCCCTTCGGACATGACCCAGTGCGCGGTGGATTGCTCGATCCACAGCAGCGTCTTGGAAGGCGCCGCCTTGCGCTCGCCATCCGGGTGGAAGAAGCAGGCGGAGATGCCGATCTTCAGGCGGGTGGTGTGACTCATCCCTGGCGGCCCCTCACATCGCCGCGGCGAAGAGCCGCTCGAAATCCGCCGCGGTGCACGGGCGGGGGTTGGTCTGGTGGCAGATGTCGGCGGTGGCGATCTGCACCAGGCGCGCCATGTGATCGGGCTTCACGCCATGGTCCGCCAGCCGGCCGGTGATGCCCACCGTGGCCTTGAGCTGCTGCAGCCACGGCACGAAGGCCGCGCCGCCGCCGGCCACGCCGCACACATGCGCCAGCTCATCAAACTTCGCCGGCACCACCTCGCGGTTCCACGTCATCACGGTGTCGATCATCAGCGCATTGGCCAGGCCGTGGTGCAGGTCGCACACCGCGCCCAGGGCGTGCGCGCAGGAGTGCACCGCGCCCAGGTCCTTCTGGAAGGCGATGGCGCCCATCATCGAGGCCATCATCATGTCGCTGCGGGCCTGGAGGTTGCCCGGCTCCTTGACGGCCGTGACCAGTGCACGCGCCGCGATGCGCGTGCCCTCCAGCGCGATGCCGTCGCACAGCGGGTGATAGGCGGGCGAGAGATAGCTCTCCACGTTGTGCGTGAGCGCGTCCATGCCGGTGGCGGCCGTCACATGCGGCGGCAGCGCGAAGGTGAGCTCGGGGTCGGCGAACACCTTCTTCGCCAGGATCTTCGGGCTGAACACCACGCGCTTGAGGTGCGTGTCGTTCTCGCTCACCACCGAGGAGCGCCCCACCTCGGAGCCGGTGCCCGAGGTGGTGGGCAGGGCCACGAAGTGCGGCAGCGCATTCTTGATGGGGCGCACCTGCGGGTGGTCCCACACGTACTCGATGATGTCGCCCTCGTGCGTGGCGGCGATGCCCACCACCTTGGCGACATCCAGCGCGGCGCCACCGCCAAAGCCGATGATGCAGTCGGCCCCATGCGCCTTGAACGCAGCCGCGCCGCCCATCACCTGGCTGGCCGTCGGGTTGCCGAATACGCCGTCATAGACCGCGACCTCCAGGCCCTGCAGATGGCTGCGGAACTCCGCCAGCACCGGCAGCGCGGCCAGGGCGCGGTCCGTCACGATCAGCGGGCGCTTCAGGCCATGGTCGCGCAGGTGGCCTGCCACCTCCTTGCGGGCGCCGGCGCCGAAGACGATGGAGGTGGGAAAGGAGAAGTGCGAAAGGCTCATGATGCAGTCGTGAGATCAAGGAACATGTGAATCTTGCCGTAGGCCCGGCCCGCCACCACGATGGCGCGGGGCTCGGTGCCGAAGGCGCGGAAGCCGCAGCGTTCATACAGGCGGACGGCGCTGTCGTTGCCTTCGGTGACGGTGAGCACCAGCAGCTGCAGCCCTTCAGCGCGGGCCTGGGCCAGCAGGGCCTGGAGCAACGCATGGCCGAGGCCGTGGCCCGCGGCCTCGGGCGCGACGAACATGCCGACGACGTGCGCCTTGTGGCGGTTCTTGGTGCGCGTCTCGCGCTCCAGGCCCACGATGCCGGTCAGTTCGCTGTCGATAAACGCGCCCCAGAACGAGACACGCGGCGAAGCCAGGCGCGCCGCCGACACCTCGGGCGGGTGCGCGGCATCTTCCTCATAGCTGGAGGTGAAGGCATCCGGATGCTCGCGCAGGCCGCGCAGGCGCAGGGCGCGGAACGCGGGTGCGTCATCAGGCGTGAGCAGGCGGACGGCAGGCATCACTTCAGGGCCGCGTGAGCCGGTAGATCAGCAGCGCCGCGCGGATGGCGCCGCGCTCGATGGACGCGATCTCCATGTCTTCGTCATCGGTGTGCGCGCCACGGCCCGCCACGCCCAGGCCGTCGAGCCCGGGCACATGCGGTGCGGCGAACTGGATGTCGCCCGCGCCGCGCGAAGACGGGTCCATCTCCACCACCGGGCCGAAGCCCGCATCTTGGCTGGCGCGCGAGTAGGCCTCCAGCAGGCGGCGCCCGCCCTCGGTGGGCGGCATGGGCGGATAAGCCTCGCCGATGCGGATCTCGCTGCGGGTGCCGGGCAGGCTGGCCGCCACGATCTCGCGCATGCGCTGGCGGGCGCGCTCGCCCTGCTCGGGCGAGAGATAGCGGATGTCGCCGCGCACGATGAAGTCGCGCGGAATCACGTTGGACTTGCCGAACAACGTGCCGGTGGCCGTGGCGTCGTCCCACTGCACCTGCGTGCCGCCGGCCGCGGCACCCGGGCTGAAGGTGAGGCCCGGCTCCGGCAGTTGCTCACGGAAGGCATTGAGGATGCGCGCGGCCTCGTAGATGGCGCCCAGGCTCTGGCCGGGCGAGAACATGCCCGCGGAGTGCCCGGGCCGCGCTCGCACGGTGAGTGACCAACTGCCGGCGGAGCGGCGCGCGTAGCTCGCGCGGTCCACCCCATCGATGCGCGCGGCCGCCTCGAAGGACAGCGCGGCGTCGGACTGCTTCGCCATCGACACCAGCTCGGCGCGGGCCTGCGAGATCGGCGCGCCCACGCGCTCCTCGTCGCCGGTGAAGAGCACCGCGAGGGTGGTGCCCTCCAGCGCGCCCGCGGCCTGCAGCGCGCGCAGGGCTTCCAGCAGCACCACGTTGCCGCCCTTCATGTCGTTCACGCCCTGGCCGCGCACGCGATCCCCGCGACGATCCCACGCGGCGACAGCACTGTCTTTCTCGAACACCGTGTCCAGGTGGCCCAGCAGCAGCAGGCGCTGGCCGGCCTGACCCTGCCGCGTGGCGGCGAGGTGGCCACCGCGCTGCATGCTCTCGGGCATGTCGACCCAGCGGGTGGCGAAGCCCATGGCGTCCAGCTCCGCGCGGTAGAGCGCACCGACCGCACGCACGCCTTCGGCGTTGAGCGTGCCGCTGTTGATGCGGACGGAACGCTCCAGCAGCGCCAGCGCGGCGGGCGAGCGCGCCTTGACCGCCGTCACGATGCGCTGCTCGGTCTCGTTGAGTTGGGCCCGCACGGGCCAGGCCGCGCATGCGGCGACCAGCGCGAGCAGAAGGGCGAGGGGACGACGACGCATGGCGATTCCGCTCCTCAGGGCGCGGCCACGGCGGCGAGCGCCTCGTCGATGAGATCCAGCGCCGCATCCATCTGCGCCACCGTCGTCACCAGCGGCGGCGTGAGCGTGAGCGTGCTGCCCATCGTGGTCTTGAAGGACAGGCCGCGGGAGAGGCAGTGGTACAGCACTGCCTCGGCGGCGTCGCCGGCCGGCGTCTTCTTCGCGCGGTCCGTCACCAGCTCCAGCCCCAGCAGCAGGCCGCGCCCGCGCACGTCGCCCACCAGGGCGTGGCGGTCGCGCAGATCGTGCAGGCGCTCCAGTGCATGCGCGCCCACGCGGGCCGCGTTCGCCACCAGGTCCTCACGCTCGATCACCTGCAGCGTGGCCAGCGCGGCGGCGGCCGTGACCGGGTTCTTCTCGTGCGTGTAGTGACCGTACGCGTAGGCGCCGGCCACATTGAGATCGTCGCGCGCCACGCAGGCCGCGATAGGCAGCACGCCGCCACCCAGCGCCTTGCCCAGCACCACGATGTCGGGCTTCGCCGCGTCATGTTCGGCGGCAAAGAAGCGGCCGGTCTTGCCCAGGCCGGTGGGGATCTCGTCGAAGATCAGCAGCGTGCCATGCGCCGTACAGGCCTCGCGCACGGCAGCCCAGTAGCCGGGCGGCGGCACATAGGGCACGGCGCGGGCCGGCTCGGCGATGACGGCGGCGACGTCGCCTTCTCGCTCCAGCACGTACTTCACCATGCCGGCGCAGGCGAGACGACAGCGCTCCAGATCGGGCTGGCCCTTCGCATCCACCGGGTGGCCGTAGGCGCAACGGTAGCAGCCAAACGGCGCCACATGCTCGGTGCCGGGCAGCAGCGGGCCGACGCGCCCGCCGCGGAACAGCGACTCGCCGCCCACGCTGCTGGCGCCGAAGCCGGCGCCGTGGAAGGCGTCCCAGAAGCTCAGCGTCTTGAAGCGGCCAGTAGCCGTGCGAGCCAGCTTGATGGCGACCTCCACCGCGTCGGAGCCGCCGGTAGTGAACAGCACGCGTCCGGGCGAGCCGGTGAGACGCTGGAACTGCGCGCCCAGGGCCTCGGCCAGCTCCACCGCGCGGTCACTGGCAAAGCGGCGCGGCGCGAACGACAGGTCATCGAGCTGCGCCTTGATGGCGCCGATGACGTGCGGGTGCGCATAGCCCACGTGGTGCACGTTGTTGCCATGGAAATCCATGTAGCGGCGGCCCGCCATGTCCTCGATCCAGATGCCCTCCGCCCGGCGGATCGCGCTGAGACAAGGTGTGGACACGGACTGGTGCAGGAAGGCCGCGCTGTCGCGCGCCAGCAGCGCGCGCGTGGGCGCATCCAGGTGCTCGCGCTGCCAGGCCAGCCGGCGCGGCGTGCCGTTGATGTCGCCCTCGCTCTGCGTCGGAGCGTGGCCGCTGGCGGCGGCGAGGTCCATTCAGATGATCTCGAAGTAGCGCTTCAATTCCCAGTCGGTCACCGCGTCCTGCCACTGGCGGTGCTCCCACTCGCGGGTGGCGGCGAAGTGCTCGACGAAGGTGTCGCCCAGCCAGTCGCGCGCGATCTTCGATTCGCTGAAGATGCGGGTGGTCTCGATCAGGCTGCGCGGCGCGCGCGGGATGTGTTCCGCACCCTGGTTGGTGCCCGTGATGGGCGGCGCGGTGAGCTTCAGGCCCTTCTCCACGCCGTGCAGGCCGGCGGCGATGACGGCGGCCATGGCGAGGTAGGGGTTCACGTCGGCACCGGGGCAGCGCGTCTCCAGCCGCGTCGCCTTCGGCGAGCCGGCGATCACACGGAAGCTGGCGGTGCGGTTGTCCAGGCCCCAGGTGGGCTTGACCGGCGCCCAGAAGCCATCCACCAGCCGCTTGTAGCTGTTGATGGTGGGCCAGAACATCGGCGCGAATTCCATCAGGCAGGCGATCTGGCCGGCGAGATAGCTCTCGAACAGCTTGCTCATCTTGCGCCCGCTCTTCGCGTCGTAGAACAGGTTGGTCTTGCCGTCCGACAGGCTCTGGTGGATGTGGCCGCTGCAGCCGGGGTACTGCTGGCTCCACTTCGCCATGAAGCTGGGCATGACGCCGTAGCGCTTGCCGATCTCGCGCGCGCCGGTCTTGAAGAGGATGGCGCGGTCGGCCTGCTCCAGCGCGGTGGAGAAGCCGATCGCCGCCTCGTACACGCCCGGGCCGGTCTCGGTGTGCAGGCCCTCGATGGGCACGTTGAAGGCGAGCATCTCGTCCATCAGCGCATTGAAGAAGCCGGGGTTGTCGGCCATGCGCAGCAGCGAGTAGCCGAACATGCCGGGCGTCAGCGGCTCAGGCCCCACGCCCTTCTTGGCAGCCCAGGTCTGCGGCGTCTCGCGGAAGTTGAACCACTCGAACTCCATGCCCGTCATGGGCGCGAAGCCGAGCTTCTCGGCGCGCTTGAGCACACGCTTGAGTGTCTGACGCGGGCACACCGGGAACGGCGAGCCGTCGGCGTTGACGAAGTCGCCCAGGAAGAAGGGCACGTTGTTGTCCCAGGGGACGTGGCGCGCGGTGTCGAGATCGACCCGCGCCAGCGCATCGGGAAAGCCGTGCTGCCAGCCGGTGACCTGGGTGTTGTCGTAGCAGTTGTCGTGCGCGTCCCAGCCGAACACCACGTCACAGAAGCCGAAGCCACCCTCGGCCGCGCCCTCGAATTTGCCGATGTGCAGGTACTTGCCTCGCAGGATGCCGTCGATGTCGCTGACGGCGACCTTGACCTTGGTGGCGCCGAATTTGCGCAGGGCGGCGAGGGCGGGATGGGGCTTGGTGGCCATGAGGGTCTCCAGGGGCTCAGATCGCGGGTTCGCCGGAAGCAATGCCGAGGTCTTGCAAGGCAAGCTCCACCGCATGCACGGCCTGCTGCATCTCCACCGGGCCGATGGCGCCGATGCAGCCGACGCGGAAGGTCTCGATCTGGGTGAGCTTGCCGGGGTAGAGGATGAAGCCGTGCGCCTTGGCGGCGTTGTAGAACGCCTTGAAGTCGTAGCGCGCGTCGCCCGGCGCGTGGAAGGTGACGATGATGGGCGCCTGGATCGCGGGGTCCAGGAAGGGCATGAAGCCCATGCGGCCCATGCCGTCGATCAGCGTGCGGTAGTTGGCGGTGTAGCGCGCCAGCCGCGCAGGCTGGCCGCCTTCGGCCTCGAACTGTGCGATGGCCTCGGCCAGCGCCACCACCACGTGCGTGGGCGGCGTGAAGCGCCACTGGCCCGTCTTCTCCATGTAGACGTACTGGTCGTGCAGGTCCATCGCCAGCGACTGGCTGCGGCCGGCGCAATCGTCCAGGATGGCCTTGCGCAGGAAGACGAAGCCCATGCCGGGCACGCCCTCCAGGCACTTGCCGCTGGCGGCGATGAGCGCGTCGAAGCGCACCTCGCGCGCGTCGATGGGGAGCGCAGCGAAGCTGCTCATGGCGTCCACGATCAGGCCTTTGCCACGCCGCTGGCACACGTCGGCCACCGCCTGCAGCGGGTTCAGCACGCCGGCACCCGTCTCGCAGTGGATGAGGACGACGTGGGTGATGCTGGCATCCTCGGCCAGCTTCGTGTCGATGGCTTCGGCGGAGACAGCGGCCGCTTCGTCGAAGGGCAGCACGGTGACGCGCCGGCCCATCAGCGTCGTGAGCTTCGCGGCGCGCTTGCAGTAGGCGCCGTTGTCGGCCACCAGCACGTGGCCGTCACGCGGCACCACGGTGGCCACCGCCGCCTCCACGCTGAAGGTGCCGCTGCCCTGCAGGGGCACCACCACGTGCGTGTCTTCGCCGTGCACGATCTTCAGCAGGCTCTGGCGCACGCGCGCCGTCACGGCATTGAAGTCGGCGTCCCACGAGCCCCAGTCGCGCAGCATGGCGAGCTTGGTGCGCAGGGTGGTGGTGAGAGGGCCAGGGGTGAGGAGGATGCGGTCGCGGTCCATGGATCGGTCCTGGTTCAAGACGGAATGGGGTGGGTCATGCCTTCCACGCTTGGGTGCGGCGGTTGACCCACCATGCCAGCGCCATGAACAGCAGCATGGCGGTGGAAGAGGCCAGCAGGATCAGCACCGCCATGGCGGCGGCGGCGCCCATCTCGCCGGCCTCGTCGAGGTTGAGGATGGCGATGGCCGCCACCTTGGTCTCGGGCGAATACAGGAACACGACCGCAGAGATGGTGGTCATGGCATTGACGAAGAAGTAGCGGGCGATGTCCACCAGCGCGGGCGTGCAGATGGGCAGCGTCACGCGCCAGAAGGTCTTGTAGAACGGCACCTTGAGCGAAGCGCTCACCGCTTCGAACTCCCCATCCAGCGCCTTCAGCGCCGTCACCGCCGTGAGGTGGCCCGTGGTGTAGAAGTGGACGATGGTGCACAGCGTGAGCAGGGTCAGCGTGTGGTACAGGCCGCCGATCGGATTGTTCGGCGCGTTGAAGAAGAAGATGTAGCCCAGGCCCAGCACCAGGCCCGGCACCGCCATCGGCAGCATCGCCAGCATGCGCACCAGGCCGCGCAGGGCCGGCACGAAGCCGGTGCCGCCGCTGCCGTCGGCGAAGCGGCCGGGCGTCTTCTCCAGCAGGTAGGCACCACAGAACACCAGCACGGTGCCGAAGAAGGCGGTGCCGGCGGCCATCTTCAGGCTGTTGATGAAGGCGACGCTCACCTCGGCATCGACCAGGCCCATCACGTAGTGGCGCAGGCTGGGGCTCAGGTTGTAGGGCCAGAAGCTCGCGAAGGAGGCGAACACCGCCATGCCCAGCATGGCCAGCACCAGGAAAGCGATGACGCTGCAGTAGGCCGTCATGGCCAGGTCGAAGCCGCGCGCCGGCTTGGGCCGGTAGGGCACGGCGCGCGCGGTCAGCATGGCCGTCTGCCGGCGGCTCACGTAACTGTCCACGGCGAAGGTCAGCACCGCCGGCGCCAGCAGCAGGATGGCGACGACGGCGCCCTTGGCGAAATCCTGCTGGCCGATGACCAGCTTGAAAACGTCGGTGGCGAGCACGTTGAAGCTGCCGCCGATCACCTTGGGGATGCCGAAGTCGGTGATGACCAGGGTAAACACCACCAGCGCGGCGGAGATCAGGCCGTACTTGGCGCCAGGCAGTGTGATGGTGAAGAACTTGCGCGCGGGCGTGGTGCCCATGGCGTCTGCCGCCTCGTACAGGCGCGCGTCCGCCAGCGACAGCGCCGTCACCAGGATCATCAGCGCATGCGGGAAGACGGCGAAGCACTCGCCGATGACGATGCCCGGCGCGCCATAGATCTCGGCGATGCCCAGCGACTGCAGCCAGCCCTTGAGCACGCCCTGGTTGCCGAACCAGTAGATGAGCGAGATGGCCGACAGCAGCGAGGGTGCGAGCAGCGGAATGAGCGTGATGCCGCGGAACAGCGGCTTGAGCGGCATGCACGAGCGCGTGAGCGCGTAGGCGAAGCCGAAGGCGAGCGGCACCGTGATGAGCGTGACCAGCCCGGAGACCCACAGGCTGTTCCACAGGCTTTCCAGCAGGGCCGGCGTGCGCGCGTAGGCGATGAAGTTGTCCAGGAAGACGAACTCGCCCGCCTGGCCTTCGACCGCCTGCATCAGGATGGCGGCCAGGGGAAAGGCGAGAAAGGCGACCAGCGCCACGGCCACCACGAGCAGCGCGGCATGGGCGATGCGGTCGCTCCAGTGGGCGGCCTGCTTCACCGGGGTGGCGCTGGGGGCGGGGAGGACGGCGGACATGGGTCAGCGAAGCGGTGGATCGCTGGGACCGGGAGAGCAGTTCGTAGGCTGGGGTGGCAGCGCAGCGAAACCCCAGCGGTTCAGGGCGCCGGTCACTAGAACACCTTGATGCGCTCAGGCAGCAGCTTGAGCTTGAGCGCGGAGCCCACGGCGAGCGACGCCTCGGACAGGTAGTTGAGCGACAGGTACACCGTCAGGCGGTGCGGCTGCAGCGCGGGCGTGGCCACGTGCACGTGGCAGTAGGAGCCCAGGAACTCGATCTTCTCGATGCTGGCCTCGAACACATGCGGGTCGCCTTCGGCGATGGGCCGGGCCAGCACGTCCTCCGGCCGGAGGTAGACGCGCGCTTCACGGTCTGCCCCTTCGGCTGGCAGCCGCAGCGCGCCCACCAGCAGCTCGCCACCCGCCACCCGGGCCGGCAGCACGTTGACCTTGCCCACGAAATCCGCCACGAAGGGCGAGGCCGGCTCGCGGTAGATGTCGATCGGCGTGCCCACCTGCTCGATCACGCCGTGGTTCATGACCACGATGCGGTCCGCCACCGAGAGCGCCTCTTCCTGGTCGTGCGTGACCATGATGGTGGTCACGCCCAGCGTCTGCTGCAGCGCCCGGATCTCCGAGCGCAGACGCACGCGCTCCAGCGCGTCCAGCGCGGACAGCGGCTCATCGAGCAGCAGCAGGCTGGGCGACGTGGCCAGCGCACGCGCCAGCGCGATGCGCTGCTGCTGGCCGCCGGAGAGCTGTGCCGGATACTTCTTCTCGCTGCCCGGCAGGCCAACCAGCTTGATCAGGTCGCTGACCTTCTGCGCGATCTCGGCCCGCGGCACCTTGCGGTTGACCAGGCCATAGGCCACGTTGTCCGCGATGCTGAGATTGGGGAAGAGCGCGTAGCTCTGGAACACGATGCCGTAGTCGCGCTCGGCCGGCGGCAGGCGAGAGATGTCCCGGCCGCCCTGCCACACCTCACCCGCGGTCTGCACCTCCAGCCCCGCGATGATGCGCAGCAGCGTGGTCTTGCCGCAGCCCGAAGGCCCCAGGAAACAGACGAACTCGCCCTTGGCGATGCCCAGGTTGATGTCCGCGAGCGCGGTGAACCCGTTGGCGAACTGCTTGCGCACGTGGCGCAGATCAAGAAACGAGCCAGATGTCATGCAAGCAGGACGAGGTGCCAGGAAGTTCAGTGGGCAAGCGCAGCGATGCCCCTTCGCGTGACACCGCGGATCTGGTTTCGCCAGGCCGCTGGTGTCGCCCCCCTTGGGGGGGATGACGGCCCCGCGAGGGGCCGTCAACGGGGGGTTACCTCTTCTCGGACTTGGCGTTGTAGCGCTTGGTCCATTCGGCGAGGATGCGCTCGCGGTTCTCGGCGGCCCAGCTGAAGTCCATCTTCACCAGGCGCGACTCGTAGTCCTTCGGCACGTTGGCCAGCGGCGGGGCCACGCCCGGCTGCGCGGTGATGGCGAAGTTCTTGCCGTACAGGATCATCGCGTCCTTGCTGGCGGCCCAGTTGGCGAGCTTCTTGGCGGCGTCGAGCTTCTTGGTGCCCTTGTGGATGGCGAAGGCTTCCAGGTCCCAGCCCAGGCCCTCCTTCGGGAACACCAGGTCGATGGGCGCGCCCTTGGCCTTGTTGCTGTTGGCGCGGTACTCGAAGGAGATGCCCACCACGTACTCACCCGAAGACGCCATGTTGCACGGCTTGGAGCCGGAGTGCGTGTACTGCGCGATGTTCTCGTGCAGGGCATCCATGTACTTCCAGCCACCGCCCTTGCCGCCATCGTCGCCCCACAGCGTGAGCCAGGCGGTGACGTCGAAGAAGCCGGTGCCGCTGGAGGCCGGGTTGGGCATGACGATCTGGCCCTTGTAGGCGGGCTTGGTCAGGTCCTTCCAGGTCTCGGGTTTGGGAATGCCCTTCTTCTGCGCCTCGACCGTGTTGAAGCAGACGGTGGCGCCCCACACGTCCATGCCCCACCAGGCCGGCGGGTTCTTCTTGTCACGGTACTTGGACATGATCGCGTCCAGGTTCAGCGGCGCGTACGGCTCCAGCATGCCCTGCTTGTCGAGCACGGCGAGGCTGGAGGCCGCCACCCCCATCACCACGTCGGCCTGCGGATTGGCCTTTTCGGCCAGCAGCTTGGCGGTGATGACGCCGGTGGAATCACGCACCCACTTCAGCTCGATGTTGGGCTCGACCTTGTTGAAGGCCTCCTGGTAGGCCTTGAGCTGATCCGTCTCCAGCGCGGTGTAGACGAGCACCTGGGTCTTCTGCTGGGCACCGGCCACGCCGGCGCTGAGCGCCAGCAGGGTGGCGGCCGCCGCGGGCAGCAGGCGGGAGACGAGACGACGGGTAAGACGCATGCGGGAACTCCTGTACAAGTGGATCGGATGGCTGCCACGAAAGCCCGGTCCGCGCGATGGCTGTCAGCCTCCCTCATCGGCGCGAGTTGCGGTTTCATTGGACGACGCAGCCCGTAGCTTGTCAATTGTTTTTTGCAGATTGTTGACAATCCGGCGGAGGCTGCTCTAATCGCACCATGACTGCCATCGCGCACGCCACGATCGCACTGCTGCAGAGCAGTTCGCTCGCCAATGTGGTGCAGCAGGAGATCGAGCGCGCCATCCTCGCCGGCGAGTACGCGCCCGGCAGCAAGCTGATCGAGGCCACGCTGGCGCAGAAGATGGGCGTGTCGCGCGGCCCCGTGCGCGAGGCCTTCCGCATGCTCGAAGAGGCGGGCCTGGTGCGCACCGAGAAGAACCGCGGCGTCTTCGTGCGCGACATCCCGATCGACGAGGCGGTGGAGATCTTCGATCTGCGCGCCGCGATGGATGAGCTGGTGGGCCGCCAGCTGGCGTCGAACATCACCACCGCGCAGCTGAAGGAGATCCGCGGCCTGGTGGAGGCGATGGAGAAGGCTGTGAAGGCCGAGGACGCCTACCACTACCACCTGCTCAACCTGCAGTTCCACGACCGCCTGGTGGAGATGGCGGGCAACCGCAAGCTCACCGCCATCTACCGCAAGCTGATCAAGGAGCTGTCGCTGTTCCGCCGCCTGAACCTGGCGGATGGCTGGCTGCTGCCCATCTCCGCCAACGAGCACCGGCAGATCCTGAAGGCCATCTCCGCCGGTGATGCGGATGCCGCCGGCCGCGCCATGTTCCAGCACGTGATGGACAGCAAGGAACGCACCATCGCCAACGACCTGCGCCGCCAGGCGCGCGCCACCGAAGCGGCTTGACGCCCGCACAAGGATGCCCATGCTCACCGTGAACCAGCGCAGCTACCGCGCGCCCACCCAGCCCACCGTGGTGGTGTGCGTGGACGGCTGCGAACCCGACTACCTGGGCCAGGCCGTGGCCGGCGGCCACATGCCCTGGCTGAAGCGCGCGCTGGCTGAAGGCACCGGCCTGGTGGCCGATTGCGTGGTGCCCAGCTTCACCAACCCCAACAACCTGTCCATCGTCACCGGCGCCCCGCCGTCGGTGCACGGCATCTGCGGCAACTACCTGTACGACACCGCGAGCGGCACCGAAGTCATGATGAATGACCCCAAGTGGCTGCGCGCGCCCTCGCTGCTGGCGGCGCTGGCGGACGCGGGCTGTTCGGTGGCCGTGGTCACCGCCAAGGACAAGCTGCGCGCGCTGCTGGGCCACGGCATGAAGGGCATCTGCTTCTCCTCCGAGAAGGCGGATCAGTGCACCGAGGCGGTGAACGGCATCACCGGCGTGGTGGCGCTGGTAGGCAAACCCGTGCCCAGTGTCTACAGCGCGGACCTGTCGGAGTTCGTGTTCGCCGCCGGCGTCAAGCTGATGCAGACGCGCCGGCCGGATGTGATGTACCTCTCCACCACCGACTACATCCAGCACAAGCACGCGCCCGGCACCGCGGGGGCGAATGCCTTCTACGCCATGATGGACGGCTACCTGGGCGAGCTGGACCGCCTGGGCTGCGTGATCGCGCTCACCGCGGATCACGGCATGAACGCCAAGGTGGGCATGGACGGCCGGCCGGACGTGATCTACCTGCAGGACTGGTTCGATGCGCGCCTGGGCCCGGCCGCCGCGCGCGTGATCCTGCCCATCACCGATCCGTATGTGGTGCACCACGGCGCGCTGGGCTCGTTCGCCACCGTGTACCTGCCGGCGGGCGTGAGCGCCGCCTCGGTGATCGGCGACCTGCGCGCGCTACGCGGCATGGAGGCGGTGCTGGACCGCGCGGGCGCGGCCGAGCGCTTCGAGCTGCCGGCCGACCGCATCGGTGACATCGTCTGCGTGTCGGAGCGCTTCACCGTCATCGGCACCTCCGCCAGCCGGCATGACCTGTCGGGCCTGGACGCACCGCTGCGCTCGCACGGCGGCATCAGCGAGCAGAAGGTGCCGCTGGTGGTGAACCGGCCGTTGCCGGGCATCGACCGCAACCGGCGCTTCCGCAATTTCGACGCGTTCGACCTGGCGTTGAATCACGCGCAGTGATGTCATGAGCGCATCTGTCTCCGAATTCATCCGCGCGCACGGGCTCGACCGCATGCGCATCGCCGGCCGCCGCGTGGGCGATGGCCGCGAGGGCGACCGCGTCATTCCGGTCTTCAACCCCTACACGGGCGAGCGCATCGGCAGCGTGCCCAAGGCCACGCTGGAGGAGGTGCGCGAGGCCTTCGAGGTGGCGCATGCCTGCCAGCCGAAGCTCACGCGCGCTGATCGGGCCGGCATCCTGCAGAAGGCCGCGGCGCTGGTGCGTGATCGGCTGGCCGACATCGCCGCGCTCATCACCGCCGAGGCCGGCCTGTGCCACAAGGACGCGATCTATGAAGCCGGCCGCGTGAGCGACGTGCTGCTCTTCGGCGCCAACGAGGTGCTCAAGGACGACGGCCAGATCTTCAGCTGCGACCTCACGCCGCACGGCAAGAAGCGCCGCGTGTACACGCAGCGTTCGCCGCTGCTGGGCGTGATCACCGCCATCACGCCCTTCAACCACCCGATGAACCAGGTGGCGCACAAGGTCGTGCCCAGCGTCGCCACCAACAACCGCATGGTGCTCAAGCCCTCGGAGAAGGTGCCGTTCTCGGCGATCTTCTTCGCCGACCTGCTGTACCAGGCCGGGCTGCCACCGGAGATGCTGCACGTGGTGACGGGCGATCCGCGCGAGATCGCCGACGAGCTGATCACGAACGAGCGGGCGGACCTCATCACCTTCACCGGCGGCGTGAGCATCGGCAAGTACATCGCTTCCAAGGCCGGCTATCGCCGCGTGGTGCTGGAGTTGGGTGGCAACGACCCGATCATCGTGATGGAGGATGCCGATCTGGATGAGGCCTCGTCGCTCGCGGTGCAGGGCAGCTACAAGAACTCCGGCCAGCGCTGCACCGCCATCAAGCGCATGCTGGTCCATGAGTCGGTGGCCGCGCGCTTCACCGAGCTGGTGGTGGAGAAGACGCTCGCGTGGAAGCACGGGGACCCTAGCGACCCGGCGATGGACATGGGCACGGTGATCGATGAGCCCGCCGCCATGCTGTTCGAGTCGCGCGTGAACGAGGCGGTGGCCCAGGGCGCGCGGCTGCTCGCGGGCAACCAGCGGCGCGGCGCGCTGTACGCGCCCACCGTCATCGACCAGGTGGACCCCCGCATGACCGTGGTGCGGGAGGAGACCTTCGGCCCCGTCTCGCCCATCATCCGCTTCAAGGACATCGATGAGGCCATCCGCCTCTCCAACGGCACGGCCTACGGCCTGTCCAGCGCGGTGTGCACCAACCGGCTGGACTACATCACGCGCTTCATCAACGAACTGCACGTGGGCACGGTGAACGTGCGCGAGGTGCCGGGCTACCGGCTGGAGCTCACGCCTTTCGGCGGCATCAAGGACTCGGGCCTGGGCTACAAGGAGGGCGTGCAGGAGGCCATGAAGAGCTTCACCAACCTCAAGACCTACTCGCTGCCCTGGGTGTAGGCGATTGGCGATCACATGGCCTGTCCTGCTCGCGGTGCTGTTCGGCGCCCTGCTGCACGCGAGCTGGAACGCCCTGGTGAAGTCCAGCCCCGACAAGGCGCTGGACACGGCGGTGATCCACATCGTGGGCTCATTCATCGGCATTCCGCTGGTGCTGATCGCGGGCCTGCCGAAACCCGAGTCATGGCCCTACCTAGCTGGCTCCATCGTCATCCACATCGGCTACTACGTCGCGCTGACCGGTGCCTACAAGCATGGCGAGCTGGGCCTCACCTACCCGCTGATGCGCGGCACCGCGCCGCTGCTGGTGGCGCTGTCGGCGAGCTTCACCCTGGGCGAGACGCTCTCGCCCATGGCCTGGGCAGGCGTGCTGGGCGTGAGCGCGGGCGTGCTCTCGCTCGGCCTGTCGCGCCATGCGCTCGACTCGCCGCGCGCGGTGGCCTTCGCGCTCAGCAACGCGGTGATCATCGCGCTCTACACCGTGGTGGATGGCCTGGGGGTGCGTGCCTCCGGCAACGCGCTGCAGTACGTGGCACTGCTCTTCGTGCTGGACGGCTGGCCCTTCGGCCTGATCGTGCTGTGGCGCCGCGGCTGGGCCACCACCTGGGTTTATGCCCGCGCCCGCGCGCCGGTGGCCTGCGTGGCCGCGGCCGCCTCACTCGGCTCCTACGGCATTGCGCTGTGGGCCATGACCCGCGCGCCAGTGGCCCTGGTGGCCGCCCTGCGCGAGACCTCGGTGCTGTTCGCCGCGCTGATCGGCACCTGGTTCCTGAAGGAAGCCTTCACCCCGCGCCGGGCCATCGGCACGGCGGCCATCGTGGCGGGGGTGATGGCACTGCGGCTGGGGTGAGGGCTGCACGGCCCTGCCTCCCGACCTGAAAGACGATCCATGACCCTCCCCTCCCACGCCGAAATCGTCATCGTCGGCGGCGGCATCGCCGGCTGCTCCACCGCGTACCACCTGGCGAAGCTGGGCAAGACCGACGTGCTGCTGCTGGAACAGGGCCGGCTCACCAGCGGCACCACCTGGCACGCCGCCGGCCTGGTGGGGCAGATGCGGCCCAACCGCAGCATGACGCAGATGAGCAAGTACGGCATCGAGCTGTACGCCACGCTGGAGGCCGAGACCGGCCTCGCCACGGGCTGGAAGCAGTGCGGCAGCGTGAACGTGGCCAAGACGCCCGAGCGCATGCAGATGCTGCGCAAGCAGCTCGCGATGGCCCGCGCGTTCGGCGTGGAGTGCCATGAGATCACGCCGGCGGAGATTGCCCGGCGCGTGCCCGTGCTGCGCACCGATGACCTGCAAGGCGGCCTGTGGCTGCCGGGCGATGGCAAAGCGAATCCGGCGGACCTGTGCATGTCGCTCGCCAAGGGCGCGCGCAACCGCGGCGTGAAGATCATGGAGGGGGTGGAAGTGACCGGCGTGACGCAGGCGCGCGGCCGCGTCACCGGCGTCGTCACCGCGCAGGGCACGGTGAGCTGCGACGTGGTCATCAACTGCGGTGGCCAGTGGTCCCGGCAGTTCGGCCGCCTGGCCGGGGTGAACGTGCCGCTCTTCTCGGCGGAGCACTTCTACATCGTCACCGAGCGCATCGCCGGCGTCACGCCCGACATGCCGGTGGTGCGTGATCCGGACGGCCTGATCTACTACAAGGAAGAGGTGGGCGGCCTGGTGATGGGCGGCTTCGAGCTGGAAGCCAAGCCGTGGCAGGTGGACCCGATTCCCTCCACCTTCCAGTTCGAGCTGCTGGGGGAGGATTGGGACCAGTTCGAGCCGCTGATGACCAATGCGATCCACCGCACGCCCTGCCTGGAGACGGCGCAGGTGAAGATGCTGCTGAACGGGCCGGAGAGCTTCACGCCCGACGGCAACTTCATCCTGGGCGAGGCGCCGGAGCTGGGCAACTACTTTGTCTGCGCCGGCTTCAATTCCGCCGGCATCGCCAACAGCGGCGGGGCGGGCCGGCTGATCGCCGAGTGGGTGGCCGCCGGCGAGCCCGCCAGCGACGTGTGGGAGGTGGACATCCGCCGCTTCGCACCCTTCACCGGTAACCGCCGCGCGCTGGCCGAGCGCACCGGCGAGACACTGGGCCTGCACTACGCCATGCGCTGGCCCCGGCAGGAGCTGCGCACCGTGCGGCCGCTGCGCACCTCGCCGCTGTATGACCTGCTGAAGGACAAGGGCGCGGAGTTCGGCAGCAAGAATGGGTGGGAGCGGGTGAATTACTTTCGCCCCGAGACTCCCTCCGCCGCCCACACCCTCGGCACGCCCGGCTGGCTGCCCTGGATGATCGAGGAACAGCGGGCCACGCGGGAAGCGGTGGCGCTGTACGACCAGACCTCGTTCTCCAAGCTGCTGCTGCAGGGCCGCGACGCGCTGCACGTGCTGCAGCGCCTGTGCGGCAATGAGATGGACGTGCCGGTCGGCCGCATGGTCTACACGCCCATGCTCAACGCGCGCGGCGGCATCGAGAGCGACCTCACCGTCACCCGGCTCGCCGAGGACCAGTTCCACATCGTCACCGGCTCGGCCCAGGCCACGCGGGACGCCGACTGGATCCGCCGTCACATCGTGGCCGACCAGCATGCGGTGCTGACCGACGTGTCGGCGCTCACCTGCGTGCTGTCGGTCATGGGGCCGAAGGCGCGCGAGCTGCTGGCGCGCGTGAGCCCGGATGACCTGTCCCCCGCCGGGCTGAAGTTCTCCTGGACGAAGGAGATCGACCTGGGTCATGCCCGCGTGCGCGCGGCGCGCATGAGCTACGTAGGCGGGCCGGGCTTCGAGCTGTATGTGCCGGTGGAGATGACGCGCCACGTCTACCTCGCGCTCATGGCGGCGGGGCAGGACCTGGGCCTGCGCGATGCCGGCTACTACGCGCTGGATGCGCTTCGCATCGAGCAGGGCCGCCGCGCCTGGGGCGCCGAGCTGGGGCCGGACGAGACACCTTGGCAGGCCGGCCTGGGCTTCAGCGTGAAGCTGGACAAGCCTGGCGGCTTCATCGGCCACGATGCGCTGGTGGCGAGTCAGCATCTGCCGCTGCGCAAGAAGCTGGTCAGCGTGGTGCTGGGCGACGCGACGCGGTATGCGTGGGGCGGCGAGACGGTGTTGCTGGCCGGCGAGCCGGTGGGCGAGCTCAGTTCCGTCGGCTGGAGCCCGCTGGCCGGCGCCTGCGTGGCGCTGGGCTATGTGCGCGGCGATGCGGCGCGGGTGCCGCATGAAGGCACGGCCGCGGAGATCCTGCTGTGGGGTGAGCGCGTGCCGGTGACGCTGCACGATCAGTGGCCCGCGCGGGTGGCGGCCTGACCGCTGGGGTTGCGCTCCGCTCCACCCCAGCCCACGAGAGCGCAGCGACCGTGGCCTCGTAGGCTGGCGGTGACCGAAGGGAACCCCAGCGCTTCAATCGCCCCGCACCAGCCGCTGCAGCACGGCCTGCAACCGCTGCCCCGGCGCCAGCCCCATCGCCCGCGCGGCCTCATTCACATGCGAGATCACGCCGTGGTCCCACATGTCCTGCGCGTCGCCGATGCGCGCGCTGGTGTGCGACACGGTGCCGGCGGCCACGCCGCGCGCCTGCAGCATGGCGAGCGCCGCGATGCCCGCATCGTCCTTGCCGACGCCGGCGTCGTTGAAGAACACGGCCCGCAGCGGCACCGCCAGCGCGAACTCACCGGAACTCACACCGCCGTGCGAGGCCGAGACGACGATGGCGCCCTCGTCCCGCGGGTCCACCTTGGTGATGGAATCGATGATGAGCACACGGCCGCCCGGGCCCATGGCCACTTCCTGCTTCAGCATGGGCCCATGATGCCGGCGCGCGCGTCGCGTGCCAAGTAGACTTGAAGCCACCGCAGGACACGCATCGACGGAGCAAGACATGAACAAGAACATCGGCATGATCGGCATCGGCCTCATGGGCCACGGCATCGCCAGCAATATCCAGAAGCACGGCTGGCCGCTGGGCGTGCTGGAACACCCCGGCAACCAGCCGCTGGATGCGCTCAAGGCCGGCGGTGCACGCACCTTCACCACTGCGAAGGACCTCGCCGCCTGGGCCGACGTGGTGATCCTCGTCGTCACCGGTTCGCCCCAGGTGGAGGCGGTGCTCACCGGCGCCGGCGGCGTGCTGGAGGGCCTGCGGCCGGGCAGCATCGTGATCGACTGCTCCACGGCCATCCCCTCCTCCACCCAGCGCATGGCGCAGGCGGTGCAGGCGGGCGGTTCGCGCTTCCTGGATGTGCCGATGACGCGCACGCCGAAGGAGGCCGCCGAGGGCCGGCTGAACCTGCTGGTGGGCGGTGATGCAGCCCTGCTGGAGGAGGTGCGGCCGCTGCTGAAGTGCTTCGCCGAGAACATCACCCACGTGGGGCCGGTGAGCGCGGGGCACAGCATGAAGCTGCTGCACAACTACGTATCGCTGGGCATGATCACGCTGCTGGCCGAGGCCGGCGCCTGCGCCGAGCGCAGCGGCGTGGCGCCCGAGGCCTTCGTCGACGTGCTGGCCAAGGGCGGCGGCGGCGGCATCGCGCTGGAGCGCATCAAGCCCTACCTGCTGGCGCGCGACACGAGCGGCCTGCGCTTCTCCATCGCGAACGCCCGCAAGGATCTGGACTACTACACCACCATGGCCACCGATGCCGGCGCCGCGCGTGAGGTGGCGCAGGCCGTGCTGGGCACGCTGGAGCAGGCGCTGGCGCAGGGCGGGAACGAGGCGCTGGTGCCGGAGCTGGTGACGCTGCTGGGTGGGGCGCGGCGCTGAGGCGTGCAGGGATCGCTGGGGTTGCGCTGACGCTCCACCCCAGTCTACGAAGTCCCGCCCACCCTGGTTGACCCCGTAGGCTGGCGGTGACCGAAGGGAACCCCAGCGGCTCCCACGCTGCTAGAGTCCCTCCGCATGACCCACCCCGCCCTGCCGCTGATCGAGTCCGGCCTGGCCGGCGCGCAGACGGCGCTGCTGGCGGGTGACTTCGAGACGCTGCGGGCGCGCCTGCAGATGACGCTGGATGCGCTGGCGCGCGTGACGGCCGAGGGCCTGGTGCCGCGTCAGCAGCGGCCGGCCGCGCCGTGGGACGGCCCACGCGCGCTGCGCCTCGTGTGGCACGTGCTGGCGGAGCTGCGCACGGCCGGCTGCCCCGCCTTCCCCTATGCGGGCACGCTGCTGGGCCTGCAGCGCGACGGCGCGCTGCTGCCGAATGACAAGGACGCCGACATCGCCGTCTGGCTGGACGATTTCAGCCTGGCCGGCCGGCTGCTGCAAGGCCTGGGCCTGCGCCGCGCGCGGGACGTGCCGCCCTTCGGCAACGTGGCGACCTATGTCGATGGCGACACCGGCTACTCAATCGATGTGTTCGGCCTGCGGCGTGATCCCGCCCGCGGCTGCATCGAGGGCGGCGCCTGGCTGTATGACCGCCCGCCTTCGCATCAGCGCGTGCTGCGCCTGCCATGGTTCGCGCTGCGCGAGCGGCCCAGCCCGGCCGGGCTGGTGTGGTGGCCCGATCCGGCGGAGGCGCTGCTCGAAGCGTTCTATGGCGACTGGCGCACGCCGCAGCCGGAGTGGGACACGCAGATCTCCAACCGCGCGCTGGTGGCCATGAACCTGAGCTGGACCTGCCTCGCCTGGAAGGCGCTGTGCCAATGCTGGCTCACCGGCGACTTGCCGCGCACGCAGCGCCTCGCGCAGCAGATCCGCGCGCGCTGCGGGGCCCAGCCGCAGCTGGATGCGTGGTGCGCCGTGCTCGATGCGGCCGTGGCGCCACCTCCGAAGCCGGGCCATGGCTGAAGACCCCGGCCCGGTCGCCGAGGACGTGAGCGTGCTCATCCCCGCCGCCGGCCTGGGTGAGCGCCTGGGGCTCGGCCCGAAGGCTCTGCTGCCGCTGGCCGGCCGGCCGGTGATCGACTGGCTGGTGGAGAAGGCGCGTCCGCTCGGCGCCGAGGTGCTTGTGGGCTGCGCGCCAGGCATGGCCGCGCCGCCGGCCAGCACGCGCGTCGAGGGCGGCACCACGCGGCAAGCGACGCTGACGCAACTGGTCGCAGCCGCCACGCGGCCCTGGGTGCTGCTGTGGGATGCATGCAGCCCGTTCGCCTCGGTGGCCCTTGCGCGGCGCGTGCTCGGGGCGGCACAAGCGACGGGCGCGGCCACCGCCTGCCTGCGCGCGCCGGTGCGGTGGCTGCGCGTGGAGGGCGACCGCGTGACCGAGGCGCTGCCCGGCACCGAGGCCGGCCAGTCGCAGACGCCCCAGGCCTTTCGCGCGGACCTGCTGCGCGAACTGTGCGCGCAGGCCGCGCGTGAGGGCTGGCAGCCGCAATCCGCAAACGAGATGGTGCTGCGCGCCGGCCTGCCGCTGGCGTGGGTGGAGGGGGAGGCGCTGAACATCAAGCTGACCACGGCGGATGACTGGGTGCTGGCGCAGGCGCTGACGCATCGCTTGCGGGCGTAAGACCTCCTGGGTCCCCGCCTGCGCGAGGACGACGGGTTGACGCAGTTGCGCCGTGCCCGCCCCAGGAATAGGATGGCCCCATCAACCTGGGATGGAAGGTCGTCATGCCTGCACATCGTGACATCGCCGCCCGCCGCACGGTGGCCCTCGTGGGCCCCAGCGCCGCGGGCAAGACCAGCCTGACGGAGGCGCTGCTGGCCAGGGCCGGGGCCATCGGCAGCCCCGGCAGCGTGGAGAAAGGTTCCACCGTCGCCGATTTCGACCCCCTCGAAAAACGAGCGCTGCGTTCCCTGAATGCGGCGCTCGTTCACTTTGAGCACCTGGGCATCCGCACCCACCTGATCGACACGCCCGGCGCGCCCGATTTCCTGGGCCAGTCGCTGCCCGCGCTGGAGGCGGTGGAGACGGCCGCCATCGTGATCAACGCGGCCACCGGCATCGAGCCGATGGCGGTGCGCATGATGGAGTGGGCGAAGGAGCGCGAGCGCGACCGCCTGATCATCGTGAACCGCATCGACGCGCAGGGCGTGGACCTGGGCGCGCTGGTGGAACAGATCCAGGCCACCTTCGGCAAGGAATGCCTGCCGGTGAACCTGCCCTCGCAGAAGCGAGAGCGCGTGCTCGACTGCTTCTACAAGCTGCATGCCGACGGGCCGCAGCCCGACTTCTCCAGCGTGGAGGAGGCCCACCGCAAACTGGTGGAGCAGGTGGTGGAGGTGGACGCCGCCTTCGTGGAGCGCTACCTGAACGAGGGCGACGTGGACCCGTCGGAGCTGCACGCCCCGCTGGAGCAGGCGCTGCGCGAGGGGCATCTGGTGCCCATCTGCTTCGTCTCCGCGCGCACCGGCGCCGGCGTGGCCGAGCTGCTGGACGTGATCGAGAAGCTGCTGCCCGACCCGACCGAGAGCAACCCACCCGCCTTCCTGGAGGGCGAGGGCGAGGCCGCCAAGCCGCACCCCATCGAGGTGGATCCCTCGCGGCACGTGGTGGCGCACGTGTTCAAGATCACGCAGGACCCCTATGTGGGCAAGATGGGCGTGATCCGCGTGCACCAGGGCACCATCACGCGCGACAGCCAGCTGTTCGTGGGCGACGGGCGCCGGCCCTTCAAGGTGGGCCACCTGTTCATGCTGCAGGGCAAGGAGCTGAAGGAGGTGCCAAGCGCCGTACCCGGCGACCTGTGCGCCATCGCCAAGGTGGATGAACTGCACTTCGATGCCGTGCTGCACGACGCGGCGGAAGACGCGCACCTGCACCTGAAGCCGCTGGCCTTTCCGGTGCCCGTGCACGGCCTGGCCATCTCGCCCAAGCGGCGCGGGGATGAGCAGCGGCTGCACGACATCCTGGCCAAGCTGGTGAGCGAAGACCCCTGCCTGAAGCTGGAGCACGCCGCCGACACCAACGAAACCGTGGTCTACGGCCTGGGCGAGCTGCACCTGCGCACGCTGCTGGAACGACTGACCGACGTGCACAACTGCCAGGTGGAGACACGGCCGCCGCGCATTGCCTACCGCGAGACGATCACCGCCCCGGCCGAGGGCCACCACCGCCACAAGAAGCAGACCGGTGGCGCCGGCCAGTTCGGCGAGGTGTTCCTGCGCATCGAGCCGCTGGAACGCGGCGCCGGCTTCGTGTTCGCCGACGAGGTGAAGGGCGGCGCGATCCCCGGCAACTTCATGCCCGCGGTGGAGAAGGGCGTGCGCATGGCCATGGAGCAGGGCGTGGTGGCCGGCTACCCGGTGGTGGACCTGAAGGTGACCGTGTACGACGGCAAGCACCACACCGTGGACAGCAAGGAGATCGCCTTCGTGCAGGCCGGCAAGAAGGCGCTGATCACCGCCGTGCAGGCCGCGCGCGCGGTCGTGCTGGAGCCGATCGTGCACGTGGAGATCACCGCGCCCGAGCAGCACATGGGCGACATCACCGGCGACCTGGCGTCACGCCGTGGGCAGGTGAGCGGCACACAGGCCGCAGCGGCCGGGCACCTGACGGTGCTGGCGCTGGCGCCGCTGTCGGAACTGGCGAGCTACCAGACACGGCTGAACTCACTGACCGGCGGGCAGGGCCGCTACACGATCATGCTGAGCCACTATGAGGCCGTGCCGCCGACGGTGCAGAGCCAGCTGGCGGCGCAGTACAAGATCCGCGACGAGGGGTGAGGCGGGAACGCTGGGGTTGCGCTACCGCTCCACCCCAGCCTACGGAAGACCGATCCAGCAGGCGGGTGTTCGCGATTCGTAGGCTGGGGTGGAGCGGCAGCGCAACCCCAGCGTTCCCCGCACTCGCCCGTAGACTCCCCCCATGGACCTGCTCCTCCTCCTCGCGTGCGGCCTGTTCGCCGGCACGCTGGGCGGCATCGTCGGCACGGGCTCGTCGCTGGTGATGATGCCGGTGCTGGTGGTGTTGTTCGGGCCGCGGCAGGCGATCCCCATCATGGCCATCGCCGCCATCCTGGGCAACCTGGGCCGCGTACTCGCGTGGCGACGCGCCATCGACTGGCGCGCCTGCGGCGCCTTCTGCGCCACCGCCGTGCCGGGCGCGATGCTGGGCGCGCGGCTGCTGCTGACCATTCCGCCCGGCGTGGCCGAGGGCGCGCTGGGCCTCTTCTTCCTGTCGCTGATTCCGGTGCGCCGCTGGCTGGCGCGGCACCAGCGCCGCATCGCGCTGCGGCACCTGATGCTGCTGGGCGCGCCACTGGGCGTGCTGACCGGCGTGGTGGCCTCCACCGGACCGCTGACCGTGCCGCTGTTCACCGCCTACGGCCTGGACCGCGGCGCCTTCCTGGGCACGGAGGCCGCCGCCTCCATCGGCATGTACCTGGCGAAGGTCGGCACCTTCCAGGCCTTCGGTGCCCTCTCGCCGCTGGTGCTGGCGCAAGGCGTGGGCGTGGGGCTCACGCTCATGGCGGGGTCGTTCGTGGGGCGGTATGTGGTGCTGAAGCTGTCGGAGCAGACCTACCGCGCGCTGATCGACGGGTTGATGGCTTGCTCGGGGTTGTCCCTGCTGTGGGTGGCGCTGCGGTGACGGGGACCGCTGGGGTTGCAGCCCAGCCTGCGCATGCCGATCCAGTGGGACGATCTTCGTAGGCTGGGGTGGCGCGCAGCGCAACCCCAGCGATCCTCGCCGCCCCTCACCGCCTCCGCTGCCACGGCCGCGCCAGCACCAGCGCCACGATGCCGCACAGCACGGCCCCGACCAGCCCACCCGCCAGCGTGTCCGCCTTCTCCTCGATGCGCTCCTGCCAAACATCACGGCGCGCGCCGTCTGCCTCCACCGCGATCACCCGCCCGTGCGACAGCACCAGCGTGACCGTGCGGCCCAGATGCGCCCGCATGTCGCGCCAGGCGCAATCCGCCCCCGGGCAATCGAGCACGGGGCCGGAGGGTCCCTGCAGCACGATGCGCCGGCCGCCGATCTGCAGCGCGCCGGTGTAAGACTGGGGCGCGTCCGTCGGCGCCGCGCGCGCCTGGCGCAACTCCAGCCACGCGAAGGCCGCCACGACGGCCAGCAGCAGCGAGAGGCTGGCCGCGAGGGCGGTGAAGTGGCGGCGACGGGCGGGGGACATGGGGCGAGCTTGGCACAAGGGCGGCGAAGGTGGAAGGGGCGTCGCCCCGTGACTGCGGAAGCGCCGCCCTACAGCACGTCCCCGCGAGCCATGGACATGGACAAGCCGTAGAGCCCCACCACCGGCTCGCCGTCGGCCCCCATCCCCTGCAGGGCCGACCCCGTCAGCTCCGCTTCCCTCAGCCCGCGCAACGCCTCCAACTCATACCCGCACACCACCAGCACCCAGTCCGCGCTGCGGTCTGCATTCCCGCGGATCTTCTGCTCGGTGGTCGGCCCGATGGCGGGTGTATCGGTGCGAAGCAGATGCGCGCCGGCCAGTCCGGGGCGCTGAGGCCATGCCTGGATCAACGCGTACAACGCGGCCTGCAGGCGCGGCGCCTCGCCCTCACGCGGGGACAGCCGCAGCGTCATTGCATGCCGCGCCACGCCGGCGCCGTGCGAGTGCAGCACGCGCGTCTGGCTGCGCACCATGTGGCGGTGGTGCGGCATCAGGCGCGTGGACCACGGGGTGGGCGCGTTCAGGCGGGCCAGGTACTCGGGGGAGCTCAGGGCCGCGTGCGTCTGCAGCTCGTAGAGGATGAAGAAGCCCTCGCCGCCATCGACGGCCGCCCAGCGCGTGGCACGCTGGAAGCCGGGCAGCGCCAGCCGTTCCGGAAAGTGCTCGTGCGTGTGCCAGTGCTCGAACTCGGCGCGCATGTCGGGCGCCATGTCCCACCACATCGCCAGCGCGGATTCGCCCAGCAGGGCCATGGGGTACTCCTCGTGTCGGGTTTCGTCCGCGCGGCGCGACCGAGGCCCCGCGACGGCTGCCAGCAGTATGCCGCCGCCGGCTGCCCGCCCACCGGCCCCCCGCTCAGCCGCTCACCAGGCCGATCGCGGCCACGCCGGCCATGCAGATCAGCTCGTCCTCGTCGCCCGTTCCGCCGCTGGCGCCCACGGCGCCCAGCAGGTGGCCCTGCGCGTCGCGGATCACCACTGCGCCGGTCTGCGGCAGGAACTTGCCCTCCGCGGTGGCGGCGAGCGAGACGAAGAAGTTGGGGTTGTCCTTGGCGCGCTCGGCGAGCTTGCGGCTCGACACGCCCATGCCCACGGCGCCCCAGGCCTTGGCCCGCGCGATGTCGAAGCGGAACTTGCTCGCGCCGTCCTCGCTGGCGAAAGCCTTCAGGTGGCCGGCGGCGTCGAGCACCGCGATGCCCATGGGCTTGTAGCCCATGGCTTTCGATTTCGCGAGCGCGGCGGCGATGAGGGCCTGCGCCTGTTCCAGCGTGAGGGGGGTCATGCTCAGTCCTCCGGTTTGAAGCCCGTTGCCTTGACCACCTGCGCCCAGTACGCGTGGTCACGCTTCACCAGCGTACCAAAGTCAGCAGCGCTCAGGCGCAACGGCTCCAGGCCGTTGCGGGTGAAGACCTCGGTCATCGCGGCGGAGCCCAGCGCCTCCCCCACGGCGGCATTGATGGCGGCCACGCGCGCCGCCGGCATGCCGGCGGGGCCGAACCAGCCCAGCCACTCCAGCGAGGCCAGCTCCTTGTGGCCCAGCTCCGTCATCGTGGGTACCTCCGGCAGCGCCTTCCACCGCGTGGGCGCCGTCACCGCCAGCGCGCGCAGCTTGCCCGAGCGGATGTGCGGCAGCACCTCGCTCACCACGTTGATGCTCACCGGCACCTGGCCGCCCAGCAGATCCGTCAGCAGTGGCGCACCGCCCTTGTAGGGAATGGCGTTCAGCGGCGCACCCGTCTTGCTGGCCAGCAGCAGCGAGGCGAGATGCATCGCCGAGCCCGTGGACGGGTTGCCGATGTTCGCCGCGGCCGGGTTCGCCTTGGCCCAGGCCACGAAGTCCGCGAAGCCGCGCACCTCCGCGGGCAGCCCCGGCCCCGCGGTCAGCACGGTGGTGAAGGTGCACAGGCCGGTGAGGGGCGTGAAATCTGCCAGGGTGTCGTAGGGCAGCTTCCGGAACACGTGCGGATGCAGCACGATGGTCGAGGCCGGGCTCTGCAGGATGTTGTTGCCATCCGGCGCCGAGCGGCGTACGAAGTCAGCCGCGATGCGCCCGCCGGCGCCCGGCTTGTTGTCATGGACCACGTTCTGCGGGAACTTGCCACGCAGCTGCTCGACCAGCGGCCGCGTCACCTGGTCGCCCAGGCCGCCGGCCGGGAAGCCGGACCACACCATCATGTTGGCGGCCTGCGCCTGCGCGGCCAGGGCGAAGGGCATGCCGCCCAGCGCCGCGCCCGCGCGCAGAAAGTCTCTCCGTTGCATGGTCTTGTCTCCTCTTGGGGCGGATCGGTATGAGTCAGAAGGGGTAGTGCCGCGGCGTGGTCTGCACCGTCACCCAGCGCAGCTCGGTGAAGGCGTCGATGCCGGCCTTGCCGCCGAAGCGGCCGTAGCCCGAGGCCTTGACACCGCCGAAGGGCATCTGGGCCTCGTCATGCACCGTGGGGCCGTTCACATGGCAGATGCCGGATTCGATGCGTTGCGCCACCTGCAGCGCGCGCGCGATGTCCCGCCCGAACACGGCCGCCGACAGGCCATAGGGGTTGTCGTTGGCGCACTCGACGGCGGCTTCGGTGCCGCGCACCCGCACCACCGGCTTCACCGGGCCGAAGCTTTCCTCGTGATAGATCCGCATCTCGCGCGTGACGCGGTCCAGCACCGTTGCCGGCATCAGCGTGCTGTCGCTGCGGCTGCCGCACACCAGCGTGGCGCCCTTGGCGAGCGCGTCGTCGATAAGGGCGTTGCAGCGCTCCACCGTGCTCAGGTCCACCACCGAGCCCAGCACCACGGGGCCCTTACGCGGGTCCCCCAGCGGCAGCCCGACCGCGCGCGCGGCCAGCTTGGCCACGAAGGCGTCGGCGATCGCCTCGTCCACCACGATGCGCTCGGTGGACATGCAGATCTGCCCGGAGTTGGCGAACGCGCCGAAGATCGCGCCGTCGACGGCGGCGTCGAGATCCGCGTCGTCCAGCACCACGAAGGGCGCCTTGCCACCGAGCTCCAGCACCACCGGCTTCAGGTGGCGCGCGCAGGTCTGCGCCACGAGCCGGCCCACCGGCGTGGAGCCGGTGAAATTGACGCGCCGCACGGCCGGGTGGGCCACCATCGCCTCGACCACTGCTGCCGCGTCCGCCGGGGCGTTGGTGACGAAGTTGACCACGCCGGGCGGCAGGCCGGCCTCCTGCAGGGCCTCGATGATCAGGCCGTGCGTGGCCGGGCACAGCTCCGAGCCCTTGAGGATGACGGTGTTGCCGCAGGCCAGCGGCGTGGCGATCGCCCGCACGCCGAGGATGACCGGCGCATTCCACGGCGCGATGCCGAGCACCACGCCCGCCGGCACGCGCAGCCCCATCGCCAGCGAGCCCGGCACGTCGGAAGGGATCACCTCGCCCGAGATCTGCGTGGTGATCGCGGCCGCCTCCTGCAGCATGCCGGCGGCGAGATGCACGTTGAAGCCGGCCCATGGCGCAGCGGCGCCGGTCTCGGCGGCCATCGTCTCGACGAACGTCGGGGTCTTCGCCTCCAGCGCCGCCGCGGCCTTCAGCAGCAGCGCGCGGCGGGCGCCGGGGCCGAGCGCGGACCAGGCGGGCAGCGCCCGGGCAGCGGCCTCGACAGCGGTGAGCGCATCCTGCGGCGTAGCGGCCGGGGCACGAGTGGCCACGGTGCCATCCAGCGGATTGCGGCGTTCGAAGGTGCGGCCCGAGGCGGAGGCGGTCTTCTCGCCCCCGATGAGCATGTGGATGTCGTTCAATCGGTGCTCCTTGACCGGCTCCACGCGGGTGAGCGAGTGGAAGCCGTACTTGTTCATGCTGACGAACTGGCCCACTGCGGGGTGGGGCAGGAAGCGCGTGCGGCAGTCGATGACCGCGGGCAGGCCCGACGCGACGGCGCGCGCGAACGCGGCCGCGAAGTCGCCGGCGCGCGTGACCACCTCGCCATGGCAGCCGAAGCCGCGCGCGATGGCGGCATAGTCGGTGTCCTCCAGCGCGGTCCCGTACTCGAAATCCAGGCCGGCCTTCTGGCCCATGCGGATCACGCCCCAGGCCGCGTTGTTGTGCACGACGGTGACCACGGGCAGGCGGTGGCGGCGCGCGGTGTCCAGCTCGTTGAGCGTGAAGCCGAACGCACCATCGCCGGTGATGTTCACCACCACCCGGCCGGGCGACTGCGACTGCAGCGCGATGGCGGCCGGCAGGCCGTAGCCCAGGTGGCTCATGCCCGGCTCGTGGAAGCGCGTGCGCACCTCACGCACCGGCGTGAAGTCGTTGCTCCAGAAGGTGGTGTGGCCGCCGTCGTAGACCGCGAGCGCGTCGGGCGGCAGCGCGTGGGCGATGGCCTGGGCCAGCGCGGCGGGGTGCATCGTCTGCTCGGTATCCGCGGCCATGATGGCAAGCTTGCGCTCGTAGCGCGCGCGCACGGCGCGCACCTGCGCCAGCCACTGCGGATCGGGCGTGGTCTCGCCCAGCGCGTCGAGCAGGTCGCGCAGCGCCTCGGCCGCGTCGGCCTGCATGCCCACGGTGTGCACCGCCGCGCTGCCCAGCGCCGCCGGGTCGATGTTCACGTTGATCAGCTGGTGGTGCCGCCGCGCCAGCGCGCCGCGCTCGTCCCACATCCATGAGGACCACCGGCAGCCGACGCTCAGGATCACGTCGGCGTGCTCGAAGGCATGCTTCACCGCCTCACCGGCGATCAGGCCGCCGTGGCCGACGAAGTGCGGGCTGTCGCTGGGCACGACGCCCAGCGCCATCTGCGTCGGCACCACGGGCGCGTGCAGGCGCGCGGCCATCTCGCGCAGCAGCGGCGCGGCCTCGGCGGCGACGACGCCGCCGCCGCCCACGATGAGGGGCCGCCTGGCCTGGCGCAGCAGCGCCACGGCTTCACGCACCAGCCGGGCCGAGGGCCGCGGCCCTTCGGTGGCGCGATACCGCTGCGGCGGCAGATCGAATTCATCCGCCGCGAAGGCGTGCACCTCGCCCAGCACGTCCTGCGGAATGTCGAGGTGCACGGGCCCGGGGCGCCCGCTCAAGGCCTCACGGAAGGCGCGCCGGGCCAGCTCGGGCATGCGGCGCGCGTCGCCGACCACCGCATTCCACTTGGTCAGCGGCGCCGTCACCGCGCGCGTGTCCAGATCCATGAACACGCCCACGTGCGGGTACGACGAGGCGCGGTGCTGGTTGGTGGTGATCGCCAGCAGCGGCAGGTTGTTGTTGAAGGCGATGCCCAGGCCCGAGGCCATGTTCAGCCCGCCCGGGCCGAGCTCGCCCACGGCCACCGCCAGCCGGCCGGTGCCGGCGTGCACGGCCGCCGCCATCATCGGCCCGGCGGCCTCATGCCGCACGCCGATGAAGCGGATGCGCGGCTCGCGGCTGAGCGCGTGGAAGAGCGGCGAGAGCTTGCCGCCGACGATGCCGAAGACGGTGTCCACGCCCTCCGCGAGCAGGATGCGCACGAGCGCCTGCGCGCCGGTCAGGCGCAGCGGCTCGCGCCGGGCCGCGGGCGGCCGGGGTGCCTGGGTGGCGGGCAGGTTGCGTGTCATCAAGGCCGCGATGGTGCGCCGGAAGGCCCCGCACGGCGATGGACGAATCGGCACCGGGCTTGGACATTTCCGGCATCGCTTTGACAATGCGCGGCATGAAGCCCGCGCCGCTGCTGCTCGTCCCCTTCCGCGAAGTCCGTCACGAACAGCCCGATGACTGCCTGCACTACGAATCCGTGGCCGTGCGGGGCCACGAGATGGATTGGACGATTCCGGCCCATCGCCACGAGGGCCTGCACCAGTTCCAGTTGCTGTGCGCGGGCCGCGTGCGGGGCACGATCGACGGCCGCGAGTTCGAGGCCGCCGCGCCCGCGATGCTGATGCTGGTGCCCGGCTCCGTGCACGGCTTCAGCTACACGCGCGACGCGGTGGGCCACCAGCTCACCATCCCGAGCGCGACACTGCGGCAGCTGCTCGGCGGCTCCGATCTGGCCCCTGCGCTGCTGGGCGACTCGTTCGTCATCGCCGACCCCGCCGATGCCCGCGCGGCCACCGACCTCTTCAACCAGCTGGCCGGCGAGTTCAACGGCGGCGAGCCGGGCCGCGTGCATGTGCTGCTGGCCCTGGCCACGCTGATCGCCATGCGCTTCGTGCGCGAGCACGGCGTGCACTTCCAGCGCGATGCCGCGCGCGGCGCACGCGACGCGCTGGTACAGCGCTTCCTGAAGCTGGTGGAGCAGCACCATGCCCGCCATGAGCCGCTGGCGTTCTATGCGGACGCCCTGGGCGTGACGCCCGATCACCTGAGCCGCACCTGCCGGCGCGTGCAGGGCCGCTCGGCGCTGAAGGTGCTGCAAGACCGCCTGATGCTGGAGGCGCGGCGCCTGCTGGCCTACACCGCCCTGCCGGTGACCCAGGTGGCCGAGCAGCTGGGCTATGCAGATCCGGCGTACTTCACCAAGTCCTTTGCCCGCGCCGTGGGCAACGCGCCCTCCGCCTACCGGGAGCTGGTGGCGCAAGGGGTGTTGAGCGCCGATCTGCAGACGCCCTGAGCGACCCCCCTGCGCGGCGGGTGCCGCTCAGTTCGTACGCGGGCCGCGCGCCCGCATCAGCGGTGAGCTGCTCGCCGCCATCGCCAGCTCCGCCGCGGCCTGCACCAGCGGGCGGCCCAGCGCCTGCATGCGCGCGGCAGTCAAGCGCTGCATCGGCCCGGCGATGGTGATGACGCCGGCGGCATCGTCCCCGCGGCGCATCACTGGCGCGGCCATGGCGCACATGCCTGGCGCGTACTGCTCCACGATCAGGCTGAAGCCCCGCTTGCGGTCTTCCTCCAGCACCTTCATCAACGCCTTGAAGGTGGTGGGTGCCTTGGGGCCGTACTCGCGTGGCGGGCCGAAACCCTGGCGCGCCACGAGTTCCGTGGCGCGCTCCTCGGTCAGCGTCATCAGCCACGCATGGCCGCCGGCGCTGCACGACAGGCGCACGTCGATGCCCATGTCCGGGTCATAGCGCAGGCCGGCACGCGCGCCTTGCGCCTTGGCGACGAAGGTGAGGCGATCGCCATCCACCAGCGCCAGGCGCACCAGCTCGCCCGACACCTCCGCCAGCCGGTCGATGATGGGCTGCGCGATGTCCACGATGCCGGTGCCGCCCAGGAAGCTGAGGCCCAGCGCGGGCAGGCGCGTGGTGAGCGTGTAGTCGCCCATCTCACGCAGCTGGCGCACGTAGCCGCAGCGCACCAGGTCCGCCAGCAGGCGGTGGCAGGCACTGCGGGGCAGGTGCAGATCCGCCGCGATCTCGGCCAGCGGCACGCCGCCGGGGTGCGCGGCCAGCGTCTCCAGGATGCGCAGCGTGCGGTCCACGGTGCCCACGGGCGCGGCGGTTGAATTCGTCATGCGGAATGAAATTCTGTTCTGGAACGGCGTTCTGACTGCGTTCCTATCATGCCGCACATTCCCACCCCTTCACAGGAGACCGCGTGAAACCCATCACCCGCCGCAGCCTGGCTGCCCTGGCCCTGCTCGTTGCCGCCACCGGCGCCGCCGCGCAGGATGTGCAGGAGCGCACCATCAAGTTCGGCCACCTCAACAACGTGGGCCACCCCACCAGCCTGGGCGTGCAGAAGTTCGCCGAGCTGGTGGCCGCCAAGAGCGGCGGCAAGATCAAGGTGCAGGAGTTCCCCTCTTCCCAGCTGGGCAACGAGCTGCAGCAGCAATCCGCCCTGCAAGGCGGCGTGCAGGAGATGCTGGTCGCCTCCACCACCTCGCTCAACGGCATCGTCAAGGAATTCGGCCTGCTCGACTTCCCCTTCCTCTTCGCCAACGCGCGCCAGGCCGATGCCATGGTGGATGGCCCGCTGGGCAAGGCACTGGCCGCCAAGCTGCCCGAGAAGGGCGTGGTGATCCTGGGCTTCTTCGACCTGGGCTTCCGCAACGTGACCAACAGCAAGCGCCCCATCACCAAGGGCGCCGATCTGGAGGGGCTGAAGCTGCGCGTGATCCCGAACCCGGTATTCCTGGAGACCTTCAAGACCTTCCGCGCCAACCCGCTGCCCATGCCCTTTGCGGAGCTGTATGGCGCGCTGGAGAGCAAGGCGGTGGACGGCCAGGAGAACCCCTTCGCGGTGATCGCGTCGAGCAAGTTCTACGAGGTGCAGAAGTTCGTGAGCGGCACCAACCACGTGTACGCGACCAACCCGGTGCAAATCAGCAAGCGCTTCTGGGACCGCCTCTCGCCCACCGAGCAGCGGATCCTGCAGGAGGCCGCGACCGAGGCGCAGAACTGGCAGCGCGGGGTGAGCCGCGAGGTCTCCAGCAAGGCGCTGGGCGAACTCACCGCCAAGGGCATGGTCTACAACGACCTGCCCGCGGCCGAACTGGCCGCCATGCGCGCCGCCGTGCGCCCGGTGTACGACAAGTTCGCCGCCGCCTATGACCCGGCCATCGTGACGCTGTTCAAGGCCGAGCTGGAACGCGTCTCCAAGCTTTGATGGGACACTGCGCTCCCATGAAGATCCTCGTTCTGCACGGGCCCAACCTCAACCTGTTTGGCCGGCGTGAGCCGCACATCTACGGCACCACCACGCTGGCGCAGATCGATGAGGCGCTGGCCGCGCTGGCGCGCGAGCTGGGCGTGGAGCTCGCCACGATCCAGTCGAACCACGAGGGCGCGCTCATCGACTTCCTGCATGCGCACATCGACGACGCACAGGGCGCGCTGGTGAACCCCGCGGGCCTCACGCAGCACGGCGTGCCGCTGCACGACGCCATCAAGGCGATGCCCTTTCCGGTGATCGAGGTGCACATGTCCAACATCGCCGCGCGCGAGAGCTGGCGCGCGCATTCCATCATCTCGCCGGCGGTGAAGGGCACGGTCCAGGGGCTGGGGCGGCACTCGTACCTGATGGGGCTGCGGGGGGTGGTGGCGCTGGCGCAGGAGAAGTGACCTCCCGGGGCGCTCAGCCGCGGCGCCGGTTGATCCTTGCAAATGGATCACGTCCCGATCAAATTGCAAGGATCCCGCATGCCCTCAGTCCGCCAGCGCCTGCTTCACCGTCTTCTCATCCAGCCCGTACATGGCCGCGAACTCGGCCGGGCTCTTGCCGCTGGCGGCATAGGCACGACGCAGTGCCTCGCGCTTGGCGGTGCGTTCGCGCAGGGCCTCGAAGGCTTCGTCCACCAGGGCCAGCGTCTGCGGGTCCTGGGTGCGGATGCGCTCCAGGTAGTCCGCGCGTTCGAGGCCGCTGGCCGTGATGGCCGCGGCCACGCGGTCCACCGCCCACTGCCGCTGCGCCTCGGGCGCGCGCGCCTGCCGGCGGCGGTACACCGCCATGATGGCGTGCAGGCGATGCTCGGGCGCCACCGGCTCCACGGGCTGACCATCCAGGTCGTGCCGCGCATCCCCGTTGGCCACCGCCTCCAGGTAGCGCGTGGAGCGCGCGTGCTCCCCCAGCGCGGCCTTCAGCGCCTCGGCCTCGTAGGCCTGCGGATGGCGCGCCAGGATGTCGTCATACGTGCCCACCTTGAGCGGGCGGAAGCGCGCGCCGAAGAGCGCGGGGAAGTGCGTGGCGAGCTGATCGAGCAGCGGGTGGTGCGGGCGGGCGGCCGGGTTCGGGCGCTGGCCCTTGGCCTGCGCCTGGGGCTGGCCTTGGCCCGGCCGGGGCGGCCGGCGCCCACGGGACGAGGGCCGCTGGGCGTCAGCGGCGGCGGCGGGCGCCGTAGGGGTTTCAGCGGCGGGGGTGGGGGTGGCAGTGGTCAAGGGACGGCAGGCTGGAGCAAACCCTGCAATGTAAGCGCTGGGCGCTTCAGGGACTGGACGGTGCGACGGAAGGCCCTGGCCCGGTAGCACCACACGCCCCCTCACCCACCCATCATCCCGTTCAACTCCGCCCCCGAAGCCGCATCCGCGAACCCGTCGAACCGCCCGCCCTCCGCCAGCCCCTTGGCCGTGCGCAGGAACCCGCCCCAGGCCGCGCGGGCGAGCGCGCCGCCCACACTGATGCGGCGCACGCCCATGGCGGCGTAGTCGGCCACGGTCAGATCCGAAGGCCAGCCCACCAGCAGGTTCACCGGCTTGGGCGCGACGGCGGCGACCACGGCCTCGATCTGCTCGCGGGTGCGGATGCCGGGCGCGTACAGGCAGTCGGCGCCCGCTTCGGAGTAGGCGCGCAGACGGGTGATGGCATCGGCCAGGTCCGGCCGGCCGACGATGAAGTTCTCGGCGCGGCCGACCAGCAGCGTGCGGGTGCCGGTGGCGTCGATGGCGGCGCGGGCCGCGCGCAGGCGGGCCACGGCGTCATCGATGGCGCGCAGCGGTTGGTCGGCGTCGCCCGTCGAGTCTTCGATGGAGAGGCCGGCCACGCCCGTCTCCACCGCCATGCGCACGCTCTCGGCCACGCCGTCAGGCGTGTCGGCGAAACCGCCTTCGAAATCGGCGTTCACCGGCAGGTCGGTCGCCGCGACCAGATCGCGCAGGTGCGCGAGCACGACCGCGCGCGAGACCTGGTTGTCCGGGCGGCCCTGCGACCACGCCAGGCCCGAACTGGTGCTGGCGATGGCCTTGAAGCCCAGCAGTTGCAAGGCGCGGGCGGAGCCGACATCCCACGGGTTGGGCAGCACGAAGCAGCCGGTGCGGTGCAGCGCGTGAAAGGTCTCGCGGCGGGCCTGGATGGATGGGGTCATGGCAAGAGCTCCGGTGGATGGATGCGTTGGGTGGAGAGGATGGTTGCTTCCGTCATTCCCGCGCAGGCGGGAATCCAGGAGATGGTGGCGCGCAAAGGCCTCCTGGGTTCCCGCCTGCGCGGGAACGACGGCGGGGTGGGCGGCTACAGTCGGCTCCGTGAACGCGCCTTCCCTCGCCCCGCGCACCGCCTGGCTGATGCTGATGGCGCTGACCACCGGCTTCGCGCTCAGCCAGGCCTTTCGCACGGTGGCCGCGCTCATGGCGCCGCCGCTGCAGCAGGCCTTCGGCCTGACACCGCGCGAGCTAGGCATCTTCGCTGGCGTGTTCCATTTCGCCTTCGGCGCGCTGCAGCTCGTGATGGGCCTGCTGATCGACTGGGTTGGCCCGCGCCGAACGGTGCTGATCGCTTTCCCGCTCGCCATCGCGGGAGCGGTGGTCACGGCCATGGCCGACAGTTTCACGGTGCTGGTGATCGGGCAGGCGCTCACCGGCATCGGCTGCGCGCCCGCGTTCCTGGTGTGCACGGTGTTCATCGCCCGCCAGTTTCCTGCGGCGCATTTCGCGCAGGTGTCAGGAGCCACGCTGGGCATCGGCTCCGTCGGGCTGCTGCTCACCGGCACGCCGCTGGCCTGGATCATCGAGGCCGCCTCGTGGCGGGCTGGCTTCCTGGCGCTGGCCGCCTGCGCGGCGCTGGCCTGGCTGGCCATCTGGCTGCTGGTGCGCGAGGCGCCGCCGCCGGCCGATGCGCCGCGCCCTTCCGTGGGGCAGGCCCTGCGCGGCTATGGCGAGCTGTTCCGCCTGCCCTTCACCTGGGGCATCGTCGGCCTGGGCCTGTTCACCTATGCCTCGTTCCTGGCGCTGCGCGGCCTGTGGCTGGGCCCGCTGCTGGTGGACCGGCACGGCTTCAGCCTGGTGGCCAGCGGGCACGTGGCGCTGGCCGTTTCGGTGGTGGGCATGGTGGGGCCGCCCCTTTTCGGCCGGCTGGACCCGGGCGACACGCGGCGGCGCGGCTGGATCGTGTGGAGCGCCTTGTCGGTGGTGGCGATGTATGCCGCGATGGCCTTCAACCCCGGCGCATGGCTCGACGTGGCCCTGTCGCTCGTGATGAGCGTGGTGGCGGGCTTCATCGTGCTGCAGTACGCCGACGTGCGCGCCGCCTACCCGCCGCAGATGACCGGCCGCGCGATGGCGGTTTTCACCATGTCCATGTTCCTCGGCGTCGCGCTGATGCAGTGGACGACCGGGCTGATCGCCTCCGCCGCCGCGGCCCTGCGTGTGGATGTCTACGCAGCGGTGCTGGGCAGCATCGCGCTCATGCTGGCGCTGGGCGTGGCGCTGTTCCGGTGGCTGCCGGCGCCAGCACACGCCCGCCGCCCGCCCGGGGCACAATCCGCATCATGAAGATCGCCAAGGACACCGTCGTCACGCTGCAGTTCAAGGTGGCTGAGCCCACCGGCCGCCTGATCGAGCAGAGCCGCACCCCCATGGTCTACCTGCATGGGGGCTATCACAACACGCTGCCGAAGATCGAGGAGGCGCTGGAGGGCCTGGCGCCCGGCGCCCAGGTCACGCTCAACCTCTCGGCCGCGGATGCCTTCGGCGTGCGCGATGAGTCACTGGTGCGCGTGATCCCCAAGAGCGAGTTCCCGCCCGGCGTGAAGGTCGGCGGCCAGCTCGAAGGCCGCACCGATGCCGGCGAGCCGCACGTCTTCCACGTCATGAAGATCAAGGGCCAGGAGGTGCACCTGGACGGCAATCACCCGCTGGCCGGGCGCGACCTGAAGTTCATGCTTGCCGTCACTGGCGTGCGCGCGGCCTCCGCCGAGGAGATCGCGCATGGCCACGTGCATGGCGAGCACGGCGTGCATCACTGAGGCACTGCCATGACCGACGCCGTGCTCGACGTCCGGCCCCTGGGCTTTCCCTGGGCCACGACAGACCCTTTCCTGTTCTGCGCCTACCACGACGACGCCTACCCCAAGGGCAATGGCACCTGGGGGCCGGCGGCCTCGCTGGCGGGCCGTGACATCGGGCAGGACTTCAGTCGCAAGGATGGCTGGAGCATGTACCACGGCGAGTCCGTGCCAGGTTTCCCGGCGCATCCGCATCGGGGCTTCGAGACCGTGACCATCGTTCGCAAGGGCCTTTGCGATCACAGCGACTCGCTGGGCGCGGTGGCGCGCTTCGGCCGGGGCGACGTGCAGTGGGTGACGGCGGGTGCGGGCATCGTGCACAGCGAGATGTTCCCGCTGCTGAAGACCGACGAGGCCAACCCGTTGGAGCTGTTCCAGATCTGGCTGAACCTGCCGGCGCGCCGCAAGATGGCGCAGCCGCACTTCACCATGCTGTGGGCCGACCAGATTCCGCGCGTGACACTGCGCGACGCGGAAGGCCGCGCGAGCGATGTGGCGGTGATCGCGGGGCGCTTCGGAGAGCTCGCGCCGCTGGCGCCGCCGCCGGATTCGTGGGCGGCGCAGGCCGATGCCGATGTGGCCATCTGGACGCTGCGCCAGGATGCCGGCGCGCGCCTCACGCTGCCGGCGGCGGCCAGTGCCGGCACGCGGCGCACGCTGTACTTCTTCAAGGGCGCGAGCGCCACCGTCGGCGGTCGTGCGGTGCAGGGCCCGGTGCTGGTGAGCGTGCGGGCCGAAATGCCGCTGGAGATCGTGGCTGGCCCCGGTGCCGAGTGCGAGTGGCTGCTGCTGCAGGGCCGCCCCATCGGCGAGCCGGTCGCGCAGTACGGACCGTTCGTGATGAACACCCAGCAGGAGATCATGCAGGCCATGCAGGACTACCGCCGCACGCAGTTCGGCGGCTGGCCGCATGGCGATGCAGCGCCGGTGCATGGCGGCGAGCCGCGGCGGTTTGCGCGGCATCCCGATGGGCGGCAAGAGGCGCCGGGCTGAGGGGCCCTACAACCGATCCCTCTTCGCCAGCGTCGGGAACAGCCGCCGCCACCCCAGCGCCACCAGCATCGTCCCGATGCCGCCCAGCACGACGGAGCCCACCGGCCCCAGCAGCGCCGCTGTGGCGCCCGACTCGAACTCGCCGAGCTGATTGCTGGCGCCGATGAACACGGCGTTGACGGCGCCCACCCGGCCACGCATCGCATCCGGCGTCTCCAGCTGCACCAGCGTCTGGCGCACCACCACGCTCACCATGTCGGCGCCGCCCGATAGCGCCAGCGCCAGCAGCGACAGCCAGAACGAGGTGGACAGGCCGAACACCACCATGCAGGCACCGAACACCGCCACCGCAATCAGCAGGGTGCGGCCCACGCGATGCTGCAGCGGATGTCGGCTCAGCCACACCGCCACCAGCAGCGCGCCCACCGCCGGCGCCGCCCGGAGGAAGCCCAGGCCCTGCGCGCCCACGTGCAGGATGTCCTTGGCGAACATGGGCAGCAGCGCGGTGGCACCGCCCAGCAGCACCGCGAACAGGTCGAGCGAGATCGCGCCCAGCACCACCTTGCGCTGCCAGATGAAGTGCACGCCGGCCAGCACCGTGCGCCAGGTGGTGGGCTCCATCGGCGGCGGCTGGTGCGCATAGCGCAGCAGCAGCATGAGCACCGTGCCCGCGGCCAGCAGGACCGCCGAGACGCCATAGACCCACTGCACGCCGGCCGCGAAGATGAGCCCCGCCAGCGCCGGCCCGCCAATGATGGAGGCCTGCACGCCGCTGGCGCTGAAGGCCATCGCCCGCTGCAGCAGGCGCAGTGGCACCAGCGCAGGCGTCAGTGCCTGTTGCGCCGTCATCTGGAAGGCACGCACCGCCCCCAGCAGCAGCGACGCGCCGAGCATCAGCTCCCGCGTGGCCCAGTGGCCCCGCGCGGCATCCGCCAGCACCAGGGCCGCCACGCACTGCACGGTGAGGCAGACCGCCACGATGCGCCCGCGGTGGTGCCGGTCCGCCACGTGGCCCGCCCAGAGCGTGAGCAGCAGCGCCGGCGTGAACTGGTACAGGCCGATCAGCCCCAGGTCCCACGCGCTGCCGGTCAGCTCGTACATCTGCCAGCCCACGGCCACCATCAGCATCTGGTTGGCGGTGGTACCGGCCAGGCGCGCCACCCACAGGCGCATGAAGCCGCCCTGGGCCATCAGGTCACGGAAGCTGCCGGGCTCGGGGTGCACCATCGGTTGGCAGTGTAGACAGGCGGCCTGATGGCCGCGCCCTCAGCGTCGCAGCCCGCTGAAGCAGGTGCGCGTGACCAGGGTGACGATGTCCTCGTCGCTGAAGCTGCCGGTGGCCTTGAGAAAGCCGACCACGGGATCGCAGCCGCGTGCATACAGCGTGTACAGCACCACGACTGGCGGCAGCTTCGGGTCGATGCTGCCGTCCTTCTGCGCGGCATGGATCCAGGCCTCCAGACGGTCACTGAGCATGAGCAGCCGGTCCACGTAGCCCGCGTCCGCCAGCAGCGTGGCGCGCAGGGTGGAGTTCTCGCTGGGCAGGGTGGGCATGCGGCCGGCCAGCTGCGCCTGCAGCGTCCAGCGCACCACCGCCTCCAGCTGCGCCAGCGGCTTCGCCCGCGGATCCAGGCCTGCCAGGTGCGCGAGCGCCTCGTCCAGCACGCGCACCATCGCCGCGGCGGCCAGGGCCTCCTTGCTGGGGTAGTGGCGGTAGAGGCTGGCCTTGGCCACGCCGGCCTCGGCCGCCACAGCGTCCACCGTCATGGCGTCGAAGCCCCGCGTGACCAGCAGGTGATTCACCGCATCCAGGATCGCCTGCTCGCGTGCCACCTGCATGCGCGCGCGAAAGCTCGGCCGGGGCGCCGCCTCAGGCGCGCTGGCGGCGGGCGGCACCGCGGCGCGACCCGGCCGCCGCACCGGGCGCGCGGCCGCGGCGGCGCTGCGTGGTGATCGGGGCAAGGTCCTCGTGGTGGCCATGACGTGACGGGCGAATACGGTCGGGTTGGGGCGGGATGGTAACGCCATGTTCCCGACTAGGCTTTATGGGTCATTTTGAGACTAGTCAGTCTCATCATGAACCACAAAGTTAGGATCGCGGCCAGTTCGTTCAACCCCTCTCACGAAAGGAACAGGCATGGACAAGAGCAGGCGCAAGTGGCTGACCGCCGCCCTGGCGGGCGCGGGGACGGTGGTGCTGGCGGGATGCGGCGGCGACGACGGCCCGGGCAACCTGGTGGAAGTGGCGCAGTCGCGGCCGGAGTTCAGCACGCTGGTCGAGGCGGTGGTGGCCGCCAACCTGGCCGGCACCTTGTCCGGCACCGGGCCCTTCACCGTGTTCGCTCCCACCAATGACGCGTTCGCCGCGCTGCTGGCTGAGCTGGGCGTGACCAAGGCGCAGCTGCTGGCCGACACTGCCCTGCTGACCGCCGTGCTCACCTATCACGTGTTGCCCGGCCGCGCGCCGGCCAGCGCCGTGGCCGGCCAGCTGGGCCAGCCCCTGGCCACCGTGCAGGGCGGCGTGTTCAAGATCGAATCCAGCGGCGGCCTGAAGGTCACCGACGGCCGCAACCGCGTGGCCACCATCACCGCCACCGACGTGGACGCCTCCAACGGCGTCATCCACGTGGTGGACCGCGTGCTGCTGCCCGCCAACCGCACCATCGTGCAGACCGCGCAGGCCACGCCCAGCCTGAGCCTGCTGGTGGAGGCGGTGGTGGCCGCCGGCCTGGTGGAGACGCTCAGCGCCCCCGGCCCCTTCACCGTGTTCGCGCCCACCGACACGGCCTTTGCCGCGCTGCTGGCGGAGCTGGGCATGACCAAGCAGCAGGTCTTCGCCGACAAGGCCCTGCTGACCTCGGTGCTCACCTACCACGTGCTGCCGGCCCGCGTGCTGAAGGCGCAGGTGCCGCTGAACGCGCCCATCACCACGGTGCAGGGCGGCACGTTCACCATCGGCAGCGATCTCGCGATCACCGACGGGCGCGGCCGCAAGGCGGCGATCACGGCCACCGACATCTTCACCAGCAATGGCGTGGTGCACCTGATCGACAAGGTGATCCTGCCGCGCGTCTGATAGCGGGCGGGCGCTGCGGGCGCGGCGCGAACAGTCCAGAATGTGGACCATGGACGCGCTTTTTTCCCGCCCCGCCCATGCCGCCAGCCGCCCCTCGGGCACCCAGGCCGTGGCGCGCGCGGCTGCCCTGCTGCGCGCCATTGCGGCCAGCCCACGACGCGAGATCGGCCTGGCCGATCTCGCGCGGGCGCTGGAGCTGGAACGGCCCACCGCGCACCGTATCCTGCAGCGCCTGGTGGAAGAGGGGCTGGTGCGCCAGAACCCCGCCACCCGCGGCTATCAGCTGGGGCCGCTGGTCTATGAGCTCGGGCTCGCGGCCCAGCCCCCGCTCACCCTGTACAGCGTGAGCAGCGATGCCCTGACGGCCGTGGCCCAGGGCAGCGGCGACACGGCCTTCGCCATCATCACCAGCGGCCTCGACGGCGTGTGCCTCGACCGCCGCGAAGGCAGCTACCCCGTGAAGGCACTGATGCTGGAGGTGGGCCGCCGGCGCCCCATGGGCAGCGGCGCCGGCAGCATCGCCATGCTCGCGACCCTGCCGCCCGAGGCCGCCGAGCGCATCCTGGACACCAATGCCGCGCGCCTGCGGGCCGCGGGCGAGCCGGACACGCAGGCGCTCAAGCGCATGGTGCGGCAGGCGCGACAGACTGGCTACGCCGTGAACGCGCCGGGCGAGGCACCGGAGATCATGTCGATCGGTGTGGCGGTGCAGAACGCGTACGGCACGCCGATCATGGGCCTCTCCATCTGCGCCCTGCGTTTTCGCATCGAGAAGCGGCTCGATGCGCTGGCCCGCCTGCTGCGTGCCGGCAAGTCGGAGATCGAGGCTCGCCTGCAACCGGCCCCTGCCGCCTGACCCGCCTCAGCAGCGCCCAGGTGTTCCGCTATGTGGACACATCCACCTTCCGCGCGGGTGGGCCGCCCGCTAGTCTGCGGGCATGGAGACAACGGGATTCATCGGCCTGGGCCACATGGGCGGCGCGCTGGCGCGCCGGCTGGCGGGCGCCGGCTTCCCGCTGGCCGTGCACGATCACTCTGCGGCGGCCTGCGCCGCGTTTCAGCTGGCCCGCACCATCGTCTGCGCCTCCGCGCGCGAAGTGGCCGACCGCGCGACCGTCGTCTTCCTCTGCCTGCCGTCCGTGGAAGCATCGCAGGCCGTTGCCCGTGCGTTGGCCCCGGGCCGTGCCGTGCGCGTGGTGGTCGAGACATCCACCGTCGGCCCGGCCGGCGTGCGCGAGATGGCCGCGGTACTCGCGGCGCACGGCATCGGCGTCGTCGATGCACCCGTCAGTGGCGGTCCCAAGGGGGCCGATGCCGGCACGCTGTCCGTCATGCATTCGGGCCAGGCCGGGCACGTCACGGCCGCGCTGCCCCAGTTGCAGGCCCTGGCCGGCAAGCGGTTCGACGTCGGGGCGCAGCCCGGCCTGGCCCAGGTCTGCAAGCTGGTGAACAACGCCATCTCTGCGGCGGCCATGGTGGCCTCGTGCGAGGGCATGGTGCTGGGGGTGCAGGCCGGGCTCGACGCCGGCACCCTGCTGGCCGCCATCAACGCCGGCTCGGGCCGAAACGCTGCCACGCTCGACAAGTTCCCCCGGGCGATCCTGCCCGGCACCTTCGACTACGGCGGGCCGGTCGGCCTGATGCTGAAGGATCTCTCGCTGTATCTGGAAGAGGCCGCCGCGCGCGGCCTGCCCGCCGGCATGGCCCAGGCGGCCTTCACGGCTTGGTCACAGGCCACGGCACGCGTGGGGCCCGACGCCGACTACACGGCCCTCATCCGCCCCTTTGAAGACGCCGCCGGCGTGCAGGTGCGCCAACCATCATGAACCTCGGACTCGGCGGCAAGGCCGCACTCATCACCGGCGCCGCCGGCGGCATCGGATCCGCCACAGCGCGGCTCTTCGCGCAACAAGGCATCGCAGTCGCCCTGTTCGACCGCGACGGCGAGGGCGCCGAACGGGTGGCCGCGGACCTGCGCCGCGACGGCGCCACCGCCATCGCAGGCACCATGGACGTGCGCGACCTCGACGCCTTCACCGCGGCCGTGACGCGAGCCGAGCAGGAGCTGGGCGGCCTGGACTTCGTCGTGAGCGTGGCGGGCGGCGGGACGCGCCAGACCTTGTCGACGCTCTCGATCGACGACTGGCACGCCGTGATCGACCTCAACCTCACCGGCCCCTTCAACGCCATCAAGGCCGGGGCGCCGGCCCTGCGCCGGCGCGGCGGCGGCGCCATCGTCACCGTGGGCTCGCTCGCGGGGCTGCGCATGTCGATGAACAACGGCGTGAGCTACACGGCGGCCAAGGCCGGCGTGATCGGTCTCACCCGGCACGCCGCCTACGAACTGGGCCGCGATGGCATCCGCGTGAACGCCGTGCTGCCCGGGCCCGTGCTCACACCGCAGATGAAGGCCAAGATCAGCGCCGAGACGCTGGCGCGCGTGCCGCGCGAGCTGCCGCTAGGCCGCTGGGTGCAGCCCGAGGAAGTGGCGGCGCCCATCCTGTTCTTCTGCTCGCCGATGAGCAGCGCCTGCACCGGCACCCACGTGATCATCGACAGCGGCCTGCACGTGGGCGCCACCAGCTCGCGCGACGAGTACGACCGCACGCGCGATGCCACCTGATTCCAGCCCCCACCCCAGACACCCATGTCCCAGAAACTGATCGAGATCGCCAAGGTGTTCCAGACACCGCTGAAGCTCAACGCCAAGGCCGGCGACAAGGTGCTCATCATCACCGACACCGGCATGGACCCGCTGCTGTGGCAGGGCCTGGCCACCGCCGCCAGCTGCCTGGACATGGAGCCGGTGGTCACGGTGATGACGCCGCGCGCCCACCACGCGGCCAACCCGGCCAGCCCCGTCGTGCACGCCGCACGCGACCCGGAGGTGGACCTCGTCGTCTACCTCACCAGCACGGCGATGGCGCACTCGCGCCTGACCGACGACCTGGTCGATGCCAACAAGAAGTTCATCCTGATGGAGGAGCTCACCGTTGCCATGCTGGCGCCGGGCGGGCCGGCCTGGGCCGACTACGAGGTCATGAACCGCTTGGGCCTGAAGATCGCCCAGGTCTACACGCAGGGCAGCCAGGTCCGCGTGACCTGCCCCAACGGCACGGACCTCACGGCCAGCATCGTGGGCCGACCGGGCCGCTCGATCGCCGGCATGCCGCTGGCGCTGCACCCGGGCAAGGGCGGCGGCTGCGCCTTTCCCGATGGCGAATCGCACGTGTGCCCGGTCGAGGGCACGGGTGAGGGGCGGGTGGTGTTCGACCTCACGGCCCACTCCGTGGGGCTGCTCAAGGAGCCGATCATCCTGACCGTGAAGAACGGGCTGGTGACGGACATCGAGGGCGGCGCGCAGGCGCAGACCTGGCGCCGGATCCTGGAGCAGGCCAACGACCCGCCCAGCTACAACTGCCCGGCCGAGATCTCCATCGGCCTGAACCGCAACGTGACGCCCACCGGCTCCATGCGAACGGACAAGAAGATGTACGCCACCTCGCACATCGGCGTGGGTGACACCATCGTGCTGGGCGGCACCTGCCATGCCAAGCTGCGCCTTGAAGGCGTGATCCGCCACCCGGAGATCTCGGTCGACGGCCAGACGCTTACCCGCGGCGGCCGCATCCTGCTGGACGCCTGACCCCATCCCACTCCAAGGAGACAAGCCATGCAACGTCGTTCCGCCACTGCCGCCCTGCTCGCACTGGGCCTCTCGCCGTTCGCCGCACGGGCCCAGGCCTGGCCGGCCCGTCCGATCAAGATCATCAACCCGTTCCCGCCCGGCTCGCCGGTGGACGTGGTCGCGCGCAGCGTCGCCCAGTCGCTCGAAGGCGGGCTGAAGCAGAGCGTGGTGGTCGACTACAAGGCAGGGGCCGGCGGCACCATCGGCGCGGGCGAGGTGGCACGCGCGCCGGCCGATGGCTACACGCTGCTCGTCACCTCCTCCTCCACCCACGTGATCGCGCCAGCGCTGCGCCGGCAGATGCCCTACGACGCCAACAACGACTTCATCCCAGTGGCGCTAATCGGCTATGGCCCGACGGTGATCGTGGTGCATCCGTCGGTGCCGGCGAACACGCTGGCCGAGTTCGTGCAGTACGCCAAGGCAAACCCGGGCAAGGTGAGCTACGCGTCCTCCGGCCCGGGCACCATCCTGCACCTGTCGGGCGAGCTGTTCGCCCACAAGACCGGCACCCAGCTGCTGCACGTGCCGTACAAGGGCGCGGTGCCCGCCTCCACCGACCTGCTGGGCGGCCAGGTACAGGCCATGTTCGACTCGATCTCGAACGCCTCGCCGCAGGTGCGGGCCGGCAAGCTCAAGGCCCTGGCCGTGGTCACGCCCGAACGCACGCCCCTGCTGCCCGGCGTGCCCACCGCCATCGAAGCCGGCTTCCCCGGCCTGGACTTCCCGGCGTGGCTTGGCGTGTTCGCGCCAGCGGCCACGCCGAAGGACGTGGTGGACCGCATCGCCAGCACCTTGCAGGCGGCCATGGCCCAGCCCGACGTGGCCGGCAAGCTGACGCAGTCGGGCATCACGCCCGCCTTCATGGCCGGCGAGACGTTCCGCGCCAAGCTGGTGGCGGACCAGAAGCTGGTGGCAGACCTGGTGAAAGTGGCGAACGTGCCACAGCAGTAGGGGCACGAGGCGGGGCGGGTAGCATGGCGCCATGCGAGCCCGCCGTCCCCACCCCACCTGGCTACCCCGGCTCTGGACTCTGGTGCTGGTGCTGGTGCTGCCCGCGTGCTCGAAGGGCAAGCCGGAGGCCGCGGCCGAGTCGGCCGCTCCCGCCAAGGCCGCCGCAGAAGCCCCCGCGCCAGCGCCCGCGGTGGCCAGCCGCCCGGCCCCGCCCGACGGCCCGAGCGAGGACGAGCTGTTCACCTTCCTATCGGCGGAGTACCAGCGCATCCGTGACGCCGGCGGCATGCCCGTCACGGTCACGGCCTCCGGCAAGTCCACGGTGCTGCAGCCCCGCGTGTACAGCCTCACCAAGGAAGGTTGCAGGCCCCTGCCGAGGCAGCCGGACCATTTTGAGTGCAGCGTGGTGGCCATGGTCACGTTCATGGAACGGGACCGCGACCCCAAGTCGCATGGCGAGCGCATCCACGTGCGCTGGGATCCAGTCCAGGGCGTGTGGAAGCCCGCGAAGTAGACCACCCCGCCTGGAGGACATCGTTCGATGATGAAGCTGTGGAACCGCACGCCCGTTGCCGCGCCTCGCGCGGGGTCCCTCGCCATGGGCGTCCTGCTGGCGGCCTGCTGCCTGGGTGCCGCTGCGCAATCGCGCGGCGTCTACCGCTGCGGCAACGTGATGCAGGACAGGCCCTGCGACGGCAACGCCCCCGCGCCATCGGCCGCGCCCGTCGGCGGCGCGGGCGCCAGGCCGGCCTCGCCGCCAACCGCGGGCGCCCACATGCCCGCGGTTTCGCCCTCCGCGGAACGCCAGTGCGTGCAGCGCGGCGAATATGCGGAGCGCGTCGCCTGGAACCGTGAAGGTGGTGCCCTGCTGGACCGGCAGCTCGCCGAGATTCCGGGTGGCGTGAACACCATCGAAGGCAGCGCCAAGGCCGCCGTGGCACGGCGCGTCTATGCGACCCGCGGCTCGGCCGCCGAGATCCGCGCGGCGGTGCAGGCCGACTGCCTGCAGAAGGCGGCCCGCGAGACCCAGACCCAGGCCCGCCCCTACAACGAGGATGAGTGCCAGATGCTGCGCCAGGACCGGCAGAAGCTGGAGGCGCGCTCGGCCTCCGCTGCCAATGAATCGCAGCGCCAGCTGTACCGGCAGGTGCGCGCGGAGCTGGACGAGAAGATGCTGATGCGGGGCTGCAGCGGGGCGCGCTGAAGCCGCTAGCCCGCGCCCCGGATGGTCTCGATCAATGCCGCCGCGTCAGCCGGCACGGCCTGCCCGCGCCACGCCACATGCTGGTCAGGCCTCGCCAGCACCAGGGCATGGCGATACACGCTGGCGGCCTCGGCACTGCGCACGTCCAGCAGCTGCATCGGCACCCGGGCCCGCTCGGCGGCGGCCAGCAGCGGGCCGGCGTCAACCGAGGGATCGAGGCGCAGCAGCGTGTAGCCGGCGCCCAGCGCGTCGTAGAGCGAGCGGCCGTCGTCCAGCCAGACATGCGGCACGCGGCAGCCCGGCACCGTGGACGGCGTGAACGTGTCCATGCCGTAGGCCGGCGCCGCTTCGCCGTCATAGGCGATGAGCGGCGAGCGGTCGTAGTAGTAGCCGAAGTTCAGGCCCGCGCAGCAGTACTGCTTCACGTTCAGGTCGTACAGCGTCTGGCCCGCGGCCTGGCGGGCGGCCTCGCCGGCGGGGCCGGGGTCCTCGATGTGCGCCGGCACGCCGGCACTCTCGCGCTGCAGCGCGATGGCATGGTTCATGGCGAACACCGAGACCTGCTCGGTGATCGGCTGGCGCTCGGCCTCGTAGGCGTCCAGCACGCGCGGGCCGGCCCAGCCCTGCAGCCGCGCGGCGAGCAGCCAGGAGAGGTTCATCGCGTCGGCGATGCCGGCGTTCATGCCGTAGCCGGCCATCGGCACCCAGAGGTGGGATGCGTCGCCGCAGATGAACACGCGGCGATCCCGGAAGCGGTCCGCCACCAGGCGGCGGCCGATCCAGTCTTCCTTGCTGATGATCTCGTACCGGAAGTCCGCGCCCACGCCCAGGATGGTGCGGATCGCCCAGTCGCGGTCGACGCTGTCGAAGTCGGTCTCGTCGGGCTTCAGGTAGTTGTGCAGCAGGAAGGTCTCGCGCCCGTCGATGGCGTAGACATTGCCCGTGCGCCGCGGGTTGAACGAGAAGGTGGCCCAGGCGGGCGGATGCGCGGCTCGCCGCAGCAGATCGGGTGCGCGGAAGAAGGTGGACTGCACGCGCGCCACGACGTCGGTGCCGGAGAGCCGGGCGCCGATCATCTTGCGCACGCCGGAGCGCCCGCCGTCGCAGCCGATCAGGTAGTCGCAGGCCACCTGCAGGGGCTCGCCAGTCTCCAGGTCTTCCGCCCAGGCCACCACGCCGGCCTCGGTCTGCTCGAAGCGGTCAAAGCGCACGCGGGTGCGGATGCGCACGCCAGGCGTGGCCTCGGCCGCCGCGAACAGCACCGGCTCCAGGTAGATCTGGTTGATGCGGTGCGGCGGCTCCGGCGTGGGCCACCAGGTGTCAGGCCCGCCGGTGGCGGTGTAGCGGTCCTGGCGCGCCGGGATGGGGATGCGGGACAGCTCCGCGCCGGTGAAGGTGGTGCGGTAGGCCACGTCGTTCGGGTAGTCCGCCGGCAGGCCGGTGTTGCGCACGGCCTGCGCGATGCCGAGACGGCGGAACGTCTCCATCGTGCGCGCGGAGACATGGTTGCACTTGGGCTCGGGGCGCGCGCCGCGCGGCCGGGTTTCCAGCATCAGCACGTCGATGCCGCGCTGCGCGAGATCGATGGCCAGCGTGAGGCCCACGGGCCCTGCGCCGACGACCAGCACCTGTGCTTTCAATGTTTCGCTCATGGGGACTCGGCTTCCTGCACACCGACGATATCCTCGCAGAACACCAGCTCCTCGCTGCCGTCCGCGAAGCGGGCGTTCAGCCACATGCCGTCACCGATGTTCTCGATCACTTCGGCGGTGCTGCCGTTCTTCAGGCGGAGGATCTGGCCGGGTTGCACTTCCATGAGGTTGAGCATGAGGGGCTCCTAGAAGAAGACGGTGAGGTTCTTGGCGAGCAGCACATTCTGGTGGATGCGGATCTCGCGCCGCGCGAGCCGCCAGCCTTCGGCCGTCTGGCGCACGCGGTCGAAGCGGTCGCCGACGAAGAAGTACTGCTCGTACTCGCAGCGGTTCTGGTAGATCAGGAAGCGGCTGGTCACGTCCACCTCGGTCTCGCCGGCGGCATTGGTCTCGATGGCGGTGAGCTGCACGTTCGAGACCATGCGGCACACGCGCGACAGCGGCTCCTCGGCCCAGTGCACGCCGGTGAGGATCTGCTCGGCGCGCTTGCCCAGCGACCACTTGCCCTCGTTGAACCAGCTCATCTGCTTCTCGCGCGTGGTCAGCTCGCGCGTGGCGTGCTCGCCGAACTTCACGTTGTATTCCATCGGCATGAAGTAGCGCAGGTCGTCGGCCAGGGTGGCCAGCCACTCCTGGAAGCGGCGCTCGTCCAGCAGGTTGGCTTCGTCGTAGAGGAACTCCTCGATCTCGCGCCGCAACTCGTAGTAGCGGTTATCGCGCGCGATGCGCGGCTTGGCGGTGGCGGCGGGTGCGGTGGCTTCGGCAAGGGCGGACATGGGGACTCCTGGGTTCTTCGGTTCAGTTCTTGGGCGGGATCGGGCCGCCCTGGTGCGCGAAGCAGCCGACGTCGATGACAGTGCCCGAGATGGTGGCGGCTTCGTCCGACAAGAGGAAGGCGACGGCGTTGGCCAGGTCCTGGCCGGTGGCGGGGCGGCCGGCCGCGGTGCCGGGCGCGGGCTTGCGCGTGAAGGCATCGACGTCGCCGCCGAAACGGCCCACGCTCATGCCCGACACGATGCCGCCACCCCCCGGGATGGCGACGTTCACGCGCACGCGGTCGTGGAAGTGGTCGTAGGCCATGGCCATGGAGAGTGCGACGATGGCGCCCTTGCTCGACGCGTAGGCGGCCATGTTGGGCTTGCCGTAGCCGGCACCCGAGCCGATATTCACGATGGATCCGCCGCCTGCACCCACCATGTGAGGCAGCACGGCGCGGCTCATCAGGTAGGTGCCCTTCACGTTCACGTCGAAGATGCGCTCGAACACGGATTCTTCGGTGGTGAGCACGGTGCCCAGCGGGCCGATGGCGGCGTTGTTCACCAGGCCGTGGATGGCGCCATGGCGTGCCACGGCGTGGTCCACCACGCGCTGCACGTCGGCCGCGCTGGAGACGTCGGCCTCCAGGATGTCGGCCTGGCAGCCCGCCTGGTCGAGCGCCTGGCGCACGGCGTCGAACCCCTGCGCGGTGCTGGAGACCTGGGGCTGCGCCAGGCCGAAGGCAACGACCTGGTGGCCGCGCCGGGCCAGGTCCACCGTGATGGACTGGCCCAGGCCGTAGGTGCCGCCGGTGACGATGACGACAGCCATGGCTTCAGTCCGCGAAGCTGGCGGCGCCGGCGTCCTTGCGGCCCAGCAGGGTGTCCCAGTCGGCGGCGTTCATGTAGTCGCGCCAGCGGCGGTAGAACTGGCGCGGGTTCTCCTCGCTCACCTGCAGACTCACGTGGCCGGCCACCGGCCCCTGGTCGGTGACCTTGCCGATGGACTGCGCGTAGTTGAACGGGTAGCGCCGCGCCACCACGCCGCGGCTGCCGGCAGTGGCGTAGTTCCAGTTCTCCATGTCGTCCTGCTCGGTCATGCCCGCGGGGCCCGAGTAGCGCATGTAGTAGGTGCGCAGGAAGTCCTTCACCTCCTGCGGCGCGTCGGCATCCACCAGGAAGAAGCGCCAGGCCTCGGTGGACTCCGGGCCGTGCGGGTGCCACACGCACAGGTTGCGCGGCTGGTTGCCGTGGAAGGAGACGTTGGGGTAGATGGTGCCCACGAAGGGGATCAGCCGGTGCCGCTCGGTGCCCAGGCGCTCCTTGCGCTTCGCATGCGCCTCGCGGAAGTACTCGGCCACGATGGGGTCGTTCTGGTAGGTGTTCAGGAACTCCCAGTCCGGCGGCATGATGGCGCTGTGCACGCCGTGACCGGCGGGGAAGTTCACCCACACGTGCTGGGCCTTCTCCATCTCGTTGTCGCGGCGGCCCTTCACGCCGGCCTCGGCGCTGGGGCCGATGCCGATCAGGTCCACCGAGCGGTGGCTGACGTTGTGATAGGTGTCCCCGAGGAAGTTCTCGGCGGCGAACTTCCAGTTGCACGGGATGATCCACTTGTGCACGCCGAACAGCACCTCGGAGCCGCCCTCGCGGCCGTCGCGGCAATCGAGCGCCATGTCGAGGTGGGTGCGCGCGTCACCGAGGTAGGTGAGCAGGTCCGGCGCATCCTTGTCCCACGAGGCCCACACGGTGCCCTTGTAGACCTCCATCTTGGGCACCTCGATCAAAGACCACTCCTCCTTCTCCATGCAGCCTTCGTAGAGCTGCTTGAACTGCGGCACGCCGAACAGCTTGCCGTCGGTGGTGTAGCTCCAGCTGTGGTATGGGCAGGTGAAGAGCTGGGTGTTGCCGTGGTCGTACTGGCAGACCTTCATGCCGCGGTGGCGGCAGGAGTTCAGGAACACGTGCACCTTCTTCTTCTTGTCGCGCGCCAGGATCACCGACTCGGCGCCCATGCGCGAGGTGAAGAAGTCGCCCGGGTTGGGCACCTGGCTCTCATGCCCGACGAACAGCCAGGCGCGGGTGAAGACCCGCTCCAGCTCCTCCTCGTAGATCTCGCGGCTGGAGAAGATCTCGCGGCTGATCTCACCCTTGCGCAGGTTGACCATCGCGTTGTAGCGGGCTTCGGTGGTGATGGGAATCATGGCTTCTCTCTTGTCGTTCGATGGGTGTTCGTCAGGCAAAGCGCTCGCACAGCACGTCGGCGCGCCGCAGGCCGGCGGCCTCGGCCGCCTTGCGCCCCGCCTCCACCATGGGCGGCGGGCCGCACAGGTAGACCCGTGTGGCGGGGTCGAGCCCCAGCCGGGGGATCAGGTCGGTGGGGTAGCCCTGATGGCAGCCGTCGCGGGCGTCCTGCTCCACCACGACCTGCAGGTCCACGCCGGCGAGCCGCTCGCCGAGCGAACGCAGTTCGTCCATGGCGAACAGGTGGCCGGGCGTGCGGGCGCCGATGACGACCGTGGTGCGCTGCGCGGGCGGGCGGTCCGCCATGCTGCGCATCATGGACAGGAACGGCGCCACGCCGGTGCCGCCGGCCACGAAGAGGCGCGGGCGGTCCTCGTCGCGCAGGAAGAAGGTGCCGTGCGGCGTGCTGAGCGCCACCTTGTCGCCGGGCCGCGCGCCGGCCAGCCAGGTGGAGAAGGCGCCGCCCTCGACAACGCGCACGAAGAACTGCAGGCGGTCCGTGCCGGGCACGTTGGCCATGGAGTAGGAGCGGTGGAAGTCGGCCCCGGCCGGCTGGATGCGCACGTACTGCCCGGGCTCGAAGGCCACGGCCTCGGGAACCTGCACCTCCAGGCGGACGACCTCCGTGGCCACCTGTTCCACCGCGGTCACCGCGGCCTCGATCGGCGCCGGCTCCTCGCTCATCGCCTCCGACGCGTCGTAGGGCAGCTCGATGGCGCAGGGGCTGTGGACGCGGCAGACGCAGGGCAGCACCGTGCCGCTGGCGCGGTCTTCGTCCGGCAGCACCGCGGGGTCGTAGTCTTCCATCTCCACCGCGCCCGAGACGAGCTGGGCGGTGCAGGTGCCGCACTGGCCGTTGGAGCAGTCGGTCAGCAGGTTCAGGCCCGCCGCCGTGGCCGCCTCCACCAGCTTGCCGCCGCAGGGCACCTGCAGGCGATGGGACACGCCGTCGGCGAACAGCAGGGTGACGGGAATGACGGACGGGTTCATCAGGATCTCCGGGACGGGGGAGAATGGGGCCCCGCGGAGAAAGTCCGCAGGCTGGACAAGGAATCCATTGTACGGACTCATGTTGATTTGGGTCAACCTGTCCACGTAGCGGACATAATCGCCAGCGTGCATGAAGGGAATCCGTGATGACGACCGCCGAGAAGAGTGACAACGTCCGCGCCGTGGGCCGGGCGCTGGAGATCCTGCTGGCCTTCACCGAGGAGGACCCCGAGCTCTCCGCGGGGGAATTGCTCAAGCGGGTGGACCTGTCGCGGCCCACCCTGTACCGGCTCATCTACACGCTGCAGGAGAGCGGCTTCCTGCTTTCGGTGGGGGAGCCGCAGCGCTTTCGCCTGGGGCCGGCGGTGGCGCGGCTGGCGCACGTGTGGAAGTCGACGCTGGACCTGGGCGCCATCGCCCAGCCGGTGCTGCGCCGCGTGTGGGAAGCGACGCACGAGACGGTGGCGCTGTTCGTCCCGCAGGGGAACATGCGCCTGTGCGTGGCGGAGCTGCCCAGCCCGCAGCCGCTGAACTTCAAGCGCGGCGTGGGCTACACCGAGCGCATCGTCCGCGGCGCCAGCGGGCGCGCCATCCTGGCCTACATGGACCCCACCGTGGAGGACCTGCGCAGCTACGTGCAGGGCACCGGCCTCAACCTGAAGGAGCTGGAGGCGGAGCTGGCCCTCACCCGCCAGCGCGGCTATTCCACCAGCCACAGCGAGCTGATCCCCGGTGCCGCCGCCGTGGCCGTGCCCTTCTTCAACCAGCAGGGGCAGGTGGCCGGCTCGCTGGGTGTCTTCGGCCCCGAGGTGCGGCTGGATGCCGCGCGCCAGAAGGCGGCGGTGAACCTTCTGCTGGAAGAGGCGGTGAAGCTCTCCGAGGCGCTGGGCTTCGGGGTGGCGATCCAGGCGCGCTAGGCCGCGCGCCGGCCCTCACCTGGGCCGGCACTCATCCATCCACCAGGCGGACGGGATGCCCCGGAATTTGACGCAGATCAAAGTCAGTCCGTAAAATGGACACGTTATCCGCTGGATGGACATAGATCGATCCGAGCCGGATGCGCGCCCCCCAACGTCAATTGCTGGAGACATCCGGATGCCCTCAATGCCCACCCTCGCCCGTCGCAGCGTGCTGCGCGCCCTCTCGGCCGGCACCGCCCTGGCCGCCGCCCTCGCGCTGCATGCGCCCCAGGCCAGCGCCCAGGCCTACCCGGACAAGCCGGTGAAGATCGTCGTGGGCTTCGCCCCCGGCGGCACGAACGACATCCTGGCGCGCCTGATCGCGGTGAAGCTGCAGGAGAAGCTGAAGCAGGGCTTCGTGGTGGAGAACAAGCCGGGCGCCAACTCCTCCATCGGCAACGACTTCGTCGCCAAGGCCCGGCCGGATGGCTACACGCTGCTGGTCTCCTCCAGCGGCGGCCTCACGACGAACCCGATCCTGATGAAGAACCTGCCGTACGACCCGGCGAAGGACTTCGAGCCGATCGCGCTGCTCGGCACCTTCCCGCTGGTGGTGACGGTGCCGGCCACGCTGCCGGTGAAGAACTTCGCCGAGCTGGTGCAGTTCGCCAAGACGCAGCCGGAGGGCAAGCTGAACCACGGCACGCCCACCACCTCGTTCGTGCTGGTGGCCGAGACGCTGACCGAGAAGACGGGGATGAAGTTCAACCACATCCTCTACAAGGGCTCGGGCCCGGTGGTCACCGGCCTGATCGGCGGCGAGATCCAGGTGGGCGTGCTCGACAGCCCCGCCGTGGTGGCGCAGGTGAGGGGCGGCAAGCTCAAGGCGCTGGCCGTGACCACGGGCAAGCGCTCCGCCGCGCTGCCGGACGTGCCGACCGTGGCCGAGGCCGGCTACTCCGGCTACGACACCCCGATCTGGACGGCGCTGGTGGCGCCCAAGGGCACGCCGGAGCCGGTGCTGGCGACGCTGCGCACGGCGGTCGCCGAGATCCTGAAGGAGAAGGACACGGTCGACCGCATGCAGGCGCTGGGCCTGGACCCGGGCGATGCCGACCACGCCGCGCTGGCCCGCCGCATCACCAGCGACATCGCGCGCTGGTCTGCCGTGGCCCGCACGGCCGGCATCAAGGCCGAGTGACCGGCCGGTCCTGCCGCCGGCGCATCGCCAGCCACCCCTCGGCCGAGTAGATCACCAGCGCCGCCCAGATCAGCACGAAGCCCGCCAGCCGCGGGCCCGCGAAGGGCTCGTGGAACACCCAGATGCCCAGGGCGAACTGGATGGTGGGCCCGATGTACTGCAGCAGGCCGAGCGTGGTGAGGGGGATGCGCCGCGCGCCGGCCGCGAACAGCAGCAGTGGCAAGGCCGTCAACGGGCCGGCCAGCATCAGCAGGCCGAGCAGAGCCGGGTCACCCGCGGTGAACGCGCTGCCGACCTGCGCCGTCTGCCAAACGAGCAGGCCGGCGGCCAGGGGCGCGAGCAGCAGTGTCTCCAGCGCCAGGCCTTCCAGCGCGCCCAGCGGCGCGGTCTTGCGCATCAGGCCGTAGAGGCCGAAGGAAGCCGCCAGTACCAGGCCGACCCAGGGCAGCGCGCCGGCGAAGAAGGTGAGCCACAGCACCCCGGCCGCCGCCACCGCGAGCGCGCCCCACTGCCCGCGACGCGGCCGCTCGCCCAGCACGAAGTAGCCGAGCAGCACGTTCACCAGCGGGGTGATGAAGTAGCCCAGGCTGGCATCGACCACCCGGCCGCTGTTGACCGCCCACACATAGACCAGCCAGTTGCCCGACAGCAGCAGCGCGCTGAGCGAGAAGATCGCCAGCGTGCGGGGGCGGCGCGCTGTCTCGCCCAGCCAGGCCCAGCGCCCCAGCAGCGCCAGCAGCCCCAGCACGAAGGCGAGGGACCACAGTGAGCGGTGGAGGACGATCTCCAGCGGAGCGACGGCCGCCACCAGGTGGAAGTAGATCGGGAACAGGCCCCACAGCGCGTACGCGAGGGCCGCCTGGAGCACGCCAGTCGACATCGGGGCGATTCTCGCTGCTGGGGACAATCTCTCGTACAGTTGCAGGTCAGTCGACCCGTCAACCTTCACCCCGGGACCAGGAGCAGCATGGAACAACAGGAAAAGCAGCAGTACCAGGCCATCGTGCACAAGATGCTGGCCGCGATGGTGCAGTTGAAGGGATCGGATCTGTTCCTGACGGCGGGCTTCCCGCCGGCCATCAAGCTCAACGGCAAGCTGACGCGGCTGAACGAGAACCCGCTGACGGCGGAGCAGACGCTGAAGATGGCGCGGGCCATTGCCTCGGAGAAGCAGTGGCAGGGCTACATCGACACCAAGGGCCAGAACTTCGCCATCTCGCTGGAGGGTGTGGGGCGCTTCCGCATCAACATCTTCACGCAGCAGCAGCGCTGCGGGATGGTGATCCGCGTCATCACGACCGAGATCCCCGATTTCGACCAGATGAAGCTGCCGCCCATCCTGAAGGAGATCGTGAAGGAGAAGCGCGGCCTGATCCTGCTGGTGGGCGCCACCGGCTCGGGCAAGTCCACCACGCTGGCGGCCATGCTGGGCGTGCGCAATCAAGAGACGCACGGCCACATCATCACCATCGAGGACCCGGTGGAGTACGTGCACCCGCACAAGAACTGCATCATCACCCACCGCGAGGTGGGCATCGACACCGTGGGCTGGTTCGACGCGCTGAAGGACACGCTGCGCCAGGCGCCCGACGTCATCCTGATCGGCGAGATCCGCGATCAGGAGACGATGGAGTACGCGCTCAACTTCGCCGAGACGGGCCACCTGTGCATGGCCACGCTGCATGCCAACAGCGCCAACCAGGCGATCGACCGCATCGTGAACTTCTTCCCGGTCGAGAAGCATGAGCAGGTGCGCAATGACCTGTCGCTGAACATGCGGGCCATCGTCTCGCAACGGCTGGTGCGCAATGTCTCCGGCGGACGCTCCGCCGCGGTGGAGCTGCTGCTGAGCACCGCGACCTCACGCGATGCCATCGCCAAGGGCGAGATCGGCCAGCTGAAGGAGATCATGAAGAAGTCCATCGAGGTGGGCATGATGACCTTCGACCAGTGCCTGTTCGACCTCTACGAGGCCGGCGAGATCTCGGTGCAGGAACTGCAGATCAACGCCGACGCCAAGAGCGACCTGATGCTGCGCCTGAAGCTGAACAGCCCGCGCTTCAAGCGCGAGGAGATGGCCGGCGGCATCGATGCCGAAGCCGACGGCCTGTCGATGCAGGGCGAGACCAAGCCGGAGCCCGCGCGACCCGCCGCGGGGCCGTCACCGGCCCCCGGCGCGAAGGCCGGGCCGCTGACACTCTCGCTGGAAGACGAGCCGAGACTCACGCCCAAGAACTGAGCGCCGGCAACAACGAGGAGGACGCATGGACGACTTCGCAGCGATCACCGACCACTTTGCCACCCAGGCCCGCCTGCTGCTGGAAGACCCCGCGGCGCGCTACGGCGCCCTGCGAAAGTGCGCCTTCTTCGAACCGGTGCCGGATGACCGGCTGCAGCTCATCTCGCAGATGGCGCAGATCCGCACCTACCACTCGGACGTCTGCATCACCACGCAGCACGAGGAGATGAAGGCCTTCTACGTGATCCTGTACGGCACGGCCGAGGCCTTCCGCAACGGCAAGCTGGTGGGCGCGATCGCCACCGGCGACTGCTTCGGCGAGGGCATCTTCTTCGGCGACGGCGCCATCACCACCTCGGCCACGGTGATCGCCGAGGACAAGATCATCGTGGCCGAGTTCAGCAAGGCCGCGGTCGATGAGCTGCACGCCGACCCGCAGGCCATGGTGAGCATGGACAAGGCGCTGCTGCTGGCGCTGTTCAAGAAGCTGCAGGGCGCGAACGAGAAGATCGCGAAGCTGATGCTGCGGTAGGCGCCGCGCGACTCAGCGCCATCCCAGCGCCGCGAGCAGCACCCAGCCGCTCATGCCGATGATGATCAACGAGCCGGGCGTCCACAGGGCGGCTCGAATGTCGTGCAGCTGCGCCGTGAGGTACGCGGCGAAATGCAGCAGCCGTGTGACCACGTAGCCATACAGCAGCACCTGCGCCAGCCACAGCGGCGGGCCGCACAGGATGAACAGGGCGCCCGCGAACAGGAAGAACGGCACGTTCTCCAGGTCGTTGTGCTGGATGCGGCGGATCCGCTCCACATAGTCGTTCACCTCCAGCTGGGCGGCCGAGGGGCTGGGATTGAGCGGCGATGGGCGCAGGTCTTCGGGTGACCGCAGGCCGGCGTTGACCTTCATCATCCGGTACACGGTGAGCCACGACATGGCCACGACCTTCAGGATCATGAGCGCCGCCGCTATGGCGTAGGTGGCGAACAGGGGGTTGTCCAGGGTCGGAGGGTTCATGGTGGGGGCTGCAGGGCGGATGCGTCGGTGTGCCCAGTATTTGACCTTTCTTCGAAAAAATCAACTGATGGTCAAATTTGTCAACCTCGGTTAGATTCCGATCCCATGCCGAGGAAAGCTGCTTCGACACCCGCGCGCAAGACCACCTCCTCCCGCCGTGCGGCGACCCCTGCACGCGCCGAACCGGCGACCCGCGCCGCGCGGCGGCGCGAGCAGTCGCGCGAGGACATCCTGGCCGCCACGCGGGCGCTGATCCTGGCGCGCGGGCTGAAGGGCCTGACGCTGGACGAGGTGGCTGGTGCAGTAGGGCTGACCAAGGCGGCGCTGTACTACTACTTCCCGTCCAAGGATGCACTACTGGAGGACCTGAGCCTGCGGACCCTGCAAGCGCAGGCCCAACGGCTGCACGATGCGGTGGCGAGCACGACCACCGGCCCCCAGGCCTTGCGCTCGCTCATCGCCGAGACCATTCGCATGCACGCGCAGCACATGGACGACTTCCGCCTGAGCTACCTGCATCCGCAACTGGCGCCCGGGGCCATCGACGCCAGCCCGGCGCAACTGGCCCGCGTGCGGCCTATCAATGAGCTCAGCTTCGTTGGCGCGACTGAGCGCCTGGCGGCGGGGCCGCGCGGCCGAGCCGGGGTGGACCCGCGGATGATGGTGTTCCTGGCCAACCTGGCGGCCATGGGCGTGGTGCTGATGAAGGGCCTGGTGGAGACCTTCGACGATCCGCTGCGCTACTCGGACGAGGAGCTCGTCGACGCCCTGGCCCGCATCTTCGAGGCGGCTGCCCGGCCTTGAGTTGGCGCTGCGGCTTCAGGGCCGCACGGCCTTGCGCGCCAGTTCCAGAAAGGTCTTGCGCTCGGCCTGGCCCAGCGATGCCAGGATCTCGTCCTGCACCTCCCGCACCACGGGCAGTACCGCTGTCAGCACCCGCTTGCCGGCGGGCGTGAGCGACAGCTCGCGCGCCCTTCGGTCACGCTCGCTCACCACCCGGCGAACCCAGCCCTTCTGCTCCAGGCGGTCCAGCACGCCGCCGATGGTGGCGCGGTCGTAGGCAATCATCTCCGCGATGCGTGCCTGGTCCGCCGAGGGGAGGGCGTGGATCGCATCGAGGGCCGCGAACTGGATGGGGGTGAGGTCGAAGCCCGCGGCCTGCGTGCGCTGCACGAAGACCTGGGTGGCCTGCTGGTGCAGGCGCCGGATCAGGTGGCCGGCCATGTCGAGTGAATTCATCCGCATGCTCCCGGGCTGAGGGGTCCGATCGGCGGGCGGTGGAGGCACGCCGATTTGATGAGTATACATACAGTCTGGACAGAATTGATATGCATGGATATTATTTCCGCCATGCGCCGCCGGATGGTCCAGGGCGCCACCCGTACCCAGGAGACAGGCGATGCAGTTCTACAAGGATGGCTTCCGTGGCGGCAACCCTGACGTGAAGCAGGCCGCGCCCAACCGGCGCAACCGCGGCGTGAACGAGCCGCTGCCCGAGAAGGTGGATGTGCTGATCGCGGGCACCGGGCCAGCGGGTCTGTGCCTGGCGGCGCAGCTGGCGCAGTTCCCGGCGATCGAGACGATGATCCTGGAGCGCATGGCCACGAACATCATCAAGGGCAAGGCCGACGGCATCAACACGCGCACCATGGAGATGTTCCAGGCGTTCGGCTTCGCCGACAAGGTGAAGCGCGAGACCTACTGGGTGAACCAGACGGCCTTCTGGATGCCGGACCCGGCCAACCCCCAGCACATCAAGCGCGTGGGCCGCGTGCAGGACGTGGCCGACGACAGCTCCGAAATGCCGCACATCCTGATCAACCAGGCGCGGCTGCATGAACTGTTCCTGGAGGTGATGCGCAACTCCCCCTCGCGCCTGGAGCCGGACTATGGCTGGGAGGTGGTGGGCCTGACGGTGGACCCCACGACGGACGACCACCCGGTGACGGTGACCATCAAGGACGCCACCGGCGTGAACTGGGGCGCCACGCGCACGGTGCGCGCGAACTACGTGGTGGGCTGTGACGGCGCCCACTCCGCGGTGCGCAAGGCCATCGGCGGCGTGCTGCATGGCGACGCCGCCAACCAGGCCTGGGGCGTGATGGACATCCTGGCCAACACCGACTTTCCGGATGTGCGTCAGAAGTGCCTGATCTCTTCGGCCAACGAAGGCAACGTGCTGATCCTGCCGCGCGAGGGCGGCTACGTGTTCCGCATGTACGTGGAGCTGGACAAGCTGAAGGACGGCGAGAAGGCGGCCAGCAAGAAGTTCACGCAGGACGACATGATCGCGGCGGCCAACCGCATCATCCGGCCCTACTCGATCGACGTGAAGGAGATCGTGTGGTGGTCCATCTACGACATCGGCCACAGCATCACCGACAAGTTCGACGACGTGGGGGACGACGCCACCCGCAACCCGCGCGTCTTCACCGCCGGTGACGCCTGCCACACGCATTCACCCAAGGCCGGCCAGGGCATGAACGTCTCGATGCAGGACACCTTCAACCTGGGCTGGAAGCTGGTGCACGTGCTGCAGGGCCGGGCCGATGCGAGCCTGCTGCGCACCTACTCGAAGGAACGCCTGACCGAAGCGCGCCGCCTGGTGGAGACGGACCACGAGTGGTCGCGCATCATGTCGGCCCCCACCACGCAGGCCGAGCGGGAAGGCAAGGAAGAGCCGCGCATCATCCGCCAGTTCAAGCAGAACCTGGAGTTCACCGGCGGCACCGCGGTGAAGTACGACGTGTCGATTCTCGTGGACCGCGGCACGCATCAGGCCCTGGCCAAGGGCGAGCCGGTAGGCCGCCGCTTCCATTCCGCGCCCGTGGTGCGCCTGTCCGACGCCAAGCAGATGCAGCTGGGCCACGTGGCGCAGGCCGACGCGCGCTGGCGCATCTACGCCTTCGCCGGCAAAGGCGACAGCTCCAACCCCGGCTCGGCCATTCACCGCCTGGCCGACTGGCTGGAGACGGACCCGCAGTCACCGGTGGTGAAGCACACGCGGCCCGGCGAAGACATCGACGCGGTGATCGACTTCCGCGCCGTGTTCCAGCAGACCTTCGACCAACTGGCCTACGAGCACATGCCGTCGCTGCTGAAGCCGAAGACAGGGCGCCTCGGCCTGCAGGACCACGAGAAGGTATTCTGCGTCGACCACAAGGGCCTGGGCGACATCTTCGACATGCGCGGCATCAACCGGGAGACCGGCTGCATGGTGGTGGTGCGGCCGGACCAGTATGTGGCGCATGTGCTGCCGCTGGATGGGTATGCGGAGCTGAGTGCGTTCTTTGCGGGGGTGTTGCGGTAGGTATTGTTGTTCCGCGCAGTTGTGCGCGGTTGCTTCGCTCTGGTGTACTTGGTGGCTTCGCGAAGCGCCGCAATGGCACCTCGACAAGCGCAGCCCCCTCACCCTGCACGCGCCGCCGCCAACCGCTGAAGATTCCCAACCGCCGCAGGCGCGTATTCACGAATAGCGCCCAGCACCCGCATCTTCTCGACGTCGTCCGGCCGGACACTGGCGACCATCTTGCGGAACCCGTCAAGCCGACTGGCGGTGAGCCAGTCGCGCAGGGCCTTGTCCTTGCTCCACAGGGCGTCGTTGCGGAAGTTGGCCAGCAGCGTCAGCGGGTAGGCGCTCGGTGAATCGGGGAACGGCACGGGGCGGCACAGCTCGTTCTTGTGGTCGTCATCGCCGCCCAGCGCCTCCACATGCGCGACGAAGGCAGCGCTGAACGTGGGCAGGGGCGCGCGCACGATCTGCGGGACGATCAGGCCCGGCTGGAACATGGGCACCAGGGGCCTCTGCTCCACGGCCGAGGCGGTGCAGTCGATATACAGGGTGCCGGGCGGCATCTCGCGGAAGCCTTCCGCCAGGCGCACGCCGGCGGATTCGACCGCCTGCACATGGCCCAGCCGCACCACATCACGGATCTGCCGCAGCTCGTCGACCTCACCCTGCGAGATGGTCGCGAAGTGGAACATGCGCGGCATCACGGCGGGGTCGATGCGCAGCATGAAGCCCGCCGCCTCCAGGCGCAGGAACAGGTCGTTCGCCGACTGCGCCTCGGCGCAGGCTTTCATCAGGACCGCCTGGCCGCCGATGCTGTCGTGGAAGAAATCCATGCCGGGCTGCGTGGTGCGCCGGTTGATCAGCCACGAGTCGCGCGGCATCACCCAGGTGATGCGATCCGCCGGCACGCCCGAGCCCAGCAGCCAGCTCGCGACATCCATCGCCGTCTTGCCCGCGCCCAGGATGGCGAAGTGCCGCGGCGCGGCGCCCGGCGCCAGCCCGATCTGCGCCAGCTCCCTGGGGTGGATCACCCGCGCCTCGGGCGCGGTCTCGAACTTGCGGCGGTGCAGGGCCGGGATGCCGGGTGCGAGATAGCGGGCATCCACGATGCGGCGGCGAACCTCGACACTGAACGATTCACCGGTCAGCACCGAGCGCAGCTGGCCGCCGCCCAGGTGCTCGGTCATGGGCAGGTACTGCACGCGGCCCGTGGGCAGCAGCTTCTGCCGCAAGACCGTGTCGAAGTAACCCACCACCTCGGCGCCGGAAGCCAGCTCGAACATCCCCTTGTTGGGCCCCTGCGTGTCGATGGTCTCCTGGCCCAGCGGCGTGGAATTGACGCCATAGAAAGCCGAAGGCTGGTGCAGGGTGACGAACGGGTAAGCGTCGTTCCAGTGGCCACCGGGGCGACCGCGCAAGTCCACCAGGGTCACAGTCACGTCGCTGGTTTCCGCGATCAGCGTGTCCGCAAAGGCCAGGCCGGTCGCGCCGCTGCCGATGACGAGGTAGTCGGTGGAAGAGGGGTGCATCGAGTATCCGGTGAGTGGGGAGGCAGAGCGACGATGGTCGTTCGGCCGGGGCTTGACGTCAAATCGAGCGGGAAATGGCCTTGAGCGGCTTGGCGCCCCTGTGTTCTTGAGACTGATTGGTTCGGCCTTCTGTGGCTCAGTGGTAGTCATCCTCCAGCTGGTGACGCACGGCGACGACCACGACGCTCTCGGCATCCTCGATCTCGAACAAGGCCACATAGCCAGAACGGCCGAACGGGATGATCAGCTCGCGCAGGAAAGCGCTGTGGCCCGCCTTCCGACAGGTGAACGGCGAGGTCTGCAAGGTCGCAATGCCGGCGCCGATGGCGTCGAGCGCTCGCTGCGCCAGCTCCAGATCGCCGCCACCCGCGCGCGCCAGTTCCCGCTCGATGACAAAGTCGAACAGGCGCGCCAGGTCGTCAGTGGCCTCACGCGTGAGCCGGACCCGATAGCTCACCGACTCTTCTTGGTCGCCCGGCTGCGAGCCGCGTCCAGCTTGCGCTGCAGGTCGGCCAACACGACTTCTGCCGCGACATAGTCACCACTGCGGCGGGCTGCATCACGGGAGCGAAGACCGCGCGCGATGAATTCGGATTGAATGCGCCTGCGCTCGACACCCGCTCGGACCGCGGCTTCAACGAACTGCGACAGCGTCTCGCCCTCCGCCAGCACGGCCTCGACCTCGGCGCGGAAGGCCGGCTCGACCCGGACCGACGGGATGGTGGCGTTTTTCATCGATCAAGTGTATTGCAAATGCGCTGCAGGTCGAACTGGATGCGGTAGCCTTGCGCCGCCTTGAAGGCCCAGTTGCAGCCTCTCAATCGCCGACTCCCCGGCACCATGCGAGACCTGCGGCCACCCTGGCGCATATGCTTATGCGAATAAGTTCGCAACCAAAAGATCGTTGGTATCCGGCGGGCTCGGCCTCAGAGTCGCGGCCATGCCAGATCTTGCATTCGTCCTTGCCGGCTTCGTCGTCGGCCTCGTCGTCGGCCTGACGGGGGTGGGCGGCGGGTCGCTCATGACGCCGCTGCTGATCTTCGGCTTCGGCGTGAAGCCGTACATGGCCATCGGCACCGACCTGCTGTTCGCGGCCGTCACCAAGTTCGGCGGCGCGGTCGGCCTGGCCCGATCACGCCACATCGACTGGCCCATCGTCGGCCTGCTGTCCGCGGGCAGCGTGCCCGCGGCGCTGATCACCATCCTCGTCCTGCATCGCGTGGGCCCGGCCAGCGCAGGCGTGCAGGCCGTGATGACCACGACGCTGGGCATCGCCCTGGTGCTGACCGCCGCCGCCACGATGTACAAGGCCATCAAGGGCAAGCAGGCGCCGCGCCACATCGACGAGGCCGCGCTTGCCCAGGCGACGAAGCCGCTGCACTGGGCGCAGCCCGTGGCCTTCGGCGCCGCCATCGGGGTGCTGGTCTCGCTCACCTCCGTGGGCGCCGGCGCCATCGGCGTGACGGTGCTGATGCTGCTGTACCCCGCCCTGCCCCTGCCGCGCATCATCGCCGCCGACATCGCCTACGCCGTGCCGCTCACGCTGGTGGCCGGCCTGGGCCACGCGTCCATCGGCTCCGTGGACTGGCCGCTGCTGGGCACGCTGCTGCTCGGGTCGCTGCCCGGCATCTGGCTCGGCTCTCGGCTGGTGCGCATTGCGCCGGACCGGCTGATCCGGATGATGCTGTCGGTGCTGCTGGCGTATGCGGGGACGCGGTTGATTTCGCTTTAGGCTGCCACGGGCGCCTGCAGCATCAGGAGCGAACGCTCCCGGCATCGCAGAACAGCGGATCGAGCGAGTCGACAAGCTGGCGGGCCCGCCCCTCGCCCAGGCGCCCGGCGAGCGTGGTCATCAGCTCGGGGCGCAGGTACCACAGCCCCTGCGCATCGTGGGCGCGCAGGATGCGCGCGCGCAAGCCGCATGCCTCGGGCACGAGGCTCGCGTGGCCCAGCATGACGCTGCGGACCGCGTCTACCCGCACGGGCGGCTTCGGGTGCGTCGCGGGTTCACGGTCTACGGGACCGGCCCGGAAGGGATTCAACCAGCTCATCACCGGCTGCATCGCGAAGCTCATGCCAGAGGTGTCCCGACGCATGGCTTGTCTCCTGATTGGCGGGAGTCCCATGCTCGAACCGGCGGCTGTCATTCGGCTGTCCCGGGGGTAGGTGTTTTCCCGGGCCGCCAACCACCCGCCGCCTTCAAGGCCGTGGCGGTGAGGAAGGCGATCCCATGCGGGTTTCGCAACGGATCTGAATGGACGGCTGATTGCACCCTTGCGGCCACGTCGGCGCCATGCTGCCGCTCGGGTAGGCACCGCAATAGTTGCGGCCGGAACAGCTGCATGCATTGCCGTGCCCGCAGACCGGCCGACGGTAAGCCTTGATGTAGCTTTCGTCGTAGTAGGCCCACCCGCTGGACCAGGACCCGCTCACCCAACGCGCCCAATAGCCGCCCCCGCTGGCCTTCGCCGCCGGCGCCTGGCCGACGCGCTGCACGCTGGAGGCCAAGGTGTCGCTGCGGCCGGTGAAGAACTTCAACTGGCCCTGCCCCTGGTTGCAGCTTCGGTCGAGTTGCCACTGGTAGGCGCCGCTCCAGTTGCCGGTGCGCCATTCGATGCGCAACACGTTGCCGTTGACTGTCGCGGTACCGACGGCATTGCCGAGCCCTTGCTCGCGGGCGTCATAGCGATTGCCGCCTTTCGGCGTGAGATGCCAGTCAGAGGCGCCGACAGTGGGGCTGGATTGTCGCCATTGGCCGGCGGCATTGCACTGCGCCAGGGCACTGCCCGCGGACAGCACCGCAGCGGCCGCGAGCAGGATAGCCGCGGCATGCGCATGAAAACGAGGCAGGCTTCGCATAGGGCCCTCTCGCAAGTTGTCTTGAAAGCCGTCGCAGCAGAGCGGATTGGCACAGAAAACTGTCCGCACTATCCCGCAAGGCAGCGGCGCACACAAGACCGGCTGTCGCGAGGGCTGGAGGCGCCGTCTACGCGCAGCAGCGGCGCGCGCCGCTCATCCCCTGGCCGGATTGATCAGGTACTTCTCGCCCGTGGCGCGCTGGTTGTAGCGGGCGATCATGGCCAGATCGAGCACCTGCGACAGCGAGATCTCCTGCGCGTAGTGGCTGGCAAAGGTGGTCTTCAGCTCCGCCGCCACGCGCTGCTTGAGCGCCCCGACAGCCGCCGGCCCGATCGTTTGCAGGTACGGGAACAGCAGCCAGCCGCCCATGCGCCACGCGAAGCCGAAGTTGCGGTGGAACTCGGTGGGCCCGGTGTCCAGGCCGCCGTAGATGTAGACCTGCTTGAGCGTGTTGGTGCCGTAGCGGCTGTACTCCGTCATCTTCCGGGCAAGGGCTGCCTCCATGCAGCCGAGGATCTGGCCCGCGAGCTTGCCGCCGCCGGTGGCGTCGAACGCGATCGTGGCGCCGGTGGAAGCCAGCGCCTCCGTCAGGTCCGAAAGGAAGGTCGGCGAACTCGACACGCACACCCAGGTGGCGCCCATGCCCTTGAGCAGATCGGCCTGCTCCTGCTTGCGCACGATGTTGACCAGCGCAATGCCGTCCTTCTGGCAGATGCGATTGAGCATCTGCCCCAGGTTGGAGGCCGCGGCCGTGTGCACCAGCGCGCTGTGCCCTTCGCGCCGCATCGTGTCGACCATGCCCAGCGCCGTGAGCGGGTTGACGAAGCAGGAGGCACCGTCAGCCGGCGTCGCGCCCTCGGGCAGCACCAGGCACTGCGCCGCCGCGATGCGCCGGTATTGCCCAGCAGCGCCTGCGCGGCGGCAGACGACCCAGCCGCCACGACCACGCCCGCGCCCTCGTTGCCCACCGGCATGGACACGTCGACCCGGCTCGCCATGGCCTTCAGGCCAGCCGCGGAAACCGGCGCCGTGATCACCGGCCGGCCCGTGCTGCCCGATGCCTTGGCGCTGCCCATGTCGGCCGCGCCGAACAGCAGGCCCAGGTCGGATGGATTCAGCGGCGTGGCCTCGATGCGGACGAGCACTTCGTCGGGGCCAGGCTGCGGGACGGGGACCTCGGCCAGGGACAGCTCCAGCTCGCCGGTGCTCTTGATGAGGGAGCGGAGTTCCAGTGCGGTGCGGTCGGTGTTGGCGGTGGTCATGGGCTGCTCCTTGGGTGCGGAAGGACGGGGATGATCGCATGGGCGGTTTGCCCTGGGGTCGTCCATGGATTGGCGCGGGTGGCGCTCTTCCGTTCTTTGCGCGCAGACTCTTGTAGCTGCTTCCCCCATCCCCCACCCGCCCCCGGCTCATGCTGTGGCGACCTCCGCTCCGCCGCGCTGCGCCCGGCTTGCTCCGGCTTCGCTGCGCTGTTCGGCCTGGGGCCGGTCCGGGACAACTCACTTCGCGCTTGGCTGAAGCCAACCGCTCCGTTCGAACAAGGTCCCGGAAGTCAGATCACGATGCGCGCCTGAAGGCGCGCTCCGGCCCCAGACCGAACATCACAGCCGCCCCAGAAATCGCCGGGGGCGGGTGGGGGATGGGGGAAGGGGTGGCGGGGTGGCGGGGTGGCGGGATGGCGGGGTGAGTCGGCAATAGGGTGCGTTCACTGCAGTGGCGTCGGTTCTATGCCAACCGGTGTACTGAGGCGGGCCACCTACGGCTTGCCAGTGATGGCGCCGGGAGTGGCACGCGTTGGCCAAATCAGGGCTGGCCTAGTCTTCGCAAGACACCTGATGCCGGAAAGGCCGATCGAGTTGACGAGAACGGCATCTTCGGGGCAAAGTCCATGTGACCCAGGGGGGGAGATGCGCAAAGAAGATCTGAGCGAGTTTATGGCGGACGCCGGGCTTGTAAAGCTGATTGAGGCCGTTAAGGTGTCGGATGACATGCTCGATGTAGTCGAGCTCACTGAGAACCAGCACTCCGACATGCTGGCTTGGTGCCTGAATCCCAATGAAGGTCATGCGCAAGGTGATGCGGTCCTTAAGGATCTTCTCATTGCTGCGTTCGCAAAGGGGGCTGCCTGCACCTACGACAACAAGAAATTCTTCGCCGAGTGGACACCTGCTCGAATTCGGCGGACCAGCTTCGGAAGCGCTTTCGTTTCCCGCGAGTTCCAGATTAGCCTCCCGGACATGAGAAGGGGTCGACTCGACCTCTTCGTTGTAGATCCGCAGAACAAGATCCTTGTTGTCATTGAGAACAAAGTGGGTGCGTCGTTGACTGCTGGTCAGCTGAGCGGCTACTGGCATCGCGCTAAGCAAGACATCGGTGGGCGCCGTGCGTTTCAAGACTTTGCCTTTGTGTTCATCGTCCTCGATCGTGAAATCGATGGATACACCGAAGAATCGCTTTCAGAGCTTGGGACGAAGTGGTGTCTTCTGGACTACAGCTGGCTCGAGGCCTCCGCTGAGAGGGCCCGTCATCACCTGGCTCGCCACAATCAAGCGGCTCAGCTGTTGATGTCGTACTGCCAGAAGCAAACGGCGTGGGAGTCTGTCGCTGATCACGAGATATTGATCCGGCAACAAATAACTTGAACTTTTGCGCCCCGCCATGATCCACCAGTGATGGAAACAGCCGACATGAGATCGCTGCCGCGCGAGGCGCGGCA
>NZ_JAYRZR010000007.1:0-92190 GCF_041916345.1 Ramlibacter sp.
GTAATGCTGCGTGCCGACAGACCACTGGTAAGCCGTGTGCGGGAAATCCGCATGCACGGTTTGAACGGGGGTGTTGGCTTCTACTTGAACCTGATGGCTCGATAGGGGCCAACATCTACCAATGACCCCCATCACGCTGCAACCCCTGTTCTCGATCAAGGCCATCGTCACGGCGCCGCCGCAGCTGGTGGGCGCCGTGCCCCACGGCTTCACGCGGCGCGTGATGGTGGTGAGCGGCGGCCACTTCGAGGGTGAGCGGCTGTCCGGCCAGGTGCTGCCCGGCGGCGCCGACGTGGTGCTGGAGCGGCCCGATGGCGGCCTGCACCTCGATGTACGCCTGATGCTGCAGACCACCCAGGGCGAGCTGATCTACATGACGTACCAGGGGCGCCGCAACGGGCCCACGCCGGAGATCATGCGCCAGATCGTCAACCGTGAGCCGATCCCGCGCGGAGCGGACTACTTCCGCGTGCTGGTGCAGTTCGAGACCGCCGCGCCGCGCCTCGCGTGGCTGAACGACAAGGTCGCCATCGGCACCGGCACGCGCGAGTCGGATGGTCCGGTGTACGACGTGTGGGAAGTGGCATGAGTCCAGTGAAGCGCTTCGAGGGCCGGCCGGCCATCGTCACCGCGGCGGCCTCGGGCATCGGCCGTGCCATTGCGTTGCGGCTGCTCGACGAGGGCGCGCAGGTGCTGGCGGCGGATGTCAACGCGGCCGGCCTGGCCGAACTGCCTGCGTCGGACCGCCTGCGCACGCTGCAGGTCGACGTGAACGCGGCGGATGCGCCGCAACGCATCGTGGCGGCCTGCGTGCAGGCCTTCGGCGGCATCCGCGTGCTGGTCAACAACGCCGGCCTGGGCAACTGCCCGCCCTTCCACGAGACCAGCGACGCCGACTACGACAAGTGGATCGACATCAACCTGCGCAGCAACTTCCGCATCACGCGCGAATGCTTCCCGCAGCTGCTGGCCAGCCGGGGCGTGGTGTGCAACATCGCCTCGACCCTGGGGCTGGTGGGCTATCGGCGGCAAGCGGTGTACTCGATGGCCAAGGCGGGCGTGATCGGCCTCACGCGCAACCTGGCTGCCGACTATGCGGACCGCGGCATCCGCGTGAACGCCATCGCGCCCGGCATCATTGCCACACCGCAGACGGCCGGGCGGCTGAACACGGCCGGCTTCTACGCCAACATCGTCGGCACCACGCCCATGGGGCGGCCCGGCCTGCCGGAAGAGATCGCGGGGGCCGCGGCCTTCCTGTGCAGCGACGACGCCGGCTTCGTCACCGGCCAGGTGCTCGCTGTCGACGGTGGCCAGACCACCAGCGCCTACATCAGCAGCGCCCTCGTCGACTGCTGGACCACCGCCCACCCGGACAAGGACTGAACCCCATGCAGCGAATCGCGCTCATCACCGGCGGCGCCAGCGGCCTGGGCCTGGCCAGCGCCCGCCGCCTCGCCGAAGACGGTCTCGTCGTCGCCGTGGCCGACCTGCGGGCCGAGGCCGCGGCGAGCGCCGCCGCCAGCCTGCCCGGGCAGGGCCACATCGGCCTGGCCATCGACGTCACGCGCGAAGACAGCATCGCCGCGGCCTTCGACACCGTGCAGCAGCGGCTGGGCCCGGTCACCGTGCTGTGCTGCTTCGCCGGCATCCTGAGCACCAGCCCGACGCCCGGGCGCCTGCCCACCACCGCCATCAGCATCGACGAATGGGACCGTGTGATGCAGGTGAACGCGCGCGGCAGCTTCCTGTGCATCCGCGAGCTGCTGCGCCGCACGACCGCGCCGGTGGCGCAGGGCCGCATCGTCACCGTCGCGTCGCTCGCCGGGCAGATCGGCGGGCTGCAGAGCGGTGCCGCCTACAGCGCCTCCAAGGGCGCGGTGCTGGCCATGAGCAAGGTGGTGGCGCGTGAGGCCGCCGCGCTGGGCATCACCTGCAACACCATCGCGCCCGGCCCCATCGACACGCCCATGCTGCACCAGACCGTGCCGCCCGAGCAGCAGGGCCAGAAGTACTTGGGCACGGCCGCGGTGCCGCTGGGCCGCATCGGCGTGCCGGAGGAAATTGCCGCCGCCGTGAGCTACCTGGTGTCGCCGGGCGCCGCCTTCGTCACCGGTGCCACGCTGGACGTGAACGGCGGCCTGGCCATGCGCTGAGCGCGCAGCCTCACGAAAGACACGCGATGAATGCCATTTCCGCCTGCCCCTTTCATGCCGGCGCTGCCGCTGGCTTCAAGCCCTATTACCGCCCGGAGCTGCATGCGGCGCTGGAGACGCTGCGCCGCGAGGAGCCGGTGTTCTGGTGCGAGGAGATCGGCTACCGGGTGCTGACGAAGCATGCCGATGCCTACGAGGTGCTGCACGACGGCGTGCGCTTCTCCTCGCAGAACACCACGCGGCCGGTCACGCCCATGCACCCGGACGCGCAGAAGATCCTGCAGGAAGGCGGCTATGCGCCCACCGGCAGCCACAGCAGCCTGGATGGGGAGACGCACAAGCGCATCCGCGGCGTGACCAGCCAGGTGCTGAACCTGCGCGAATTCATCCGGCTGGAGCCGCACATCCGCCAGCTGGTGGCGGCGGCGCTGGACCGCATCGACGGCCAGCCGGATGTGGACCTGCTGCGCGACGTGAACTACGAGCTGCCGGCGCAGGTGGTCTTCAAGCTGCTGGGCATTCCGGAATCGGACATCCCGAACGTGAAGAAGTGGGCCGGCACCCGCAGCGTGATCGACTTCAGCCCGGCGACCTACGAGCAGCAGATCGCAGGCGCGAAGAACCTGGTGGCCTACTGGCAGTACTGCAAGGCCATGGTGGAAGACCGCCTGAAGCATCCGCGCGACGACTTCACCAGCCGCATCCTCGCCATCCGCAATGGTGACGACAGCGTGATGACGCTGGCCGAGGCCACCAACCACACTTTCGGCGTCGCCTTCGCCGGCCACGAGACCACCACCAACCAGCTCACCAACACGTTCCGCACGCTGCTGCAGCACCGCGACCAGTGGGAGCGCCTGTGCGCCGACCCGTCGCTGGCCGCGAACGCGGTGGAAGAGGGCATGCGCTACGCTGGCGCGGTGATCGGCTGGCGCCGCATCGCCATGCAGGACGTCACGTTCCGCGGCGTCGCCATCCCGAAGGGCGCGCCCATCATGCTGTCGCTGGCCTCCGCCAACCGGGATGAAGAGGTGTTCGAGGACCCGCAGCGCTTCGACATCGGCCGCAAGAACGCGCGCCGGCAACTGACCTTCGGGAATGGCGTGCACTTCTGCCTGGGCGCCCCGCTCGCGCGGCTGGAGATGAAGATCGTGCTGGAGGAGTTCGCCAAACGCTATCCGAAGATGCGCCTGCGCGAGCCCGACGCCGCGAAGCACATGCATACCTTCGTCTTTCGCGCGCCCGAGGCGCTGCCGGTGGTGCTGCAATGAGCCAGCCATCGCACCCCTTCGCCGGCCAGACGGCCGTGATCACCGGCGGCGCCAGCGGCGTGGGCCTGGCGCTGGCGCACCAGCTGCTGGGCGTGGGGGCGAACGTGGTCATCGTCGACCGCGACGCGGCCGCGCTGGACAGCGCGCTCGCCACCATGGACACCGCCCGCGCCCTGGGCGTGCAGGCCGACGTGGCGCAGCCCGCCGACGTGAAGCGCTATGCCGACGCCGCCGTGCAGCGCTTCGGCCGCATCGACCTTTTCCACAACAACGCCGCCATCGTGGGGCCGCAGTCGTCGCTGCTGGACTTCCGCATGGAGGATTTCGACCGCATCTTCGCCGTCAACGTCAAGGGCGTGCTGCTGGGCATGCAGGCGGTGGGCAAGGTGATGCGCGCTCAGGGCAGCGGCGCCATCGTCAACACGTCCTCGGTGTCGGGTCAGCGCAGCAGCCGGCCCGAGGCCGGCCTGGGCATCTACGGCGCCTCCAAGGCCGCCGTGATCCGCATGACGCAGCAGGCCGCGCTGGAGTTCGCGCCGCACGGCATCCGCATCAACGTGATCTGCCCTGGCCCCATCGACACGCCGCTGCTGCGCAGCACCTTCCGCGTGGACGGCCGCACCGAGGAGCAGGTGGAGGCGGCGCTGAAGCAGCACTTCATCAACCAGCCGCTCAAGCGCGCCGCCAGCGCCGACGAAGTGGCCAACCTGGTGTTCTGGCTGCTCTCGCCGGCGGCGAGCATCGTCACCGGCGCGGTCTACAACGTGGATGGGGGGATGACGGCGTAGGCCGTCAGCCCACGAACATCCCGCCGTTCACATCCAGGATCGCGCCGCTGGTGAAAGAGGCCATCGGCGTGCACAGCATCGCGATCGGCCAGCCCAGTTCCTCCGGGCGGCCCATGCGCTTCATGGGCAGGATGCTGGTGTCCACCGTCAGCGTGGCCGACAGCGGCGTGGCCACGATGCCGGGGGCCACGCCGTTGACCAGCACGCCATGGCCGACCGCGCGGCGCGAGAGCCAGCGCACCAGCGTGTGCACGCCGCCCTTGGAGGCGGCATAGGCCGCATAGGCCTGCGAGTCATTGGGCAGGCCGCCGCCGTTGCGGCCGGCGGCGGAGCCCACCAGCACGACGTAGCCTTCGCGCCGCGGGATCATCTGGTCCACGCACGCGCTGGCCAGGCGCATGGTGGCGCGCACGTTGATGGCCATCACGAACTCGAAGCTCTCCTGCGCGCTCATGCCGGGCAGGCCGTTGAACACACCGGCAGCGCTGGCGAGCGCGAAGTAGGGCCCCTGGGCGAGCAACTGGTCCTGCAGGCTGTCCTGCGTGATGTCGCCCTGGATGCACAGGGGCGCCTCCGCGCCAGCGGCTTTCACCTGCGCGACGGTCTCGTCGAGCGGGTTGCGGTCCGTCAGCACGAGCTGCGCGCCCAGGGCGGCCAGGCAGGCCGCGGCCGACTGGCCGATGCCGCTGGCGGCGCCGGTGACCAGCACGCGCCGACCCTCCAGCGACAGCGCGGAAGGAAGCGCGCGCGGCGTCACTGGATACTGACGAAGTTGCCGTCCTTCACCTGCAGCAGCACGCCGCCATAGCTGGGGTTGCGCTTGTCGTCCACGCTCCAGGTGCCGGTGCCCAGCACCATGGGCACCTTGTTCAGCTTGGCCAGCTCGTCGCGGATCTTCTGGCGGTCCGGGTTGGGGCCGGCGTTGCGCACGGCCTGCACGGCCACCGTGCCCAGGGCGTAGCCCATGCCGGCCCAGTTGTCCGGCACGGCCTTGTACTTGGCCTGGTAGGCCTTCACGAAGGCCTGGTTCATCGCCGAGCTGTTGTTGGGCGAGTAGTCGGCCACCACGTAGGTGCCTTCCACGGCCTTGCCGCCGGCCTTGATGAAGCCGAGCGAGCCGAAGGTGCTGGGGCCGATGATCTTCACCTTCGGGTCCATGCCGGCCTGGCGGATCTGGATGATGAGGTTGGCAGCCACTTCCGCCGGTGCCGCGATGAAGATCGCGTCGGTCTGCATGTTGGCCACCTTGGTGGCCAGCGCCAGGAAGTTGCTCTCGGAGGAGACGAACTTCTCATCGGCCACGATGGTGGCGCCAGCGCCCTTCATGTAGTCCACCAGGGCGTTCTTCTGGCCCACGTAGCCGTCGTTGCTCTGGTCGATGATCGTCACCACCCGCTTCACGCCCAGCTTCTCCACCGCCAGCTTGCCCAGGAAGTTCATGATGTCCACGGGCGTGGCCTGGATCTTGAAGGCGTAGGGCCCGGTGGCGATGATGCCGGGCGAGCTGCCGATGGCCAGGATGGGCGTCTTCAGCTCGTTGGCCACCGGCGCACCCGCCAGCGCCTCACCGCTGGTGGTGGGGCCCAGGATCAGCATGGCGTTGTCACGCTTGATGAACTGGTTCACCAGGCTGATGGTCTGGCCCTTCTCGCCAGCGGTGTCGCCTTCGAACACCTTGAACTTGTTGCCACCGGGCATGCCGGCCGCATTGGCCTCTTCCAGCGCCAGCTTCATGCCGTTCTGGATCGGCACGCCGCCGAAGGCGTAGGTGCCAGTCATCGCGTTGAACACGCCGACGGGGATCTCCTTGCCCTGCGCGAAGCTCGCGAGCGGCAGGGCGGCAAAGAGGGCGGCGGCAGCGACAGTGTGCCTGCGGTGAAGGGCCATGGGGTGTCTCCTGGTGGGTTTCTGCTGGGGGCCGGACAGACGCGCCCGGTCTGGGGCCAGTATCAAAAGGGTCGGGCTGGCGCGCAGTCCCCCGCTGCGGGGACACACTGCTTGCTGCCGCGGCCGACTAGCGGGCGCGTTGGGCGAGTCGCGCTTCGTAGGCGATCTGCACGCGGTGCTTCATGATGGGCGTGACCTGGATCCGGATGTAGGGCGCCATCGGCAGCGACTGCAGCGCTGCGTCCAGCTGCTCGGGTGAGGCGGCCTGCCACAGGCTGATGTTGCCGCCGCGGCCGACCACGCGGTCGATGCGCAGCAGCACGCCCTGGTCCATGAGATCCATCGCGGCCTCGGTCTCCAGGCGCAGCATCTCGGTGAGCTTCTCCTTCGACCAGTCGTGGGGGAAGTTGGGGAGGATGTCGACGATGAATTGCATGGGGATTCCGTTTCGGGGATGGGGGCAGGCCGAGGGCCAGTCGCGCTTCAGGTCACCAGCCGCAGCGGCAGCACATCCAGCGTGCGCAAGGTATTGACCGGCCGCCACCGCGCCTCGCCATCGGGTTCGATGGCCTTCACGCGGCGCAGCAGCGCGCCCAGCACCGACTCCGCCTCCAGCCGCGCGATCATCTGGCCGATGCACACATGCGCGCCGGCGCCGAAGGCGCGGTGCACGCCGGCGGTCTGCCGCGTGACGTCGAAGCGGTCCGGGGCCTTCCACTGGCGCGGGTCGCGGTTCGCCGCGCCCATGTGATAGCCCACCTTGGTGTCGGCACGCAGCTTCACGCCACCCAGCTCCACATCCTGCGTGGTCGTGCGGAACATCACCTGCGCGGGCGACTCCAGCCGCAGCGCCTCCTCGAAGGCGTTCTTGATCATCTTCGCCGGGTCCTGCTTCACCAGAGCCAGCTGGTCGGGGTGCTCGGCCAGCAGCTTCAGCGTGGAGCCGATGCCGGCCATGGTGGTGTCCACCCCGGCGCGGAAGAAGGTGCGCACGTGCAGCGGCGCCGTGCCGGCGTCGAACTCGCCTGCGTCCTCGGCCTGGTAGATCTTCTCGCCGAAGCCGCCGGGCAGCATGTGCTCGCGCTGCAGGATGTTCACGTACCATTCCATCAGCGGCGCGGTCTTCGCCAGCGCGGCCTGCAGGCGCGCGTTGTTCGGGCCGAGCTGGTTGAAGTTCAACTCGCCCGTCTGCTTGATGCGCTCCGGCGGCACGTTCACGCCCAGCACCTTCGGGAACACGTCCAGCACGAAGGCCTCGGCGACGTCGGCCACGCCGTCGATGCGGCCCTTGGCGAGGGCGGCCTCGGCCACCTCCTCCGCACGGCGCTCGAAGGCCTCGCGCCAGGTCTTTACCACCAGCGGCGACAGGATCTTCTGCAGCGCCGCGCGCACGCGCGTGTGCTCCGGCGGGTCCCATTCGGTGATGGGGCTGCGCGGGCGCCAGGCGCCGGGCTTGCGGATGTCGCTCATGCCCACGCCGCCCTGGGTGGTGAAGCGCGCGTAGTCGCTGGCCACGATGCCGGCCTCGGCATGGCGGCCCACCGCGTAGTAGCCGTGCGGCTGCACGAACACCGCCGGACCCATCTCCCGCATGCGCTCGAACAGCGGGTAGGGGTTGGCGATGTTCTCGTCGGAGAACGGGTCCTCGTCCAGCACGGGGGCGTCTGGCGCGGTGATGGGGGTGGCTTCGCTGGCGCTCATGGCGGGGCTTTCTTCACTGGCCGTCGGGCAGCACGTACACGCTGGCGTGGCGGATGCGCCAGCCGTCCGCGGTGCGCACGAAGCGCAGGCTGTACTTGCCGAACATCGAGAACTTGCCGGGGCCGTCGCGCCAGTCGGTGATCAGGGCGCGGGCATGGCCCACCGCGTCGTCGGGGCCGTCGCCGGGCTCGACGTAGAAGTCGGTGAACTGGTGGTGCATCCGCTGGCGGAACTTCTTCTGCATCACCTCGGTCATCAGCGCGCCCAGCTGCGCGCGGCCGATGGTCTCGCGCGGGAGGCCCGAGCCGCCCATGGAGGCGGGGGGCGAGTTCTCGCGCGTCCAGGTGGCATCCTCGGAGAACAGGTCGATGAAGCCGGGGTCGCCCGCGTCGGCCAGATGGCCGTAGCGCGCGAACAGGCCGCGGATCGCCATCTCGTCGTCGAGCGGTAGGCGGGGAAAGCGGGGGGTCATGGGTTCGGTCGGGTCACGGTCGTCGGCGTGTCACCACGTCACCATCAGGCGGCGCAGGGCACGGAAGGAGGTGTTGGGCGTGTACGGAAAGTCCTGGTCCGGCACCAGGGCCAGGCCGGGCAGGCGGGCGGCGGTGCGCTGCACCATCACCTCCAGCTCCAGGCGCGCGAGCGGCGCGCCCAGGCAGAAGTGCGGGCCGGCGCCAAAGGCCACCTGCTGCAGGCCGTTGCGGCGCCCGGGCGTGAAGGTCTCGGGCTCGGGGAACTGCTGCGGGTCGTGGTTGGCGGCGGCGAACACCAGCAGCAGCCGGCTGCCGGCGGGCAGGGTGATGCCGTCCAGCACCACCTCCTCCTTCGCCTGGCGCCGCCAGGCCTGCACCGGCGGATCGATGCGCAGCGCCTCCTCGACCACCGAGGCGATGGCCTGCTCGCCGCGCACCAGCGCGGCCCACAGGTCGCGCCGGGGCAGCACGGCCTTGAACAGATTGGCCGCCGCGCTGGAGGTGGTCTCGTGGCCGGCGAACAGCAGGTTGAAGGCGGTGGCGCCGATCTCGTGCAGCGTGGCCCGCGTGTCGTCGCCATCGCGCGCGCGCAGCAACTCGCTAATGTAGTCGTCGCCCGGTTGCGCCAGCTTGCGCTGCACCAGCGAGTGGGCGTAGCGGTAGTAGGCCACCGCGCCTTCGGAGAGCTGCACCTGTTCCTCGTCGGTGGGCCGGCCCCAGGTGAGCACCACGCGGCTGGCCGCCCACTCCTTGACCTGCGCCACGTCTTCCGCCGGGATGCCCAGCAGCTCGAAAAGCGCCAGTGCCGGCACGTCCCAGGTGAGGCCGGCCACCAGGTCGGCTGGCTGCGGGCCGGCCAGCAGCCGGTCCAGGTACTGGTCCACCGTGCGTTCCATGAAGGGCCGCAGGGCCGTCAGGCGCTCACGCGTGAGGGGCGCGCCGAAGAAGGCGCGGTAGTGCGTGTGCGAGGGCGGGTCATTGTTCACCAGCAGTGGCGGCACGTCGAAGCCGGCGCCGGCGATGATGCCGCGCGCATGCGGGCACAACGGCCGCAGCGGATCGGACACCAGCTTGGCCGAGTAGCGCTGGTTGTCGCGCAGCACCGTCTTCACGGTCTCGAAGCGCGTGACCACCCACGAGCCGATCTCGGGCGAGAAGAACACCGGCTCGCTGCCGCGCAGCCGGGCCAGCACCGGGTAGGGGTCCTGCACGTAGTCGGGCGCGAAGGGGTCGAACAGGCCGCTCGCGGGCGTGACCGGGCCCTGCGCCACGGCGGAAGCATCGGTGGAAAGCGGGCGCATGCGGTTCTCCTGCGGGCTGGATGAGGCGGCCACGGTAGCCCGCCGGGGGGGGCGGGTCTGTCCCCCTGCAAAGGGACCACGGGCAAACCCGTCCCTCCCCGGGGGGACATACCGCCGGGAGGCGCGCACCTATGCTCCCCGCATGTTGATGCAACAAGTCCTCAACGGGATCGTGGTGGGCAGCGTGTACGGGCTGTTCGCACTCGGTTTCACCCTGCTCTTCGGGGTCAACCACATCATGAACATGGCCCACGGCTCGGTGTTCATGTGGGGGGCGTTCGCGGGCCTGTTCGTCATGCTCAAGCTGGACGCGCCGATCTACGTGTCGCTGCTGGCCGGCATGCTGGCTGGCGGCGTGGTCTCCATCCTGCTGGAGCTGCTGGCCTTCCGGCCGCTGCGACGGCGCCAGGCGCCGGAGTTCTCGGCCATCGTGTCCTCGATCGGGGCGGATCTGGTGCTGCTGTCGATCGCGCAGAAGGTGTCCAACACGGCCATCATGCGCTTCCCCTTCGACGCCTTCCCCATCGTCTTGTTCACCTTCATGGGCCTGCGCATCCAGCTGCTGCAGCTCGTGATCGTGGGGCTGGTGATCGTGATGGTGGTGGGCCTGGTCTGGTACCTGTACCGCACGAGCTTCGGCCTGCGAATCCGGGCGGTCGCCTACGCGGAGCAGACCTCGCGCCTGCTGGGCATCAACCCGGGTCCGGTCAACCTGCAGGTGTTCTTCATCTCCGGCGCGCTGGCCGGCATGGCCGGCGTGCTGATCGGCCTGGTCTTCAACTCGGTGCACTTCGCGATGGGGGAGCCGCTCTTGCTGCGCGCCTTCGTCATCATCATCCTCGGCGGCCTGGGCAGCATCCCTGGCGCGCTGATCGCCGGCCTGGCCATCGGCATCGTGCAGACGCTGAGCGTGGCCTACGTGTCATCGGGCTTTGCCGAGGCGATCGTGTTCCTGGCGCTCTTCATCGTGATCGTGGTGCGGCCCACCGGCCTGTTCGGCCAGCCCACTGCCGCCATGCGGGTGCAGCGCGCGTAGGCCGGACATGCTCAGCTTCTTTTCCACCTACCAGTCGCTGTTCGACCACATCCTGGTCAACGTGCTGTTCGCCGCCAGCCAGTACGTGGTGCTGCGCGCCGGCGTGTTCTCGCTCGGCAGCGCGGGCTTCGCGGCGCTGGGTGCCTACTGCACGGCGCTGCTGACCACCAAGCTGGGCTGGAACCCCTGGCTCTCGGCTGTGGCCGGCATGCTGCTGGGCACCTTCGCCAGCGTGCTGCTGGCCCTGCCGCTGTCGCGGCTGCGCGGCGTGTTCCAGGCCGTGGCCACGCTGGCCTTCGTGCAGATCGTGATGTCGGTCACCCAGAACTGGGTGAGCGTGACCAATGGCCCGATGGGCGTGAACAGCATTCCCCATGCGGCGGGCACGCTCTCGCTGTTCTGCATCACGTTGGCGGTGGTGACCTTCCTGGTCATGATGGGGCGCTACAGCTTCGGCCGTGCGCTCGACGTGATCCGCGAGGACGAGACGGTCGCCGTCTCGCTGGGCATCTCGGTGCCCTACTACCACCGGATCGCCTTCATCCTCTCGGGCGCACTCGCAGGCCTGTCGGGTGGCCTGCACGCGCTCAGCAGCTACAGCATCACGCCGCAGGACTACGGCTTCAGCTTGCTGGTGGCGGGCCTGGCCATGGTGGTGCTCGGCGGCCGCACCTCGGTGTGGGGCGCGGTGGTGGGCGCGGTGGTGCTCACGTCTTTGCCGGAGATCTTCCGCGTATTCGCGGACTACCGAGCGGTGGTGCAGGGTGTGCTGCTGATGCTGGTGATCGTGTACCTGCCGCGCGGCCTGGCCGACACGGTGATCGCCCACTGGAAGGACCGCCAGCTGCGCGCGCGGGCGGTGCCTGCGCCCGCCTCCTCTGCACCTGTTCGGCCTGCGGGCGCAGCCGTTGAAGCAGGAGGCCGCTGATGACCGCCACCCTGGTTCTCGAAGACGTGGCGCGCCACTTCGGCGGCGTGCCGGCCGTGGACGGCGTGAGCCTGGAGGCACCCGCCGGCCAGATCACCGGGCTGATCGGCCCCAATGGCGCCGGCAAGACCACGGTGGTGAACCTGATCACCGGCATCCTGCACCTCACGCAGGGCCGCGTGCTGCTGGACGGCCAGGACGTCTCGCGCCTGGAGGCGCCGGCCCTGGCCCGCGCCGGCGTGGCGCGCACTTTCCAGAACATCCGCCTTGTGCCGGACGCGAGCGTGCTCGACAACGTGCTGGCCGGCTTCCACCGGCATGAGCAGACCGGTCTGTGGGCCAACCTGCTGGGCCTGCCCTCGGCGCGGGCCGAGGCGCGACAGATGCGCGAGCGGGCGATGGAACTGCTGGAGCGCTTCGAGATGACGGCGCTGGCGGAGCATCGCGCCGGCGGCCTCTCCTACGGCCACCAGCGCCGCATCGAGATGATGCGGGCGCTCGCCACCCGGCCGCGCCTGCTGCTGCTCGACGAGCCGGTGGCCGGCATGAACGACGCCGAGGCCGAGAGCCTGGCGCACATCTTCCGCAAGGTGGCCGACGACGGCGTGGCCGTGCTGCTGATCGAGCACAACATGCGCTTCGTGATGTCGCTGTGCTCGAAGCTCTACGTGCTGGCCTCCGGCCGGCTCATCGCCCAGGGCGAGCCCGAGGCCGTGGGCCGCGACCCGGTGGTGGTGGAAGCCTATCTCGGTGCCTGATCCCGCGAGGAACCCCATGCTGCAGATCCGCCAGCTCGACGTGCACTACCGCGGCATCCAGGCCCTGCGCGGCGTGGACCTGACCGTGAACAAGGGCGAGATCTTCGCCCTGATCGGACCCAACGGCGCCGGCAAGTCCAGTCTGGTGAATGCCATCTCGGGCATCGTTCCCGCCAGCGGCGAGATCCTGTTCGAAGGCCAGCCGCTGGCCCGCATCCCGGCCCATCGCCGGGCCCGTGCCGGCATCATCCAGGTGCCCGAGGGTCGCCGCGTGATCGCGCCGCTCACCGTGGCCGAGAACCTGGAGCTGGGTCGCCAGGCCGTGGGCCTGCGGGGCAGCGATGCCTCCGACCTGGACCATGTGCATGCGCTGTTCCCGGTGCTGAAGGAGCGGCGCAACCAGCTCTCGGGCTCGCTCTCCGGCGGGCAGCAGCAGATGCTGGCCATCGGCCGCGCGCTGATGGGCCGGCCGCAGGTGCTGCTGCTGGACGAACCCAGCCTGGGGCTGGCGCCGGTGATCGTGAAGGAGGTGTTCAAGGCCCTGCAGCGCCTGAACGCCGAGGGCCTGACCATCCTGCTGGTGGAGCAGAACGCCAAGCTCGCGCTGGCCACCGCGCACCGTGCCGCGGTGCTGGAGCAGGGGCGTGTGGTGCACCAGGGGGATGCGGATGACCTGGCGAGCGATCCGGTGATCGCGGATCACTACTTCGGGCGGGCGGGGGCGATTGCCTGACGGAGTTCCCCCGCCTACCGCCCCCCACCCCCCGCCACGATGCGCTCGAACAGCGCCCGGTGGCTCTCTGCCCCCACCGCACCACTCGCGTGGCCTGGCGCGCCGAACGCCGCCTCCAGCTCGCGCCAGTCGGCCGCCGACAGGTAGTCCTGCGCCACCGGCAGGATGTAGTTCTCCTCGACCTCCATGTGGCCCAGGTAGCCTTCGACGAAGGCGTGCAGCAGCAGCTCGAAGGCCTCGCGCCGGGCGTCGCCCATCACCTGCCACGCGTTCAGCGCGTGTTCCAGTTCGCGCACCGAGGTCTCGCCGCGCCCATGGTCGGCCTCCAGGCGGTCCAGCACGGGCCGCAGGGCGGGACAGCGCTCGCGGATGCGGGGGAACAGCAGTTCGCTCTCATTGGCGTGATGCACCCGAGCGGGCACCTCGTCCAGATAGAACAGCATGGCGCGCAGGCGCTCGAAGTCGGGCTGCGCGCCGGCCTGGTGCGCAGCGGCCACGGTGGCCTGCAGCGTGCGCATGACCGTGGCGAGCGCCGCGTGCTCCTCGATGATGCGCTGGATGGCGCTGGGCGTTGGCATGCCTCCATTGGGGCACCGCGTGGCGCGATGGTCAGTCCCCGCGACGGGGGACCGCACCCCTAGTGAACCGCCGCCGGTGCGCCGCGCACCAGCGTGTGCCGCTGCAGCGACCAGTGGCTCCAGCGCGCGAGGTACCAGGTGAGCAGCTCGCGCTCGCTGCCGATGTTCAGGCGCTGGTAGGCGCGCTTGCGGTAGGTCTTCACCGTCTCCTCGCTCACCGACAGGTCGAGCGCGATGCCCACCGACGACAGGCCGTAGAGGATGCGGGCGCAGACCTCGGCCTCGCGCCGTGGCAGGGCGCCCATCTCGACGATGCAGCTCTCGATGTCAGGCAGGGCCGTGAGGGCCTGCGCCACGTTGGGGCGGCTCTGCGACGACTCGGCATGCTTGCCCAGCACGGCCACCAGCAGGTCGGCCGCTTCGCCCAGGCGGCGCAGGTTCTCGTCGCCGAAGGGGCTGTGCGGGTCGGCGCGCAGCACGCTCAGGCCGAAGGCGCCGCTGGCGGCACGGCCGCACAGCAGCACGCGATCGCGTACATGCGGGTAGACCTGCGGCCGCAGCGCGGTGTAGCCCTGGTCGGAGAAGTCCACGTGGATCAGCGCCGGCGCGGCGTGCTGCACGCAGCGCTGCGCCTCCGTCATGGCCGGGTCGTGCTTCCACAGGCCCAGCTTCACGTAGCTCTCCACGCGGTCGCGCGCGGTACGCGCCGGCTCCACGCAGCAGGCGGCCACTTCGCGCAGTTCGTCCTGCCCGAGGCGGAAGGCCGCGAAGTGATCCGCGCCGCACAGACCGTGCAGGTAGCTCGCCAGTGCGGGCCCGAAGCGATCGTGGCCGATGGCGTCCACCAGGTGGGCGAGGGAGCCCTGCGATGCACCGCCGGCGGGGCCCTCCTGGACCATCACTGTCATCATGGCTTGTCTCCTGTCCTTGGATGACGTCACTGGCAGGCGCGGATCTGAAGGCCCGCTGCAATTCCGTGACGCGTAATCAGATTACGCTTTGCGTAATCCCGACCGGATCCGGATAAACCCTGATATCCGACCGACGGGACGGACTATCAGGCGCTCCAGCCCATGCGGCGGGAGGCCTCTTCCGCGCGGGTCGCCAGCACCCGGGCGGTCGGGCCGTCGAGGTTGGTGTCGATCAGGCCGGCCGGCCCCATCAGTGTGATGACCCCCACCACCGCATCGGCATGGTCGAACACGGGGGCCGACAGGCCATGCAGGCCCGGGTTCAGATCGCCCAGCACGCGCGCCATGCGGCGCTGGCGCACCTCGGTGAACAGGGCCTCCACCTCGGCGGGCGTCGGCGGCTTGCGCTGCGGCATGGGTGTGGCGCCAGGGTGCGGCGTGCCCGCCAGCTCGCGCGCGATGAAGGGGCCGGTCACGGTGCGGGGCATGTAGGCGCCGAAGACGCGCCCGGTGGAGGAGGTGAGCACCGGCATCACCGAGCCCGGTCGCCCGCTGATGATGAGTGCGTCGTTGGTTTCCTCGAAGCGCACGAAGGTCGGCCCGGCCGCCCCCCACACCGCCAGGCCGGCGGTGAAGCCGAGTTCATCGCGCAAGTGCCCCAGGTAGGGTGCGGCGACCTGCACCACATCGAGATGGCGCAACGCGGCCAGGCCCAGGCGCACGGCCAGCGGGCCCAGCCGGTAGCCGCCGGTGGCGGGGTCGCGCTCGGCCAGGCCGCCGCGGCAGAAGCTGACCAGGTAGCGGTGCGCCTTGGGCGGCTGCATGTCGGCGCGCTCGGCCACCGTCTTCAGCGGCAGCGGCGCGCCCATGCCGATCAGGGCGGACAGCACGCGCAGCGCGGTGTCCACGGCCTGTACGCCGCCCGCCTCGTCGTCACCCTGGATCGAACCCTGCTCTTCGCTCATCTCCGCATCGTCGTCGCGCATGCCTGGGGCCTCCTGATCGCGCGCGCAGACTAGCACGCGCCAGGGGCCCGGATCACCCCCTGGCAGCCGCCAGCAGCGCCGCGAACTTCGCCACGCGCTGGCCCTGGTAGCGGGCGGCGGCCAGGGCCTCGGCGGCCACCGAGGCGCCGGCGGTGAAGCTGCTGCCGTAGGGGTTGCCGCCGGCGGCCTTGACGCTGGCATCGGTATAGCCGGGCGGCACGATCACCGAGCCCCAGTGATAGAACATGTGGTGCAGCGCGAGCAGGGTGGATTCCTGGCCGCCGTGCCGGTTGCCCGCGCCGGTGAAGGCGGCCGCGGCCTTGTCCTGCAGCTTGCCCGTGGCCCACAGCGGGCCGGTGGTGTCAATGAACTGCTTCATCTGCGCCGCCGGCAGCCCGAAGCGCGTGGGCGAGCCGAACACGTAGCCGTCGGCCCACTCCAGATCCGCCAGCGTGGCCTCGGGCACGTCGCGCGTGGCCTCCAGGTGCGCGCCCCAGGCGGGCTTGCTGGCGATGGCCTCGGGGCCGGCGAGCTCGCGCACCTTGCGCAGCCGCGTCTCGGCGCCGGCCGCCAGGGCGCCGGCCTCCACGGCCTGGGCCATCTCGTAGGTGTTGCCGGTGCTGCTGTAGTAGACGATGGTGATGCGGGCCATGGGGGTCAGTCGACGAGGAGGACGATCTTGCCGAAGTGCTGGTTCGCGGCCATGCGGGCCAGCGCGGCCCCGGCCTCGGCCAGCGGGAAGCGGCTGTCGATGGGCAGGCGCAGCTGGCGCGCGGCGACAGCGGCGCCCAGGTCGGCCAGCATGCGGGCATTGAGTTCGCGGATCTCCGCCACCGATCGGGTGCGGAAGGTCACGCCGATGTAGCTGAGGCGGCGCAGCGCGTGCAGCTGGAAATCGAACGGGCTGTCGGCGCCGCCCAGGCGGCCCAGGTTGACGATGCGCCCGCCGATGGCCGCGGTCTTCATGGTGCTGGCGAAGTCGCGGCCGGTGACCTGGTCCACCACCACCTCCACGCCCTTGCCGCCCGTGGCCGCGAGGATGCGCTCGTGCCAGCCGGCCTGCGATGCGTCGATGGCGGTGGTGGCGCCGAACTCGGCGAGCCGCGCCAGTCGCCCCGCGTGGGTGCCGGTGCCGAAGACCTGGCCCGCGCCCAGCAGCCGTGCGATCTGCATGCCCATGAGGCCGACGCCGGAGGAGGCACCGTGGATCAGCACGTCCTGCCCGCGCTGCAGCCGCCCGTGGGTGACCAGCGCGTCGTGCATGGCCTGCAGGGCCAGCGTGAGGATGGTGGCCTCGTCGTAGGGCAACGTGGCGTCGGGGATGCGGCAGGCGCGGCCGCCGTCGGTGACCGCGTACTCGGCATAGGCGCCGGCGCCGGTGCACATCACGCGGTCGCCGGGCTTCCAGGGGCCGGCGTCCGGGCCGGCCTCCACCACTTCACCGGCCCATTCCATGCCGATGACCTTGCCGTCCTTCGCGGCGAGCCCGGCGAGATCGGCACGGTTCAGGCTGGCGGCCTTCACGCGCACCAGGATCTCGTGCGCCTGCGGGCGGGGAACGGGCACTTCGGCCAGGGTGGCGCCCTCGGGCGCGGCGATGATTGCTTTCATGCGGGACAGCATAGGCAGGCCGCGCGCTGTCGTATGCCCCCCTTCGATGGGACAGACACGACCGGCCACAGGCGGTCAAGATGGCGGGCATGATCTACGAACTGCGCCTCTATTCCGTGGCCCCGGGCCGCATGGACGACGTGCACGAGCGCTTCGCCCGCCACCTGCCCGTGCTGTTCGAGCGCCACGGCGTGCGGCTGGTGGGGCGCTGGCATGCGCTGGCGGGGCCCGACGCGCCGCGCTTCGTGTACCTCATCGCCTACCGCGACTACGCCGAGCGCGAGGCGGTGTGGTCCGCCTTCTACCAGGACGCCGACTGGTGGCGCATCCGCGCCGAGACCAATGCCGGGCATGAGATGGTGGAGCGGCACGACCTGTTCTTCCTCAAGCCCAACGCGGCCTGGCCGCCCGCGGCGGACGCGCAGGCGCCGGTGGGCGGCCTGCATGAGCTGGTGCAGCAGCAGATCGCGCCCGGGCAGAATGCGCGCGCCAACGCGTTCCTGAAAGACGTTCAGCTGCCGCTGCTGCGCGAGGCCGGCGCGCAGGTGCTGGGCGTGTTCGACATGGCCGCCGGCGCCGGCATGCAGAAGGTGGTGCAGCTCATCGCCTGGCCCGATGCGGCCACGTGGCATGCGGGGCGGCGGATGATCGATGCGCACGAAGGGCTGCGCGCCGCGCTGAAGGCGCAGCGCGAGTCGGCCGCGGGGCCGGTGTTCGAGCGGGCGGAGGTGAACCTGCTGGAGCCGGGGGCGCAGTGATCCACCCGTCATCCCCGCCTACGCGGGGATGACGGGAGCCACGGGGATGACGATCAGGATGCGCCCGCGTCCTTCTTCTCGAAGCCCGGCCGCGGGATCAGGGTGAGCCAGGCGGACGACAGGCCACCATCCACCAGCACGTCCTGCCCGTTCACGTAGCCCGCGCGCGGGCTGGCGAGGTAGACGATCACTTCGGCCAGGTCGGCCGGGCCGCTGACGCGTCGCGCGGGCACGATCTGCTCGCGCTTCTTCAGCACCTCGGGGTTCTCGTAGATCACGGTGGTGAGCGGCGTGCGCACCATGGCCGGGCTCACCACGTTGCTGCGGATGCCGTGCTCGGCCAGCTCCACTGCCAGCAGGCCCGACAGCATCTTCACGCCCGCCTTGCTCACGCTGTAGGGGCCGCTGAAGGGCTGCGGCACGCGGCCGGAGATGGAGGCCACGTGGACCATGCTGCCGCCGCGCCCGCTGGCGATCATCTGCCGGCCGAAGGCCTGGGCGCACAGCAGGTAGCCGTTCACGTTCACGTTCATGGCGTGGTTCCAGCGCGCCAGGTCCACATCCATCAGGGCGGCCGCGTAGATGGCGGCGGCATTGTTCACCAGCACATGGCATGCGCCCAGCTCGCGCTGCACCGTGTCGGCGGCGCGCTGCACCGCGGCCGGGTCACTCACGTCGCAGCCCAGGCCGATGGCGCGCGCGCCGGTGGCGGCGATCTCGGCGGCCACGCGCTGCGCGCCGGCCTCGTCGCGGTCCAGCAGCGCGACCTGCGCGCCGACGCGGGCGAACTCGCGCGCGGTCTCGGCGCCGATGCCGCTGGCCGAGCCGGTGACGACGACGACTTGTCCTTCAAGAGCCAGCCAGCCGGCTGGGGAGGGGGTGGAAGACATCAGGGATTCCTCAGGAGGGGGTATGGGCGGCGGCCCGCGCGCGGGCCCGCAGCCGCCATGCGAAGAGCAGGGCCAGCACCAGCAGCCCGCCCGCGCAGGCAGCGAACAGCGGGCGGTAGCCGAGGTGGTCCACCACGCGGCCTGCCACGGCGACGCCGGAAGCGATGCCGATGAACATGGTGGCGGCGAACAGCGAGACAGCCGTGCCGCGCAGCGCAGGCACCATCTGCGTGGCATGGGTCTGCATCAGCCCGTGCAGCGAGTAGAAGCCGAGACCCGCCAGCGCCGCCGCGGGCAGTGCCATGGCCCAATGCGTGCCGAGCGCGAGCGCGGTCCACGCCAGTGCCAGCGCCACGCCGCCAGCCAGTGCCACCCCGGTCTCGCCGAGGCGTGGCACCAGCCAGCGGGCCGCGAACGCGTAGCCCAGGCCGCCCAGGCCATACAGCACCACGATGGCGGCGGCCGTGGACAGGCTGAGGCCGTAGCTGTGCGCCAGGAAGGCGGGCAGGAAGGCAACGGCGCCGAAGGCGAGGGCGCCCTCCACCGCCACGAAGGCGAGCATGGCGCGCGCCCAGGGCACGCTCAAGACATCCGCGATGGCGCGCAGGTGGCTGCGTGAGGCGCCGCCCGCGCGCCCTTCGCTGCGCAGGGCGCGGTCGAGGATGATGATCGTGCCGCCTGTGCCCAGCAGCAGCACCAGCAGCGCGAACACCGCGCGCCAGCCGACATGCTCGGTCAGTACGCCGGCCGCCCACTGCCCGGCCATCATGCCGGTGAGCGAGGCGGTGAGAAACCGAGCCAGCACGACCTGGCGTTCCGCATAGGGCACGGTGTCCCCGATCCAGGCCAGCACCAGCGCGATGATGCCGGCGGCGGCCGCGCCCGAGAGCACGCGGGCCAGCACCAGCACCTCCAGCGTGGGCGCGACCAGCGCCAGCAGGTTGCCCGCCACCGTGGCCAGCGCGGCAAAGCCGATCACCCGCCGCTTGCCCCAACGGTCACCCGCCGGGCCGAAGAAGAACTGCAGCAGACCGTAGGCGATGGCGTAGGCCGAGATGGTGGATGCGGCCTGGCCGGTGGTCACGCCGAAGTCGCGCGCCAATGCCGGCAGCATCGGATCGCACACGCGCATCATCGCGGCGCTGCCGAAGTGCACGGCGAACAAGGCGACCAGGCCGCCCGGGCGCGGGGCGGCGCCAGCGGTAACCGGGGCCTGCGCGGAGGGGGAGGTGGGTGCGTGCGGCGACGTCATCCGTGTGGGCGGGCCGGCGCGCTCAGACTTGCGGATCGGCGACGCGCACCACGATGCCGGCGATCGACTCGCTCATCACGATCTGGCAGGCGAGGCGGCTGTTGGGCTGGCGGCCGGCGGCCGTGTAGTCGAGGATCTGGTCCTCGTTGGGCGCCATTGCCGGCAGCCGGTCGCTGAAGCCGTCTTCCACGAACACGTGGCAGGTGGCGCAGCTCATCGCGCCACCGCAGTCGCCCACGATGCCGTCGATGCCGTTGTCAGTGGCGGCGCGCATGAGGCTGGTGCCGATGGCGACGTCCAGTTCGCGCCGGGTACCGTCCGCGCAGACGAAGGTGGCTTGGGGCATGGGTTCTCCTGGTGCAACTCGCACGCAGTGTGCGACGTGGCGGTCCGCGCGTCAGTCCCCTCGGCAGGGGACGGTGCGGGCGGCGGCGTGCGCGCACACTCACGGGCATCCCGCCTGCTGGAGCCCTGCCCATGCCCGTGAACCTGCCGCCCCCCTCCGACGACGTGCCCGTGCTGCAGGTCGATCCGTTCGATGTGGCGGTGCTGCGCGATCCCTATCCGTTCTTCAAGGCCCTGCGGGAGGCGGGCCCCGTGGCCTGGCTGGCGCCCTACGGCATCTACGCTACCGGCCGCCATTCGGAGGCGACCACCGTGCTGTCACGCTGGCAGCAGTTCACCAATGCGGGCGGTGCCGGCCTGGCCGACATCCGCAAGCCCGGCAACTGGCGGCCGGCCAGCGTGATCCTGGAGGTGGACCCGCCCGCCCACACGGCCGTGCGCGGGGCGCTGCAGAAGATCCTGTCGCCGATCGTGGTGCGGCAGTGGCGCGAGAAGTTCCAGGCCGAGGCCGAGGCGATGGCCGACCAGCTGGTGGCGCGGGGCCGCTTCGACGGCATGCGCGACGCGGCCGAGGCCTTCGTGCTGCAGGTGTTCCCGCCGGCGGTGGGCATCCGCATCCCGCGCGAGAACGCACAGGCCATCGGCGACATGAACTTCAACGCCATCGGCCCGAACAACGAGCTGACCAAGGCCGCCGTCGCCCGCGCCCAGCCCTACATGCAGTGGTACGAGGACAGCATGAAGCGCGAGGCCATGCTGCCCGGCGGCTTCGGTGAGCTGATCCACCAGGCCGAGGATGCCGGCGCGCTGCAGAAGGGCTTCGCGGCGAACCTCACACGATCGTTCCTGCGCGGTGGCATGGACACCACCATCAGCGGCATCGGCTCGGCCCTGCTCGCCCTGGCGCGCGACCCGGCGCAGTGGGACCTTCTGCGCGCGGATCCAGCCCTGGTTCGCAACGCGTTCGACGAAGCGATCCGCCATGAGTCGCCGGTGCAGGTGATGTTCCGCACCACCTGCGAAGGCGCCGAACTGGGCGGCGTGGCGTTGGCGCCCGACATCAAGATCGCCGCCTTCATGGGCGCTGCCAATCGCGACACGCGCCAGTGGCCGGACGCCGACCGCTTCGACCTGCGCCGCCCCGTGGCCGGCCAGCACCTCGCCTTCGGCAGCGGCCCGCATGTGTGCATCGGCCAGATGATTGCGCGGCTGGAGGCGGAGTGCCTGATCGGCGCGCTGGCGCGGCGCGTGAAGCGGCTGCGGCTGGCGGGTGAGCCGGTGTATCGGCCGGTGAATACCTTGCGCACGCTGGACAGCCTGCCGCTGGAGGTGGAGGCGGGGTGATGTCCGTCCCCCACCGGGTGACTGTCCCGCCCACCAGACCCCGCTAGAGTCCTGCCATGAGCGCAACTCCCCAATTCCACACCGAGTGGGTCCACCTCCAGTACGAGGAGACCGCGGCCTTCACCGAGACCTACGGCTTCTCGGGCAACCAGGGCGCGGTGAACCTGGAGGCCATCCGCTTCCGGCCCGCGGACGGCCGGCCCTCCGACACGCTGATGGTGTTCATGCACCCCTCGTCCACGCTGCAGCTGTTGCCGGTGCCGCGCGCCATGGCCGCCGCGGGCGCGCACGTGCTGTGCGCGGGCAGCCGCTACCAGCGCAACGATACCGCGCTGATCCTCGAGAAGGTGCTGCTGGACCTGGGCGCCTACATCCGCCATGCCAAGACGGTGTGGGGCTACCGGCATGTGGTGCTGGTAGGGTGGAGCGGCGGCGGCTCGCTCGCGGTGAGCTACCAGTCGCAGGCCGAGCAGCCCACCATCACCCACACGCCGGCCGGCGACCCGGTGAACGTGAAGGGCGCCGGGCTGATCCCGGCCGACGCGGTGATCTACCAGGCCGCGCATCTCTCGCGCGCGCACCTGCTGGCCGAGGTGATCGATCCCTCGGTGAAGGACGAACTGAACCCTGATGACCGTGACGTGGATCTCGACATCTACGACCCGCGCAACCCGAACCAGCCGCCCTACAGCGAGGCGTTCATCCAGCGCTATCGCGCCGCCCAGATGGCCCGCATGCGGCGCATCACGGCCTGGGCGAAGCAGTCGCTGGCCGAGCTGAAGGCGCGCAACACGGGCGAGCTGGAGCGCGGCTTCATCGTGCACCGCACCCTGGCCGATCCGCGCTTCCTGGATCCCGCGCTGGACCCCAACGACCGCCGGCCGCGCTGGTGCTACCTGGGCAACCCCGAGACGGTGAACACCGGCCCGGTGGGGCTGGCGCGCTTCACCACGCTGCGTTCGTGGCTCTCGCAATGGTCACTGGACGATTCCTGCGGCAACGGCCTGGAGGCGGTGAAGACCATCCGCGCGCCGCTGCTGGTGATCGAGAACACGGCCGATGATGCCGTGCCCACCACGCACCCGCGCATGCTGTTCGAGGCCGCCACCACGGCCGACAAGACTTTCAGCCAGATCCGCGGGGCCACGCACTACTACGCCGGCCAGCCCGAGCTGCTGGCCGAGGCGACGCGGCTGATCCAGTCGTGGCTGGTGGCGCGCGGCCTGCTGGAAGGCTGAGGGGGCACCATGCATCTCTTCAAGCTGCTCGAACGCTCGGCGCACCAGTGGCCCGATGAGGGCGCGGTGTACCTCGGCACGCAGCGCGTGCAGACCTGGGCGCAGCTGCACCGCCGCTCGCTCGCGCTCGGTGGGGCGCTGGCCGCGCAGGCCCCGGCTGGCAGCCGCATCGCCCTGGCGAGCGAGAACACGCCGCAGTACCTGGAGCTGATGTTCGGCACCTGGGCCGCGCAGCAGGCCATCGTGCCACTCAACTACAAGCTGCATGCCAAGGAGATGGCGCAGATCATCGAGGACGCCGATGTGTCGCGCGTCTTCGCCTCGCCCGCCATCGCCGAGGGCCTGCGCACCACGCTGCCGGCGCCCTGGCGCGACCGCCTGGTGGTGATCGGCTCGGCCGACTACGAGCGCCTGTTCGAGGGGCCCGTGGCCACCGTGGGCACCATCGACCCGCAGGCGCTGGCCTGGCTGTTCTACACCAGCGGCACGACCGGCCGAAGCAAGGGCGCGATGCTCTCGCACCGCAACCTCATGGTCATGACCATGGGCCACCTGGCCGATGTGGAGGTGCTGGACGAGCACTGCAGCCAGATCCACGCGGCGCCCATGTCGCATGGCTCCGGTCTGTACATCCCGACCTCGATCGCGCGCGGCGCGCGCCAGGTGATCCCCGCATCGCAGGGCTTCGACGCGGCGGAGTTCCTGCAGCTGTGCGACCAGCATCCGGGCTGCGGCGCCTTCCTGGCGCCCACCATGGTGCAGCGCCTGCGCCTCGCGGCGGAGGCCAGCGGCCACGTGCCCAAGGGGCTGCGCAGCATCGTCTACGGCGGCGCGCCCATGTACGTGGAGGAACTGAAGAAGTCCATCGCGGTGTTCGGCCAGGTGTTCGCGCAGATCTATGGCCAGGGCGAGGCGCCCATGACCATCACCGGCCTGCGCCGGCAGGACCATGCGAGCACTGACGAGGCCGTGCTGGGCTCGGCCGGTGTGCCGCGCACGGGGGTGGAGGTGCGCGTGGTCGACGAGCAGGGGCAGGACGTGCCGCAGGGCGAGATCGGCGAGATCATCGCGCGCGGCGACGTGGTCATGTCCGGCTACTGGAACAACCCCAAGGGCACGGCCGAGGCGCTGCGCGAGGGCTGGCTCTACACCGGCGACATGGGCTCCTTCGACGCGCGCGGCTATCTCACGCTGCGCGACCGCAGCAAGGATGTGGTGATCAGCGGCGGCTCCAACATCTACCCGCGCGAGGTGGAAGAGGCGCTGCTCACCCACCCCGGCGTGTCGGAGGTCAGCGTGATCGGCCAGCCCGATCCGGAGTGGGGCGAGGTCGTCATCGCCTGCGTGGTGCGTGTGCCGGGCGGCAACGTCTCGGCGCAGGAACTGGACGCGCATTGCCTGGAGAGCATCGCGCGCTTCAAGCGACCCAAGCGCTACGTGTTCCTGGAGGCGCTGCCCAAGAGCAGCTACGGCAAGATCCTCAAGCGCGAACTGCGGCAGCAGGTCGCCGCAACCGCCCGGGGCGCAAGCTGAACGACGCCGCGCGCGGGTATCGCCCGCCGGCCATGGGCCCGGCGCTGGTGGTGCTCGTGGTCACGCTGGGCACGGCCGCGCAGCCGGTGGGGACCGATCTGTACCTGGCCGCGCTGCCGGCGATCCGCAACGACTACGGCGCGCCGGTCAGCGTGGTGCAGCTCACGCTGGCGGTGCTGGTGTTCAGCTTCGGCCTGAGCCAGCTCTTCTGGGGCCCGGCGGCAGACCGCTTTGGCCGGCGGCCGGTGTTCCTGGCCGGCTTCGCGCTCTTCGCCGGTGCCGCGCTCATCGGCAGCATGGCGCCCTCCATCCACCTGCTGATCGCGGCGCGGGCGCTGCAGGGCCTGGGCATCGCCGCCACGATGGTGTGCGCGCGGGCCCTGGTGCGCGACCTGTTCGAGCAGCAGCGCGGCACCCACGTGATGACGGTGGCGATGTCGGTGCTGGCCTGCCTGGTCATGACGGTGCCGGCATTGGGCGCCGCCCTGGCGGATGCCTTCGGCTGGCGCGCCACGCTGTACACCATGGCCGCCTTTGGCGTGGCCGGTGCGCTGCTGGTGGCGCTGCGAGTGCCCGAGACGGCGCACGCCCTGCGTCCCGACGCGCTGCAGGTGGCGCCGCTCTTCGCCGTCTATGGCCGCATCGCCCGGCACCCGACCTTCCGCTCGTGGACGCTGCTCAATGCGTTCGGCTACGCGGCCAACTTCGGCTTCTTCTCCAGCTCGGCCTACCTGTTCATCGAGACCTTCGGTCTCTCGCGCGTGAGCTTCGGCCTGGTGATCGGCGGCGCCTCGGTCAGTTACCTGGTCGGCACCTTCCTGTGCCGCCGCTGGATCGCGGCGCACGGCATCGTGACCACGGTGCGCTGGGCGGGCCGGCTCACGCTGGTCGGTGCGGCGGCCTTCATCGGGCTGGAGCTGGCGAACAGCCACACCGCTGCCACGCTCGCCGGCAGCCTGTGGCTGATGCTGCTGGCCTATGGCGTCTACCAGCCCTGCGGCCACGTGGGCATGGCCACGCCGTTCCCGCAGCAGGCCGGCGCGGCCTCTGCCCTGGGCGGTTTCGTCTTCGCGGTGGCGGCCTTTCTCTCTGGCGCCTGGATGGGCTGGATGTTCGAGAGCGGCAGCACCCGCGTGCTGGCGCTCACCACCGGCGTGCTCAGCGCGCTGGCCGGCCTGACCTGCCTCACTTTCCTGCAACGCCACGGCCAGCCGGCCGTGCCGGCCACGTCTCAATCGACCACCTGACCAAGAGGACCACGCATGACCGCCTACATCACCGGCTGGGGCCACACCGCCTTCGGCAAGTTCGACCAGGTCGAACTGGAGCAGATGATCCGCGACGCGGTGCAGCCCGCGCTGGCGAGCGCCGGGCTGGCGCCGCAAGACATCGACGGCATCTTCGTCGGCCACTTCAACGCCGGCTTCGTGGGGCAGGATTTCACCGCGGCCCTGCCGGCCGTGGCCATGACCGAGTTTCGCCACACGCCGGCCATGCGCACCGAAAACGCCTGCGCCACCGGCTCCGCCGCGATCTGGGCGGCGCTCGACGCCATGGGCGCCGGCCGCATGAAGCGCACGCTCGTCATCGGCATGGAGAAGATGAACGGCCTGAAGACGCCCGAGGTGGCGGCCACGCTGATCAAGTGCTCCTACGTCAAGGAGGAGGGCAGTGACCCCGCGGGCTTTGCCGGCATCTTCGGCGGCATCGCCACGAAGTACTTCGAGCGCTACGGCGACCAGTCAGACGCGCTGGCCGCCATCGCGGCCAAGAACCACGCCAACGGCATGCACAACCCGTACGCGCACATGCGGCGCGACTTCGGCTTCGACTTCTGCCGCACGCCGAGCGACAAGAACCCGTTCGTCTCGGGCCCGCTCAAGCGCTCCGACTGCTCGTTGGTCTCCGACGGCGCGGCGGCCCTGGTGCTCTCCACCGAGCCGCTGCCCGGTGCCAAGGTGCGGCCGGTGAAGTGGCGCTCGCGCACGCAGGTGAATGACTTCATGCCCATGTCGCGCCGCGACCCCACGCGCTTCGAGGGCGCGGCCATGGCCTGGCAGAAGGGCCTGGCGGCGGCGAACGCCACGCTGGACGACCTGGCCTTCGTGGAGACGCACGACTGCTTCACCATCGCCGAACTGCTGGAGTACGAGGCCATGGGCCTGGCGCCGCACGGCCAGGGCGCGCGCGTGATCCTGGACGGCGTGACGCGCAAGGACGGCCGCCTGCCCGTCAACCCTTCGGGCGGCCTCAAGTCCAAGGGCCATCCCATCGGTGCCACCGGCGTGTCGCAGCACGTGATGGCGGCCATGCAGCTCTCTGGCACCGCGGGTGACATGCAGGTGGGCCGCAACGGGCTGGGTGCGGTGTTCAACATGGGTGGCTCGGCGGTGGCGTCGTACCTGAGCATTCTCGAAGCGGCCTGAGGCGGCGTGCCGGCGGCCGGGCGCCGGCACCTTGCGACCCCGCCGAAACTGCCCCATAATTAGTCCGACGAGACGGACTATCAACAGACGACGGCGAAGCCCCACAGACCATGCAGACGCAACCGCCCGGCCTGCTCATCATCGGCGCCGGCCACGCCGGCAGCGAGCTGGCCATTGCCGCGCGGCAGGCTGGCTGGCCCGATGCCATCACCCTGCTCGGCGAGGAGCCGTTCGTGCCGTATCACCGGCCGCCGCTCTCCAAGGCCTGGCTGGCCGGCGAGGCGGATGAGGCCTCGCTGCAGCTGCGGCCCGCCAGTGCCTATGAACTGGCGCGGGTCGACCTGCGCCTCGGCACACGCGCCGTGGCCATCGACCGCGCCGCCCACACGGTGACCCTGGCCGACGGTACGCAGCTGCCGTACGCCAAGCTCGCGCTGTGCACCGGCGGGCGCCCGCGGCCCTTTGTCTGCGAGGGCATCGACCCCGCACAGCCGCCCGCCAACCTGCACCTGCTGCGCACCCGCGCCGATGCCGACGCCCTGCGCGCAGGCCTGCGGGTGAGCGGCCACCTCGTCGTCATCGGCGGCGGCTACGTGGGGCTGGAGGTCGCGGCCTCGGCCATCAAGCTGGGCCTGCGGGTCACGCTGCTGGAGGCGCAGCCGCGCGTGCTGGCGCGAGTGGCCGGCCCTGAGGTCTCGCGCTTCTATGAGGATGTGCATCGCGCCGCCGGCGTGGATGTGCGCACCGATGTCTCCGTGGCGCGGGTCGATGTCACGGGCGGCCGCATCGTCGCGGTCCACACCACGGCGGGCGAACGCATCGAGGTCGATGCCGTGGTGGCGGGTCTGGGCATGCTGGTTGACGTGGGCCTGGCCGCCGCCGTCGGCCTGGCGCAGGAAGCCGGCATCCCGATCGACGAGCACTCGTGTACGGCCGACCCGGACATCCTGGCCGCGGGCGACTGCACGCTGCAGGTGAGCGCGCTCTATGGCGGCGCGCCGCGCCGCATCGAATCCGTGCCGAACGCGCTGGAGCAGGCGCGCGCGGCCGCCGGCTGGCTGGCCGGCAAGCCGCGGCCGAACCGGGCGGTGCCCTGGTTCTGGTCTGACCAGTACGACCTGAAGCTCCAGATGGCCGGGCTCTCGCAGGGCTGGGACCGCTGCGTGCTGCGCGGCGATCCGGCCGCGCGCAGCTTCGCGGCCTTCTACCTCGCCGGCCGGCGCCTGCTGGCCGTGGACGCGGTGAACCGCCCGGCGGAGTTCATGCTGGTGCGCCGCCTGCTGGCCCAGCCGGTCGATGTGGACGCCGACCTGACCGATGAGAGCCGGCCGCTCAAGGATCTGCTGCCTGCCCTGACACCGGCAGGGATTACGGGTAAGCCCTAGCCGGGACATCCCGCCCCTTCCCGATAATTCGCCTCATTCAAAGACCGACGCGACGGTCTAATATTGGAAAGAAGCCCGACGCACATGGAGACCTCTTCAACCGCCAGCGCGACAGCGCCGCCAGCCCTGGCGGTGCACAACATCCAGATCGTCTATGGCGGCGCCATCGAGGCCGTTCGCGACGTGTCGCTGGAGGTGCGCCCGGGCCAGATCGTCGCGCTGCTGGGCTCCAACGGCGCGGGCAAGTCCAGCGTGCTCAAGGCCATCTCGGGCGTGCTCGATGCGGAGGACGGCGAGATCGAGAAGGGCTCCATCCACCTGTTCGGCGAAGCCGTGGAGCGGGCGCCGGCGCCGCTGATCGTGCGGCGCGGCATGGTGCAGGTGCCGGAGGGCCGCCGCCTGTTCGGCACGCTCACCGTGGACGAGAACCTGGTCGTGGGCGCGCATCTGCAGGGCACCAGCCAGCTCGCCCAGACGCGCGACTACGTGTACGAACTCTTCCCGCGCCTGGCGGACCGGCGCAAGCAGATCGCCGGCTACCTCTCGGGCGGTGAGCAGCAGATGGTGGCCATCGGCCGCGCGCTCATGAGTCAGCCCAAGGTGCTGGCGCTCGACGAGCCCTCGCTCGGGCTCGCGCCCCTGATCGTGACCGAGATCTTCAACAGCATCCGCCGCCTGCGCGAGACATCGGGCCTGACCATCCTGCTGGTGGAGCAGAACGCCAGCCGGGCGCTCGCCATCGCCGACTACGCCTACATCATGGAGAACGGCCGCGTGGTGCTGGACGGCACCAGCGAGCAGCTGCGAAAGAACCAGGACGTGCGCGAGTTCTATCTCGGTGTCTCCACCCAGGCGGGCCGCACCCACATGAAAGACGTGAAGCACTACAAGCGCCGCAAGAGGTGGCTTTCATGACCCACCCCCGAAGCGCCTGCAGCGCCTCCCCATCGCACCCCGCTCAAGGGAGCGCCTCCAGCGGCCCGGCAAAGCCGGTTCCGCGGTGGCACGCGCACATCCCCTGCAAGGCCAGACACCATGACCTCGCCACCCTCTCCCATCCTTGACGTCCGCGGCGTCTCCAAGCGCTTCGGCGGCGTGAAGGCGGTCAACGACGTGAGCCTGAAGGTCTTCCCGGGCGAGATCGTCAGCCTGATCGGCCCCAACGGCGCCGGCAAGACGACCACCTTCAACCTGATCAGCGGCGTGCTGCCGCCTACCGAAGGCCAGATCCTCTTCGAAGGCCAGGATGTCGCGCGGCTGAAGTCATCGGACTTCGCCCGCCTCGGCATCGGCCGCACCTTCCAGAATCTGGCCCTGTTCCGCCACGGAACGGTGGTCGAGAACCTGCTGGTGGGCCGCCACATCCACTTCCGCTACTCGGTGCTGGAGTCGCTGCTGCACTTCGGCCGGCCGCGCCGCGAGGAGATCGCCGCGCGCGAGAAGGTCGAGCAGATCATCGAGTTCCTGGAGATCGAGGAGCTGCGCGACAAGACCGTCTCGCAGCTCGCCTACGGCCAGCAGAAGCGCGTGGAACTGGGCCGTGCGCTGGCCTGTGAGCCCAAGCTGCTGCTGCTGGACGAGATCGTCGCGGGCATGAACCGCGAAGAGAAGGAAGACATCGCCCGCTTCACGCTGGACATCCGCGACGAGTTCGGCATCGCCGTGCTGATGATCGAGCACGACATGCAGGTGGTGATGGATCTCTCCGACCGCGTGTACGTGCTGGACTTCGGCTCCCTCATCGCGCAGGGCACGCCCGCCGAGGTGGCGGCGAACCCGCAGGTGCTGCAGGCCTACCTGGGCGAGGAGGCAGTGCATGCTTGAGCACGACCTGCTGATCCGCGGTGAGGCCACGCTGCCGGGGTTGCTGCGCCTGCAGGCCCGCGAGCGCGGCGACCAGGTGGCGCTGCGTGAGAAGGTGCAAGGCATATGGCGCGGTCGCACCTGGGCCGACTACTGGCGCGATGCCCGCCGCGTGGCGCTGGGCCTGCGCAAGCTGGGCCTGCAGCGCGGGGACCGCATCATCATCGCCGGCGAGGACGTGCCGGAGTGGTTCTACGCGGACCTGGGCGCCCAGATGATCGGTGTGCAGGTGGTGGGCATCTACCCCACCAACCCCTGGCCCGAGGTGCAGTACATCGCCGGGCACTGCCAGGCGAAGCTGGCCGTCACCGGCGACCAGGAACAGACCGACAAGGTGCTCGATGCCATGGCCAACGGCAACGGCCTGCCGCACCTGGCGCACCTGTTCTGCATCGACATGAAGGGCCTGCGGCGCTATCCGGAGGGGCGGCCCCATGCCTTCACCCATCTGCTGGCGCTGGGCGACGCCCTGGCCGCGGAAGACCCGGATGCGCAGCGCTGGCTGGACGAGCGCATCGATGAACTGAAGCCCGACGACGTCAACATCCTCGTCTACACGTCGGGCACCACCGGCCCGCCCAAGGGCGCGATGCTCACGCACCGCAACTTCGTGTACGGCGCCTATGCCTACATGGCGGCGCGGCGGATGACCGACAAGCCCTTCGAGTCGGTGTGCTACCTGCCGCTGTGCCACGTGGCCGAGCGCAGCTATTCCACCGTGCAGCACCTGCTGTCGGGCGGCTGCGTGAACTTCGCGGAGTCCATCGACACCGTGGCCAGCAACATCCGCGAGATCGCGCCCACCTTCTTCCTGGGCGTGCCCCGCATCTGGGAGAAGCTGCAGCAGGGCTTCGAGTTCCGCATGAAGGACAGCGGACGCGTGCAGCAGTGGCTGTACCGGACCGGCATGAAGCGCGGCCGCGCGCTGTCGGACCGCCGCGCGGTGCACGGCCGGCTGGTCGCCTTGGGCGACCGGCTCGAGTTCGCGTTCTGGTACGTGCTGCTGTTCCGCAACATGCAGCGGCACATGGGCCTGAACCGCACCCATACCCGCATGTGCGGCGGGGCGTCGGTGTCGCCGGAGACGCTGCGCTTCTTCGACATCATCGGTCTGCCGGTGGGGCAGGGCTACGGCCTCACCGAGGCGGGCGGGCTGGCCTTCGTGCAGGTGCCCGGCCGGCCGTTCATCGCCGGCAGCTGCGGCCCCGCCATGGAAGGCGTGGAGTGGAAGCTGGGGGACGATGGCGAAGTGTTCGTGCGATCGCCCGGCGTGTTCCAGGGCTATCTGCACGACGAGAAGGGTACGAAGGAGATCCTGGCGACGGATGGCTGGCTGGCCACGGGCGACATCGTGGAAGTGCGTGGCGGCGACGAGATCGCGGTGGTCGACCGCAAGAAGGCCATCATCATCACCAGCGGCGGCAAGAACATCGCGCCGTCGGAGATCGAGAACGCCCTCAAGGACAGCCCCTTCGTGCGGGAGGCGATCGTGGTGGGCGAGGGCCGCAAGTTCCTGGGCGGGCTGATCCAGATCGACTTCGACAGCGTGGGCCGCTGGGCCGCCGAGCGCAACCTGCAGTACACGACCTTCAAGTCGCTGACGCAGATGGAAGAGGTGCGCGAGCTGATCCAGGGCGTGGTGGACGAAGTCAACGGCAAGTTCGCCCGCGTGGAGAACATCCGCAAGTTCGTGCTGCTCGAGAAGGAGCTGGATCACGACGACGGCGAGCTCACCGCCACCCAGAAGGTGCGGCGGGGCCTGATCAACAAGAAATTCGCGCGCGAGCTCGAGATCATCTACGGGGGGACGGCCTGATGAGCTACTTCATCGAGCTGATCGTGTCCGGCCTGGCGGTCGGCGCCATCTACGGCCTGGTCGCCATGGGCTTCGCGGTGATCTACAAGGCCACCGGCATCGTCAACTTCGCCCAGGGCGAGATGGGCATGCTGACGGCGTACACCACCTGGTCCATCGCGGTCACGCTGGGCACCGGCGGCATCCTCACCGTGCTCATCGCGATCGTGGTGGGCGCCCTGCTGGGCCTGATCTGCGAGCGGCTGATCATGCGCCCGATGCTCGGCGAGCCCGTGCTCTCGGTCGTGCTCGTGACCGTGGGCCTGGCCGTCGTGCTGCGCTCCATCGTCACGATCATCTGGGGCGCGTCGCCGCACAAGTTCGAGGTGGCGGGTGCCGACCGCATCGTGGACATCGGCGGCATCGGCATGCGCGTGAGCCAGATCGGTGTGCTCGTCACCCTGCTCGTCGCCCTGGCCGGCTTCTGGTTCTTCCTGCGGCACAGCCGCTTCGGCGTGGCCATGCGGGCAGTGGCCGCGGACGAGAAGACCGCGCGCTTGATGGGCGTCTCCACGGCCCGGGTGCAGGCGGTGGCCTGGGCCTCGGCTTCCGGGCTGGCCGGCTTGGCGGGTGCGTTGTTCGCGGTGATCTATGGCCTCACGCCCACCGTGTTCGAGCTCGGCCTCAAGGCCTTCCCCGCCACCGTGCTGGGCGGCTTCGACTCGGTGCTCGGCTCCGGCTTCAGCGGCCTGCTCATCGGCGTGGTGGAAAACCTGGTGGGTGGCTACCTCCCCAGCACGCTGAAGGAGATCTCCGGCTTCGTGCTGATCCTGGTGGTGCTGATGGTCAGGCCCTTCGGCCTGTTCGGCGAGAAGCGAATCGAAAGAGTCTGATGCGAAGCGGCTACTTCAAACAGCGGTACGGCGAGCTGATCGTCCTGACGGACTCGCCGGCGGTCAAGGCCTGGACAGCGGTGCTGCTGGTGGGGCTGGTGGCGGCCCCCTTCCTGCTGAGCACCTATGTGCTGTCGTACCTGACCATCATCCTGTTCACGCTGGTGGGCGCTCTGGGCATCACCGTGCTGACCGGCTTCACCGGGCTGATCTCGCTGGGGCACGTCGGCTTCCTCATGCTCGGGGGCTATGCCTACGCCATCGGCGTCACGCGCATGGGCCTGCCGCCCGAACTGGCGCTGGTGATGTCCGCCGTGATTCCGGCGGTCTTCGGGCTGATCGTCGGCATCCCTTCGCTGCGACTGCACGGCCTCTACCTGGCCATCACGACACTCGCCTTCAGCTACATCGTGAGCGCCTCCATCCTGGCGGGCGGCAAGTTCACGGGCGCCGGCCGCGGCATCATGATCTCGCGGCCCACGCTGCTGGGCATCGACCTGTCCAGCGACCGTGCGTTCTACTGGTTCTGCCTGGTCATGAGCGTGCTGGCGGTGCTGCTCACGCTGAACTTCCGCCGCTCGTACATCGGCCGGGCGCTGGTGGCCATCCGCGACAACGACATCGCGGCGCGCACCATGGGCATCAACCTGGTGCGGTTCAAGCTGCTCGCCTTCCTGGTGAGCGCGGCGCTGACGGGCGTCGCGGGCGCGATCATGGGCATGTACCTCAGCATCGTCAGCGTCGAGGGCTATCCGTTCCTGCTGTCCATCGAGGCCCTGGCCATCATCATCGTCGGCGGGCTCGGCTCCGTGCTGGGGGCCGTCTTCGGCACGATCTTCATCGTCACGCTGCCCGAGCTGTTCAGCGCCTCGGTGGCCCTGCTGGGCGGGCGCCTGCAGGAGGTCATCACCACCAGCGCGCACGAGATCAAGAGCGTGCTCTATGGCCTCGCGATCATCGGTTTCCTGCGGTTCGACCCGCGCGGGCTGCGCGGCATCTGGCACGACATCCGCCACGCCTGGGTCTACTGGCCCCTGCGCTACTGATTCCCGCCTCGTACGTTTTCACCATGGCCCAGGCCAACTTCAAAGGAGCTAGCATGAACCGGAGACTCACCCACCTCGCCCTGCTCGGGCTGCTTGCTGCGGGCGTCGCGGCGCCTGCCGCCGCCCAGCAAGGTGTCACCGACACCGAGATCCTGATCGGCGACATCGTGCCGATGACCGGCCCGCCGGCGCTGCTGGGCGTGCCCCACACCATCGGCGTGCGGCTCGCCATCGAGGAGGTGAATGCCGCCGGCGGCATCAACGGCCGCAAGGTCCGCGCCATCTTCGAGGACGACGGCTACGTGCCCTCGCGCACCATCCAGGGCGTGCGCAAGCTGCTGACGGCGGACAAGGTGTTCGCGCTGACCTCCATGTCGGGTTCGGCCCAGGGCCAGGCGGTGCTGCCGCTGATCAAGCAGTCGGGCATTCCCGTCATCAACTCGCTGAGCTTCTCCGACGACGTGCACACGCCGCTGGTGAAGAACATCTTCGTGATGGGCACGCGGCATCCGCTGGTGACGGAGCAGCTCTCGGCGGCGCTCAACGCGCGCTATCCGGGCCGCAAGTGGGCGCTGGTGTCGCAGGACGACGAGTACGGCGAAATGACGCGTGAAGGCTTCGAGGCGACCGAGAAGGCGAAGAAGCTCGACGTGGCGCTGAAGACCATCTACAAGAAGGGCCAGACCGACTTCTCGGCAGAAATGCTGCGGGTCAAGAACTCGGGCGCCACGGCGCTGTACGCGGGCGGCGTGCTGAGCGAGAACGTCGCCATGGTGAAGGAGCTGGAGCGCCTGGGCATGAAGGACGTGCCGGTCGGCATCTCCTATGTGGCGCAGGTGCCCGCGATCGTGAAGCTGATGGGGTCGGCTGGCGCCAACGTCTACACGATGGACTACGTGGTGTCGCTGGACAGCGACAAGGGCAAGGCCTTCATCGAGAAGGCGAAGAAGCACCTGCCCGAGGCGGACGTCGCCAGGATCCACCGCTTCGCGCTGACCGGCTACGCGGGCGCGCGCATCCTCTTCGAGGCCATGCGTCAGTGCGGGAAGGCGCTCACCTGGGAGTGCACCATCAGCAAGCTGGACCAGACGAAGAACTTCGACACGGGCGTGCTTAATTCGCCGGTGTCGTTCTCGCCGACGCAGCATCTGTCGCTGCCGCAGCTGAACCTGCTGAAGGTCAACACCACGACGATGCAGTTCGAGCAGGTGAAGTGAGTTTCCGCCGGGGCGGGCGGCGCAAGCGCGGCCGGCCCCGGTGGCTCAGCCTTTCTCGGCCAGGAAGCCCTTGAGGAAGAGCCTGGAGATGCGGTCGCACAGCTCCTGCGGCTTCATGGTGCCGCCGGGCCGGTACCACATGTCGGTCCAGTTCAGCATGCCGATCAGCATCATGGTGTAGGGCTTGTAGGTGTCCTCGGGCAGGCCGGGATTCACCTCGCGCAGCAGCGCGGCGACGCGGTCCACCAGCTGGCGCTGCAGTTCGATCAGCGGCGTCTGCTTGGCGCGCGGCAGGTACTTGATGTCCTGCATGGCCACCATGTGCCGGCGGCGTGACTGGGTGGATTTCTGCGTGTACGCTTCCACCATCGTCAGCAGCTTCTCGCGCGGGGTCGCCTTCAGGACGATGGCTTCCTCCACACCCTGCACGACCCGCTCCAGGTGCTCCATGAGCATCGCGAAGAGCAGGTCGTCCTTGGTCGGGAAGTAGTGATACAGCATCGACTTGGTCGCGCCGCAGGCCTTGGCCACGTCCTGCATCTTGGCCGAGGGATACCCTTCCTTCGCGAACAGCGCCGCGGCGCAGTCCATGATGGCGTGGCTCTTGGCTTCGTAATCGTCCGAACGTACGCGGGGCATCGCATCTCCTGTCGGGCGGGAGTTTAGCAATGGCCTTGTGCCCGCCCGGCCAGATCCCATAAAATAAACCGACGCGCCGGACTATGAATAACCCGGGGCCACCGGCGCGGTCCGTCCAGGGCGGGCCCGCCCTTCCACACGAGCGCCACTCATGACCGAATTCGAATTCAACGAGCCCGACATCCTGGGCGAAGACCTTCGCATGGTCCGCCAGCAGGTCCGCCGCTTCGTCGACGAGGCCATCGTGCCCAAGGGCGAGGAGTGGGAGGCCACCGGCGAGATCCCGCGCAGCATCTTCCGCCAGCTGGGTGAGATGGGCTTCCTGGGCATGCGGCACCCGGTGGAATACGGCGGCGGCGGCCTGGGTGCCATGGCCTCGGTGGTGCTGGGCGAGGAGCTGGCCCGCTCCACCTTCGGCGGTGTCGCTTCGGCCCTCACCGTGCACAGCGACATGTCCATCTCGCACATCGCGCACCGCGGCACGCATGAACAAAAGCAGAAGTACCTGCCCGACGCCTGCGCCGGCCGCAAGGTGGGCGCCGTCTGCGTGACGGAGCCGCATGCCGGCTCCGACGTCGCGGGGCTGAAGACACGCGCGGTGCGCACCGCCGACGGCTGGGTGCTCAACGGCTCCAAGACCTTCATCACCAACGGCGTGCTGGGCGACATCTACATCGTGGCCGCCCGCACCGACCCCCAGGCCAAAGGCAGCCGCGGCATCTCGCTCTTCATCGTCGAGCGCGGCAACCCCGGGCTGAAGGTGGCGCGCAAGTTCGAGAAGCACGGCTGGCGCTCCTCGGACACGGCCGAACTGTTTCTCGACGACCTGAAGCTGCCGCCCGATGCCCTGCTGGGCGAGGAGGGCAAGGGCTTCTACTACATCATGAGCACGTTCCAGAACGAGCGGCTGGTGGTGGGCGCCCTGTGCTCGGGCGCCAGCGCCAAGGCCATCGAGCTGACGGTGGACTACGTGCGCAACCGCCAGGCCTTCGGCAAGTCGCTGTGGGACCAGCCCGTGGTGCGCAACAAGATCGCGTGGGTCGCCTCCAAGGCCGCGGCCGTGCGCTCGCTCACCTACCAGTGCGCGCAGATGATCGACGAGGGCAAGGACACCGTGCGCGAGGTCTCGATGCTCAAGGCCTTCGGCGCCGAGACCCTGCAGGAAGTGGTGCACACCTGCCTGCAGGTGCATGGCGGCACCGGCTACATCATCGGAACGCCCGTCGAGCGGATGGCCCGCGACTCCCGCATCCTCACCATCGGCGGCGGCGCCACCGAGGTGATGCTGGAGGAAGTGGCCAAGCGGATGTAGCCGGCGCCCCGCATGCAGACCCTCGAGTTCACCCCCTACGGCTGGCCCGCCCTCGGGCCGACCTATCTCGCGCCCACTTCCTTCCTGGACTACGAGCACCCGGACGTGGCGGCCTTCGCGCGCGAGGCCGTGGGCGCGGCGACCGACCCGCGCGAGCAGGCCGTGCGGCTGTTCCTCGCCGTGCGGGACCAGGTGCGCTACGAACCCTTCACCATGCGGATGACGCCGGAGTGCTTCCGCGCCAGCACCGCGGTTCGCGAGCGCGGCACCTTCTGCATCCCCAAGGCCGTGCTGCTGGCGGCCTGCGCGCGGCGCGTGGGCATCCCGGCGGCCATCGGCCTGTCGGACGTGGTGAACCACTTCTCCACGCCCAAGCTCGTGGCGCTGATGGGCGGGCGCGAGGTCTTCATGCATCACGGCTGGGCCGCGCTGCACATCGAAGGCCGGTGGCTCAAGGCCGTGCCTGCCTTCAACAAGGAGCTGTGCGCGCTGATGCGCGTGCCCACCACCGACTTCGACGGCACGCAGGACGCCATCCTGCAGCAGTACAAGGAAGATGGCTCCGTGCACATGGAGTACCTGCGCGATCACGGCGTCTGGTCGGACCTTCCCTACCTGCGCATCGATGCCGACTGGAGCGGCTACTACCCGCCGTCGCTGTGGCATGGGCAGCGCAGCCGTGTCGATGTCGATGGCCTTTGAAAGCGCGCATGCCAGGACCCCTCTCCCACCTCACCGTCATCGAACTCGCCGGCATCGGGCCGGGGCCCTTTGCCTGCATGCTGCTGACCGACATGGGGGCACGCGTCATCCGCATCGACCGCCCGCCGGCGCCGGCACGGGGCGGCCTGGACAGCCTGATGCGCAACGACAGCGTGGTGGACCGGGGTCGGCAGTCCCTGGCCCTTGACATGAAGCAGCCGGGCGCCGTCGAGGCGGTGCTGCGCCTGGTGGAGCAGGCGGACATCCTCATCGAGGGCTTCCGTCCCGGCGTGGCGGAGAAGCTGGGCCTGGGTCCGGCGGCGTGCCATGCCCGCAACCCGAAGCTGGTGTACGGCCGCATGACGGGATGGGGCCAGACCGGCCCGCTCGCCAAGGCAGCCGGCCACGACATCAACTATGTGTCGCTCACCGGCGCGCTGCACGCCATCGGCACGGCGGCGCAGCCGGTGCCGCCCCTCAACCTGGTGGGCGACTATGGCGGCGGCGGCATGCTGCTGGCCATGGGCGTGCTGGCGGCCCATGCGCAGGCGGGGCACACCGGGCAGGGTCAGGTGGTCGACGCCGCCATGACCGACGGCGCGGCGCTGCTGATGGCGGCGCAGTACGGGCTGATGGCCAAGGGCTTCTGGGTCGACGCGCGCGAGAGCAACTTCCTCGACGGCGCGGCGCACTTCTATGGCACCTACGAGTGCCAGGATGGCAAGCACGTCTCCATCGGCTCGATCGAGCCGCAGTTCTACCGGCAGCTGCTCGAACTCTGCGGCATCACCGATCCGCATTTCCAGCAGCAGTGGGAGGCGGGCGAGTGGCCGGCCTTGCGCGCCAAGCTGGCGCAGGTGTTCCGCACCCGCACGCGGGCCCAGTGGTGCGAGCTGCTGGAAGGCACGGACGTGTGCTTCGCGCCGGTGCTGTCGATGAACGAGGCGCCGGACCATCCGCACAACGTTGCGCGCGGCACCTTCGTCCGCGATGAGGGCGTGCTGCAGCCGGCGCCCGCGCCGCGCTTCGACCGCACGCCGTCGGCGCTGCCGAAGAAGGCGCCGCGCACCGGCCAGCAGACGCGCGAGCTGCTGGCCGCCGCCCGCTATTCGGCGGCGGAGATCGCCGAGCTCGTCGCCGGCGGTGTGGCGTTCGACGCCTTGCCCTGAAGGAGCCCCACTCATGAGCGAACCCTCCGTCGTGTTCGAAGTCATCGATGGCGTGGCGCGGGTCACCCTGAACGAGGCCGAACGCATGAACCCGCTGTCGGAGTCGCTGCAGGCCGGCCTGCTGGATGCGCTGGCCCGTGTGCATGAGGACAAGGCCATCCGCGCCATGGTGCTGACCGGTCGGGGCCGCGGCTTCTGCTCCGGCGCCGACCTGAAGGACTTCAGCCAGCGCGCGGCGCAGATGCCGCCCGGCGACACGTTGGGCGCCTACGTCGGCCGCATGATGAAGGAGACCGGCAACCCCGTGCTGCTGGGTCTGCGCACGCTGCCGGTGCCGCTGGTTTGTGCCGTCAACGGTGCGGCGGCCGGCGGCGGCTTCGGGCTCGCGCTGGCAGGTGACATCGTGATCGCCGCGCGCTCGGCCTTCTTCTATTCGCCCTTCGTTCCGGCGCTGGGCATCGTGCCGGACTTTGCCGCCGTCTGGGCCGGCGCCCGCGCCATCGGCCGCGCCCGCACGGCGGGCCTCGTGCTCACGGGGCACAAGCTGCCGGCCGAGAAGGCCGCCGCGTGGGGCCTGATCTGGGACTGTGTGGACGACGACCAGCTGCAGGACGAAGCCATGGCGATCGCGCGGCAGCTGGCGGAGCTGCCGGCCCATGCCATCGCCGAGACGCGGGCGCTGCTCGACGCGGCGGAGCGCGCCACGCTGGCCGAGCAGCTGGAGCTGGAGCGCCAGCGCCAGGCCGAACTGATCGATGGCGAGAGCTTCGCCGAAGGCGTGCGGGCGTTCACCGAGCGGCGCAAGCCGCGCTTCCGCGGCCGCTGAACCGGCCGCGGGGGGGGGGGGGGGGGGCGCCCGGGCCCCCCCCCCCCCCCACCACCACCGGGGGGGCCCCCCCCCGGGGGCCGCGGCCGCTGACCCGGCCGCGGGCCGCGCGGCTCAGAGCCGCTTGCCCACTTCCTCGAGCATGACCTCGGTGGCGCCGCCGCCGATGGTCTGGATGCGGGCATCACGGGTCATGCGCTCGATGGCCATGCCCCGCATGAAGCCGCTGCCGCCGTGCAGCTGCAGGCAGCTGTTGACCACCTCCACATTGACCTCGCAGGCGAAGATCTTGGCCATGGAGATCTCGCGCACGCAGTCCTTGCCTTGCGCCTCCAGCTCCGCGGCGGAGTAGGTGAGGGCGCGCGCGGCCGCCACCTTGGTGGCGAGCATCGCCAGCTTCTGGCGCGTGGCCTGCAGGTCCCACAAGGTGGCGCCGAAGGCCTGGCGCGTGCGCACGTGGTCCAGCGTGACCTCGATCGCGCGCAGGCTGGCGCCGATGCTGCTGCCGGCCATGACCAGGCGCTCGTTCTGGAAGTTGTCCATCACGGCGTAGAAGCCCTTGTTCTCCTCGCCCAGCAGGGCCGAGGCGGGCACCCGCAGGTTGTCGAAGTACAGCTCCGCGGTGTCCGAGCACAGGTCGCCGTGCTTCTCCAGCTCGCGCGCCACCACGAGCCCCGGCGTGCCCTTCTCCACGATGAAGAGCGAGATGCCGCGGCTGCCCTTGGCCTGCGGGTCGGTGCGCGCGGCCACGATGTAGATGTCACCGTGCACGCCGTTGGTGATGTACAGCTTGGAGCCGTTGATGACCCAGTGGTCGCCGTCGCGCACCGCGCGGGTCTTCAGGCCCGCGACGTCCGATCCGGCGCCTGGCTCGGTCACGGCGATGGCGACGATCTTCTCGCCGCGGATCACGGCGGGGATGTACTGGCGCTTCTGCTCCTCCGTGCCGCGCCGGCTGATGTGGGTGGAGGACATGTCGGTGTGCACCAGCACCGAGGCCGGCACGCCGCCATAGCCGCTGCGGCCCAGCTCCTCGGCCCACAGCACGGAGGCCACCGGTCCCAGGTCGGAGCCCCCATAGGCCACCGGGTGGCGCATGCCCAGCAGGCCCAGTTCCCCCAGGCGGCGGAAGATGGCGCGCGGAATGCAGCCTTCCTTCTCCCAGGCGTCGGCGACAGGCAGTACCTCCTCGGCGACGAAGCGGCGCACCTGCTCGCGGATGAGCCGCAGCTCCTCGGTGATGCAGGGCGGATCGGTCAGGTCCAGGGTGTTCATGCAGATTCAGCGGGGGTTCACTCAGAGCAGCTTGGCGACTTCGTCCAGCATGACGGCGGCGGCGCCGCCGCCCAGCGAGTAGGGGCGGGCGTCGCGGAAGATGCGCTCGATCTCGGTGCCGCGCATGTAGCCCGAGGCGCCGTGCATCTGCACGCACGCGTCGGCCATGCGCTTGAGCAGCTGGGGAATCTGCGCCTTCATCATCGAAGTCTCCAGGCGCACGCTCTCGCCGCGGCTCTTCTTGGCGGCGGCGTGATAGACCATCAGCTTGGCGGCGGCCAGCTCGCTGGCGTAGGTGGCCAGCTCATGCCGGATCGCCTGCAGGTCCCACAGCTGGCGGCCGTACGCGGCGCGCGTCTTGACGTGCGCCAGGGTGATGGTGAGCGCCCGCTCCATCATGCCCACGCACTGCGCGCACATGCTCATGCGCTCGCGCTCCAGGCCCTGCATCAGCAGGTAGAAGCCCTGGCCCTCCTCGCCCAGCAGGTTGGCGGCCGGCACGGCGAAGTCGTCGAAGAACAGCTCGCTCATGTCGGAGGCCTGCCAGCCCGTCTTCTGGAACTTCTGGCCCGTGGTGAAGCCCTGGCCGCCCTTCTCGATGACGAAGATCGAGTAGCCGTTGGCGCCGCGCGACTCGGGGTCGGTACGGGCGACGGTGATGAACAGGTCCGCCGACAAGGCATTGGTGATGAACGTCTTCTGGCCGTTCAGGACCCAGTGGTCGCCTTCGCGGCGCGCCGTGGTCTTCATGCGCGTGAGGTCGGAGCCGCCGCCCGGCTCGGTCACGGCAAAGCCCAGGATGCGGCGGCCGGCGGCGATGTCGGGCAGGAAGCGCTCCTTCTGCGCGGGGGTGCCGATGCGCGCGATCACGGGCGCCGCCATGTCGGCGTGATCCGAGATCGAGGCGGCGAATCCGCCGAAGCTGGAGCGGCCGATCTCCTCGCCGAACACCACGGTGCCCAGCGCGTCGAGCTCGGTGCCGCCATAGTCGGCGGGCACGGCCAGGCCCAGGAAGCCCAGCTCGCCCATTTGCCGATAGACCGCCGGCGGAATCAGGCCCTCCGCCTCCCAGGCGGGGGCGTGGGGCACGACCTCATGGGCGACGAAGCGGCGCAGTTGCTCGCGGAACTGGCGGTGCTCGGTGGAGAGGTAGGTGTCGTCGAGGTTCAGCATGGCGTCGGTGCAGGGGTTCAATCCGTGAAGACGGGCGCCCGGCGCTCGCGCGAGGCGCGCACCGTCTCCACCTGGTTGGGCGAGCCGAGCAGCACCTGCTGCTCGGCGCACTCGGCCATCAGGCCCTGCGCGGCGCGCGGCGCGCTCTGGGCGTTCAGCAGCCGCTTCATCGCGCGCACCGCGTCCGGGCTGCGCTGCGAGATCTCCTGCGCGGTGGCGTGGGCCATGGCCAGCGGATCCGCGCCCAGGCGCGTGACCAGGCCCACGCGCTGGCCCTCCTGCGCGTCGAAGGTGCGGCCGGTGAAGGCCAGCTCGCGCACCTCGTCGTCACGCATCAGGTCGTAGTAGCGCACGGTGCCACCCATGTCGGGCACCAGGCCCCAGTTCACCTCCATGATGGCGAGACGGGTGTCGGGCGTGGCATAGCGGAGGTCGGCGCCCAGCGCCAGTTCCAGACCGCCACCGAGCGCGAAGCCGTGCACGGCGGCGATCACCGGCACGGGCAGATCACGCCAGGTCCAGGCGGCATGCTGGAAGCGGTTGCCCATGCCGTGGGTGCGCTCCAGCAGGTCGCGCGTGCCGGCGATGGTGCCGTCCTTCATGTCGGCCAGCACCTGCATGTCGATGCCGGCGCAGAAGCCCTTGCCGGCGCCGGTCAGCACCACGGCCCGCACGCGGCGGTTGGCACGCAACTGCTCGCCGGCGGCGATCAGCGCGTCGAACATCGGGCCGTCCAGGGCGTTGGACTTGTCCGTGCGCACCAGGGTCACGCGGGCCACCTGGTCGTCGCCGACCTCCACCCGCACGCGATCATCGTGATTCATTGAAACGTCTCCAGGTCCATCCGCTTGGCCACTTCTTCCAGCATCACCTCGGTGGCGCCGCCGCCGATGGTGAGGATGCGTGCATCGCGGGTCAGGCGCTCCAGGGCGCAATCGGCCATGTAGCCGGCCCCGCCATGCAGCTGCAGGCAGTCACGCATCACGTCCTGCACGGTCTCGCCCGCCAGCGCCTTGACCATCGAGACCTCGCGCACGCTGTCCACGCCCTGCGCCACCTGTTCGGCGGTGCGGTGCACCAGCGCCTGCACGGCCATGTGGCGCGCCGTGAGCGCGGCCAGCTTCTGGCGCGTGGCCTGCAGGTCCCACAGCGTGCCGCCGAAGGCGCGGCGCTGCTTCAGATGGGCCAGGGTGTGCGCCAGGGCGCAGCGGCCCAGGCCCACAGCCATGGCGCCGAGCACCAGGCGCTCGTTCTGGAGGTTCTCCATGATGGCGCGGAAGCCCGCGTTCTCCTCCCCCAGCAGGGCGTCGGCCGGCAGCCGGGCCGACTCGAACACCATGTCGGCGATGTCGGAGGAATGCAGGCCCAGCTTGCGCGCCATCGGCCGCAGCGTGAGGCCCGGGGTGTCGCGCGGCACGATGAAGAGCGAGATGCCGCGGGCCGGCTTCGCCTGCGGGTCCGTGCGCGCCGCCACGATCATCACGTCGCCGTGCAGGGCGTTGGTGGCATAGGTCTTGATGCCGTCCAGCACCCAGCCTTCGCCCTCGCGCCGGGCCGTCGTGCGCAGCGCAGCGAGATCGGAGCCCGCCTCGGGCTCGGTCAGCGCGATGCCGCAGATCCGGTCACCCTGGATCAGGCCGGGCAGCCACCGCGCACGCTGCGCGGCGGTTCCGCGGTGGCCGATATGCGTGCCCGACATGTCGGTGTGGATCAGCACCGCCTCGGCCACGCCGCCATACGAGGAGGCGGAAATCTCCTCGGCGAACACCACCGAGCCGATCGGCCCCAGCGCGGTGCCGCCCTCCTGCTCGGTGTACGCATGCCCCAGCAGGCCCGCGCGGCCGAGCGCCTGGTAGGCCTCATGCGGTGTGGTGCCCAAGGCCTCCCAGGCGTCGCCGTTCGGCACGATGTGGGCTTGCACGTGGGCCCGCGTGGCCGTGCGCAGGCGCACGATGCGGGGGTCGTCGAAGCGCTGGGGGATGGGCATGGCGGCAGCAAATAATAAACCGACGCGGCGGACTATAAATGATCGCCGGTGAGGTTGTCCAGTTGGCTGCGGATCGCCCGCCCCTCACACCCCCCGCCGGAAACCCACGCCCACGTGGGGGTATGCCTGCCCCGCCACCTCGCATCATGCAGACTCCCCGATCGGCATTCCGCCGGGGCGAGGGGGCCCTGCCGGGCCTGCGGAGGAAACAGCGTATGACTTTCCTGCGATCCACATGGCGTGCACGGATGGGCACGCTGCTGCTTGGGCTGGCGGCCCTCCTGCCCGCGCACGCCCAGGTGGACGACACCTTCGACGGCTCGTCACTCGACAGCTGCCGCTGGGAGCCGCTCACGCAGGGCGGCAGCGTCAGCCAGGGCGGTGAGCTGCTGCTGGCCACGGAGCCGGCGCCCTCCTTCGGCTCCAGCCGCGTGCTCAGCCAGTACCGGCTGATCGGCGACTTCGACGTGCAGGTGGACTACCGGCGGGTGAGCGGCTTCGATGTCACCTTGCCGCCGGCCAGCCCCAACGTCTACGACCAGCTCAACCTCGCCATCGGCCTGCACTGGAACGAGGCGCGCTACATCCAGTTCTCGCGCGCGCGCACCTCCGGCGGTGAGGTCGTGTCCGTCTACTCCAGCCTGCCCAGCCACGCCGGCGTGAACGCGCCATCGGCCGAGGCATCCGGCGCCACCGGCGCGCTGCGGCTGGTGCGCACGGGCACACGGCTGTCGTTCCGGCATCTGTCGGGCGGGTCATGGACGGAGGTGGGCCAGCTCACGGTGCCCGACACGCCGGTCTCGGTCTACCTCGGCGCCGTGACGGTGGTGGGCGGCGGGCGCGCCGGTCCGCCGATCCGCGTGGCCTTCGACAACTTCCGCCTGAACGCGGGCGCGACCGACCAGAAGCAGGCGCAGCCGCTGGCGCCCTATGCGCGGCGTTCCGATTTCGCGGCGGGCGGCACGATGGAGAACTGGACGAGCTGGCGCTACCAGTCGACGACCCCCATCGATCCCAACCTGCTGGGCCGCTTCCGCGCCGAAGGCATGGCCTGGCTGCGCGTGGGCGTCACCACGGTGAGCAAGCCCGCGCTGGACGCGACGCCGCTGGAGCGCTGGGTCACCTTGCCATCGGACCCCACCACCTGGAGCACGCGCGAGGCCGCGGCGCGCTCCCTGCTGGACGCGCAGGCGGCCGGCATGCGGCTGTACGCCTACCTCTACTTCAGCGACCAGGCCGCGAACTGGGGCAACCAGAAGGCGCCGGACGCGTGGGCCGGCAAGAGCGTGGCCGAGACCGCGGCGCTGATGGAGCAGCATGCCTTCGACATCGCCACCTACTTCAAGGGTCGCGGCCTGAACGTGGAGATCTACGAGATCGGCAACGAGACGGACATCGGCATCACCGGCTTCGTGGCGGGCGGCCGCATTCCCATCCCGCCCGGCGTGGACCATGTGAACGACCACGACTGGCTGCGCGAGAACGTGTGGAAGGTGCAGGCGGAGCTGTTCAAGGCCGCCGCACGGGGCATCCGCCGTGCCGCGCCCGGCGCGCGCATCGCGCTGCATGCCGCTGGCGTGGAAGTGGGCGTGGGCACCGGCTTCGCCCCGGCCTTCTACGCTGCCATGCGGGACTTCGGCGTGGACCACGACATCGCGGCGCTGTCGCACCCCTATGCCACCCATCCTTGGAAGCTGCATCACTACAGCGCCGCCTGCTGGTTCAAGCGGCTGGGCCAGATCGTCGACCGCGTGGCCAGCCCGGGCCGGCCGGCGATGTTCGTGGAGGCCTCCTACCAGTCGGATCCGCGCCTGGTGGTCGCCCAGCCGATGCCGGACTTCCCGTTCACGCCGCAGGGCCAGTCCGACTGGCTGGCGGCGCAGCTGGGCTTCGCCAGCCGGCATCCGGCACTGGCGGGCTGGTTCTACTTCTATCCGGAGTTCTATCCCGGCATCGTGCCGGTCTACGAGGAGCTGCAGGGCGGCGGCCTGATGGCCGGCCCCACCACGCCGCAGCCAGGCCTGGCCCGCTACCGGGTCAACCTCGACAACTCCACCGAGCCGATCGAGCCGCAGGCTGGCGTGTGGGCGATTGATGCCGAGCTGAACGGCCAGGCGGGCCGCGGCTTCCAGCTCGACGCGCGCAAGGGCACGCTGGTGCTGAGCTTCTACGGCTACGAGACCAGCGGGCGCGCGCGCTTCTGGCTGGCGGTGGGGCCGATCGTGCAGAACGGCTTCAGCGCGCCGCTGGTCACCTATGACAGCGGCACGCCCTTCGGCGGCAGCTACCGGGCGGCGCAGCTCACCGGCACGGCCGGCACGGTGCAGGTGCGCTTCACCTCCGCGGTGGAGGGCACCATCACGCTGCCTGGCGAGGCGCCCCAGCGCATCTCACGCCTGCGCTATGGCAGTGGGGGCACCGGCAACGCGATCACGCCGGTGCGGGGCGTGTGGGCCATCGATGCCGAGAACACGGGCCAGGCCGGCCGCGGCTTCCAGCTCGATCACCAGGGCGGCACGCTGGTGCTGTCCTTCTACGGCTACACCGCCGAGGGCAACAGCCGCTTCTGGCTGGCCACCGGGGCACTGGCGGACAACCGCTTCAGCGGCACGCTGGAATCGTTCGACGGCGGGGCAGCCTTCGGCAGCGCCTGGAAGCCGGCGCAGCGCGGGCCGGTGGCGGGCGCGGTGAGCCTGGTGTTCACCGGCGAGCGCACGGGCGTGCTCACCCTGCCGGGGGAGCCGCCGCGGGCGGTGTCGCTGGTGGCGTTCTGACCCCCTCAGTGCACCCGCCGCGCCTGTCCTGCCCAGTACGGCTCGCGCAGCACCCGCTTCAGGATCTTGCCCGAGGGGTTGCGCGGCAGGGCGGCGATGAACTCCACGGTCTTGGGGCACTTGTAGGCGGCGATCTTGCTTCGCGTGAAGGCAATCACCTCGGCTTCGGTCAGCTGCTGGCCGGGCCGCAGCACCACCATGGCTTTCACGGCTTCGCCCCACTTGGCGTCCGGCACGCCGATCACCGCGGATTCGGCGATGGCCGGGTGGTCGCCCAGCGCGCGTTCCACCTCGGCGGGGTAGATGTTCTCGCCGCCGGAGATGATCATGTCCTTCAGCCGGTCGAGGATGAACAGATAGCCGTCGATGTCGAGGTAGCCCACGTCGCCCGTGTGGTACCAACCGTCGCGCAGTGCTTCGGCCGTGGCCTCGGGCCGCTTCCAGTAGCCCTTCATGATCGCCGCCGAGCGGATCCAGATCTCGCCCGACTGGCCGGGCAGCGCTTCCTTGCCTTCCAGGGTGACGATGCGCAACTCCACGCCGGGCAGCACCTGGCCGCACGACTTCAGGCGTTCGGGCAGCGCCGGGTTGTGGTCGCGCGGCTGCAGCGCCGTGCCCAGCGTGGTGGATTCGGTCATGCCGAACATCTGCAGGAACACCGGGCCCATCACCTCCACGGCGCGCCGCAGCAGCGCCGGCGGAATGGGGGCGCCGCCGTAGGTGATGGCGTCCAGCTGCGAGAAGTCGGCCTTCGCGCAGTCGGGGTGGTCCAGCATGAACTGCATCACCGCCGGCACCACGCCCAGCTTGGTCACGCGGTGCTGCGCCAGCGCCTGCAGGATGAGTTGCGGCTGCGCTTCCCGCAGCACCACCACCGTGCCGCCCATGTAGGGCGCGTTCATGCCGTAGCAGACGCCGCCGGCATGAAACAGCGGCAGCGGCACCACGCACAGGTCGTCTTCGCTCCAGCGCCCCAGGTGGCCCGCGGCTGCGTAGGAGAACTGCGTGAGCAGGTTGCGGTGCGTGAGCTCGGCGCCCTTGGGCAGGCCGGTGGTGCCCGAGGTGTAGAGCTGCAGCGCCGTCTCGTCCGTGTCGGCCGCCAGCCGCGGGTCGGTGTCGCTGCCGCTGTCGCGCCAGGCGACGTACTCGCTGCAGCCGGCCTGCGGGCCGTCCATGGCCACCACCAGCCGCAGGCCCGGCACGGCCGCGCGCAGGCCGTCCACCAGCGGCAGGTAGTCGGCGCCCACGAACAGCACCTGCGCCTCGGCGTCGTTCAGGATGAAGGCGATCTCCTCGGGCGCCAGCCGCCAGTTCACCGGCACCAGCACCTGGCGCGCCTTGGCCGCGCCCAGGAACACCTCGAAGAAGCGGTCGCAGTTCTTGCCCAGCCAGGCGATGCGGCTCTGGGGGGGCAGGCCCAGGGCCAGCAGGGCATGCGCAACCCGGTTGCAGTGGCGGTCGAAATCGGCCCAGCTCGTGCGGCGGTCCTCGAAGATGAAGGCGGCATGCGCGGGCCGCCGGGCGGCGTGCACGCGCGGCAGGTCGCCCAGCGTGCGGAATCGGGGGTCGATGGAAGGAATGGCGTGCGTCATGGTCAATCGGGCCAGCCGGGTGGCAGGTCTCGCGACACAGTGTCGGGGAACCGGGGCGCGCGTTTTTGCAGGAAGCTGTCGACCCCTTCGCGCATGTCGGCGCTGCGGGCGCGCGCGGCGATGAGCCGGCTTTCCACGCGATGCGCTTCCTCGGGGCCGGCCGCGGTGGCCATGCGCCAGAGCAGTTGCCGCGTGAGCGCCACCGACACGGGCGAGGTGGCCTCGATGAGCGAGCGGGCATGGGCCTGCGCGGCGGCCAGCACTTCTCCCGCGGGGTGAAGGGAGCGGACCAGGCCCGCCTGCAGCGCCTCGGCGGCGTCGAAGCTGCGGCCCGACAGGCACCAGTCGAGCGCGCGGTCCAGGCCCACGATGCGGGGCAGGAACCAGCTGGAGGCGCTCTCGGGCACGATGCCGCGCCGCACGAACGGCAGGGCGAAGCGGGCGCCTTCGGCGGCGAAGCGCGCGTCCATGGCGAGCGTCAGGGTCACGCCCACGCCGGCGGCCGAGCCGTTGAGGGCGGCGATCACCGGCTTGCGGCAGCGGTGGATGCGCAGCGTGAGCACGCCGCCCGCATCCGGCACCGGCTCGCCCGGGGCCTCGGCCGAGGCAAACGGGCTGTCGCTGCCCGACAGGTCCGCGCCGGCGCAGAAGGCCCGGCCCGAGCCGGTGACCACGATCGCGCGCACCGCATCGTCGGCGTCGGCGCGGTCGATCAGCGCGGCCAGCCCGTGGATCATGTCCAGCGTCATCGCGTTGAGCTGGTCCGGGCGGTTCAGGGTGAGCGTGGCCACCCGGTCCGCCACCGAGTACAGCAGCGTGTCGCTGGTCATGCCGGCGCGCGGCCTCAGTCGCGGTAGCGGCCGCCGCGGGCCGCCAGCTCGCGCAGCGCCGGGGGCACGGCGAAGCGCTCGCCCTGGCGGGTGGCCAGCTCGTCGCAGATCGCCACGAAGCGGGCCGAGCCCACGGTGTCGATCTGGCCCAGCACGCCGCCTGCCACCGAGGGGAAGCCCCAGCCCAGCAGCGAGCCGACGTCGGCGTCGCGCGGGCTGACGATGCCCTCGGCCACGCAGCGCGCGGCCTCCAGCGACTGGGCGAACATCAGGCGGTTGCGCACCTCGTCCACCGAGGGCTGTTCCTTCGCCAGCGGGAAGTGCTCGGCCAGGCCGGGCCACAGGCGCTTGGGGCCGTCGGCCGGGTAGTCGTAGAAGCCCTGGTTGACCTTGCGGCCCAGGCGGCCGAGCTTCTCCACCATCACCTCCATCACCGCGTCCTGCGGCTGCGCCCGGTAGGCCGCGCCCTGGTCGATGCGGGCCTGCTTCAGGGCCTTGTACAGCAGCTCCACCGAGAACTCGTCGATCAGCGCCAGCGGCGGCATCGGCATGCCGGCCATGCGGCCGGCGTTCTCGATCAGCACCGGGTTCACGCCCTGCGCCAGCAGCGTCATGGCCTCGTAGGGGTACATGCCGAAGGCGCGGTTGGCGTAGAAGGCCGGGCAGTCGTTCACCACGATCGGCGTCTTGCGGATGCGCTTGGCGAAGTCCAGCGCGTGCGCGATGGTCGCTTCGCTCGTCAGCTTGCCGCGGATCACTTCCACCAGCGGCATCTTCTCCACCGGCGAGAAGAAGTGCAGGCCGACGAACTGCGCGGGCCGCGCCGACACTTCGGCCAGGCCGGTGATGGGCAGGGTGGAGGTGTTGGAAGCGAAGATCGCCCCGGGCGCCATGGCTGCTTCGGCGCGGCGCGTCACTTCGGCCTTGACGGCGCGGTCTTCGAACACCGCTTCGATCACCATGTCGCAACTGGCCAGTTCGGCGTAGTCGGTGGTCGTCTTCACGCGGGCCAGCGTGGCGTCGCGCTGGTCCTGCGTGAGCCGACCCTTGGCCACCTGGCCGTCGAGGATCTTCGCGCCGTAGGCCTTGCCCTTCTCGGCCGCCTCCAGCGTGGTGTCGAGCAGCACGACGTCGAGCCCGGCCACCGCGCTCACGTGCGCCAGGCCCGCGCCCATCATGCCGGCGCCCAGCACCGCCACCTGGGTGTACTTGCGCACCGGCACGTCCTTGGGCCGGTCGGCCAGGCGGTTGGCTTCACCCAGGTCGTAGAACAGCGTGCGGATCATGTTCTTGGTGGCCTGCGAGGTGGCCAGCCGCGCGAACTGCCGCTGCTCGATGCGCAGGCCGGTGTCGATGTCCACCTGGCAGCCGTCGTACACGCAGGCCAGGATGGCCTCGGGTGCCGGGTACAGGCCCTGCGTCTTCGACAGCAGTGCGCCGCCCGCGGCGAAGAACAGCTGCGTGGGCCCGGCCGTCTGCGGCGCGCCGCCGGGGAAGCGGAAGTTCTTGCTGTCCCAGGGCTTCACCACCGCCTTCGCACCGTCGGCCAGCAGCCAGGCGCGGGCGCGCGCGAGCAGTTCGCCGGCGGGCACGACCTCGTCGACGATGCCGGCTTCCAGCGCCTTGGCCGGGCCGACCTTGCGGCCCTCGGTGAGGTAGGGCAGGGCCTTCTGGATGCCGATCATGCGCGGCAGGCGCTGCGTGCCGCCCGCCCCGGGCAGCAGGCCCAGCGTGACTTCGGGCACGCCGAGCTGGATCTTCGGGTCGTCGGCCACGATGCGGCGGTGGCAGGCCAGGCAGATCTCCAGCCCGCCGCCCAGCGCAGTGCCGTTGATGGCGGCCACGAAGGGCTTGCCCGATGTCTCCAGCCGGCGCAGGGTCTGGCTGAAGGCGCCGCCGGCGGCGAACGACTCCTCGGCGTTGCGGATGTGGCGGATCAGGTCGAGGTCGCCACCGGCCACGAACTCGGGGCGCGAGGAGGTGACGATCACCCCCTTGGCCGCCGGGTCGGCGATGGCCTGCTTCACCGCCGCGTCGAAGGCAGCGATGGAGGCGTGGTTGAGCACGTTCATGGGCCGTTCGGCCACGTTGAACGAGAGGGTGACGATGCCGTCGGCGTCAATGCGGTAGTCGATCATGGTGTTTCCTGGTCCTGCCGCCTCAGACGCGCTCGATGATCATCACCGAGCCCATGCCACCGCCCACGCACAGCGTGATGAGGCCGGTGGCGAGGTCGCGGCGCTCCAGTTCGTCGAGCACCGTGCCCAGCAGCATGGCGCCGGTGGCGCCCAGCGGGTGGCCCATGGCGATGGCGCCACCGTTGACGTTGACCTTGTCATGGGGCACGCCCAGGTCCTCCATGAAGCGCAGCACCACGGCCGCGAAGGCCTCGTTGCACTCGAACAGGTCGATGTCCTTCGGGTCCATGCCGGCGCGCTTCAGCGCGGCGCGGGCGGCCGGCGCGGGGCCGGTGAGCATGATGGTGGGCTCGCTGCCGACGGTGCCGAAACTGCGCACGCGGGCACGCGGCTTCACACCCAGCTGCTTCGCCATGGCGCCGCTGGCCAGCAGCACGGCGGAGGCGCCATCGACGATGCCCGACGAGTTGCCGGCATGGTGCACGTGCTGGATGGCGGCCACCTGGGGGTAGCGCTGGATGGCCACCGCGTCGAAGCCCAGCTTCTCGCCGAGCATCGTGAAGGAAGGCTCCAGCTTGGCCAGGGATTCGAGCGTGGTGTCGCCGCGCACGTGTTCGTCGCGCGCGAGAACCACGGTGCCGTTGACGTCGCGCACCGGCACGATGCTGCGGGCGAAGCGCCCCTCGGCCCAGGCGGCGGCGGCGCGGCGTTGGCTTTCCACGGCGTAGGTGTCCACGTCCTGGCGGCTGTAGCCGTGCAGGGTGGCGATGAGGTCGGCCGACACGCCCTGCGGCACCAGCTGGTTGGGCAGGGTGATCTGCGGGTCGGTGACCCAGGCGCCGCCGCCCACGAACATGGGCACGCGCGACATGCTTTCCACGCCGCCGCCGATCATCAGCTCGGACTGCCCGGCCATGATCATGGCCGAGGCGAAGTTGCACGCCTCCAGGCCGGAGCCGCAGAAGCGGTTGATCTGCACGCCGGGCACCTGACGGAAGCCGGGCGCCGACAGCGTGATGGCCTTGGCCACGTCGGAGGCCTGCTCGAGCGAGGGCTCGCCGCAGCCGATGATCACGTCGTTCACGAGACCGGGGTCGAACCCGTTGCGCTCGCGCAGGGCGGTCAGCAGGCCGGCCGCCAGGCGGGCCGGGCCGATTTCATGCAGGGCGCCGCTGGCGCGGCCCTTGCCGCGCGGCGTGCGCACGGCGTCGAGGACGAATGCTTCAGTCATGCGGGCAGTGTGCCCGCGCACCTGCGCGGCGATATCGTCGTGAAAGACGATTTCGGGCGCGGGTGCGGCGGTCGCGCCGGTGTGGCGGTTCGTAGGCTGGGGTGCAACCCCAGCGGTTCTTCGCACGGCACCTATCGCTGGGGTTGCGCTTCGCTCCACCGCCAGCCTCCGAGGGCCCTATCCGCCGACCAAGGACACAGGCCGCCGGACGACCCGGGGGTCTGTCAGCCGATCAGGCCCAGCTTGCGTGCCGCCGCAATCGCTTCCACCCGGCTGCGGGTGTCGAGCTTCACGTTGATGTTGCGCAGGTGCGTGCGCACGGTGGTCTCGGCCACGAACAGGCGCTCGGCCAGCTCGTCGTTGCTCAGGCCGTCGGCGGCCAGGCGCAGCACCTGCAGCTCCTTGCGGGTCAGCAGTTCGCTGCCGCTCGCAGGCAGCTCGCTCGCAACGCCGGGCGTCGGCGCAGGGGGCGCGGCCTGCGGTTCGCGCAGCAGGCGGTCGATGAAGAGCAGCGCCTCGTCCCCCTGGCTGGTCTCGCGCACCAGGTCGGGCTGCGCGCGCAGCTCGCGCAGGATGGTCATGAGCAGCGGGCCTTCGTCCTGGAAGGCCCGCACGTAGCCTTCCACGCAGGCCAGCCGCACGGCGCGCGCCAGCATGCGCATGGCCTTGTTGCGCTGGTCGTCGCGGTACAGGGCCTGGGCCAGCAGCAGCCGCAGGGTGAGCGCCCGCCGCTCGCGCTGCGCCCGCTCGGCGGCGTCCAGCTCGGCGCGCAGCGGCCGGATCACCTCGCTGGCATGGCCGGTGCGCACGGACCAGCGCGCCAGCGCCACGTCGTAGGTCTCCACCTCGTTGGCCCGCATGGTCAGGCGCGCCACGCGCTGCCACAGCGCCTTGTCGCCGCAGCGGTCGAGCTCGCCACGGGCCTGGGCCAGCCGCTCCGCCATCAGCAGCTGGCGCACGCGTTCCAGCCGGGCGGTGGCCACCACGCGCGGCAGGCCCTCGCGGTGGCCGATGTGCTCCAGCTCCAGCAGCATCTGCTCGGCCCGCTCGGCGTCGCCGCGGTCCAGTGCGATGCGCGCCATCACCACGTGGCCGATGATCAGCTCGTCGGGGATACCGACGCCGCGGATCAGCGGGATGTAGACCACCAGCAGGCGCTCGGCCTGCTCCAGCTGCCCGGCCTCGTACAGGGCCTGCGCGAGCGGGATGCCGGCCAGGGCATTGCCGTTGGTGGAGCGCGTGGCGTCCATGGCGCCGGCACTGACGGCGATGCGCAGCCCGGCGATCGCCTTGCGCAGCCGCCCCTGCGTCATGTCGACGGCGGCCTCGGCCGCCTCCGACAGCGCGAAGTTGAACGGGCTGGCGCGCACCTGCTGCCGCGACCGCGCCGCGTCGGCGAAGCGCAGCGCGTCATGGAAGCGGCCGGCGATGAGCGCCAGGTTGGCCATGTTCACTTCGAGGAAGCCGCTGACGAAGGCCAGGTCGCGCGGGATCGCCTCCAGCGCGGCGGCCGCGAGGGGCAGGGCCTCGTCGATGCGGTCGGTCAGCGACAGGAACAGCGGCCGCATCGCCAGCCGGTGCGCGCGGACCTCGGGGTCGGGGTCGGCCTGGCGTTCCAGGCGGTCCAGCAGTGTGGCGGCGGCCCTTGGCCCGCGGGCGAAGCACACAGCCCAGGCATGCACCACCTGCAGGATGGGATAGCCGTCCAGCGCGCCGGATTCCAGCAGCGGGTCGAGCCAGCGTGACAGCAGCCGCACGCGCCCTTCCTCCAGCAGCGCCTGGCCATGCTCGGACAGCGCGGGCAGGGCATAGGCCAGGTCACCCGCGGCCAGGGCGTGCTCGATGGCCGGCACGGCGCGCCGGCGCTCGTCGTACCAGCGCGAGGCGGCCCGGTGCAGGCCCGGAATGTCCGCCGCGTGGTGGCGCGCCAGCTCGGTGCGCAGGAACTCCGCGAACATGCCGTGGTAGCGGTACTGGCTGTGGTCGCCCTGCAGCGGGATCATGAACAGGTGGGCCTGCTCCAGCGTGCGCAGCATGCGGGCGCTGTCGTCGCGGCCGCACACCGCGTCGCACAGCGAGGCATTCAGCTCGCCCAGCAGGCTGGTGCGCAGCAGGAAGCTGCGCACGTCCGCGCTCTGCCGGGCCAGCACGTCCTCCACCAGGTAGGCCACCACCGCGGCGTTGGAGCCCGAGAAGCCTGCGATGAAGCGGCTGGGGTCGTCGCGGTTCTCCAGCGAGATCGAGGCCAGCCACAGCGCGGCCGCCCAGCCCTCGGTGCTGCGGTGCAGCCGTCGCACGTCGTCCGGCGCGAGCCGCAGGCCGCGGCGCTGGCGCAGGAAGGCGTCGGCCTCGGCCTCGGTGAAGCGCAGCTGGGCCGGCTCCACCTCCAGCAGGCGGCCGCGCGCGCGCAGCCGGCCCAGGCCCAGCTCAGGCACGCCGCGCGAGCCCACGATGAGCTGCGCGCCGCGCGGCAGCTGCTCGATCAGCTCGCTGACGATGCCGATGGCGGCCGGGTTCTGCAGCGCCTCGAAATCGTCCAGGAACAGGGCGAAGGGCGCCGGGTGCGCCGCCACGCGGTCGATCACCGCGAAGGCCAGCTCGTCCGGCCGGCTGCCTGCATCCTGCGGCGTTGCCAGGCCGGGGATGAGCCGCGCCAGCGTGGCCGTGAGGCCATCCAGGAAGCGCATCACGTCGTTGTCGGCGCGGTCGAGCGTGAGCCAGGCGGCCGGCAGGCCGGTCTGCACGAAGCGCTCGTGCACCTGCAGCATGGTGGTGGTCTTGCCGAAGCCCGCGGGCGCGCGCAGCAGCACGAGCTTGGCCGCGCCGGCGGCGAAGATGCGCTCACACACCTCGGTGCGCGCGATCTCGAAGGCGGTGGATTGCGGCGGCGTCAGCTTGGGCCCGAGCGCGGCCGCGCGCGCCGGCACGCCACGCCCCTGCGCGGTGCCTGGCGGGGCCGCGCCTTCGTTGCTCGTTCCAAGCCCGGCGGGCATGGCAGTTCTCCCTGTGGCGAGCGGCGGCCCCGCGGCGGGCGCCTCAGGCCCGCTGGTAGAGCGTGACGACGCAGGCGCCGCCGAGCCCCAGATTGTGCTGCAGGGCGAGCCGGGCGTCCGGCACCTGCCGCGCGCCGGCCTGGCCGCGCAGCTGCCACACCAGCTCGGCGCATTGCGCCAGGCCGGTGGCGCCCAGCGGATGGCCCTTGGACAGCAGGCCGCCGGACGGGTTGGTCACGACCCGGCCGCCGTAGGTGTTGTCGCCGTCGAGGATGAACTTCTCGGCCCCGCCCTCGGGGGCCAGGCCCAGCGCCTCGTAGATGATGAGCTCGTTGGCGGTGAAGCAGTCGTGCAGCTCCACCACGGGGATGTCTTCCGGGCCCACGCCCGCTGCCTCGTAGACCTGGCGCGCGGCGAGCCGGGCCATGTCGTAGCCGACCAGCTTGCGCATGTCCTTCTCGTCGAAGCTGCTGTTGCCGTCGGTGGTCATCGCCTGCGCCGCGATCCAGACGCTGGCGTCCAGCCCGCGCCGCCGGGCGAAATCCTCCGAGCACACCACCGCCGCCGCGCCGCCGCAGGTGGGCGGGCAGCACTGCAGGCGGGTGAGCGGGTCGAACACCGCGGGCGAGGCCATCACCTCGTCCAGCGTCACGGGGGCGCGGAACAGGGCGTTGGGGTTGTTCGCGGCATGCCGGCGCGCCTTCACCGAGATGCGGCCGAAGGTGTCGGCGCGGGTGCCGTACAGCTGCATGTGCATGCGCCCGGCGCCGCCGAACAGCTGCGCCGCCACCGGCACGCCAGGGGCCTCCCCCTGGATGGCGTGCATGGCGTCGATCAGGCGCTGCGACGGGTCGGGCCGGTCGTCCCAGTGCGCCACGATGGCGCCGCGCTGCATCTGCTCGAACCCCACCGCCAGCACGCACTCGGCCGCGCCGCTGGCCACGGCCTGCCGGGCCAGGAACAGCGCGGTCGAGCCGGTGGAGCAGTTGTTGTTGACGTTGATCACCGGCACGCTGGTCAGGCCCAGGTGGTAGGCCGCCGCCTGGCCGCTGCAGGAGTCGCCGTAGACGTAGCCCGCGTAGACCTGATCCACGGCCTGGTAGTCGACGCGTGCGTCGTCGAGCGCGGCGCGCGCCGCGCGCGCGCCGAGCTGGTGGTAGGGATCGCTGGCGCCCGGCTTGGCGAACGGCACCATGCCGACTCCGGCCACACAGACCTTGCGTGTCATTCGAATCTCCTTCGGGCGTTGCCGGGGCGCGGCGGGCCTACTTGCCTTCGGCCGGGTAGTCGATCACCACCTTCCAGCGGCCGTTCTGCAGCTGCGACACGCGGGAACTGCGCGAGCCGATGTGCTTGGTGGCCGAGAAAGTGAGCTTCGGGCTGCCGAAGATGTCGGGCGGCACGTTCAGCGACTCCATCGCCTTCACGAAGCTGTCGGTCGTGAGGTTCGCGCCGGCCTTCTGCAGACCGGCTGCGAAGCGGTCGATCGTCATGTAGCCGTAGGCCGCGAAGATGGTCGGGTCGTTGCCGAACTGGGTGCGGTACTTGTTGGCCCAGAAGCGCACCGGCTGGGACGCGTCGTCCGTGTAGGGGATCAGCGCGAACATGTCGGCGTACAGGCCGTCCATGCCCTTGCCCCCCAGCTTGGGGATCAGCTCGGTGTAGGCCGACTGGGTGCCCATCACGTTCGGGTTGTAGCCCAGCTTGCGCATCTCGCTGATGGATCCCACCGTCTCGCGGATCTGCGTGCCCAGCAGCACGAAGTCGCAGCCGGCGTTCTTCAGCCGCAGCACCTGCGAGGTGAAGTCGGTGGCGCCGCGCTTGTAGGTGGTGCGCTCGTGGAATTCGACGTTGATGGTCTTCAGCCCGGCCTCGCCGCCGCGCACCACTTCCAGGCCGAATTCGTCGTCCTGGTACAGCGCGCAGGCCTTGGTGGACTTCGTGGTCTGGTAGACCTGCGGCACGGTGACCTTCAGGCTGTCGAAGTTGGGCGGCGCGAAGCCGAACTTGAGCTTGTGCACCGGCTCGAACATCTCGCGGGCGCTGGACATCGGCATGAAGCTGATGACGTTCTTGTCCAGGATGATGGGCATGGCCGCCACCGCGGCTGCCGTGCCCATCAGACCCACCATGGCGAAGATCTTCTCCTGGTTCACCAGCTTCTGCGTGGCCAGCACCGTCTTCTTGGGGTCGTAGCCGTTGTCCTCGATCAGCAGCTTGAGCTTGCGGCCGTGGATGCCGCCCTGCTCATTGATCTCGGCCACGCGCAGGCGCGCGCCATTGGCGTAGTCCTTGCCCCAGGCGGCAATGGGCCCCGACAGGTCGGTGGCCGTGCCGATCACGATCTCGGTCTTGCTCACGCCCTGCTGGGCGAGCACGGGGGTGGCGGCACAGGCGGCGGCGGCCAGCACCACGACGAGGCGGTTGATGCGCTTCATCTCGTCTCCTTACTGCTTCGGGTAGTCCAGAACCACTTTCCAGCGGCCGTCCTGCAGCTGCGACACGCGGGAGGCGGTGGAGCCCAGGCGCTTGGTGGCCGAGAAGGTGAGGGTGGGGCTGCCGAAGATGTCCGGCGGGATGGTCATGCTGTCCATGGCCTTCACGAAGCTGTCCACGCTCAGGTTGGGGCCGGCCTTCTGCATGCCGGCATACAGCCGGTCGGCGATCAGGTAGCCGTAGACGGCGTACACGGTGGGATCGTTGCCGAAGGCCGTCTTCCACTTGTTGGCCCAGAAGCGCACCGGCTGCGAGGCGTCGTCCATGTACGGGAACTGCACGAACATGTCGCCGTACAGGCCGTCCATGGCCTTGCCACCCAGCTTGGGGATCTGGTCGGTGTAGACCGTCTGCGGACCCAGGAACACCGGGCTCCAGCCCAGCTTGCGCGCCTCGCCGATGGCGCCCACCGTCTCGCGGATCAGCGTGCCCAGCAGCACGAAATCGCAGCCGGCGCTCTTCAGGCGGGCGACCTGCGACGAGAAGTCGGTGGCGCCGCGCTTGTAGGTGGTCTTCTCGACGAAGTCGGTCTTGATCTCCTTCAGGCCGGCCTCGCCTCCGCGCACCACTTCCAGGCCGAAGTCGTCGTCCTGGTATAGCGCGCAGGCCTTGGTCGACTTCGTGTGCTGGAACACGCGCGGCGTCGAGCTCTTCATGCTGTCGTAGTTCGACGGTGCGAAGCCCCACTTCAGCTTGTGCGGCGGCTCGTACATCTCGCGCGCGCTCGACATCGGCATGAAGCTGATGACGTTCTTGTCCAGCAGCACCGGCATCGCGGCCACGGCGGCGGCGCTGCCCATCAGGCCCATCACCGCGAACACCTTCTCCTGGTTCACCAGCTTCTGGGCGGCCAGCACCGTCTTCTTGGGGTCGTAGCCGTTGTCCTCGGCCAGCAGGCGGATCTTGCGGCCGTGGATGCCGCCCTGCTCGTTGACCTCGTTCGTGCGCAGCTTCATGCCGTTGAGCACGTCCTTGCCCCAGGAGGCGATGGGGCCGGACAGGTCCTGCACGGTCCCCACCACCACCTCGTTCTTGCTGATGCCCTGCTGGGCCAGGACCGGACTGGCCACCAAGGCCAGGGCGAGCGCGGCGGCTGCCGCGGTGAGGGTTCGCTTCATGCTGTTGTCTCCTGATGGAAGGGGTTCGGGTGGGCGGGGGTTCACTGGTACATCGCCTCGATCTGCGGGGCGTACTTCTGCTGCACGAGCTTGCGCTTGAGCTTCATGGTGGGCGTCAGCTCCTCGTCTTCTGCCGACAGCTGCGTTTCCAGCAGATAGAACTTCTTGATCTGCTCGACCCGGGCGAACTTGGCGTTCACCTTGGCGATCTCGGCCTCGATCAGCTGCCGCACCTCGGGCGCGCGGGTGAGGCTGGTGTAGTTGGAGAAGGGCACGTCGTGGTCCTGCGCGTACTTCTCCACGTTCTCCTGCTCGATCATCACGATGGCCGTGAGATACGGCCGGCGGTCGCCGATGACGACCGCGTCGGTCACGTAGGGGCTGAACTTGAGCTCGTTCTCCCACTCGCTGGGCGTGATGTTCTTGCCGCCCGCGGTGATGATGATGTCCTTCATGCGGTCGGTGATGCGGAAGAAGCCGTCGGCGTCCACCGTGCCCACGTCGCCGGTGTGCAGCCAGCCATCCGCCTGCAGCGTCTCGGCGGTCTTGTCGGGCTGGTTCAGGTAGCCCATGAACACGTTGTCCCCGCGCACCAGGATCTCGCCGGTGGCGTCGTCGATCCGCACCTCGTTGTAGCCGCGCGCGCGCCCGATGGTGCCCGGCCGGATGGCCTCGGGCGTCATCGAGGTCGAGATGCCGGCCGTCTCGGTCTGGCCCCAGCACTCCAGCATCGGGATGCCCAACGCCAGGTACCAGCGGATCAGGTCCGGCGCGATCGGCGCGGCGCCCGTCACCAGGAAGCGGCAGCGATGGATGCCGATGAAGCGGCGCACGTTGTCCAGCGCGGCCAGTCCGGCCAGGCGGTACTTGAGCCGCAGCCAGGCGCTCACGGGGCGGCCGGCCTGGACCTGGTCCACCACCTCGTGGCCGACGCCGATGGCCCAGGCGTACAGCCGCTGCTGCACGGGCCCGGCCTCCTTCACGGCGATGGTCACCGCGGAATAGAACTTCTCCCACAGGCGCGGCACGCCGCCGAACACCGTGGGCGCGATCTCGCGCACGTTCTCCGGTACCGTGTCGGGGTTCTCCACGAAGTTCATCTTCGTGCCCGTGTACAGCGACGCATACAGGCCCGTCACCCGTTCGGCCACGTGGCACAGCGGCAGGAAGCACATGCGCTCGTCGTCGGCGTCCTGCGGCAGGAACTCGTTCTGCCCCCGGACCACGGTGAGCAGGCCGCGGTGCGAGTGCATCGCGCCCTTGGGCCGGCCGGTGGTGCCGGAGGTGTAGATCAGGATCGCCAGGTCGGCGGGCGTGCGCGAGGCGCAGCGCCGCTCGAACTCGCCCGGGTGCGCGGCGTCGAAGGCGGCGCCGCGCTGGCGCAGCGCATCGAGGGTGATCACCATCGGGTCGCTGAACTGCGCCAGGCCGGTGGGGTCGATCAGCACGATGTGGCGCAGCAGCGGCAGCTGCGCGCGCACGGCCAGCGCCTTGTCCAGCTGCTCCTCGTCCTCGACCACCAGCACGACGGTCGACGAGTCGGCGCACAGGTACTGCACCTGCTCAGCCGCGTCGGTGGGGTAGATGCCGTTGGAGACGCCGCCGGCGCTCAGCACCGCCAGATCGCACCACACCCACTCGACGCGGGTGTTGGCGAGCACCGAGACGCAATCGCCCGGCTGCACGCCGAGGTCGACCAGGCCCATGGTCAGCTCGCGCACGGTGGCGCCGACCTCGCGCCAGCTCCAGCCGCGCCAGATGCCGTAGTCCTTCTGGCGCATCAGCACCGCGTCGCCGCGGGCGGCCACGCCGTTCCAGAACAGGGCATGCAGGGTGTCGCCCGGCACGGTGGACCGCGGCCGCGGACGGAAGGAATCGAGGTTCCAGAGAGAGGGGCTCGTCATGCTCGCATCACCGCCAGTTCTTCTTCTTCTTCCACCTGCGCTCGCCGCGCACGCCTTCTTCCTTCATGCCGAGGTAGAACTCCTTGATGTCGTCCTTCTCGCGCAGGCGCTCGCAGCTGTCCTCCATGACGATGCGGCCGTTCTCCAGCACGTAGCCGTGGTCCGCGACGTTGAGCGCCATGTTGGCGTTCTGCTCCACCAGCAGGATGGTGGTGCCGCGCTCGCGGTTGATGCGCACCACGATCTCGAAGATCTCCTTGGTGAGCTTGGGCGACAGGCCCAGGCTGGGCTCGTCCAGCAGGATCAGCGTGGGCCCGGCCAGGATGGCGCGGCTGATGGCCAGCATCTGCTGCTGCCCGCCCGACAGCAGGCCGGCGTCCTGCGCCGCGCGCTCGCGCAGGATGGGGAAGTAGCGGTACACGGCCTCCATGTCACGGGCCACCGCGTCGCGGTCGCCCCGTGTGTAGGCGCCCATCAGCAGGTTGTCCCGCACCGACAGCAGCGGGAACACCTCGCGACCTTCGGGTACGTGCGAGAGGCCACGGCGAACGATCAGCGCCGGGTCCTTCGCCGTGATGTTCTCGCCGCGGAAATGCACGCTGCCCTTGCGCGGATCGAGGATGCCGGAGATGGTCTTGAGGATGGTGGTCTTGCCGGCGCCATTGGAGCCCAGCACGGTGGCGATCTCGCCCTGGCGCACGCCCAGGCTCACGCCGCGGATGGCCTTGATGGGGCCGTAGACGCTCTCGACGTTGTTCAGGGCGAGCAGGTACTCGGCGCTCATGCGACACCCCCCGCGGTGGCCGGCGCGCGCGGGCGCCGCAGCGAGGCGACATCGTCTACCGTGCCCAGGTAGGCCTCGATCACGGCCGGGTTCTGCTGCACCTCGGCCGGCGCGCCCAGGGCCAGCACCTCGCCCTGGTTCATGGCGAGCACGCGGTCGCTCACCTTGGACACCAGGCCCATGTCGTGCTCCACCATCAGGATGGTGATGCCCAGGTCGCGCTGGATGTCCTGGATCCAGAAGGCCATGTCGCCGGTTTCCTCCACGTTCAGGCCCGACGAGGGCTCGTCGAGCAGCAGCAGCTTCGGCTCGGTCGCCAGCGCGCGCGCCAGCTCCACCACCTTGCGCACGCCGTACGGCAGCCCGGCCACCAGCGTGTCGCGGTAGTGCTGCAGCTCCAGCAGGTCGATCACCTCCTCCACCTTGCGGCGCGTCTGGCGCTCGGCCTCGCGCACCGAGGGCAGGAACAGCATGTCGGCCCACAGGTTGGTGCGGCGGTGCACGTGGCGGCCGATCAGCAGGTTCTGCAGCACCGTGGCGTGCTCGAACAGCTCGATGTTCTGGAAGGTCCGCGCGATGCCCAGCGGCGCGATCCGCGAGGGCGCCACCTCGGCCAGGTTGCGGCCCTCGTAGGTGAGCGTGCCCGCCGTCGGGTTGTAGATGCGGCTGATCAGGTTGAACACCGTTGTCTTGCCGGCGCCGTTGGGGCCGATGAGGGTGAACACCTCGCCGCGCCGCACGTCGAAGCTGACCTGGTTGACGGCCAGCACGCCGCCGAAGCGCACGGTGAGGTCGCGCGCGGACAGCAGGATGTCGGGGGAGGTCGTCATTTCAGGCGATCCGACTTCTGGAAGGTTTTCTGGCGCTTGAACATGCCGCGGCGGTAGAACGGGTACAGCTCCAGCCAGGTGCGCACCTTGAGCCAGCGGCCGTACAGGCCCATGGGCTCCAGCATCACGAAGGCGATGAGGATCACGCCGTACACCACGCCCTGCAGGCCGGCGGCCTGGCCGATCACGGGCGGCAGCACGTCCTTGCCGAGCGAGATCAGCTGCGGCATCACGATCAGGAAGGCCGCGCCGAGGAAGGCGCCGTGCACCGATCCCAGGCCGCCCACCACCACCATCAGCAGCAGGTCGATCGACTGCACGATGCTGAACTGCTCGGGCGAGATGAACTGCATCTTGTGCGCGTACAGCGCGCCGCCCAGGCCCGCCAGCGCCGCGGAAATGGCGAACGACATGGACTTGTAGATGGACAGGGTGATGCCCATGCTCTGCGCGGAGATCTCCGAGTCGCGCATGGCCACGAAGGCGCGGCCGGTGGGCGAGCGCAGCAGGTTCATCACCAGCAGGGTGCTCAGGGTCACGCAGGCCAGGCACAGCAGGTAGAAGCTCTCGGCGCTGGCGATCTTCCAGTCGCCGATGGCCGGCGCCACCACCGAGCGGCCGGCGTTGCCGCCGGTCACGCTTTCCCAGCGGGCCAGCACTTCCTCGACGATGAAGCCGAACGACAGGGTGGCGATGCCCAGGTACAGGCCCTTCACCCGCAGCGCGGGCAGTCCCACCACCACGCCCACGGCGCCCGACAGGGCGACCGCGCTGGCCATGGCCAACGGGAACGGCCAGCCGCGCGCGGTGAGGTAGGCCTCGGCGTACGCGCCCACGCCCATGAAGGCGGCGTGGCCGATGGAGAACTGCCCGGTGAAGCCGGCCAGCAGCATCAGGCCCACGCCGACGGTGGCGTAGATGTAGATGAAGGTGAGCTGCGCCAGCCAGTATTCGGGCAGCACCCAGGGGGCCGCCAGCACGGCTAGGCCGAGCAGGCCGTACCAGAAGCGCTGGCCGTTGTGGCGGGCCAGGTCGATGTCCTGGTCGTACGAAGTCTTGAAGACGAAGCGCATGGCGTCAGACCTTCTTTCGCACGCGTTCGCCGAACAGGCCGGTGGGCTTGATGGTCAGCATCACGAGCACCACCACGTAGGGCATCACGTCCTTGAAGCCCTCGGGCAGGTAGAAGCCCGACAGCGACTCCACCAGGCCGATGATCACGCCGCCGACGATGGCGCCGGGCAGGCTGCTGAAGCCGCCGACAATGGCCGCGGGAAAGGCCTTCAGCCCGATGAAGCCCATGTTGGCGTGCACGAAGGTGAAGGGCGCCAGCAGGATGCCCGCCACCGTGGCCACCGCCGCTGCCAGGCCCCACACCAGGCCGTTGAGTCGCTGCACGGGAATGCCCATGTAGTAGGCCGCCAGCTGGTTCTGCGACGAGGCCTGCATGGCGATGCCGATGCGCGTGTAGCGGAACACGGCCCACAGCACCAGGCACAGCGCGGCCGTGCAGCCGATGATGACCATCTGCTCGGCGGCCAGCACCACGCCACCGGCGTTGAGCGACGCGCCCTTGTAGGGCACGGCCAGCGCATGCGTGTCGGTGCCGATGCCGGGCACCATCGTGACGCCGCCGCGCGCGATGTAGCCGAGGCCGAAGGTAAGCATCACGATCGAGAACGCTGGCTGGCCCAGCACGGGGCGGATGACCGCGCGTTCAATGCCCAGGCCCACCAGCGCCATGGCCGCCACGGCCAGCAGCGCGGCCAGCCAGAACGGCAGGCCCAGGATGCCCATGCCCGCCAGGGTGAAGAAGGCGCCCAGCATCATCAGCTCACCCTGGGCGAAGTTCACCGTCTCGGTGGCCTTGTAGATGAGGACGAAGCCGAGCGCCACGAGGCCGTAGACGCAACCTTGTGCAATGCCCGCCACGATGATCTGCAATAGCAGCAACGCCTGTCTCCTGTGGCCGCGTGTGATCCGCGGCATTCGTTCTGGGATGCGAAGGCGCAAGGCCTTCGGGGAAGCGCAGCTTAGGGTCGGGGGTGCGCGGGATTTATCGTCTTATCCGACGAATTCGCGGCCTCGGCCGCGCACGCGCACGTAGGTGCTGTAGGTGGGCTGGTCGACCGCCACCTTCCGCAGCGTGACTTGCCACAGGTGGTCCAGCAGCAGCGGGTCGTCCCAGGCGATGGTGCCGGCGGTGATGGCTTCGCACAGCGCGCGTTGCAGCGCGTCCAGATCGTCGACGTCGCTGCGCAGCAGATGCTGAAGGCCTGCGCGTTCGGCCGCGTCGCCCTCGGCGAGGTCTGGCAGCTGGCGCTGCACGATCTGTAGCAGGCTGGCCGCGATGCGTGCGTCGTAGGCTGCGCGGCCGTCGAGGCCGGGCACCGCGGTGTCGCGCAGGAAGCGGATCACACCGTCCAGCAGCGCGTGGGGGGAGGGTTCGTCTTGCATGGTCGTCAGCGCCGCGGCGCCAGCAGGTGCAGCAGTTCGATTTCGGACTCCGAGGCGCGGCGGCCCACGGCGGCGCGTTCCAGGGCGGGGTCGACTCCGGTGCGGAAGGCGCGGCCCATGCTGTCGCAGGACACGCACCACTTGAAGGTGCCGAACACCTCCCACCAGTGCACGCGGGCCACATCCACCGGGCGCCCGGTGATGGCCGAGTAGCCTTCGAACAGCGCCTCGCGTGGGCCCAGGCCGCCGGCCGGCTGGTCGATCCGGCCGTAGCGCCAGGCGTTCATGCAGAACAGGCCGAGGTCTTCCATCGGGTCGCCCAGGTGGGCAAGCTCCCAGTCGAGCACACCGCGAATGCCATGCGGGCCGACCATCAGGTTGCCGACGCGGAAGTCCGCATGCACCAGCGTGGCCTCGCCCGGCGGCGGGGGCGCATGGTCCAGCAGCCAGCGCAGCGCCCAGGCCAGCACAGGCCGCATGCTGCCGCCGGCACGCAGGCGCTCTGCCCAGCCCAGCGCCTCGTCGCGCGCGAACGCCGTCCGCAGCGGTGGCAGCGCGGCGCGGGGCAGCGCATGGATGCGCGCGAGCAGCGTGCCGCATTGCCGCGCGAGCTGCGGCCGGATGGCGTCGAAGGCGGCATCGCGCAGGATGCGCGGGCCGCGCGTCTCGCCTTCCAGGCGCTGCATGACATAGCCCTCGCCCAGGCCGTCTTCGGGCTGCAGTTCGCCGTGCAGGGCCGGCACCGGCACGCCGCCCGCGGCGGCGAGCCGCAACAGCGCCGCCTCGGCGGCCATGCCGGCGCTCCCGGCCTGTGCCTCGGCGCTCCACTGCCGCGCGATGCGCACGATCAGTGGCATCGCGCCGTGCGGCGTGACGGCGTCGAAGGCCCAGAGGGCCTGACTCGCGCCGCTGGTGATTTCATGCACGGCGGCCACTGCGGTGGTGCCGGGCATGCAGCGCGTGGCCACGGCCAGCAGCCGCTCGGCCATCGCCTCGGGGGGGGCCGACATCGCGTTCAGCTCCAGCCGAGGCGGTGCGAGATCGGGATGCCGTCCGTCACCACGTCGCAGAACTCCGACATCCCCAGCGTCGTGCGGCCATCGCACTGGTACTCGGTCATGGCCTCGGTGATGCGCGTGAAGCTGGCGGGGTCTGCGCCCGCCGCGGGCTTGTGGCGCAGCGGGATCAGCGAGCGCACGCGGCCCGCCAGCGTGTAGCTGCGGGCGTCGGTGTCGAAGCTGACGGTGAAGGCGCGATGCATGAAGTGCTCGTCCCACTCGGTCTGCATCCGCACGTTGCGCACCGGCTGCAGCGCGCCACCCCCCTCGCACACGTGGCCGATGATGAACGGCTCCTGGCCCTCGCGGCCCATGATGGACAGCAGCACCGAGAAGTCGGGCCCGAAGGTCACGGGCAGCCAGCGGTACCAGTAGAAGTTGTGCCAGTGGCGCGGGCCCCAGGACTTATCGCGGTAGCCGGTGCCGCTGTCGATGGGATGCCGCACGCCGTCCACGGTGATGTGGCCCCGCGCGGCCAGGTGCTGTTCGGTGTGGCCGCGGAAGACGGCGTGCACCGGGTCCAGCACGATGGGCTGGCCGTCCAGGGTGACGATCTCGCCGCCGTGCATGGGCGACACGCCCTCGAAGTCGAGCTCGATCAGGGCCGGCCGCTTGGGGTTGGCCTTGAAGGCGGCGCCAGGGTGGGCCATGTCCAGCGGGTTGCGCAGGATCAGCAGTTCGCCTTCGTAACGCACGCGGAAGCGCTTGAACGGCTCCAGCACGTCGAAGCGCAGCGCGCCCGCGTTCATCTCGCGGTTGTGCGTGATGGCGGGCCGGGCGTACATGAAGCCCACCGAGCCGTCGGCCAGGTGCACGCAGCACGTCATCTCGGCATGGCCTTCGTTCACGCGGTTGCCGATGCGCATCCACGCGCCCATGCCTTCAGCCAGGCTGAAGGCATTGAAGTACATGCTCTCGTTGTAGTTGGTGGCCGCTTCGGGTTCGTGCGTGTAGTCGTCACGCGGATCGAGCTTCAGCCGGGTGCCTTCGGGGATGATCATGCGCGCGGCTCCGGTTCCCACACCTGCGCCCATTCGCGCTCGGACAGGATTTCGACCATCGCGCCGTTGGTGGCGCGCGGGCTCAGGATGAGCCGGTCATCGCCCCGGCCGGTGGACGTGGGCCGGGCGGCAAACCGCACGCCCTGCGCTTCCAGTTCGCGCGCCACCACGCCGGTGTCCTCGTCCACCATGCACAGATGCAGCATGCCTTCGCCATGCTCGCGCAGGCGGCGCGCCACCGGGTTGGCGGTGTCGGCTTCGTCCACCACCTGCACCAGTTCCACCATGAACTGGTCGGGCGTGCCGTCGCGCGACAGGAAGACCGAGCGCAGGCCCTCGGGCGGGACTTCCATGCGCTTGATCTCGCGGTAGCCGAACAGCTGCGCCCAGCGGGCGATGGCAGCGTCCAGGTCGTGCACCAGCACGCCTACGTGGGTGATTCGCTTCATGGTCGGGGTCTTCTGGTGGCGGGCTCAGCGGCCCGCGAACACGGCGGGGCGCCGGGCCAGGAAGGCCTGCACGGCCTCCTGGTGGTCGTGGGTCGCGGTGGCGTGGATCTGCTGCACGGCTTCGTACTCAAGCAGTTCCGCGAAACCCCGGGTCTGGGCGGCCAGCAGGTTGCGCTTGATGCCGGCGTGGGCCAGCAGCGGGCCGGCCGCGAAGCGCTGCGCCCAGGCCTGCGTCTCGGCGGCCAGTGCGTCGTCGTCGACCAGGCGCGTGGCAAGGCCCAGGGCCTCGGCCTGGGCGGCGTCGAAGATGTCGCCTGTCAGCAGCAGCTCGCGGGCCCTGGGCTCGCCCACGATGCGGGGCAGCTGCCACGACACGCCGAAGTCGGTGACGAGCCCGATCTTCACGAAGGCGGCGCCGAACTTGGCCGAGCGCGCCACGAGGCGGAAGTCACAGCACAGCGCCATGCCCAGGCCCGCGCCCATGGCCGGGCCCTGGATGCTGGCGATGGTAACCTTGGGGCAGGTGGCCAGGGCCAGGGGCACGCGGTGGCCCCAGCGCACCCAGTCGAGCTTCTGCTGCGGTGTGCGCGGATCGGGGTTGGCCATGCCCTTCACGTCGCCGCCGGCGCAGAAGGCGCGGCCGGCCGCGGCCAGCACGATGGCGCCGACGGCCGGGTCGCGGCCCAGCCGGTCCAGCGCTGCCAGCAGGGCCTCGATCATCGGGTCCGACAGCGCGTTCAGGCTGTCCGGGCGGTTCAGGGTGAGGGTGGCGACGCCGCCCTCGACATGTTCGATCAGGTCGGCCATCAGGCGGCGTCCTTCGGGGTGGGTTGGAAGTACGGCCGGGTGCGACCTTCGGCGTCGGGCTGGAAGATGACCTGCACCGCCTGGCCGATGTGCACGTCCGCAGGCGCGCAGGCCACGATGTTGGCGAGCATCATCGGCCCCTCGGCCAGCTGCACGTAGGCCACCACATAGGGCGGGTCGGCCCGGTTGGCGATGGCGTAGCTGTACACCACGGCGCGGCCGCTGGCGGGCTGCCAGTGGGTGTCGCTGCTGAAGCAGTGCGGGCAGTGGCTGCGCGGCGTGTAGTGCGCCTGGCCGCAGGCCTTGCACGTCTTTACCAGCAGTTCCTGGCGGTCCACGGCGTCCCAGTAGGCCTGGGTCTCGAAGGTAGGCATGTCAGACCCTTTCCAGGATGAGCGTGGCCGATTCGTGAAGCTGGCCCAGCGAGCCGCCGGTGCCATGCGCCAGCACGAGACCGCAGTTGGGGACCTGCACCGCCGGGTGGGCCTCGCCGCGCGCCTGGCGCACCGCTTCCATCACCTTGGTGACGCCGCCGCGGTTGCCGGGGTGGTTGCTGCACAGGCCGCCGCCGTCGGTGTTGAACGGCAGCCGGCCGACGCCGGAGATCAGGCCGCCGTCGGTGACGAAGCGGCCACCCGCGCCGCGTTCGCAGAAGCCCAGGTCTTCCAGCTGCATCAGCACGGTGATGGTGAAGCTGTCGTACAGCGAAACGTACTGGATGTCGGCCGGCTTGCGTCCGGCCTCGGCGAAGGCGATGGCGCCCGAGACGGCGCCGGCCGAGCTGGCGAGATCGAAGAAGCCACCGTTCAGCGTCTTCACCGCCTCGCCCGCGCCGCGCACCACGATCATCGGGCGCTTCAGCTGCTTCGCGATGTCGGGGTGCACCACCACGATGGCGCCGCCGCCGTCGCTGATGACGCAGCAGTCGAGCCGATGCAGCGGGTCCGCCACCAGCGGCGAGTTCACCACGTCTTCCACGGTGACCACCTTGCGCAGCATGGCATGCGGGTTGTGCTGCGCGTGGTGCGAAGCGGCCACCTTGATCCAGGCCAGCTGCTCGGAGGTGGTGCCGTGGTCATGCATGTGCCGGCGCGCCACCATGCCGTAGCCATGCGCGAGATGGCAACCGTAGGGCACGTCGAACTCGTCGTCGGGCGTCTCGGGGTCCACCGGCATGCCGGGGCCCACGCCGGCGGCGCGCGGTCGTCCGCAGGAGGTGATCAGCGCCACGCGGCACTTGCCGGCCGCGATGGCATGCGCCGCATGGCCCACGTGCAGGATGGGTGCGGAGCCACCCGACTCGGTGGTGTCGGTGTGGCGCAGCTTCAGGCCCAGGTAGTTGGCGAGCGTGAGCGCGCCGAAGCCGGGCACGCCACCGTCACAGTAGAAGGCGTCGACGTCGTCCTTGGACAGCCCCGCGTCGTCCAGTGCGCCCCTGGCTACTTCCGCGTGCAGCTGCACCAGGCTCTTGTCGGTGGCCAGCCGGGTGGGGTGCTCGTAGATGCCGGCGATGCAGGCCTTGCCGTTGATGCTCATCGCGGGTCAGTCGTAGTACAGGAAGATGGACTCGGCCACCAGCGCCGGCTTGGCCTGGCCTTCCACCGTGATGCTGGTTTCGGTGACGCACTTGCGCCCGCCCGCCACCGGCTCCACGCTCTTGAAGGTGATGCTGGCGCGCACCCGCGAGCCGGCGGGCACCCCATTCAGGAAGCGCAGGCGGTCCGAGCCGTAGTTGAGGACGCGCGAGGCGCCCTGCACCTCGTACAGCGGCGGCATCAGCCGGCCGAGCAGCGACAGCATCAGGAAGCCGTGGGCAATGGTCTTGCCGCCCGGCATCTCGCGCGCGGCGCGCTCGGTGTCCACATGGATCCACTGGCGGTCGCCGGTCACATCAGCGAAGGCATCGATCATGGCCTGGTCGACGGTGAGCCATTCACCGGGGCCGATGGTGGTGCCCACCAGGCCATTCAGGCGGGAGGGGTGGTCGAGAACGAGCATGGGTCAGGGGGGTGGGTCGTGGGGGTCAGGCCGGCGTCGACACGGCTGCGGTCAGGCGGGCCAGGCGTTGCTGGTGGTGGTCGGCGTTGCCGAGGAAGGCGTCGAGCATCAGCAGGCGCTTCATCACATGGCCGATGGCCAGTTCGTCCGTCATGCCCATGCCGCCGTGCAACTGGATGGCCTGGTGGCCGATCCAGCGGCCGGCGCGGCCGATCTGCACCTTGGCGGCGGTGGCGGCGCGGTCGGCGGTCGCGGCATCGCCGTCCGCCGTCAGCGCGGCATGCAGGGCCAGGGAGCGGCTGCATTCCAGCTGCACCTGCATGTCGACCACGCGATGGCGCAGCACCTGGAACGCAGCCAGCGGCTGGCCGAACTGCTTGCGCTGCTGCAGGTAGGCCGTGGTCTGCGTGATGGCGGCCGCCATGGCGCCGCAGGCTTCGTTGGCCAGCACGGCCAGCGCCTTCGCCACCACGCGCTGCACGTGGGGCAGGGCGCCGCCGGCGTCCCCCAGCACGGCCAGCGCCGGTGCGGCGTCGAAGCGCACGTGCGCGCCCGGGCGCTTGTCGATCATCGGAAAGCGCTGCAGCGTCACGCCGGCAGCGGCGCGGGGCACCACGAACAGGCCCAGGCCGTCGGCATCGAAGCGCCCACCCGCGGTGCGCGCCAGCACGATCAGCCAGTCGGCGTCGGGGGCGTCCCACACGCTGGTCTTCTGGCCGGTCAGCTTCCAGCCGCTGGCACTGCGCTCGGCACGGGTCTGCACGTCGTGCAGTTCGAAGCGCGACTGCGCCTCGGCCTGCGCGAAGGCGATGCGCAGCCGGCCTTCACCGACCTGCGGCAGCCATTCCGCCTGCTGGGCGGCGCTGCCGGCGGCCTGGATCAGGCCAGCGCCCACCACCACGGTGGAGACGAACGGTTCCAGCACCAGCGCGCCGCCGAAGCAGTCCGCCAGCGCCGCGGCGTCGGACGTGCCGCCACCGAGGCCGCCATGCTCGGCGGGCAGGGCCGCGGCCAGCCAGCCCAGGGCCGCGAACTGGGACCAGAACACGGGGGATCCGGCGCCTTGGCCCAGCGCCGCTTCGCGCCACACGGCATGCGGATATTCGTTGCCCAGCCAGGCTTGCACGCTGTCGCGCAGGGTCTGCTGGTCGTCGTTGAATGCGAGTCTCAAGGGGTGCTCCTGCGTGAAGTCAGCTGCCGAAGGCCAGCTTGGCCAGGATGTTGCGCTGGGTCTCGCTGGAGCCCGCGTAGATGGTCGCCGCGCGGCGCAGGAAGTAGTCTTCCACCCGGCCCAGGGCTGCGTCGGGCGCGCCCGGCGTCTGGAACGAGCCGTCGCCCGCGCTCTCGTAGGGCATCACGCCGGGGCCCATGGCGTCGAGCGTGAGTTCACACACCAGCTGCATCACTTCGGAGCCGCGCAGCTTCATCATGCTGGCCGCGGCCATGCCGTCACCCGTGTAGGCGTCGTCCAGCAGCAGCCGCAGATTGGTCAGCTCCAGTGCGTCGAGTTCCACCTGGGCGCCGGCCAGGCGCAGCGCGAAGTGCGGGTCTTCCGCCAGCGGCCGGCCATTGACCTGCTGGGTGGCGGCCAGTTCGCGCAGCAGCACCATGCGCCGCTTGGTGCGGCTGACTTCCGGCGTGGCCGAGCGTTCGTGGCCGAGCAGGAACTTGGCGTAGGTCCAGCCCTTGTTCTCCTCGCCCACCAGGGTGGCGCGCGGCACGCGCACGCCGTCGAAGAACACCTCGTTCAGCGTGTGGCCGCCGTCGATGGAGATGATGGGGCGCACGGTGATGCCGGGCGTCTTCATGTCGATCAGCAGGAAGGAAATGCCCTTCTGCTGCTTGGCCTGCGGGTCGGTGCGCACCAGGCAGAACATCCAGTCGGCCTTGTGCGCGTCGCTCGTCCAGATCTTGCTGCCGTTGACGACGTAGTGGTCGCCGTCGGCTTCGGCCCGCGTCCGCAGGCCGGCCAGGTCCGAGCCCGCGCCGGGTTCGGAGTAGCCCTGGCACCAGTGCTCGGTCATGGCCACGATGGGGGGCAGGAAGCGTTGCTTCTGCGCCTCGGTGCCGAAGGTGTAGATCACCGGGCCCACCATGTTGATGCCGAACATCGACAGCAGCGGCGCATCGGCCAGCGCGCATTCGTCCTCGAAGATGAAGCGCTGCACCGGCGTCCAGCCCGTGCCGCCGTATGCCTTGGGCCAGGACGGTGCGCCCCAGCCGTGACGGTGCAGGATCTGGTGCCACGCCACCACGTCTTCCTTCGGCAGGTGCGAATGGCTGCGCTGCTGGCGCGCCAGGCGCGGCGGCAGGTGGTCGCGCAGGAAGGCCTTCACCTCCTGGCGGAAGGCGTGGTCAGCCGGCGTCAGGTAGGCGTCGATCATGGCGCGGCCTTCAGAGCGTGATGCCCACCGTGGCCAGCCGCGCAGGCATCTGGCCCAGCACGCCGGGGGCCGTGGGCGTGGCGGTGGACAGGTCGGTGAGCTGGGCCACGGCCTGGGCGAACATGTCCACCGTGATGGGCTGGCGCGGGTCGAACTGCACGCCCGCCGTCTCGAAGAACTGCACGCGGCCGAAGCCGCCCGCGGCGGCGGTGATGATGTGGGCGGTGAACTCGCAGGCCTCGCTGGCCATGTAGGCGACGGCCGGCGCCACGTGGGCCGGCTGCATCAGCTGGTCGATCTCACTGGAGACCGCGCCCAGGCCCTGGGTCATGCGGGTGGTGGCGCCGGGGCTCACGGCATTGACCTTGATGTTGGCCTTGGCGCCCTCGACGGCCAGCACGTTCATCAGGCCCAGCAGGCCCATCTTGGCCGCGCCGTAGTTGGCCTGGCCGAAGTTGCCGCTGGTGCCGGCCACCGAGGTGGTCATGACCACGCGGCCATACTTCTGCTCCATCATCAGCGGCCACGCGGCCTTGGTGCAGTAGGTGGAGCCGAGCAGGTGCACGCGCAGCACGGCTTCGAAGTCCTCCAGCGCCATCTTCGCGAAGCTCTTGTCGCGCAGGATGCCGGCGTTGTTGATCAGCGCGTCGATCCGGCCGAAGTGCTTGACGGCGGTGTCGATGAGGTTCTGCGCGCCTTCGGGCGTGGCCACCGAGTCGTAGTTGGCCACCGCCTGGCCGCCGGCCGCACGGATTTCATTCACCACCTGGTCGGCCGCGGCGCTGTCGCCGCCGACACCGTTGACGGTGCCGCCCAGGTCGTTCACGACGACCTTCGCGCCCTCCTTCGCCAGCAGCAGCGCGTGCTCGCGCCCCAGACCATTCCCCGCCCCCGTGACCACGGCCACTCGCCCTTGCATCCGCATCGTTCCATCTCCATCGGGCGCCTTGCCCTTGCCTCTGTGGGCCTGGAGCATCGCCGGAAGCGCGGCGGGGAAAATCGTCGCTTCCGACTAATCTGCGCGGAGCCTCAGATCAGGAACGCCAGCGTCGTCAGGGCCGCATCGTTGTTGACCAGTGCCACCTTCTTGAAGGCCATGCGCCAGCCGTCCGGCGTCTGGCGCAGCACGTACTCGTTGCGCGCGGCCCAGAGGATCTGCCCTCGGCGATGCGACTCGTACAACAGCATGTTGGCCGTCACGCGCGTGCCGCCCGGCTCCTCGCCCAGCACCTCCACGTTGCCGATCACCCGGCGCAGGCGCGAGGTGGGCAGCTGGCTGTAGCGCTTGCCGGTGTGGTACTGGCGGATGCGCAGCGCGATGCGCGAGCGGTTGTCGTAGATCACGGACATCTGCGACTCGGGGTCGATGTCCTCGCCGTTGGCGGGCACCCAGTAAAGGGCGTCCTCGGTCCACAGCGCCTCCCACTCGTCGTAGCGGTTCTCGTCCTGCAGCCGCGCCTCCAGGTAGAGGAACTGCGTGATCTGGTGATGCCGCACCAGCGCGGCCAGGTCGGCGGTCATCAAGGTGTCGGCGGCGCCCATCACTTGGCCTCCATCAGCGAGCGGTAGTGCTGCCACATGCCGCGCGAGCACAGGTCATCGGTGGCATGGCCGATGCGGAAGCCCTGCTCGTCGCGGCGTTCGCGGTGGCTGCCGCGGCCGAGGTACACCCACTCCGGGTTCTTCTCCTGCACGCCGCGGTGCGAGCGCTCGTACATCTCCGCGTCGTCGGCCAGCAGGAAGCCGGCCGGCCCCACCGAGCCCATGGTCTGCTGGCGCAGGCGGCGGTTGAAGTCCGGCGCGCCCTTGAACTGCAGCGCGGTCACGTGCTGCACCGTCTCGTTCACGTTCAGCGGCTGGATGGTGAACATCTGGATCTCCGCGATGAACAGGTTGGGGAAGATCATGATGTGCGGCGTGCCCTCGATGAGGATCTCGCGCGCCTTCTGCTCGCCGTAGGCGGCGTTCATCTTCGACACGTAGTCGGGCAGCTTCTGCGGCGTGGTGCCGAACCACGAGAGCGGCTCGCCGCGCTTGCGGAACTCCGGCCGCAGGTCCACCTCGCTGTGGCCGTTGCCGAAGTAGCGCGTGACGGCGGTGGAGGTGTCGGCGTACAGCGTGCCGATCTGGCTGTCGGCCACGTCGAAGATGGAGGCATGCACGAAGGCTGGGTGGTAGCCGTCGGTCTCGTTCTCCATCACGAACTTCCAGTTCGCCATCACCTTGTGCTGCAGGAAGCCGGCGGTGATCTCCACCTCGCCCTCGGGCGAGTTGCGGCACAGGATGTCCAGCGCCTCCTTCGCGCCGCCCAGGTGCTCCTCCAGGCTGATGCCGTCCTCGGCCATGCAGCCGAACACGAATCCGCGGTAGCTGGCCACGCGCGCCACCCGGCCCAGGCCGAGCGACTTGCGCATGTCACCCTCGTAGCCCGAGGGGAAGGGGTAGCCGCGCAGGCTGCCGTCGTTGTCGAAGGTCCAGCCGTGGTAGTTGCAGGTGAAGGTGCGGGCGTTGCCGCGGTGCTTCTCGCACACCTGGTTGCCACGGTGCGGGCAGCGGTTGTGCAGCAGGTGGATGCGGCCGTCCTTGCCGCGGGTCATGATCACCGGATCAGGGCCGATGGACTTCATCACGAAGTCGTTGACGTTCGGCACCTCGCTCTCGTGGCCCACGTAGACCCAGGTGCGTTGCCAGATGCGTCGCACCTCCTCCTGGAAGATCGCCGGGTCGGTGTACAGCGAGCCGTGCACGTGCTCCGGGTGGATGAGGGCCGACCAGTCGATGCGGGCGGGCGGGGGCGCCACGGGGCGTGGCGCGGCGGAAGCGGCGGGGGCCAGGGTCTCCACGGGTTCTCCTTGGTTCGTCTTAAAAAGACCGACGCGTCGGTTTATGTATGAATGGTGCCGGCCCGCCGGGGCCGCAACCTTGATGCAGATCAAGGTTTGTGAGGTCCGGGTCGGGCGGCCAGCAGCGCCCGGACCGGCGGACGCGGCCCGGCCGGTGCGCCAGAATGCAGGGCCATGCCGCCCGACAGACCGCTTCTTCGCGCCCTTCGCACCCGCCGCCAGGCCCTGGCCCGCCTTCTGGCTGGCGGCCTGGCTGCCACCCTGGCCGCGCCGCTCGTGCGGGCCCAGGCCTATCCCACGCGGCCGGTCCGCATCGTCGTGCCCTTCGGCGCAGGCGGCGTGGCGGACCTCACCGCCCGCGCCGTGGCCCAGCGCCTGGCCGAGGGCCTGCGGCAGCCCGTGGTGGTGGAGAACCGCCCGGGCGCCGGCGGCGTGGCCGCGGGCGAGGCGGTGGCGCGGGCCGAGCCGGACGGCCACACCCTGCTGCTCATGAGCAACGGCACCGCGGTCAGCGCCGGCCTGTTCCGCTCGCTGCCCTTCGACGCCCGCAGGGATTTCGCGCCGGTGGGCGTGATCGGCAGCTTCGACCTGGCCGTGCTCGCGCCGGGCGACAGCCGCTTTGCCACCCTGCGCGACCTGGTGGCCCATGCGCGCGCGCAACCCGGGCGGCTGAACCTGGCCACCATCCAGATCGGCAGCACGCAGCATCTGGCCGCGGAACTGCTGAAGACGGAACTGGGGCTGGACTTCCAGGTCGTGCCCTTCAACGGCACGCCAGCGGTGCTGACGGCGCTGCGCGGCGGGCAGGTGGATGCGGCGGTGGAGATCCTCGGGCCGATGCTGCCGCAGATCACGGCTCGCGCGGTGCGGCCGCTGGCGGTGCTGGGGGCACAGCGGGCGGCCGCATTGCCGGATGTGATGACGGTAGCTGAATCGGGCGCGCGCGGTTTCGACGTGACGTCCTGGAACGCGTTGGCCGCGCCAGCGGCCACGCCCGCCACCGTGATCGGGACGCTCAACAGCGAACTGAACAAGGCACTCGCCACGTCCGAACTGCGCCGGCAACTGGCGGATCTGCATGTGCGGCCGATCGGCGGCCCGCCCGAGCGCCTGCGCGAGCTGCTGGCCAGCGAGACCCGCCGCTGGGGCGACGTCATCACGCGCGCTGGCGTGCCGCGTCAATAGATCCCGCAAGCATGGCCGCCTCGCGATCCGCTCCACCCGCCGTGCCCCTGGGCGAGAGCTTCACCCACCGACTGCACCGCCTGCACAAGCTGACCGACCGCGTGAGCCAGCAGGCCTACGTGGCACAGGCCGGTCTGTCGCTGAGCGAGGGGCGCTGCCTCGCGGCCATCGGTGCCTTCACGCCGCTGTCGGTGAACGATCTGGCGCAGCACGCCAACCTGAACAAGGCCCAGGCCAGCCGCGCCGCGCAGGCACTGGTGGACCAGGGGCTGGTGGTCAAGGCGGCCAGCGCCACCGACGGCCGCGGGGTGGTGCTCACGCTCACGGCCAGTGGCCGCGCCGCCTGGCAGCGGGTCATGCGCGTGATCGGTGAACGCAACGAAGCCATCGTGTCGTGCCTGAGTGAAGCCGAGCGGCGGCAACTGGACCGTCTGCTGGACAAGCTCGTGCGGCACGCGGAGGCGGGGGACACAGGCGCTGGCGAGGGCGAGAGCGACTGAGGCCCCGCTCGTTGCTGCGGTTTCAGCCCAGCTCGATCACCTGCCGCCAGGGCAGCCGCGCGTCTGCCGTGTAGTCCGCCACCACCCAGGTGCGCGTGGCGTGATCGGCCATGTCGGCGAGGAATTCACGCAGCACGCGGGCCGATGCGGCGTCGAGCGCGCCGAAGGGCTGGTCGAGGCAGGTCACGCGCGCGCCTGCGGCCAGCAGGCCGGCCAGCGCCACCTTGCGGCGGCTGCCGGTGGAGTGCATGTAAAGCGGCTTGTGCGCGTGCGGGGTGAGGCCGAGCGCGTCCACCAGGTCCTGGTGCAGGGTGGCGTTCCACCCCGTGTAAAGCGACTGCACGGCCGCCCACACGTCGGCGGGCAGGCGCTGGTCGTCACCGGGCAGGGAAAGGTCGAGCCAGATGCCATCGGGCGCGGCGGCGCCTTCACTGGCCAGGCGTCGCAGCAGCGTGGTCTTGCCAGTGCGTTCATCGCCGACCACGGCGACCAGGCCTGGGGGGAGCGAGGGCAGGGGGTGCATGCGCCAATTGTCCGACCAGGCGACACCCGTCATTCCCGCGCAGGCGGGAATCCAGGCGGTGTACCGCCGCTCACAAGTCCCGCAGCGCCGCCTGCAGATGCGCGCGAAAAGCCTCGGCGCTGCCTTGCGCCTGGGCCTGCAGCAGCGCGAGCTTGACGAGGAACAGCTCGGATCGCGCGGGCCCGGCTTCGTCAGTGGCGCGGGCCAGTTCGTCGTAGACGGCTTCCAGCTCGCCGATTGGCAGGCTGACGGGGGCATGGGGAAGGGGATGGGTCATGGCCGCTCCTTTCAGGCCTGCAGGATCTGCTGGAGGGCCTGGTCCAACCGGTGCGCGTCCAGCGTGACCCAGCGGGCGCAGACGTGCTGGTCGGGGCGCAGCAGGTACGCGGCGCCGCTGGCGGGTACGCCCCAGCGGGCGCGCACGTGGCCGGCGGCATCGACCAGCGTGCGGTCCGCGCCCGCCACCGCGCCGGCCGCGGCGGCGATGGCGGTGCAGCGGATGGGCACGCCGCGCGCCCGGTGCGCGCGCACGACAGCCTGCACCGCATCGGGCACGGGCTGTCCATCGGTGAACCACAGCAACTCCAGCTCGCCACCCAGATGATCCAGCAGATGATCATCCGGTCCTAGGCGCACATTGCGCGGGGGCGCACCGGCTGCCGGACCGGCGGTGAAGAGGGCGTTGTCGTCGCCGGTGCTGTTGAGCGCCGACTGCGTGTACTCGTGCGGGCGTGAGGTGCGCCAGTGATAGAGCGGCCGCACGAAGGCCTGCGTGAGCGAGAGCGACAGCACGGCGTCACGCAGCAGCTGAAAGCCGCGCGTGGGTGGGGTCATGAAGCGCGTGCTCTTGCCCGCCTCGTCGATGATCTCGCGCGCGGCGCCCACGCGCTCACGGCTGTAGTTGGCCAGCAGGCTGGGGGCAGCCAGGCCGCGCACCACGAAAGCCAGGTGCCAGGCCAGCGACTGCGCGTCCTGGAAGGCGGTGTTGGCGCCCCGCACACCGAAGATGGGCAGCAGGTGCGCGGCATCGCCGACGAAGAGCACGCGGCCGTGCACGTAGTCCGGCAGGGTGAGCGCGCGCGCGGAGTAGACCGAGGACCAGTCCAGCTCCCACGGCACACCGGCGTGGCCGATCATCGCGAGCTGCGCATCGATGCGGGCCTTGAGTGACTCCGGCGCCAGCGCCTGCTCGGGTGTCTCACCGCGCGGCAACTGGTAGTCCACCCGCCAGATGCCCAGCGGCTCGCGGTGCATCAGCACCGTGTTGCCCGGGTTCCAGTCGGGGTCGAAGTACGCGCGGCGTTCGGTGGGCAGCGGCAGGTCGATGCGGATGTCGGCGATGAGGAAGAAGCCCTCGTAGGCATCGCCCTCCATCTGCAGGCCCAGGGCCGAGCGGATCTCGGACCGGCCGCCGTCGGCCGCGATCACCCATTGCGCGTCGATCTCGTACGGCCCGGCCGGCGTGTCCACCTGCACGCGCGCGCCGTCGGCCGCGGGCTGAACGCCTGCGCAGCGGTTGCCCCAACGCAGATCGACCAGTGCATTCGCCTCGCACGCCTCGGCCAGGTATTCCTCCAGGAACTGCTGCTGGATGTTGGTCATCGGCCAGAAGCGGTCATCGGGGTCGTGCGGCGCCTCCATGCGGAACACGCGCTCGCCCCGGTAGAAGCTGTTGCCGAAGCGCCAGGGCAGGCCCTGCGCGGTGATGCGCTCGGCCACGCCCACCTGCTGCAGGATCTCCAGCGAGCGGCGCGTGAAGGCGATGGCGCGGCTGCCGAGCGAGACCTGCAGCTCCGCGCACAGCACCACGCTCGCCACGCCCAGGCGCGCCAGCTCCAGCGCCGTCACCATGCCGGCCGGGCCGGCGCCGACGATCACCACCGGGTGCGCCTGCGGGGGCTGGTCTGGCGTGGGCAGCCAGGGCGCATGCACCTGGTAGCGGTAGTAGATGGAAGGGCGGGGTTCGGTAGACGGGCTGTGCATGGCAGACGCGCAGTCTATCGCCATTTGGTTGCGGTCGCAACCAAATGGACGGCCCGAGCGGCTTCGCGTTTGTACCGATCCGGTGTCGGCGCCGCGGCGCTGTAATCACCCTCGCACCCCCGCCAGGCCGCGCCGCCTGCGCATCCCCCAAGCAGGACCCTCCCCGATGACCCTTTCCACCGACAACCGCTCCGCCGCCCAGGTGTTCAGCGGCCTGAGCCACGAAGAGATCGAGGTGCTCGATCAGGCCGACCGCTTCGCGCGGGCCGAGCTGTACCCGCTGGCGCCGCGCATGGACAAGGAGGAGTGGTGGCCGAAGGAGGCCTTCCCGAAGATCGGCGCCAACGGCTACTTCGGCATCACCGCGCCCGAATCACTCGGCGGCGTGGGCGCCGACCTGTTCACCAGCGGCCTGGTGCTGCAGGCCTTCGGCCGCTGGAACCACGCTATCGCGATCAGCTGGGTGGCGCATGAGAACCTGTGCCTGCACAACATCCTGCGCAACGCGAATGAGGACCAGCTGCGCCGCTACGTGCCCGGCCTGGCTAACGGCACGAAGACCGGCGCGTTGGGCCTCACCGAGCCGGGCGCGGGCTCCGACGCACTGGGGTCCATGCGCACCACGGCCACGCGCGAGGGGGATCACTACCTGCTGAACGGCACCAAGATCTACATCACCAACGGCCCGGTGGCCGACGTGCTGCTGGTCTACGCCAAAACCGATCCGCAGCGCGGCTCGCAGGGCATCAGCGCCTTCATCGTCGAGAAGGACTTCCCGGGTTTCCGCGTCGCGCAGAAGCTCAGCAAGATGGGCTTCCGCGGCAGCCCCACCGGGGAGCTGGTGTTCGACAACTGCCGCGTGCCGGTGGCCAACCGCGTCGGTGACGAGAACACGGGCGTGAAGGTGGTGATGAGCGGCCTGGACCTGGAGCGCGCCATGGTCGCGCCGCTGTGCCTGGGCATTGCAGAGCGCGCCCTGCAGATCAGCCTGGACTACGCCCGCACGCGCGAGCAGTTCCGCCAGCCCATCGCCAGCTTCCAGATGATCCAGGACAAGCTGGCCCGCATGTACGTGTGGGTCGAGTCCATGCGCCTGTTCACCTACCAGGCGCTGCGCGCGGCCAGCGCCATCGCCGAGAAGGGCGAGGCCGGCCGCGGCGACATCCACAAGATCACCGCTGCCTCGGTGATGCTGGCCGCCGACAACATGAACCGCGTGCTGGACGAAGCGGTGCAGATCCACGGCGGCGCCGGCTACATCTGGGACTCCGAGGTGAACCGCCTGTACCGCGCGATCAAGCTGCTGGAGATCGGCGCCGGCACGACGGAGGTGCGCAAGCTGATCATCAGCGGGGAGATGATCCGCAACGGGTGAGGGCCCCGCCTCACACCCGCAGCGACTCCGCCGTGCACCCGAAGGTGGCGCGGTGCCAGCGCGAGAAGGAGCTGGCATCCGCGAAGCCGAGCGACGTGGCCACCTCTCGCAGGCTGCGTCGCCAGTCGGGCACCAGGCGCCGTGCCAGCTCTTCCTGCAGCTCCTGCACGATGGCCGAGAAGGTCGTGTGCTCGCGCTGCAGGCGCCGGTGCAGCGTGCGGCGGTCCACGCCCATGAGTCGCGCCACCTGTTCCACCGTGCAGCGGCCCGCGGGCAGCAGCACCACGGCCACCTGCCGCACCTCGTCGGCCATCGACAGCGCGGCGTCGGCCTGGGCCTGGATCTGCGCGCGCAGGTAGCCGGCGATCACCGGGTCGGCGGTGGCGATGGGCGTGTCCAGATCCTGGCTGGTGCAGACGATGCCATTGAACTCCTGCGCGAACTCCGGCACCTGGCCGAGCACGCGGCGATGCACGCTCAGGTCCGCCGGGGCCGAGTGCAGCAGGCAGATGCGGCGGGCCCGCCAGTCGGCCCCCAGGAAGGCCTGCATCACCCGCACGCCGATGGCCAGCAGCAGCTCGGTGGCCTGGCGCACCGGCGCGCCGCCGCCGACCAGCAACTCCTCATGCAGGATCGCGATGCCGTCCGACTCCACCAGGCGCTGCACCAGGGCCTCGTTGTGCATGCGGCCGTAGCGTGAGATGGCCTGCAGCGCGTGGCGCAGCGTTGGCTCCTCGCGCGCGAGCATGCCCAGCACGCCCAGGTTGGTGATGCGCCGGCCCTCGGCCATCAGCAGGCCGAAGGCCTCCACGCCCGAGACGGCGGCGGAGCGCTCCAGCAGCTCGCAGGCGGCGCTGATGGGGATCTTCAGCTCCGGCTCGCTCACGCAGCGCGCCGGCAGGCCGGCCTCGCCCAGCATGGCCCACGGGTCCAGTCCCACGGCTCGCGCCACCTCCACGTAGTTGGCAAGGGCCGCCGCACGTACACGTCCGCTCATGGGGGTTTCCCGAGTCGTCCCGAAATGGCCAATGAATGTCCCGACATGCTAAGCCAGATCCGTTGACCGTGGCGAAGAATCCTGCCGATTCCGGGACCCCGATCCTCACCCGCCTTCAAGGAGAACGCCTTTGCCCCGCACCGCCAAGCCCCCCCGCGCCCGCGCCGCATCCACCACCCCCACCTGTGACCGCCTGCGCGAGCTGGGCGAATGGAACCCGGCCTGGGAGCCGTTCTACGAGCTGGACCCGGAGTGGACGGAGCGCTTCATGCACATGGGCACCAAGCCCATCCTGGCCGGCGTGCTGGATGCGAAGACGGTGGAGTTCATCGCCATCGCCATCGATGCCTCGTGCACCCACCTCTACGCGCCGGGCGTGCGCCGCCACATCCGCAAGGCGCTGGCGCTGGGGGCCACGCCCGAGGAGATCACCGCCGTGCTGCAGTGCGCCAGCGTGCTGGGCATCCACAGCATGAGCCTGGGCGCGCCGATCCTCGCCGAGGAGCTGGCGAGCCGCCGGCTGCAGGCGCGGCCGGCCCGCTCGGCGGGCACCCGGGCCCGCCGCACGGCAGCGGCCGCCACGTGACATTCGAAGGAACGGCCGGCACGATGCAGGCGTGCATGCCATGCCCGCGCGGCCGAGCCGTTCCGCATCCGCAGACACCCAGGAGACAAAGACCATGAACCGCATCGCTGCCACTCGCAGATCCCTGGCCCTGGCCGGCCTCGTCACCGCGCTCGCCCTTGCGCTGCCCGCGACCACGCTGGCCCAGGGCGCCGAACGCTGGCCGGACAAGCCCATCCGCCTGATCGTGCTGGGCACGCCGGGCGCCAGCGCCGATGTGCTCGCCCGCACCATCGGTGACGGCCTCTCGCGCAACGTGGGCCAGCCCGTGGTGGTGGACCCCAAGCCAGGCGCCGCCGGCGCGCTGGCGGTGGAGGCGCTGCTCGCTGCGCCGCGTGACGGCCACACCTACCTGGTGGCGGTGAACAGCCTGGTGTCGGAGATCCCGCACTCCGTGAAGCCGCGCCATGATCCGTTCAAGGACCTGGTGCCGCTGGTGGAGCTGGTGAGCGGCCCGCTGGTGCTGGTGGCGAACACGCAGACCGGCGTGGGCTCGCTTAAGGAGATGGCGGCCTACGTGAAGGCGCGGCCGGGCAAGGTGAGCTACGCCTCGTACAGCGCGGGCACGCTCTCGCACGTGATGGGGCTGCAACTGAACAAGGCCGCGGGCCTGGACATGCAGCATGTGGGCTACAAGGGTTCGTCGCCGGCGCTGCAGGATCTGATCGGCGGCCAGGTGGACTTCATGTTCGACGGCTCCGCCACCTCCATCCCGCACATCAAGGCCGGCAAGCTGAAGGCGCTGGCCGTCACTTCCGCGCGCCGCATCTCGGCGCTGCCCGAGGTGCCCACGATGACGGAGCTGGGCTACCCGCAGCTCACGCAGTACCCGTGGATCGCGTTGTGGAGCACGCCGGGCACGCCCGCCGCCGCCCAGGCCCGCATGCGCGCCGAGGTGCTGAAGGTGCTGGCCACGCCGCAAGTGCGCGACAAGTTCACCTCGTTCGGCCTGGAGGTGGACCCGACGCCGCCCACGGTGGAACAGATGCAGCAGACCCTGCGGACCGAGTTCCAGGCCGTGGGGCAGACGCTCTCGTCGATCGGGTACAAGCCGGAGTAGGGCGCCAGCCCGCCTGGCCGCGCTTGCCGCCGCGCCCGCGCAGGCCGCATACTCGCTGCGACCCATCCCGAGGAGTGCGCGATGCGAGCCTGCGTTCCCTTCCGTCTTGCCGTACCGCTGGCGGCGACCTCGCTGCTGCTGATGGGCTCTTGCGCCACGACGGGTGGCTGGGCGCCGGATCGCGCGGCGAAGGGCCCGCAGCTGCAGGGCTTCGGCGCGCCCGCCTTGCAGGCCCGCACGCGCAGTGAAGCGGCCGCGAGGCTGTTCGAATCGGCCGTGCTGCAGGCCTACGCCTTCAATGAGGCAGAGGCCGTGCGCCTCTTTAAGGCGGCCTTGGCCCGTGACCCGGATTGCGTGCTGTGTGCCTGGGGCGTGGCCTGGCAGCTCGGTCCCACCATCAACGACCCGGGTCGCGGCTCGATGGACGAGGCGCTGCGCCATGTCGACTACGCGGTGCGCCGGCTGGGCGCGGCCACGCCGCGCGAGCGTGAACTGGTGGAAGCCCTGGCGCTGCGCTACGCCCATGCCAGCCAGGCGCGCGAGACCGCGCCCCTGCTGGGTGAGCGCTGCGGCAAGGCACCATCGAGCGGCGAGCCGCATCCGCTGGATGTGGCCTATGCCGAGCGCATGCGGCGCCTGGTGGATCGCCACCCCGACGATCCCGACCTGCTGACCCTCTACGCCGAGGCCGAGATGATCGCCACGCCGGGCGACACCGCCTGGACGGCGGCCGGTGCCCCCGTGGGCCGCATGGGCGAGGTGGCGGACCGGCTGGAGCGCCTGCTGCAGCGCCACCCCGGTCACACCGGCCTGAACCACTACATGACGCACAGCGTCGACGCGCCCTCGGTGGCGGCCCGCGCGCTGCCCGCCGCCGACCGGCTGGGCCGGCTGGCGCCGGCATCGCCGCATCTCTTGCACATGCCCGCGCACATCTACGTGTGGACCGGCCGCCTTGACGACGCGGTGCGCGTGAACCGGCAGGCGCTGGCGGCCGAGGACCGGCTGGTGGGTGAGCTCAAGGCACAGGGCTTCGAGTCCCTGAAGGACTGGCGCGGGCACAACGCGCACTTCCTCTGGTACGCGGCCACCATGAACGGCCAGCATCAGGCCGCGCTGGATGCGGCCGGGCAGCTGGTGGCCTCGCTCGGTGACCGCAACGACGGCTTCGCCGAATACGTGCGCAGCCTGCCGCTGCTGACGCACGTGCGCTTCGAGGACTGGCCGGCCGCGCTGGCGCACCCGGCTCCGGCGGCCGGTGTCGGCATCGCCCAGGCCTTCTGGGAGCACGCAAGGGGCGTAGCCTTGGCGCGCACGGGCCGCACGGCCGAGGCGCGCACCACACTCGATGCGTTGCGCGCCACCGTGGCGCGGGTGCGCGGGGACAAGCCCGAGTCGGTGCCCAAGCGCCGCCTGGCGTTGGTCGACTACGCGCTGGCGCGCCTGCAGGCCGAAGTGAACCTGGCAGCGGGCGATGCCGAAGGCGCCCTGGCCAGCCAGCGTGAGGCGGTGGCCGCCGCCGCTTCGCTCGACAAGCTGGAGCCGCCCTGGCTGGCCGACAGCGCCCTGCTGGCCCTGGGCGACCTGCAGGTGCAAACGCGTCGGTGGGATGCCGCCGAGGCAACGTTCCGCCAATCGCAGGCCGAGCGGCCGGGCAACGTGTGGGCGGTCAAGGGGCTGGCGCGGGTTCGGGCCGGGCGGGGGTGAACGCGCGGGCGCCAGCGGCAGGTGGGGTCAGGATGACCGAGCAAATCGACGTGCGTCCGGCGCCGCCATCCTTGCTGGCGCACGCGCGCTGCCTCATCGTGCGCCGCGTGCCGGCCGGTGCCGCGGTGGAGGCGACCGTGCATGCGAACGCGCATGCGTGCTTCAACCTCATCGTGAACGGCACGGTCGAGGCCGAGGGGCGCGCCTTGCCCCGTTTCTTTGTCTGCGGGCCGCTCACCCGGCCTCTGCAGACCCGCGCGATCGGCCCGCTGCTTTCCGTCAGCCTCGTCGTGCAGCCCTGGCTGCTGCCGGCCTTGGCGGGGCTGCGGCCCACCCATGCAGTGGATCGCATCGTCCCGTTGGATGAGGGGGCCGTGCCGGGCCTGGCGGCGCTGCGAGCGGCCTGCGAGGCCGCGTGCGTCGATGCGGCGGCCGAGGTCGAGGTGTGGTCGCTGCTGGCGCGGCAGGCCGCTGTGGTCGCGCAGCCGGCGCTGGCCCAGCAGACCCTGCTGGCGGACGGCGTGGCGGCCGCGTCGCGCACGCTGGGCTGCAGCACGCGGCAGATCCAGCGCCGCTACCTGGCGGCCATGGGCCTGGGCCCGGCCGCCTGGCGTCGCCTGACCCGTTGGGAGCAGGCGGCGCGCGGCGTGGTGACTGCCGACGCACTGGCTGAAGTGGCGCTGGGGCATGGCTACGCGGACCAGGCCCATCTGACCCGTGAGACGCGCACGGTGGCAGGCGTGGCGCCCGCGCGCCTGCGGCAGGCTGCTGCGCAAGGGCGCGAGCAATGGTCCCTGCGGCCCGCGCGTGTCCGAAATGTTCAAGACTGAAGGCGGGTCCCCTTCCTAAGCTGGCGGGCTACAAGGCGCAGCACCGGCTGCGCAGGAGCCCTGCATGGAAACAACGAGCATCGCCCGCACCGGCGAGGCCGGCTATCTGCTGACCACCGTCGACGAGGCCATCCGCGCCGCGCACGCCGGCAGCCTCTGGTACCTCACCTTCGGTCTCGCCTGCTGCGCCATCGAGATGATGCACACGGCCGCGGCCCGCTATGACTTCGACCGCTTCGGCATGATCCCGCGCGCGAGCCCGCGGCAGGCCGACCTGATGATCGTCTCGGGCACGCTCACCAACAAGATGGCGCCCGCCATCCGCAAGGTCTACGACCAGATGGCCGAGCCGCGCCGCGTGATCTCCATGGGTTCGTGCGCCAACGGCGGCGGCTACTACCACTACGCCTACTCGGTCGTGCGCGGCTGTGACCGCATCATCCCGGTGGATGTCTATGTGCCCGGCTGCCCGCCCACGCCGGAGGCCTTGCTGTACGGGGTGATGCAGCTGCAGAGGAAGATCGGGCGCACGAGCGTGTTGGCGCGGTAGGGGGCGCCCTCAGAGACTCGCCCCGCCGTCCACCACCAGTTGCACGCCGGTGATGTAGGCCGAGTCGTCCGAAGCCAGGAACAGCGCTGCGCGGGCGATGTCCCACGGCGATCCCTGCCGCCCCATCGGGCAGCGCGAGTCGCGGAAGCGGTGGCCCTCGGCGGCCTCCTCGGCGCTGGCGTACAACGCGTCCGCATGCGGCGTGCGGATCATGCCGGGGATGATGCAGTTGCAGCGCACTTGGTCGGCGGCGTACTGGCGGGCGATCACGCGCGTCATGTGGTTCAGGCCCGCCTTGGAGGTGCTGTAGGACAGGAACTGCATCGGACTCCACTTCAGGCTGGCCGTGGACGACACGTGGATGATCGATCCGCTGCGGTGCGCCCGCATGGCGGGCATGACAGCGCGCGTCACGGCCATGGCACCCTTCAGGTTGATCGCCATGACGCGGTCCCAGTCGTCGTCGTCCACTTCGAGCAGGTCGCCCTGGATCTCGATGCCCACGTTGTTGTGCAGGACGTCGATGCGCTGGTGCTGCGCCAGCACCTCTGCGACGACGGCCTGTACCTGTGCGGTGTCCGTGATGTCCAGTGCCAGCGCGATGGCCTGCCCGCCTTCCTGCTGGATCCGTCCCGCGGTCTCCTGCGCGGCCATCAGATCTCGATCCGTGCAAACCACCGTGGCGCCCTCGCGCGCGAAGGTGAGCGCGCAGGCGGCGCCATTGCCCAGCTGATCCGACGGGGTGAAGGGTTTGCGCAGGGTGCCCGCGCCCGTGACCAGGGCGATGCGGCCCGCCAGTTTCATGCTCATGCGTCTGATTCGGGAGAACGTTTCCACAGAGCTTAAGGAGTGACCCACGCAATGAAGTAGGTGAAATCCCGCAAGCACGATGCTTCCGTTGGCCGGCAGAATGTGGAAACGTTTCCTCAACTCTCGATGCCCCGATGACGGATGCCACCCTTCGAGCCGCGCGACTGCAGACCGTGCGCGACCACATGGCGCTGGAATGCACCCAGGACTGGGACGGCGTGATCAGCACCTTTGCCCACCCCCGCTACGAGATGTATGGCAATGGCCAGGTGTTCGATGGCGAGGAGGCCGTTCGCGGCTACTTCCATGCCTCGCGTCTGGCCTTTCCGGACCAGAAGAACGAGATCCTCTCGCTGGCCGCCGACGACGTCACCGATACCGTGCTGGTGGAGTTCTACCTGACCGGCACGCACCTGGGTGACTACCGCGTGCGCGACAAGACCTACCCGCCCACCGGGCGCGCCTTCAAGGTGCGCATGGCAGCCACGTTCCAGTTCGCTCCGGGCTCCGACAAGATCATCTGCGAGCGCCCCTACACATCGCCCGACCTGAAGCTGCAGCAGCTGGGGCTGCTGTGAACGCAGGCTGATCCGCCACCCGATCCATCGCATCGGTCAACACGCGCCATCATGAAGACCAAGGTCACCATCCGCGAGGTCGCCAAGGCCGCGGGCGTCTCCGTGGGCACGGCCTCGCGGGCCATGAACCGCAGTGGCCGCGTCAGCGCCGCGGCGGTCGCCGCGGTGACCCAGGCAGCGCGCGAGCTGGGCTATGCGCCCGATGCCGTGGCGCAAAGTATGCGCACCGGATCGACGGGTGTCGTGGGGATGCTGGTCTCCGACATCGGCAACCCGCTGTACGCCCGCATCATCACGGCCGTGGAGACCCGGCTGCTCGCCAGTGGCACGGCCCTGCTGCTTGCCAGCACGCACAACGACCGGCAGCGCGAGCGCGCCCTGATCGACCTGTTCCGCCGCCGCCGCGTGGATGGCCTGATCCTCGGGCCTTGTGAAGCCGAATCGCCCGAGTACCTGGCCGGCCTGGCGGCGGGGCTGCCGCTGGTGGCGCTGGACCGCGACTTCAGCGCCGACCATGCCGGCGTGCACGTGGACCACTACAACGGTGCGATGCAGGCCACGCGCTACCTGCTGAACCTGGGGCACACGCGCATCGCGCTGATGACGCCCGGCAGCGTGGTGCGCCCCGGCCGCGAGCGCATCGCGGGCTTCAAGGATGCCTTTGCCGAACGGGGCGTGCCGCTGGACCCGAAGTGGATCCGGGCCGAGAAGTCCGCCATGGAATTCGCCTTTAGCGAGGCGCTGTCCCTGCTCGGCGCACCCGAGCCGCCCACGGCCTTCCTGTGCCTGGGCACGCGCATTCTGTCCGGCGTGCTGCTGGCGCTGCGGCATGCGGGCCGGACGGTTCCCGATGACGTGAGCGTGATCAGCATCGGCGACACCGACCTGTCGCAGCTGTTCAGCCCCACGATCACCTCGTTGACGTGGGATCTGCCCGCCGTGGGCACCGCCGCGGCGGAGCTGCTGCTCAGCCGCGTGGGCCGCGCCGAGCCGCCCACGCACGGGCGCATCCTGCTCACCACCCAGCTGGTGATGCGCGAGTCTTGCGGCGCGGTGGCTCGGCCGGCACCCGCGCGCAGAAAGCCGGCACCCCACCGTGCCGATTGACGCGGGGGCCACACCCGCCTTCACCCGACTACCCAGGAGACCACCACCATGCGCCAACTGATGATCGCCGCCCTGCTGGGCCTCTGCGCGTCGGCCCAGGCCTACGCGCAAGGCGCCGCGGACTATCCCTCGCGGCCCATCCGCTTCATCTCCATCTCCGCGCCGGGCAGCGGCGGCGACACGCTGGTACGCCTGCTCGCGGACAAGATGGGCGGCGTGCTGAAGGGCAATCTGGTGGTGGACAACAAGCCAGGCGCCGGTGGCGCAATCGCCACCGACATGCTGGCCAAGGCGCCGCCGGACGGCTACACCATCGGCATCGGCGGCGCCACCACGCATGTGCTGCTGCCCGCGAGCAACACGAAGCTGCCGTACAACTCGGTCAAGGATTTCACGCATCTCGGCCAGGTCGGCACCGCCGCCATCCTGCTGATCGCCACCAACGATTTCCCCGCCAACGACCTGAAGGAGCTGGTGGCCCTGTCAAAGAAGTCGCCCGGCACCGTGCAGTACGCGAGCTGGGGCAACGGTTCCACGGGTCACTTCTGCGGCGAACTCGTCAAGCTGCGGACGCAGGCCGACATGCAGCACGTGCCCTACAAGTCCGTGGCCCAGATCCAGACGGACATGCTGGGCGGGCACATCAAGCTGGCCTATGTCGACATGGCGTCGGGCTCGCCCATGGTGAAGGCCGGCAAGGTGAAGGCCCTCTCGGCCTGCACCTCGCGATCGCCCAGCCTGCCCAACGTGCGCAGCTACGACGAGGACGGCATCGATTTCGAGGGCAAGCGCATGGGCGCCCTCCGCTGGGCGGTCTACGCCCCGGCCGGCACACCCAAGCCCATTGCGGACAAGCTGTCGGCGGCGCTGCGGCAGGTGGTGGCCATGCCGGATGTGCAGGCGCGCCTGCTGGACCTGGGCATCACCGCGGCCTTTGTCGGCGGCGACGAACTGCGCGAGATGACCGCGGCCGACATCGAGAGCTGGAAGCAGATCGCCAAGGCGGCCAAGATCTCCAATGAGTGAGATGCACGTTGCGCACCCGCCCGATGACGCGGTGCTCACCGGCCGCTTGCTGGAAGGGCGCACCGTCGTCATCTCCGGCGCGGGCCGGGCGCGCGGCATCGGGCGCGCGACGGCACGGCTGCTGCTGGCGCACGGCGCGCGCGTGGCCCTGCTGGACCAGGACGAGCAGGAGGTGCTGCAGGCCGCGGCGGCTGTCGCCGCCGGCACGGGCGATGCCATCGGCCTGCGCTGCGACGTGACACGGATGCAGGACTGTCAGGACGCGGTGGCGCGCGTGCGGGCCTGGAGCAGCGCCAGCGGGCGCATCGACGTGCTGATCAACAACGCGGGCGTGACGCAGAAGCGCGGCACGGCCGACATCACCGCAGAGGACTACGACCTGGTGACGGATGTGGTGCTGCGCGGCACGATCCAGCTCACCCAGGCGGCACTGCCCGTCATGCGCGCGCAAGGACGCGCCAGCGTCGTGATGATCTCGTCGATGTCGGCCCAGCAGGGCGGCGGCATCTTCGGCGGCGCCCACTACTGCGCGGCCAAGGCCGGCGTGCTGGGTTTCACCCGCGCACTGGCGCGCGAGTTCGGCCCGGAAGGCATCCGCGCGAACGCCATCACGCCCGGGCTGGTGCTGACCGACTTCTCGCGCAGCGGACGCACCGACGAGGAGAAGCACGCGAGCGCAAGTGCCTGGCCGATCCCGCGTGCAGGCAGCCCGCGGGAGATCGCGGGGGCCTGCCTCTTTCTGGCGTCGGACCTGTCGTCCTACATGACCGGGGCGACGCTGGACGTCAACGGTGGCGCGTACATGCGCTGAACAACCAGGAAGCCTCCATGAGCATTCTCTTCGGCCCGGCCCGCCAGGTGGGCTATGTGGTGAGGGACATCGAGCAGGCCATGCACGAGTGGGTGCGCCTCGGCGTCGGCCCCTGGTTCTACAAGGCCGAAGTGGTGTCCACCGAGTTCCGGTACTACGGGCAGCCGTCCGCATTGCCGCAGCTTTCCATCGCGCTGGCGAACACCGGCGACCTGCAGATCGAGCTGATCCAGCAGAGGGACACGGCCCCCACGCTGTACCTGGACACGCTGGCGCGCAACGGGGAGGGGGCGCAGCACCTCGCCTACTGGACCCACGATCACTTCGACGCCTGGTGCGCGGCGCTCATCGAGCGCGGCTACGTGGAGGGCCATGCCGGCCGGATGGGTGCCCAGCGCGGGCGCTTTGCCTACTTCGTGAACGCGGCGCTGCCCAGCGCCATGATCGAGATCTCGGAGTCCACGGGCGGCAAGGGCGAGTACTTCGAGCAGATCCGGCGGGCCGCCCAGGGGTGGGATGGCACGGAGCCGATCCGGCGCGTCGGGGCGGGGTGAGTCACAGGAGCAGGGGGCAGCCGGCGCGTTCTCGTAGGCTGGGGTGCAACCCCAGCGCTGCGGCACGCGTGCCCCCCCCCCATGAAAAAATCCAGC
>NZ_JAYRZR010000008.1:0-91863 GCF_041916345.1 Ramlibacter sp.
TTCCGAAGAACTTGGCAATTCGCCATCAAACGCCCACGCTTATCGGCTGTATCTTGTTAAAGATCCTCAACCAGCCAGGCAACTCTCGCCGCCCCTCCAGTTTCGCTCCGCTGCGATCAGCGAAGCCCTCGATTATGACGCAGTTTTTAGAAACCCGTCAAGCGCTGTGGTTTTTTGACGCTGCCGAATCGATGGTTCGTTCGACGTTGGCTGCCAACCGCAGAGCCTCGCATTCTATACCGATTTTTCGGCAGATTGCGTCTGCTTCCAAAACTTTGCGTGCACTGGCTGTTGCCGGCACCCGCATCCCGTGAGAAGCAGAGCCAGCGACTATAGCACGCATTTGCGTCCATCAGCCCATTCTTCAAGGCCGCGAGTCATCAGAGCGCCGGCGACCTGACTCCGCGAGACAATCGTTGCTCGATCCAGCGTCGAGCACAAGGCCTGCGGTGCAGAGTGGCAGTCGCTGCCTGTAAAGCTCCGCGCGCCGCGTTGCCCCCACCCGCTCGGAGAGCGCTGCCTGCTCCGATGTTCCGTTGCCCATGTCCCTGATCACACTCGCTCGCGCCCATCTCGCCTTCGGCGACAGACCCCTGCTTGACGAAGCCGACTTCTCCCTGGAGGCCGGCGAACGCGTCGGCCTGATCGGTCGCAACGGCACGGGCAAGTCGTCCCTGCTGCGCATCCTCGCCGGCATGGAGCGCCCGGACGACGGCTCCGTGCAGTTTCAGCAGGGGATCGCCATCGCCCTCGTTCCCCAGGAACCCGTCCTGACGGATGCATCAACGGTGTTCGAGGCCGTGCGCGAAGGGCTATCGGATGTGATCGACCTCATGCAGCGCTACGAACGCGGCGACGGAGACCTCAACGCGCTGCAGACCGCCATCGAGTCGCTGGATGGCTGGAATTGGCGCCAGCGGGTCGACGAGGCCTTGCAGCGGCTCGCGCTGCCACCCGACGCGCTGATCGGCACCTTGTCTGGCGGCACGCGCAAGCGCGTGGCGCTCGCGCGCGCGCTGGTCCGCCGGCCGGACGTCCTGCTGCTCGATGAGCCCACCAACCACCTGGACCTCCTCGCGATCCAGTGGCTGGAGGATCTGCTCAATGCCTTCCGCGGGAGCGTCGTCGTCATCACCCATGACCGGTCCTTCCTGGACCACGTGGCCACCCGCATCGTCGAGCTCGATCGCGGTCGGCTCCTTTCCTACCCGGGCAACTTCAGCGCCTACCAGGCGCAGAAGGAGGAGCAACTGGCGCAGGAGGCCGTGATCAACGCCAAGTCCGACAAGCTGCTTGCCCAGGAGGAAGTCTGGATCCGCCGCGGTGTGGAGGCCCGACGGACCCGCTCGCGCAGCCGCATCGTGCGCCTGGAGCGCCTGCGCACGCAACGCGCAGAGCGCCGCGAGGCCATCGGGCGGGCCCGCATGGAGCTGGTCACCGGCCAGGCCGGTGGCAAGCTGGTCGCCGAGCTCACCGACGTCTGCAAGGCCTTTCCCGACCCCGCCACCGGGGCGCCCCGGGCCGTCGTGCGCGACTTCACCGCCACCTTCCTGCGCGGCGACAAGGTCGGGCTCGTCGGGCCCAACGGCGCCGGCAAGACGACGCTGCTGCGCCTCATCCTCGGCCAGATCGAACCCGACAGCGGGCGCATCCGTCAGGGCGCGGGGCTCCAGGTGGCCTACTTCGACCAGATGCGCGCCGCGCTCGACCCGGACGCGGCCCTGGAGGACTTCATCAGTCCCGGCAGTGAGTGGATCGAGCTGGGCACGCAGCGCAAGCATGTCAAGAGCTACCTGGGCGACTTCCTGTTCTCGCCCGCGCGGGCGCGCTCGCCCATCCGCTCGCTTTCCGGCGGCGAGCGCAACCGGCTGCTGCTGGCCCGGTTGTTCGCGCGGCCGGCCAATGTCCTCGTGCTCGACGAGCCCACCAACGACCTCGACATCGACACGCTGGAGCTGCTCGAGGAGCTGCTGCAGGACTACGCCGGCACCGTCTTCATCGTCAGCCACGACCGCGCCTTCCTCGACAACGTGGCCACCAGCATCGTCGCCTTCGAAGGCGACGGTCGCTGGCGAGAGTACGAGGGCGGCATCACCGACTGGCAGACGCAGTCACGCCGCGCCGCTGCCGCCACCCCGGCCACCCCAGTCAACAAGCCCTCCGGCGCACCGCCGCGGGAAACCGCCGACGCGCCAGCGGCCCCGCCGGCGGAACCCCGCGGCGCACGCCGCAAGCTCGGCTACAAGGAGCAGCGCGAACTCGAGGCCCTGCCCGGCCTGATCGCGCAGCTGGAGGCGGAGCAGAAGGCCATCGATGCGGAACTGGGCGAAGGCAGCGTGTACCGCGCCGACCCAGCACGCGCACAGCAGCTCGCCGCCCGCAGCAGCGAGATCGAGGACGCCCTCATGGCCGCCTTGGAGCGCTGGGAGACCCTCGGCGCGGCCCAGGGCGCCTGACCTGGCACCCGCCACGCCAGAGATGCGTCAGCGACCACGCACGGCTTCTGCGAACTTGCGCCAGAAGGCGGCGTCCTGCGTGGTGGCGAAGTTGATGCGCATCAGCGTGCTGGGCGCGCGCTCCGCGTGGAACAGGGCGCCCGGCGCGAGCAGATAGCCCTCGTCCAGCATGCGTTGCGCCAGTTCATCCGTGTCCACCCCCGCATCGACCCAGCCAAACAGACCTGCCGGCTCGGCCACGAAGCGGCAGCCGGCCTGCAGCGCCAGCTTCACGCTGCGCGCGCGGGCGCCGTCGAGTCGCTCGCGGATGCGTTCGCTGTGCCTGCGCAGCTGCCCCTGCTCGATACACAGTGCCAGCGCGCGCTCCAGCAGGGCCGGCGTGGTCAGCGTCGCCAGCAGCTTGGTGTCCAGCAGGGGCTCCACCAGCCGCGGCGGCGCCGCCAGGAAGCCGATCCGCCAGTTGGGCGCCAGGATCTTCGCGAAACCGCCGACGTAGATCGTCCGCTGCAGCCCGTCGAGTGCGCACAGCCGCGTCGCGTGCGGTGGCGCGATGTGGCAGTAGGTGTCGTCCTCGACCACATGGAAGTCGTGCTGGTTGGCCAGTTGCAGCACCCGATGCGCAGCCCCCGGCGACAGGCAATAGCTCGTGGGGTTGTGCAGCACGCTCACGCTCACGTAGAGCTTGGGTCGGTGCTGCTCGCAGTAGCGCGCCATCACCTCCAGATCCGGGCCGTCGGCGCGGCGCGGCACCGGCAGCAGGCGCATGCCCAGCGCGGTCAGGCGGGCGAACTCCACGGCCCAGCCAGGCTCCTCGACCATCACCGGGTCCCCGGGGCGCAGCAGCGTGCGGCTCACGATGTCCAGGGCGTGCGTGGCGCCGACCGTGGTGATGATCTGCTCCGGCACTGCCGGCACGCTCAACCCGCCGAGCTTGTTCGCGAGCGCGCGCCGCAGGCTGGCGTCCCCCAGCGGCTCACCGTACTGCAGCGAGAAATCATGCAGCGCCCGCGTGGAGGTCACCTTGCGCACGGCGGCCGGCATGAAGGTCGACTCGAGCCACTCCGGGGGAAACACGCCCATGCCAGGCTGCGGCTTGGGGCCGACCTTGTGAAACATCCCGCGGATGAGCGCCGTCGCGTTCACCGGCGCCGGCCCGCGACGGGCCGCCAGCCAGTGCGTCGTGCTGAGCGCCGGCAGCACGCCCTCGGCCGGCAGCGGTGCGGGCGACGCCAGTTCCGGACGCAAGGGCGTGGCGTCGCGCACGAAGAAGCCGCGGTTCTTGCGCGCTTCCACCAGCCCCTGCGCCAGCAGGTGGTCGTAGGCCGCGACCACCGTGGAGGGGCTCACGCCGTGCTGGCGCGCGCACTGCCGCACCGATGGCAGACGCGCGCCGGGCGCCAGCAGGCGATTGCGGATGCGGTCGCCGAACCGCGCCACGAGTTGTTCGGTGAGCGACTGGGACGAGGCCTTCATCAGCATGGGGCACGGCTCCTGTGTATTGCCCGTCGCACCAGTACAGCGCAACGGGTGACATGCCCAACTGTACTGCATGTGTATTGGTGCCGGCGACTACATTGGCGGCTGATGTCGTCCCCCGCCCTGTCCGCATGAGCCCCACCGAACTCACCGCGCTGCTGGTGTTCTGCACGGCCATGAGCTTCTCGCCAGGCCCCAACACCACCTTGTCCACGGCCCTGGCCGCCAACCTGGGCCTGCGGCGGGCGCTGCGCTTCTGCCTGGCCGTGCCCACGGGCTGGACGCTGCTCATGGCCGCGAGCGGGCTGGGCCTGGGCACGCTGGTCATGCAGCTGCCCCTGCTGCGCTGGGGCATCACCGCCGCCGGCGTGGCCTACCTGCTCTGGCTGGCGTGGCGACTGGCGGGCACGCGCACCTTGTCCGATGTCGATGCATCGCGCCTGCAGGTGACCTTCTGGCAGGGGGTGGCGCTGCAGTTCCTGAACATCAAGGCCTGGATGCTGGCCCTCACGCTCACCGCCGGCTGGGTGGTCAACGCGGCGGGGCAACCGGCCCCCAATCCGGGGGAGCGGCTGCTGATCATCTGCGTCATCATGGTGGGGTTCGCGTTCAGCAGCAACTTCACCTACGCCCTGGCGGGATCGCTGTTGCGGGCCTGGCTGGCGCAGGGCCGGCGCCTCCTGTGGTTCAACCGCACGCTCGCCCTGGTGCTCGTCGCCACGGCGGCCTGGATGGTGACGGTATGACGCCTGCTGAGACCCGCGGCCTGTGGCTTGGCCTGCTCGGCGTGGGCATCTTCGCGCTCACGCTGCCCATGACGCGCCTGGCCGTCGGCACGCCCGACGCCCCACAACTCTCCGGCGTCTTCATCGCCCTCGGCCGTGCCGTCGTGGCGGCCCTGCTGTCCATCGCGTTCCTGATCGCGACCCGTGCGCCCTGGCCAAGACAGGGTGACTGGCTGCCCCTGGCCCTCACCTCGGCCGGCGTGGTGTTCGGGTTCCCGCTCTTCACCTCCATCGCGATGCGGCACGTGGAAGCCATCCACGCCAGCGTCATCGTGGGCGTGCTGCCCCTGGCCACGGCCGCGGTCGGCGCGGCGCTGCACCGGCAGCGGCCATCGGCCGCCTTCTGGGCCTGCGCCGCCGCGGGCAGCCTGCTCGTGGCGGTCTACGCCGCCACCCGTGCGCAGAGCGGCCTGCAGGCGCACGCGGCCGATCTGCTGCTGCTGGCAGCCATGGCCTGTGCCGCCGTCGGCTACGGCTATGGCGCGCGGCTGGCGCAGCACATGCAGGCCGAACACGTGATCTGCTGGGCGCTCGTCATCGCACTGCCACTCACCCTGCCGCTGGCGTGGTGGACCCTGCCTCGCAGCCCCGTCGCGCCGGCCGCATGGGCAGCCTTCGGCTACGTCGCGGTGTTCTCCATGTGGATCGGCTTCTTCGCCTGGTACCGCGGCCTGGCCCTCGGCGGCACGGTGCGGGTGAGCCAGGTCCAGCTCGTGCAGCCGTTCCTGAGCATGGTGTTCGCCGTGCCCCTGCTCGGGGAGCACCTCGACGCCCAGACCGTGATGTTCGCCGTCGCCGTCATCGCCACTGTCTTCGTCGGCCGTCGCATGCCGGTGCGCCCCGCTCCGCCACACCCCGCGCGCTGACCCCCCTGAAACCAAGGAGAGCCCATGAACCCCCACGACCTGCAGACCACACCGGGCTGGACCCTGGCGCGACGCGCCGAGCGCATGAACCCCTCGGTGATCCGCGAGATCCTCAAGGTGACCGAGCAGCCCGGCATCATCAGCTTCGCCGGGGGACTGCCTTCCCCCGCCACCTTCCCGGTGGAGGCCTTCCGCACGGCCTGTGACAAGGTCCTGCGCGACGACGGCACGGCCGCCCTGCAGTACGCCGCCAGCGAAGGCTACGGCCCGCTGCGCGAGGCGGTCGCTGCCATGCTGCCCTGGCCGGTCGACCCGGCGCAGGTGCTGATCACCACCGGCTCGCAGCAAGGCCTCGACCTCGTCGGCAAGGTGCTGATCGACAGCGGCAGCCGCGTGCTGGTGGAAACACCCACCTACCTCGGCGCCCTGCAGGCCTTCGCCCCGATGGAACCCGTGGTGGAAGGCGTCGCCAGCGACGAGGAGGGCGTGGACCCCACCGACCTCGCGGCCCGCGCGCCGGGTGCCCGCTTCGCCTACCTGCTGCCCAACTTCCAGAATCCGACCGGCCGCACCATGACCGAGCCGCGCCGGCAGGCCGTGGTCGACGCGGCCGCGGCCGCCGGCCTGCCGCTGGTGGAGGACAACCCCTACGGTGACCTGTGGTTCGACGCACCGCCGCCGCCGCCCCTCGCGGCGCGCCGGCCGGACACCTGCATCTACCTCGGCTCGTTCTCCAAGATCCTCGCCCCCGGCCTGCGACTGGGCTTCGTGGTGGCGCCGGCCGCGGTGGCCCCCAAGCTGCTGCAGGCCAAGCAGGCCGCCGACCTGCACACCCCCGGCTTCAACCAGCGGGTAGTGGCCGAGGTGCTGCGCGACGGCTTCCTGGCACGCCACGTGCCCACGATCCGGGCGCGCTACAAGGCCCAGCGCGATGCCATGCTGGCCGCGCTCACGCGCGAGATGGCCGGCCTGGGCGTGCAATGGAACCAGCCCGAAGGCGGCATGTTCCTCTGGCTGCGCCTGCCCCGCGGGCTCACCGCCGCGCGCCTGTTCCCGGCCGCCCTGGAGCGTCACGTGGCCTTCGTGCCCGGTGCGCCCTTCTATGCCGGCGCGCCGGACGACCGCACCCTGCGGCTGTCGTTCGTGACGGTCACGACGGAGCAGATCGACACCGGCATCGCCGCGCTCGCGGCGGCGACGCGCCAGCTCGTCGAGGCGGGCTGACGATGCTGCGCATCTGGGGTCGCCTGTCGTCCATCAACGTGCGCAAGGTGGTGTTCGCGGCGCAGCTGCTGGGCCTGCCGTTCGAGCGCGTCGATGCAGGCGCAGCGCATGGCATCGTCCGCACGCCGGCGTACCTGGCGCGCAACCCCAATGCGCTCGTGCCACTGCTGGAAGACGGCGACTTCACGCTCTGGGAGTCAAACGTCATCGTGCGCTACCTGTGCGCCCGCCATGCCCCGGGCACGCTGTATCCGCTCGACCTCCGGCAGCGCTTCGACGCCGAGCGGTGGATGGACTGGCAGCAGACCACGCTCAACCCGGCCGGCCGCGACGCCTTCCTCCAGCTCGTGCGCACGCCGCCCGGGCAGCGCAGCCCGGCCGCCATCGACGCATCGATCGCGGCCACCGAGCCCCTGCTGGCCCTGCTGGATGCCCAGGTGGCGAAGCAGCCCTTCCTCGCCGGCGATCACCTCACCATGGCCGACATCCCCGTGGCGTGCGAGCTGCATCGCTGGCGCGGGCTGCCCCTGCCGCAGCCGCCCCTGACGCATCTGGACCGCTGGCATGAAACACTGCGGGCGCTCCCCGCTGCACGAGGCGCGCTCGACGTGCCGCTCACCTGAGGCCCCCATGAACCGCCTGCGCCCTTTCAAGCAAGTCGACGTCTTCACCGCCGTGCCCTACCTCGGCAACCCGCTGGCCGTGGTGATGGACGGCGAGGGCCTCACGACAGAGGCCATGCAGCACTTCACGAACTGGACCAACCTGTCGGAAGCCACGTTCCTGCTGCCGCCCACGCAGCCCGGCGCCGACTACCGCGTGCGCATCTTCTGCCCCGGGCGCGAGCTGCCCTTCGCCGGCCACCCCACCCTGGGCAGCTGCCACGCCTGGCTGCAGGCGGGCGGGCGCCCGCAAGGCGCGCATGTCGTGCAGGAGTGCGGGGTCGGCCTGGTGAAGCTGCGCCGCGACGGCGGCCGCCTCGCCTTCGCCGCGCCGCCCCTGCGCCGCGGCGGGCCGCTGCCCGAGGACGACGTGGCGCTCATCGCCCGCGGCCTCGGCGTGGACCGCGCCGACATCCTGCATCACGCCTGGTGCGACAACGGGCCCAACTGGCGCGGCGTGATGCTGCGCTCGGCCGAACAGGTGCTGGCCCTGCGGCCCGACGCCGGCGTGCTGGCCGGGCTGGACATCGGTGTCGTCGGGCCGCGCGGCAAGGTCGGCGTGGTGGGCGCGCGCGACGCGAGCGATGCGTGCGCCTTCGAGGTCCGCGCCTTCTTCCCCGGCAACCAGGGCCTGGCGGAAGACCCCGTCACCGGCTCGCTCAACGCGGCCCTCGCGCAGTGGCTCATCGGCGCCGGCCTCGCGCCGGCGCAGTACGTGGCCAGCCAGGGCACCGCGCTCGGTCGCGCCGGCCGCGTGCACGTGTCGCGCGACGAAACCGGCGAGGTCTGGATCGGTGGTGCCTCGGTCACCTGCGTCGACGGCACCGTGGCGCTCTGACATGCAGGCCCGCATCGATCACCTGGTGGTGGGCGCCGCCACGCTGGACGAAGGCGTCGCCTGGTGCGAAGCCACGCTGGGCGTGGTCCCCGGCCCGGGCGGCGAGCACCCGCTCATGGGCACGCACAACCGCCTGCTGCGCGTGGCCACCGTGGACTACCCGCAGGCCTACCTGGAGATCATCGCCGTGCAGCCGGGCCGCCTGCCGCAGCGCACGCGTCGCTGGTTCGACCTCGACGACGAGGTGCTGCAGGCACGCCTGCGCCGCGACGGCCCCCGACTCATCCACCTCGTGGCGCAGGTGCCGGATGCGCGCGCCGCGGTCGCTGCGCTGGCCCCGGCCGGCATCGATGCCGGTGAAGTGGTGCAAGCCTCGCGGCTCACCCCGCGCGGCCTGCTGGAATGGCAGATCACCGTGCGCGCCGACGGCCGCCGCCTGTTCCAGGGCGGCCTGCCGACGCTGATCGAGTGGGGCGCCGTCCACCCGGCAGCCGGCATGCCCGAATCTGGCGTCACGCTGCACGCGGTGAACATGCGCCATCCCGATCTGTCCGCCCTCCGGCAGGCCCACCAGGCCATCGGCCTGCAACGCGTATCGCTGCAGGCCGGCGAGCCCGCCCTGCAGGCCGTGCTGGAAACCCCGCTCGGGCGCGTCACCCTCGCCAGCGGCGGCGCCTGAGCGCCGCGGCCCACCTGCCCCCATCCTCATGAGCTACACCCGAGAAGAAGTCCAGCATGCGCGCGCCGTGGTGGCGCGCACCGTTCCACCGACGCCGCAATACGCGTGGCCGCTGCTGCGCGAGCGCCTCGGCTTCACCGTCTGGGTGAAGCATGAGAACCACACGCCCGCCGGCGCCTTCAAGGTCCGCGGCGGCGCCACCTATTTCGAGCAGCTCGCACGGCGCGAGCCGGCCGTTCGCGGCGTGATCTCGGCCACGCGCGGCAACCATGGCCAGTCGGTCGGCTGGGGCGCGCGGCGGCACGGCCTGCAGGCCACCATCGTCGTGCCGCGCGGCAACTCGACGGAGAAGAACGCGGCCATGCGGGCGCTGGGCGTCACGCTCGTCGAGCACGGCGATGACTTCCAGGCGGCGCGCGAGCATGCCCAGGCGCTGGCACAGGCCGAGGGCCTGCACATGATCCCGTCATTCCACCGCGACCTGGTCCTGGGCGTGATGACCTACTGGGTCGAGTTCTTCGAGGGCTTCGCCCCCGGCGAGGCACCGGCCGTCGTCTACGTGCCGGTCGGCCAGGGCTCGGGCTTCTGCGCCGCAGCGGCCGCGCGGGCCTACACCGGCGCCCGCAGCCGGCTGGTGGGCGTGGTCTCGGCACACGCCACCACCTACCTCGACTCGTTCCGCGCCGGCCGCGTGCTGGAGGCGCCGGTGACCACGCAACTGGCCGACGGCATGGCCTGCCGCGTGGCCGACGAGGAGGCGCTCGCGATCCTGCTGCGCGAGGCCGACGACGTGGTGGCCGTGACCGATGACGAGGTGGCGGCGGCCATGCGGATCCTCTTCGCCGACACCCACAACGTGGCCGAGGGCGCCGGCGCCGCCGGCCTGGCTGCCGCCATCCGCGACGCCAGCCGCGCGGGCGGGCAGCCCGTCGGCTTCGCGCTCACGGGCGGCAACGTCGACAGCGACGTCTTCGCCCGCGTGCTCGCCGGACACTGAGCGTCCAGCTCGCTGCTTCCCAGTCACCGGCGAGACGCCGCGCCGGGCCGCGGCCCGCCAGAATCGCCCGCCATGGGCACCCTCTATCTCGTCCGCCACGGCCAGGCCTCGTTCGGCGAGGCGGACTACGACCGGCTCAGCGCGCTCGGCCACCGGCAGAGCGTGCGCCTGGGCGAGTACTTCGCCGAGCGCGGCCTGCGCTTCGACCGGCTGATCACCGGCACCCTGCGTCGCCACCGCGAGACGCTGCAGGGCATCCTGCAGGGCATGGGGCAGTCCGGCGACCCGCTCGCCTGGGACGGCCTGAACGAGTACGACAGCGCCGCCGTCATTGCCACGGTGCATCCACAGCCGCTGGCCAAACCCGATACGCCGGAGCTGTACCGCCACCATTTCCGCCTGCTGCGCGACGGCCTGGCGCAGTGGATGGCCGGCGTCGTCAGCCCGCAAGGCATGCCCTCCTACGACGAATTCGTGGCCGGCGTGACGCACGCGCTGGACCACGTGCGCGCCAACCATTTCGGCGGCCATGTGCTGCTGGTCAGCAGCGGCGGGCCGATCGCCACCGCGGTCGGGCATGTGCTGGGCACCTCGCCCGAGACCACGATCGAGCTGAACCTGCGCATCCGCAACACGGCCATCACCGAGTTCAGCTTCACGCCGAAGCGGCACGCGCTGCTCAGCTTCAATACCATCCCCCACCTCGACGCGCCCGCGCAGCGGGACTGGGTGACCTACGCCTGATCGCCCGCGCCGGTAGCGGGCGCGAAGCGCAGGCGGAACACCCGCCGGGCGCCATCGGCCTCGGACTCGAAGGCCGCGCCATGCAGCGCGGCGACCTTGGCCACCACCTTGTGGCCAAGGCCCAGCCCGAGGTGATCCGCCGGTCGCTCGTCAGGCGTCTGAGTCGTCGCCCGTGCAGGGCCGTCGTCCTCCACGGCGAGGCAGCGGCCTGCCCCATCGACCCGCACCGTCACCTGCGTCCCCGGCGGCGTGTGGGCCAGCGCGTTGTCGACCAGGTTGCGCAGCGCCAGTTCCAGCAGCACGGCGTGCCCCGGCAGGACGAACGCCCCCTCGCCATCCAGACCCAGCTCGCGCCCGCCGGCATCCGCCCGTGGTGCCGTGGCAGCCACCACCTGCCGCGCGAGTGCCGCCAGGTTCACCGGCTGGGCCGCCTCGTCCATCTCGGCCCGGCTGGCACGGGCCAGCGCGAGCAGGTGATTGAGCACCTCGCCGGCGCGCAAGGCCTCGTCCTGCAAGCCGGCCAGCGCCGCCTGCAGGCCGGGGCCGGGCGGCAGCTCGCGTGCGTGACGGGCCTGCAGCGCCAGCGCCGCCAGTGGCGTGCGCAACTCATGCGCGAACTCGTTGGCCAGGCCGCGCTCGCGGTCCAGCGCCGCGTGGTAGCGTGCCACCAGCCGGTTGATCGCCTGGGTGGCGGCCTGCAGCTCCTCGAAAGGCGGGTCATCGGCCAGCCCGTCGGCGCGCCGGATGTCCAGCCCGTGCACCTGCTGCGCCAGCGCCCGCAGCGGTCTCAGCCCGCGGTGCACGGCCAGGCCGAGCACCAGCGCCACCACCGGCAGCAGCCACAGGCCCGGCTCCATCACCTGTTCGGCGATGTCGCTGGCCAGGTCATCCCGCTCGCGCAGCGACAGCAGCACCGTCATCTTGTGCTGGCGCGCCTCGTCCCACCGGGTGTACGCCCGCCAGTCCCGCGGCGGCTCGCCGAGGCGGAGGGTGGCGAAGCCCTCCGGGCTGTCGAAGCGCGCCGGCGGCGCATCGCCGGTGTGGACGACGAGCCGCCCCTGCGCATCCCAGACCTGCACACTCATGGACTGCTGGTAGTCGTGCGCCCGCAAGCTCGATGCCGCGCCTGCGGGCGCGTCCCGCCTCACACCCGGCTGCACGGCCGCCAGGCCGCGCGGCACCAGCGGCAGCAGCAGCGAGCTGACGCTGGCCAGGTGGCCGTCAGTCAACTCGTCGGCCTCATGCTCACCGGTCAGGTAGGCGAAGCCGATGAAGCTGGTCCATACCAGCACCAGGGCGGCCAGGGCCCAGGCGAGCAGGTGGCCGGTGAGCGAGCGGCGCGTGCGCTCCGCCGTCACGGCGACGGCTCCGCCGGCACGAAGTAGCCCACGCCGCGCACGGTGCGGATCAGCCCCTCACCCAGCTTGCGGCGCAGGCGGTGCACATGCACCTCGATCGCGTTGCTCTCCAGCGCTTCGTCGAAGCGGTAGAGCCGGGCCTCGATCTGCGCGCGCGACAGCACGTGCGGCCGCGCTTCCAGCAGGGCCAGCAACACGGAGAACTCGCGCGCCGACAGCTCCACCGGCTGCCCGCCGCGCAGCACCGTGTGCGCCGCCGGATCGACCTCGATGTCGCCCCAGGCCAGGCGGGTCTGCGCCCGACCGGTGGCACGCCGCCGCAGGGCGCGCATCCGGGCGGCCAGTTCGTCCGGATCGAAGGGTTTGGTCAGGTAGTCGTCGGCGCCGAGATCCAGGCCGGCGATGCGCGCGCTCACCTGGTCGCGCGCGGTCATCACCAGCACCGGCAGGGCCGGATCAGGCATCCGGCCCGCCGGCTGGGCGCGGATGCGTCGCAGCAGCTCCATGCCGTCGCCATCGGGCAGGCCGAGATCCAGCAGGACCAGCTCGAAAGGCTCCGCGGCCAGCGTGGCCCAGGCCTGCGACAAGGTGCCGGCCGTATCCACCGCGTCACCCAGGCGCCCCAGGTGCGCGACCAGCGCGGTCGCGATGCCCGGATCGTCTTCCACTACCAGCACACGCATGGGCCCGATTGTCCACCGGCGGCGCTTAAGGATGACTTAAGGCGATCCCCCGAGCATCCGCCGCATGTCATCGACTTCTTCCGCCGACCGCTCGGCGCCCCTCGCGCTCTGGGCCTGGACAGGCCTGGGCCTGCTGGCGTTGCTGGCCTGGGACGCCAGCGGCCTTGACCTGCCGCTGGCCCGCCTGGCCGGCGCGCACACCGGCTTCCCGTGGCGCGACAACTGGTTCCTGGCGACGGTCCTCCACGAGGGCGGGCGCCGCCTGGCCTGGCTGCTCGCGCTGCTGCTGTGCCTGGGGGTCTGGTGGCCGCGCGGCCCGCTGCAGCGGCTGAGCCCCGGCGCCCGCGTGCAACTGGCCCTCACCTCGCTGCTGGCCGCGGCGGCCGTCTCCCTGCTCAAGGCCGGCAGCGCCACCAGCTGCCCCTGGGACCTGGGTGATTTTGGCGGCACGGCCCGCTACGCCAGCCACTGGCAGCTGGCCTCCGATGGCGGTCCCGGGCGCTGCTTCCCGGCAGGTCACGCCAGTGCGGGCTTCAGTTTCATCGGCGGCTTCCTCGCCTTTCGCGACGTCGACAACGCCCTGGCCCGCCGATGGCTGCTGGCCGCGCTGACCGCCGGTCTGGTCTTCGGCCTGGCGCAGCAGTGGCGCGGCGCCCACTTCATGAGCCACACCCTGTGGGCCTGCTGGGTCTGCTGGGTCACCGCCCTGGCGGTCGACGCCGTGTGGCAGCCGCTGCAGGCCTGGGTGATGGCATGACGAGCCCTGTGTCCACCCTTCGAGCCGTCGTCCCCGCGAAGGCGGCGATCCAGGCCCCGGCTGGCCCCGCGACCCCCGCAGCCGTGCGCCCCTTCTGGCCGGTCGCCGCCGCGAGCCTGTGGATGGCGACGCTGGGCAACCTGCCGCTGTGGCGCGAGCTGCTCGACCTGGGCGTGAGCCAGGGCGCCACCGGCTGGCTGCTGGCCACGGCGCTGGCTGGCGTGATCGCCTGCGCCCTGTTCGCGATCCTGTCGCTGCTGGCGTGGCGCGGCGTGCTCAAGCCGGCGCTGGCGGTGCTGCTGCTCGCCACCGCGATCGGCGGCCACTACATGCTGACCTACCGCGTCGTGATCGACGCCACCATGGCCACCAACGTGCTGCAGACCGACTGGAAGGAAGCACGCGACCTGCTGGGCCCGCCCCTGCTGCTGACCCTGGGCATCGGCGCGCTGCTGCCGGCGTGGCTGCTCTGGCGACTGCCGCTGGCCCATGCGCCCTGGCCGCGACAGGCGGCCCGCAACGTGGGCGCCGCGCTGGTCGCGGCGCTGGTGGCGGCCGCGCTGATCGTCGCGGCCTTCCAGCCCCTGGCCTCGACCATGCGCAACCACAAGCACCTGCGCTACCTGATCAACCCGCTCAACACGCTGTACGCCGGCGCGGTGGCGGCCCGTGGCGAGACGCGCAAGCCCGGCCCCCTGCAGCCGCTGGGGACCGATGCGGTCGTGGCCGCCCCCACCGGCAGTCGACCAGCCCTGCTGATGCTGGTGCTGGGCGAGACCGGCCGCAGCGGTCATTTCGGCATCAACGGCTACGAGCGCGACACCACGCCAGAGCTGGCCCGCGCCGGCGTGGCGACCTTCCGCAACGCGTGGTCCTGCGGCACGAGCACGGCAGCGTCGGTGCCGTGCATGTTCTCGCACCTGGGCCGCGAGGGCTGGAACAGCCGCGACGGCGACTGGGAGAACCTGCTGGACGTGCTGCAGCGCGCCGGCCTGGCGGTGCTGTGGCTGGACAACCAGCCGGGTGGCTGCAAGGGGGTCTGCGATCGCGTGCCGACGGTGAACACCGCCGCCGAGAAGGACCCGGCCCTGTGCCCGGCGGGCGAGTGCCACGATGCCATCCTGCTGAAGGACCTGGACAGCCACATCGCCGCATTGCCGGCGGAGCGCCGCGCGCGGGGCGTGGTGGTGGTCCTGCACCAGATGGGCAGCCACGGGCCCGCCTACAGCCAGCGCACGCCGGAGGGCTTCAAGCGCTTCCAGCCCGAGTGCCGCAGTGCGCACCTGCCCGACTGCGACGCGCAGTCGCTGCGCAACGCCTACGACAACACCATCGCCTACACCGACCACGTGCTGGGCCAGGCCATCGGCTGGCTGCAGCGCCAGCCCGGCTATGACGCCGGCCTGCTGTACGTGGCCGACCACGGCGAGTCGCTCGGCGAGAACAACATCTACCTGCACGGCATGCCGTACGCGCTGGCCCCCGACGTGCAGAAGCATGTGCCGTGGGTCACCTGGCTCTCACCGGCCTTCGAGCAGCGCACCGGCATCACGCTGAACTGCCTGAAGGCGCGCGCCGATGCGCGCGTGACGCACGACCACCTGTTCCACTCGGTGCTGGGCCTGATGCAGGTCCGCACGCAGGTCTACCGGCCCCCGCTGGACGCCTACGCCGGCTGCACGCGGGCCTGAGCCCGCATGCGGTGCGCCCCGGATCAGTAGGTCTTGTAGGGCAGGAACTTGCCCGAGAGCACCACGTTGACGCGGTCTCCCTTGGGATCGGGCTCGCGCGTGATGTCCATCGAGAAGTCGATGGCACTCATGATGCCGTCGCCGAATTCCTCGTGGATCAGCTCCTTGATCGTCGTGCCGTACACGTTGACGATCTCGTACCAGCGGTAGATCAGCGGATCGGTCGGCACGGCCGTCGGCAGGGAGCCCTTGTACGGCACCACCTGCAGCCACTTCTGCTCCTCCGCCGTCAGGCCGAAGATCTTGCCGAGCACCTTGGCCTGTTCGGCGGTGGCGGTCATCTGACCCAGGCACAAGGCGGTCGTCCACTCCTTCGAGTGCCCGATCTTCTTGGCCACGGCCTCCCACTTGATGCCCTTGGCCACCTTGGTGGCGATGATCTTCTCGGTGACGTCGTTGCGGTTCATGCGTTGGCTCCTCTAGCGGTTCAATGGTCGGCGCCGGCGCGGGCGCGCGACACCAGGAAATCGACGATGTGGTTGCGCAGGTCGTAGTAGCCCGGCAGGTGGTGCAGGCCGGCGCGGGTGCGATCACGCGGCAAGGGGTTGACCACCGTCTCGGCGATGCCGCCGGGTGCGTAGCCCGAGGGTGTCTCGCGGCCGTTGGACATGAGCAGGATGCGGTCGGCCAGCAGGATGGCCTCGTCCACGTCGTGCGTGATCATGAAGACGGTCTGCCGCGTCTCCCGCACGATGCCCATCAGCTCGTCCTGGATGGTGCCGCGCGTCAGCGCGTCCAGCGCGCCGAAGGGCTCGTCCAGCAGCAGCATCTTGGGCTGGATGGCGAACGCCCGCGCGATGCCCACCCGCTGCTTCATGCCGCCGGACAGTGCCGAAGGCTTCTTGTCGATGGCCGGCGTGAGGCCCACCATGGCGACGAACTTCTCCACCTGCGCGTTCACCTGCGCACGCGACCAGTTGGGCCAGCGCGACTCCACCGCGAAGGCAATGTTGCGTCGTACGCTCAGCCAGGGCATGAGCGCGTGCCCCTGGAACACCACGCCACGCTCCAGCCCCGGGCCGACGACCTCGCGCCCGTCCATGAACACATGGCCCGCGCTCGCCTCGTCCAGGCCCGCCAGCACGTTCAGGATGGTGGTCTTGCCGCAGCCGCTGTGGCCGATGATGCAGACGAATTCCCCCTGGTCGAGGGTGAAGCTCACGTCGGCGAACACCGGCTTGCCCGGCACGAAGGTTTTGGCCAGACCCTCGACTTTCAGGAATCCCTGCATGCCATCTCCAAGCGCCCGCCCGCCCCTGGCGACAGGACCGAGCTGGGGGGCGACGCCGGCCAGGCCGGCGGCCGAGGTGCCTTCACTCCACATAGGTCACCAGCCTTTGCAGCTGCGCGAACGCCAGGTCCAGCAGCATGCCCACGACGCCGATCACCACGATCGCGAAGATCACGTTGGTGAGCGACAGGTTGTTCCACTCGTTCCACACGAAGTAGCCGATGCCCGTGCCGCCGACCAGCATCTCGGCGGCCACGATCACCAGCCAGGCGATGCCCATGCTGATGCGCATGCCCGTCAGGATGGTGGGCGCCGCCGCCGGCAGGATCACGCGGAAGGCCTTGCGCATCGGTTTCACCTCCAGCGTGCGGGCCACGTTGAGCCAGTCGCGCCGGACCGAGGCCACGCCGAAGGCCGTGTTGATCAGCATGGGCCACACCGAGCAGATGAAGATCACGAACACGCCGGAGACCGAGGAGTCCTTGATCGTGTACAGCGCCAGCGGCATCCAGGCCAGCGGCGAAATCGGCTTCAACACCTGGATGAATGGGTCGAGCGCCTTCTGCAGCAACGGCGACATGCCGATGATGAACCCCAGCGGCACCGCCACCACGCACGCCAGCAGGAAGCCCAGCGCGACCCGGCCCAGCGAATGCCCGAGCTGGATGGCGATGCCCTTGTCGTTGGGACCCTTGTCGTAGAACGGGTCCGACAGCTGCTGCGCAAAGGTGGTGGCCACCTGCCCCACGGTCGGGAAGCCCGAGGCCTTCTGCGCCCCCGGGTCCTTGCCCATCATCTTCTGGTACTCGATCTGCTCGGCCGTCATGCCGGCCGTGGAAGCCGCCGTGCCGCCGGCCGGCAACGTGGCCACGTGCCACACGCCCAACAGGGCGAACAGCAGCAGCAGCGAGACCAGGCCCGCCTTGAGGTGGAGAGAACGCATCACGGCCTCAGGCCGCCTTGGCGATGGCGAAGCTCTTCACGTAGTCCTCCGGCCTGGCCGGATCGAACTCCTTGCCCATCACCTTGAACTTGCGGTACGCGCCCTCCGGCGGCTTGAAGCCGGCCTGCGACATGTACTTCTTGGCGTCGGTCAGCAGGAACACCTTCTCGGCGATCTGCTTGTAGTTGACGTCGCCCTTGATGTAGCCCCAGCGCTTCATCTGCGTGAGCATCCAGACCGCCATGCTCTGCCACGGGACCGGGTCGAAGTTCGCGCGATCCGGCACGTTCTTGATGCTGCCCAGGCCGTCGGCGAACTTGCCGGTGAGCACCTGCGCCAGCACCGTCTCGGGCTGGTTCAGGTACTGCGCGGGCGCGATCACCTTGGCGATCAGTTCCCGGTCCTTCGGCTGGCTGGCCATGAAGCTGGCCGTGAGGATGGCGCGGTACAGGGCCGCGAAGGTGTTGGGGTTCTGCTTGATGAATTCGTCGGAGACACCGAAGGCGCAGCAGGGGTGGCCATCCCAAATTTCCTTGGACAGGATGTGGATGAAGCCCACCTCGTCGTACACGGCCCGCTGGTTGAAGGGGTCGGGGCCGAGGAAGCCGTCGATGTTGCCGGCACGCAGGTTGGCCACCATCTCCGGCGGCGGCGTCACGCGGATCTGCACGTCGGTGTCCGGGTTGATGCCATGCTCCGCCAGGTAGTAGCGCAGCAGGAAGTTGTGCATGCTGTACTCGAAGGGCACCGCGAACTTGAAGCCCTTCCAGCTCTTGGGATCGCGCTTGTCCTTGTGCTTCACGTGCAGCGTGATCGCCTGGCCATTGGTGTTCTGGATGCTGGCCACGTTCATCGCCACCTGGTTGGAGCCCAGGCCCATGCTCATGGCCAGTGGCATCGGCGACAGGAAGTGCGAGGCGTCGTGCTCCTTGTTGATCATCTTGTCGCGGATCAGCGCCCAGCCCGCGGTCTTGTTCAGCGAGACGCTCAGGCCTTCCTTCTTGTAGAAGCCCAGCGGGTCGGCCATGATCAGCGGGCTGGCACAGGTGATGGCGATGAAGCCGATCTTCAGATCCTTCTTCTCCAACGGACCGCGCTCCTGCGCCATGGCCTGCAAGGCGCCGATGGGCAGTACCGAAGCGATGGCGGCGCGGGCCGTATTGGCGCCCACGGCCTTCAGGAAGCCGCGGCGCACGCTGTCCACCGGAAACAGCGCCTTGACCAGGCTGGCCTCGACGAAGCTGGTCGACAACTCCTCCTCGTTGCGCGCCTGGGCGGCGGCGTGCTCGCCGGGCGCGTGGTCCTGGCCGCAGGCGCAGCGCAGCATCAGGGGACGGTCGGCATCGTAGGCGTCGTAGCGTTCGGACATGGGGCACCTCATGAGAAGCAGATGCGTCGCCTCTTGCAAGCCCTGCGCCTGAGTCGTGCCAGCCGGCAGCCGCGCCCGCAAATCGTGGCAGGCGGCCCGAGCCCGTGTAGGGCCAGCCCTACACGGCAGGGCCTGACGGGCCGGGGCGAGCCAGCCGCTCGGCGTAGAGCGCCAGCTCCACGTCGTTCTTGGTCCCGGTCTTCTCCAGGATGCGCGCCCGGTAGGTGCTGACCGTGTTGGGCGCGAGCTGCAGCTGCGCACCAATTTCGCTCACGCTGTGCCCCATTGTGAGCAGCCGGAACACCTGGTGCTCGCGGTGCGACAGCGCCTCCGGCCCACCGCGGGCGCTACCGCCCACCGCGCTGGCCAGTGCCTCGGCCGTGGCCGGTGTCACGTAGCGCCCGCCGGAAGCCACCTTGCGCACGGCGGCAATCATGTCGTCCGGGTCGGCGCTCTTGTTCAGGTAGCCGGCCGCGCCCAGCCTGATGGAGCGCACCGCGTACTGACTCTCCGGATAGGTGGAGAGCATCAGCACCGGCAGCGCGGGCCACTGCTTGCGCAGGGTCTGCAGCACATCCAGCCCGTCGCGTCCGGGCATGGCGATGTCCAGCAGCACCACGTCGAGCCCCGCGGGCCCGCCGAGCCTGGCCACCTGCTGGAGCACCTCCTCACCGTTCACGGCCTCGGTGCACACCTGGATCTCCGGCGCGTCGGCCATCACCTGCTTCAGGCCCTCGCGCACGATGCGGTGGTCATCGCCCAGCAGCACGCGGATCATTCGCCGGCCCCTGAGGACGCGGTCGGCAGGGGCATCCGCAGGGTGAAGCAAGTCCCGCGGCCGGCCTCACTGGCGATGGCGATCTGGCCGCCGAAATGGCCTGCGCGCTCGCGCATGCCCATCACGCCATAGGCCGTGGCCGCCTCGAACGCCTCGGCCGGGGCACCCTGGCCGTCGTCCGCGACGGCCATGCACAGCACACCGGCCTCGTCGGCAATGCGCACCGTCACGCGGCTGGCCTGCGCGTGCCGGCCCACGTTGCTCAGCATCTCCTGGAAGATGCGGAACACGGCCATGGCCATGGTCTCGGGCAGCTCAGGCGGGCAGGCCAGGCGCATGTCCCAGTCCAGATCGAGCTCCGCCGATTGCACGAACTCGTGCGCCTGCCACTCCAGCGCCGCCCACAGGCCCTGATGATCCAGGATGCTGGGGCGCAGGTCTGTGATGATGCGCCCCACGTTGCCCACGGCGTTCTCGATCAGGCGGCTCATGTTCTGGCACTTGCAGCGCATGCGGTCGCGCATTTCCTGTGCCGCCTCGGGCTCACGGCGCTGCTGTTCCGAGAGACGCTTGTCCAGCCAGTTCACGTCCATCTTCAGCGCCACCAGCAGGCTGCCCAGCTCGTCGTGCACCTCGCGCGCGATGCGGGTGCGCTCCTCCTCGCGGACGGTGTCGGAGTAGGCGGCCAGCTCGCGCTGGCGGGCCAGCGCCTCGGACAGCTCCCGGGTGCGCTCGGCGACCCGCTCCTCCAGCTCCGCCTTGGCGCGCTGCAAGGCCTCGGCGGCCCGGCGGCGCTCGGTGATGTCGACGAAGGTGATCACCGCTCCGCGCACCTGGCCGTCGTCGATGACCGGGTGGCTGCTGTACTCCACCGGAAAGGCGCTGCCGTCCCGCCGCCAGAACACCTCGGTGTCCAGCCGGCACGGAAGTCCCCGGCGGAAGGCGTTGAAGATCGGGCACTCGCTGTCCGGGTAGGGGCTGCCGTCCGCGTGCGAGTGGTGGGTGAGCTCGTGCATGTTGCGGCCCAGCACCTGCGCCGCCTCCCAGCCCAGCATGCCGGCGCCAGCCCGGTTGATGAACATGCAGTGGCCGTCCATGTCCACGCCGAAGATGCCCTCACCGGTGGAATCCAGCAACAGCTGCGCCGCCTTGGGAGGCAGCGCGGTTGCCGGGGGTTCGCCAAGGGCCGTGACGGGCATGGCAGAAATCCAAGCAACGCCTGTGCCACATTGGTGCGTGCCCGCGGCCGGTGCGCGGGTCGCCGTGCTACAGGCCCAGGTCGCTCAGGCCGGGATGCTCGTCGGGCCGCCGCCCCAGCGGCCAGTGGAACAGGCGGTCCGCCGGCTGGATGGGCAGGTCATTGATGCTGGCGAAGCGCCGCTGCATGAAGCCGGACGCGTCGAACTCCCAGTTCTCGTTGCCATAGCTGCGGAACCAGTGGCCGGAGTCGTCATGCCACTCGTAGGCAAAGCGCACGGCAATGCGGTTGCCGGTGAACGCCCAGAGCTCCTTGATCAGCCGGTAGTCCAGCTCGCGCGCCCACTTGCGCTGCAGGAAGGCGCGGACCTGCTCGCGGCCGACCGGAAACTCCGCCCGGTTGCGCCAGCGCGTGTCTTCCGTGTAGACCTGCACCACGCGGTCGGGGTCGCGCGTGTTCCAGGCGTCTTCGGCCATGCGCACTTTCTGCGCGGCGGTCTCGGCGGTGAAGGGCGGCAGGGGCGGCTTGGTGCTCATGGAACCTCCGGAGAGGCGGCGAGCAGCAAGCGTGCCATGCGGGCCTGGCAGTTGCCAGGCGGAGAAAAGCTGGAGGGGAAGGGGGCGCGCGGAGACGATCAGTCGTCTTCGCCAAGCTGCCACTCGCCGATCAGGCGAACGCGCTGGTCCAGATCATCCGGCGGCTCGGCTACCAGGGGCGCGGCGTCGGAAGGCCGGAAGTCGGAGGGCGCGGGCTCCGTCAGCGCGTGCTGGGCCTGGCCCGCGTTCGATCGCGAGGAGGGCAGCTGGAAGATGGAGGAGAAGCGCATGACTGAACCTATGACCTGAAGTCTAGGCAAGAGCCGCTGCAATCCCTGTGACAGATCGCACAGCGATCCGGAAACCCGTGCACGTTGTCGCTCGCAACCAACGGCCCATGCACAAACGGCGGTGCGAGTTCGTGACGGGTTGCACGAAGCCGCGCCACGGCGGCGGATGAAGGTGCGCCCCGCTAGCCGTGTGCGGCGCGACGGACGTCAGCCATGCAAGGGCCTGACGGTGTCGAGCGGCAGATCGCTGATCTCGCCCAGCAGGCGTGCCAGTTGCACGGCCGCGGCGGCGAGCACCGCCTCGCCCTTCGCGGCCGTGGCGGCGGTGGCATCGCCGGCGGCGCCAGCCGCGTTGTAGTCCTGCATGGCCCACCCCAGCTTGGCGCTGCGGCCGTTGCCCAGCACCGCGTAGCGTGCCGCACGGTCCTGGGAGGTGGAGTGGAAGGCCCGCGCCTGGTCCGTCCGCACCGTGTCCGGCGCCAGCGCCAGCATCAGCGAGGTCTCGATAGCGCCGGCGTGGATGCCAAAGCGGTGCTCCTCGCCGGAGAACAGGCCCTCCACCTCCGCGCCCAGGGGCAGGTTCCACCAGTTGCAGCCGTAGACGATGAGGCCGTGCCGCATGCGCAGCTCCCGCCCCACGATGTCCATCAGGCTGGCCTGGCCGCCGTGCGCGTTGAACAGCAACAGCTTGCGCACGCCCGCCCGCGCCACGCCGGCGCCGATGGCCGTCCAGGTGGCGATCACCGTCTCCACCGGCAGCGTGAGCGTGCCGGCGAAGTCGGCGTGCTCCGGGCTGTAGCCGACCGTCTGCGGGGGTAGCACCAGCACCGGCAGATCCGCCGGCAGCAGCGGCAGGGCGCGCTCGACGATGCCCTGCGCGATCAGGTGATCCACCGCCAGCGGCAGGTGCGGGCCGTGCTGCTCCGTCGCGCCCAAGGGGAGCACCGCCACCGTCCGGGCCGGGTCCAGACCGGTGAAGTCGGTCGTGGCGAGCTGGGCCCAGTGGCGCGAAGGCAGGGGAGAGGCCATGGCGCGATCTTACGGCGCAGGCCTCAGGGCGCGGTGATCCGCTGCCCGCGGACCACCGTCCGTGCGCCGAAGTCATTGGTGCGCGAGACCTCGACGGCATCGCCCTCCAGCTTCAGCACATAGTCCACGGTGGCGCCCTCCTCGGCCCAGATCTGGCGAAAGGCCAGCGTGCGCGGATCCTGCCAGCGCGCCGCGGTGAAGAGCGGCGCGCCCTCGTCCGCGCCTTCGGCCAGCACGCCCTCCAGACCGATAGGGGCCACGATGTCGCGCGTGCGCAGGCGCATGCGGTACGTGGGCGGCGAGGCGGTGAAGTCGAAGCTGAATTCGCGCACGCCCAGCGGGTTGTCGTCCAGCGCGTAGGTCGCCTGGCGCACCACCGGCTGAACCCCCTCGGGGCCGGGCAGCGGCTTCGGCACAGCCACGGCGGCGATCCGGTCCCGCAGGGCGGCCTGGGCCTGCGCGTTCTCGGGCAGTGGCGAATCGGACCGCACGGCGCGCTGCAACTGCTCCGCCAGGTTCTCGAGCGGATGCATGCCGCGTCCGGTGACGGCCGCCACGATCCGCTGCTGCGGCAGCACCACCACCACCTGCCGGTTGAAGCCGACCATCATGTAGGCGCCCAGCCGCGGATGGCCCCACCACATGTCGGCGTAGCGCCAGCCCGGGAAGCCCATGTCCACCTGCGGCGCGAAGGCGCGGGCGGCCCATTCGCGCGGAATGAGCGCACGGCCCTGCCATTCGCCCTGCTGCATGTAGAGCTGCCCCAGCAGGGCCATGTCGCGCGTGCGCAGGTACAGGCCCCAGCCACCGGTGGAGACGCCCTGCGGGTCGCGCAGCCAGCGGTGCTGGGTGATGCCGAGCGGGCCGAACAGGTGCTTCGCCGCATACGCCTCGGCGGATTCGCCCGTACGGCGGGTGAGCGCCGCAGACAGCAGATGCGCATTGCCGCTGTTGTAGTGGAAGCCGGCGCCGGGCGCCTGCGCGAACGGCCGCGCCAGGACGAAGGCCGCCCAGTCGCGCGAGCGCGTCATCTCCAGCATCGTGCGCGGGACGCCGTCGGCCAGGGGCTCCTCCCAGGCGATGCCCGAGGTCATGTCCAGCAGGTGCTGCAGCGTCATCTCGCGCCAGCGCGCGTCGCTGGCGTTCGCGAGCTCAGGGAACACGCCGGCGATGGGTGTGCGGGCCGGCGGCAAATCTCCGCGTGCGATGGCGATGCCCGCCAGCGCCCCCACCACGGCCTTGGTGGCGGAGTTGATGCGGTGCTTCATCTCCGCGCGAAAGGGGGCGTAGTACGCCTCGGCGACGATCTGCCCGTTGCGCATCACGACCAGGCTGTCCATCTTCACGTTGGCGCCGTACGTGACCAGATTGGCCAGCGCGGTGGAATCCATGCCCTGGGATTCGGGCGTGGCGACGGGCGCGCCCTGCGCCGCCGTGCGAAGGTGAACGCCCGAGACGACCGCAGCAAGCAGCAGAGACGTGGCGAGACGGATCAAGGGGCTTCCTGGGGGCATGGGGCATCGTAGCGGGTGCCTGCACCCGTCGCCGAGCAGGTGTTGCCGTGCCCCTGTAGGCTGGCGGTGACCGAAGGGAACCCCAGCGTTGTGGGGGGCGCGGCGAAAACGCTGGGGTTGCGCTGGCGCTCCACCCCAGCCTACGAGGAAGACGGGAGCCCCACAGCCGCATGCGCCGCCTGCGCCACGCTCGGCGCGTCAACGCCGAAGTAAGAGCGAAGCGCCGCCCGCGTGTCACTGCGGCCAAAGCCGTCCGTGCCCAGCGTGATGTACGTGCGGCCCGCCGGAACGTACGCGCGGATGGCCTCCGGCACGGCGCGCACATAGTCGGTGGCCGCGATCACGGGCCCCGTCGCTGCGCCGAGGAGACCGGTGACATGGGCCGTCTGCCCCTCCCCTGCAGCCGCCGCCTCGCGCGCCAGCTCGCTCCAGCTGGTGACGCTGATGACCTCGCTGGCGATGCCCTCTGCCGCCAGCGTCTCGGCCGCGCGGATCACCTCGGTGAGGATGGCGCCGGAGCCCATCAGCGTGACCTGCGGCGCGCCTTCGCCATACGCGCCGAAGCGATAGCCGCCGCGGATCACGCCGGCCCGCGCCGCATCCGGCAGATCCGGCTGCGCGTAGTTCTCGTTCATGAGCGTGACGTAGTAGAAGACATCCTTCTGCTCCACCAGCATCTCGCGCATGCCCTGGTCGATGATCACGGCCATCTCACCCGCGAAGGCCGGGTCGTAGGCCTTGCAGTTCGGGATGGTGGCGGCCACCAGGTGCGAGCTGCCGTCCTGGTGCTGCAGGCCCTCGCCGCCCAGCGTGGTGCGGCCGCTGGTGGCGCCCAGCAGGAAGCCGCGCGCGCGCTGGTCGGCCGCGGCCCAGATGGCATCGCCCACGCGCTGGAAGCCGAACATCGAGTAATAGATGTAGAACGGCAGCATGGGCACGCCGTGCACGCTGTAGCTGGTGGCCGCGGCCGTCCAGCTGGCAATGGCGCCGGCCTCGCTGATGCCCTCTTCCAGGATCTGGCCGTCCAGCGCCTCGCGGTAGGACAGCACGGAGCCGATGTCCTCGGGCTCGTACTTCTGCCCCACGGAGGAGTAGATGCCCACCTGCTTGAACAGGTTGGCCATGCCGAAGGTGCGCGCCTCGTCGGCCACGATCGGCACCAGCCGCCGCCGGAAGGCGATGCCCTGCGGGCCGGGCGTGTCGTCCTTCAGCAGGTTGCCGAGCAGGCGCACGAACGCCATGGTGGTGGACATCTCCTTGCCGCCCGCCTGAAGCGCGAACTGTGCGTAGCGCGCCAGGTCCGGCACCGGCACGACATCACACGCCGACTGCCGCTTCGGCAGGTAGCCGCCCAGCGCCTGCCGACGCGCATGCAGGTAGCGCATCTCCGGGCTGTCGTCCGCGGGCTTGTGGAAGGCGAGCGTGGTCGCCTGCGCATCTGTCAGCGGCAGGTTGAAGCGGTTGCGGAAGGCCAGCAGATCGGACTCGTCCAGCTTCTTCTGGCTGTGCGTCGTCATGCGGCCCTGGCCGGCCGCGCCCATGCCGTAGCCCTTCTTGGTGTGCGCCAGGATCACGGTGGGCTGGCCGGTGTGGCGCGCCGCCGCGTCGTAGGCGGCATGGATCTTCACCAGGTCGTGCCCGCCGCGCTTCAGGCGGTCGATCTGCTCGTCGGTCATGCCCTGGGCCAGGCGCGCCAGTTCCGCGTTCTGACCGAAGAAGCTGTCGCGGTTGAAGCGACCGTCCTTGGCCGCGAAGGTCTGCATCTGGCCATCCACGGTGTGCGCGAAGGCCCGCACCAGCGCGCCGGTGGTGTCCCGCGCGAACAGGCCGTCCCAGTCGCTGCCCCAGAGCAGCTTGATCACGTTCCAGCCGGCGCCGCGGAACAGCTTCTCCAGCTCGTCGACGATGCGGCCGTTGCCGCGCACCGGGCCGTCGAGGCGCTGCAGGTTGCAGTTGACCACCCACACCAGGTTGTCCAGCTTCTCGCGGCTGGCAAGGGTGAGCGCGCTCATGCTCTCGGGCTCGTCCATCTCCCCATCACCGAACACACCCCACACCTTGCGACCTTCGCAATCGAGCAACTGGCGGTGCGTGAGGTAGCGCATGAAGCGCGCGTGGTAGATCGAGCTGATCGGCCCGATGCCCATGGAGCCGGTCGGAAACTGCCAGAAGTCCGGCATCAGCCACGGATGCGGATAGGACGAGAGGCCGCGCGCGCCCGCGGCCGGCGCGGTGATCTCCTGCCGGTAGTGCGCCAGATCCGCCTCGGTCAGCCGCCCTTCCAGGAAGGCACGGGCGTAGACGCCGGGGGCGCTGTGCGGCTGGAAGAAGACGAGGTCGCCGCCTTGCCGGTCATTGCGCGCGCGAAAGAAGTGGTTGAACCCCACCTCGAACAGATCCGCCGCGCTGGCATAGGAAGCGATGTGCCCACCCAGCTCGCCATACGCCGCATTGGCCCGCACCACCATCGCCAGTGCATTCCAGCGCATCAGCGAAGCCAGCTTCTCCTCGATCGCCAGGTCGCCCGGAAACACCGGCTGCCGCTCCACCGGCACGGTGTTCACGTAGGGCGTGACGAGTTCCGGCGACCAGCCCACCTGCGGGCTGCGCGCCAGCACCGCGAGCTGGTCCAGCACGAAACGTGCGCGCGCCGGCCCGTGCGTGGCCACCAGGGCCTGGAAGGCATCGCGCCATTCGGCAGTCTCGACGGGATCGATGTCGCCGGACAGATCGGCGAGGTGGCGGGTGAGGTTCAGGTCGCTCATGATGACGGCACTTTAGGCCGGCGCCGGTGGAATGAGTTGCCGATTGAGCTATTCGATCTCGCCAGCAAAGCATAAAATGCCGCCGCAGGCCCGTTTGACGACACAGGATTCTGAAGTGGCCCTTGTCCAGCTTCGCGGCACATCCCCACTACGATCCACCCCATGACCGATCGCATCGACGCCGACACGCCGCCCGACGAGTTCGTGAACACGTTCCACGAGGCCATCCGCCGCATCCTCCACGGCGAACCCCTGCCCTCTTTCTGCGACTGGTTCGTGGACGAGATGGGTGAAACGCTGGCGGCCCTGGCATCACATCCCCCAGACGACGAAGCGACGAGCCTGCGCTTCCAGCGCCACATGGCGCGCGCACTCTGGCATGCCGTGCCGGTGCCAGACAACCGCTGGCGACCGCGACCGATGTCCAAGCCGGAGCGCAACGGCCCCTGCCCCTGTGGATCCGGCCGCAAGTACAAGCAGTGCTGCGCACAGTTCGCGGGCGACGCGTTGCCAATGCCCGCGGAACAGCTGTTCGCCCTGGCGCTGACCCTGGCCGAGCCGCACATGCTGCGGCCGGGCCTGGCCCGGCTGGTCCCTGCCGAAGCCCTGGGCCACGCCGCGGCCTCCTGGAACGCCGATGGCCAGGCGGACCGCACGATCGAGGTGCTGGAACCGCTGTTCGAGGACCTCGACGGCTTGGACGAGCGCCACGAGTACGCCTTCGACGTGCTGATGGATGCCCTGCAGGACATGGGACAGGAGGCGCGCCGCGACGCCCTGGCCCGCCGCATGGCCGGCGCGCGTGACCGGCAGCTGGCCAGCGCGGCCCGCGGACGGCTGATCTCCATGCTGGCGGATCGCGGCGAGCAGGGCGCCGCCTGGAAGCTGTTTCACGAGGCCGTGCGCCAGGACCCCGAGAACCCGCATTTTTGGCATCTGGAGGTGTCGCTGCTGCTCGGGGAGGGCCGCACCGAAGAGGCGAAGATGCGCGCCACCCTGTTGGCCGCCCGGGCGCGGCGCGAGGGGCTGAACGAGCTGGCGCAGACACTGACCGACCTGGGCACGCATGGCCTGCAACCGCTTCTGGGCGGGCCGGATGAAGACGACGCACTGGACGGTCAGGAAGACGAGGCCTGGGTCGACCTGAGCCAGCAGGCACCGACGGAGGTGGACGGTGAAGCGCTCGCAGGGCTCTACCAGGTGGCGCGGGAGCCGGCCGTAGGTGATGAGCCGCCCGTCCTGAGCCTGGTGCCCACGCCCGCGCTGGCAGCCGTGCAGGCGCAATGGGCACAGCGCTTCCAGATCGTCAAGCCGGCCGGGACCGACCTGATGGGCGATGCGTCCGCCCTGCTCGACGACCTGCCGGAGGTGGCCGCGTTCCTGCAGGCCCATCCCAACGCATGGCTCAGCCTGGAGGTGCTGGACGACCTGCTGCTGGCGGCCGCCGAGATCGCCGACCCGAACGCCCCGCGGCCCGTGCAGGTGGCCGCGCTGCGCCTGGCCGCACATGCCGTGACCGTCTTGCGCAGCCTCATCGGCACGGCGCCGGCGCAGCTCGTGTGGGTGCACAAGACCAGCCGGCCGGCCCTGCGCGTGCTGGCGCAGGCCATCCTGTTCGCGTTTGCGGACAGCGACGCCGAGCAGATGCACTCGCTCACCCGCTGGGGCCTGGCCATCTGCCCATCGGACCCCTTTGGCTGGCGCCGGCTGCGCGCCGAGCTGCTGCTGGTGGCCGATTGCCCGGCCGAGGCGCTGGCGCTGATCGAGGCAGCGCCGAGCGACGAGGCGATGCTGGCTTTCATGCGGGTGCTGGCCCTGTTCGCGCTGGGCCGCCAGCAGGAGGCCGAGACCGCGATCCGCGCGGCCCATGCACGGCACCCGCACATGCTGCCCATGCTGCTGCCCGACCTGCGGGATGCCCCGCTCGGCGACGAAGACACGTCCGAGGAGGAGCTGGGCGTGCAGGCAGTCGCCTGGGCGCACCGCACGGCCTTGCGGCCGAAGTGGGTGGGCACGGGTGCGCTGGATTGGGCGCGCGGCCTGGATCTGTAGCCCCACCTCCAGGCCATGCCCCTCGACACCATCGACCTGCGCATCCTGGCCGAACTGCAGCAGGATGGCGCCCTGACCAACGTGGAGCTGGCGCGCCGTGTGCACCTGTCGCCCAGCCCCTGCCTCGCGCGCGTGAAGGCGCTGGAGGCCGCCGGCGTGATCGAGCGCTACGTGGCTCTGGCCAGCGCCAAGGCGTTGGGCCTGGGCCTGAACGTCTTCATCAACATCAGCCTGAAGGAACAGAGCAAGGCCGCCCTGGCCGAGTTCGAGCGCCGCATCGCCGAGCACGACGAGGTGATGGAGTGCTACCTGATGACGGGCGACAGCGACTACCTGATTCGCGTGGCCGTGGCCGACATGGCCGCGCTGGAGAAGTTCATCCTGGAGCAGCTCACGCCGATTCCGGGCATCGAGAAGATCCGGTCGAGCTTTGCGTTGAAGCAGGTGCGGTACAAGACCGCGCTGCCGTTGCCAGGTTGATGCACATGAACTGGCCCGCCGCCCGCGACCCGTCGTGTATAAGGGCAGGCCATCGCCGAGGATTCCCATGAAGCAGTCCGCCGCCGAACGCCCCGACCCCACCCCCCAGCGCAAGGCCGCCATCGCGCGCGGCGCGGCGCTGGAACACACCGGCCAGGTGCGGGTCGAGCCGATCCCGAACTTCGATCTGGATCGCACCATCTTCAAGACCCTGGAAGGCAAGGCCGCCCGCTACGTGATCACCACCCGGGTCGGCAAGGAGGCGCACTGGGACACCCGTGCCGCGGCGACCGTGCAGGCCGAATACGAGCAGGCGCGCGCCAGGCATCCACTGCCCGCCGTCAGCCCGGAACTGATGCAGTTCCTGGTGAGCGAGTGCGACTTCGACGTGGAGCATGCCGACGGCTCCTTCCTCGACCACCTGTACTTCTGCTTCGAGTACACCGTGCAGCACTACCCGCAGCAGTCCGCCCTGGTGATGCTGCTGCACTCGATCCTCGGCACCGGCACCAACACCTTTGCCATGACGGCGGACAAGATCCCCGCCTTGCGCCAGCTGATGAGCCCGTCGGACTGGAAGCAGGTGGAGGCCTTTCCCTCCGTGCTGCGTCTGCTCTACGCCGGTCCGCTGCGCCGGGAGCTGCGTGAGAACCTGCACCGCCCCGACGCCATCGCATCGATCTCCTTCCACCGCGTGATCGACAACGCGCCCATCACGATCACCGGCGAGGACCTGTGGATCGCGCTGAACTACCAGCTGATCCACCTGGTGGATTTCCTGCCCGTGGCGAACTGGTCCATGCACCAGAACGACACCTCGTTCATCCTGTTCCGCGATCTCTACGATCTGCTGGGCCGGGCCGGCAAGCGGCAGGCCCATGTGGACTACACGCCCGACCCCACCCCGCGCCCGCCCGAGGGAGAGCCCCAGAGCCTGGGCGCCTGGCTCACCACCAAGATCCCGGTCAGCGTGAGCGAACGGATGGCCGCGCAATCGGTCACCCGCTTCTCGCAGCGCATCGGCCACTCGCTGGATTACAGGATCAGCTGGGCTTGAGCGGGCGAGGGTGCAGGCCGATCAGGTTTCCAAGTTCAGCGTCCGGCTCTTGCGTCGTCTGATCAGCGATGGTTCCCACGATGACCGGCAAACGTCCTGATTCGGTTTCCTTCCCCCGCGCGTTCTACGTCAAGCTGGGGGCTGGCGGCCAGTGGGAAAGCGACTCGCTCGCCAACGGCGTGATGCGCTTCGGCTGGGCGCAGCGAGCTGGCCGAATCCATCTCATCGCACCGTCGCGCACTGGCTGCGGCGTCAGCTGAACCTGCGGCTCTAGGAGCCCGCTTCCGTGGAACAGACGCTTGTGAGAGCACACTTGCACCCTGTCGCCATTCAGGCAACAATCGTCGCCCAATGAGCAACACCTCCAGCTTGATGGACCTGCTGTTCCCAGCCACCCGTCAGCGGGTGCTAGCGGTGCTACTGCTGCAGCCAGACGCCAGCTTCCACTTGCGGGAGCTGGCACGGATGGCGGACGCCCACGCCGGCACTCTGGCGCGGGAGCTGGACAAGCTCACCCAGGCCGGCCTGCTGGTGCGTACCGAGCAGGGCAACCAGGTGCATTGCAGGGCACAGGCCGCCCACCCGCTTTTTCCCGAGCTCGCCGGCATCTTCCGCAAGACGCACGGCATCGTGCCGGCGCTCCGTGCCGCGCTGGAGCCGCTTGGGCCCAAGGTCACGCTGGCGCTGGTGTACGGCTCCATCGCACGCGGCACCGCCACGGCCGGCAGCGATGTAGACCTGCTGGTGCTGGGCAAGGCCAGCTTCGCTGAACTGGCGCAGGCGCTGTTTCCGCTGCACGCGCAGCTGCGGCGTGAAGTGAACCCGGCGCTGTACACGCCGGCGGAGTTCAGCAAGCGGTGGCTGCAGGGCGACGCGTTTGCCCGCGACGTGATGAGCAAGCCCAGGCTGTGGGTGAAGGGAGGAGAAGATGACCTTGCAAAACTTGCTGGCCATCCAACGCTTGCAAGCGCATGAAGCCGACCGCACATCGGTACGCAAGCTGCTGGACGCGGCGCAGCGCAACCTTGCGGACGCGCAGATCGCCGAGCTGAGCGCCGACAACCGCTTCGACGCCGCCTACAAGTGCATCGTGCAGTGCGCGATGCTGGGTCTGTGGGGCCACGGCTTTCGCACCGCCACCAGCCAGCCAGGGCATCACCAGACGGCCATCCAGTGCCTGAGCCTGACCATGGCGGTGCCGCAGGCCACCGTGATCGTGCTTGCGGCGGCAGCGCAATGCCACCGACTATGCGGGCGACCCCGTGCCGCCGGCCGCGCTCAGTTCGTGCCTGGAGGAAGCCGCCAAGCTGCTGGCGCACACGCAGGCCTGGTTGAAGCGCCAGCGACCTGACTGGATGGAGGGCGAATGAGCAGCCAGTCGCTCGTCCTGGCCCATCCTGAAGCGCCTTCAGCCACCTGACTTGAAGGGGCCTGGTGCGACTTTCAGCACCCCCTCCGCCGCGGCCTTCACCAACCGCCGGAACGTCGGGCACTCCGCATGACTCGGCGCCGGACACACGGCCGCATGCCGCAGCCCGTCGCTCATCGCCTTCAGCCGCCGGATCGTGCGGTCGATCTCGTCGGCCTTGGCAGCCAGCTGGGTGCGGTCGATGCTTGGCTGGCCGTCGGCACCGAACATGGTGCGGATCTCCTCCAGCTTGAAACCGGCCGCCTGACCGAGGGCGATCAGCGCGAGCTGGTCCAGCACAGCCGGCGCGAAGAGGCGCCGCAGCCCCTGGCGGCCGGTGGAGGCGATGAGCCCCTTTTCCTCGTAGTAGCGCAGGGTGGAGGCGGGTACGCCGGAGCGCCGCGCCACTTCAGCGATGTCCATGCTGCAAAAAGGTCTTGACCTCAAGTCGGCTTGAAGTTGCATCCTGCCGGCTCTGCTCGCTTCGGTCAATCACGAGGACCCGCCATGGACACCATTTCCCCCCTTGAAGCACTCGCCCGCATCACCGCGATCGGCATCGGCGCCACCGTCGTCATGGATGCCTGGCTGCTGCTGTTGCAGCGGCTGGGTGTGCCCACCCTCCACTTCGGCCTCGTCGGGCGCTGGGTGGGGCATTTGCCGCGCGGCCGCTGGTTCCACGCGGCCATCGCCAAAGCGCCGCCCGTGCGGCATGAGCGGGCCCTGGGCTGGTTCACGCACTACGCCGTGGGCATCGCCTTTGCCGCGCTCGCAGTGGCGCTGCATGGGGTGGCCTGGGCGCAAAGCCCCAGCCTGCTGCCCGCGCTGTGCGTGGGCGTGCTGACCGTGGCCGCGCCCTGGCTGGTGATGCAGCCGGCCATGGGCGCCGGCATCGCGGCTCGCCGGACACCCACGCCCTGGGCCAACCGCGGGCGCAGCCTTGCCAATCACGCCGTCTTCGGCGTCGGCCTCTACCTGGCCGCCGCCGGCATCGCCTGGGCCACGCGCTGACTCGGTGCCTGCGCCCCTTTCCTTCCCCTCCACTTCCACAAGGAGTGACTGCCATGAACCTGCCGCAAATCGCCATCGTCTATCACAGCGCCCACGGGCACACCGACCACATCGCCCAGCATGTCGCCGCCGGCGCCAGCAGCCTGCCGGGCGTCCAGGTGCAGCTGCTGCGCGCCGAGGCCGTGGCGCAGCAGCCCGATCTGCTGTCGCCTTTCGACGGCCTCATCCTCGGCTCGCCCACCTACCTGGGCGGCGTGTCGGGGCCCTTCAAGACCTTCATGGATGCCACCGGCCGCCAGTGGCGCCACCAGCAGCTGCGCGGCAAGCTGGCAGCGGGCTTCACCGTGTCGTCGCTGCCCGCGGGCGACAAGCAGTCCACGCTGCTGTCGATGTTCGTGTTCGCCATGCAGCATGGCATGGTGTGGTCAGGCAACCCCATCCTGCCAGAGCAGCAGAGCGGCGTGCCCTACGACGAGGCGGCGAATCGCCTGGGCTCGTGGTCCGGCCTGATGGCGCAGGCCGGGCACTCGGCGCCGGCCGATGCCTTCCCGCCCGGGGATGTGAAGACGGCGCACCAGTTCGGCCGCACCTTCGCGCAGCGGCTGCTGTGCCTGGCGCGCGGCCGTCAGGCGGTGCGTGAAGCGCAGGAGGCCACGGCATGATTCCCGCCCGCTTCGCGCCCGCGCTGTTCGGCCTGATCCTGTCCGGCCTCATGTCGCTGGTGGTGTCGGGGATCGCCACGGCCCGCGCCGTGGGGCTGGGCGCGAACTTCACCGGCGCATGGGTCGGCGGCTGGCTCATGGCCTGGGCCATCGCCTTCCCCATCGTGCTGGTGGCCGCACCATTCACGCGGCACGTGGTGGCTCGGCTCGTGCGGCCCGATGCTTGAAGGCGCTCAGCCCTGGCGGTACTGCTTCAGCACCGCCAGCAGGCTGCGCGTGGCGCCGCTCAGCAGGGGCAGCGCCCGATGCACGATCACCGTGTCGCGCACCAGCAGCGGCTTCAGCGGCACCACCCGCACGCCGCGCGCGGTGTGCGCCTCCATCGGCCCTTCCATCGGCAGGATGGCCGCGCCATAGCCCGCAGCCACCAGGCTCTTCATCGCCTCGTTGTAGTTCAGCACGATGCGGGGCCGCGCCACGATGCCGGCGGTGGCGAACCACTCGGTGGTCTGGCGGTACAGGCGCGTGGTGCTGTCGTTGGCGATCAGATGCTGCGCCGCCAGCCACTGTGGCGTCACGCGCCTCGGCGCTTTCCAGCCCAGCGGCAGGAAGGCCATGAGCGGGTCACGCCGCCAGCGCGTGACCACCAGGTCGCCTGCGGCCTGCGGCGGGGCGATGAGCGCCACGTCCAGCGTGCCGGCCTGCAGCGCCGCCTGGCCATCGTTGGTGCCATAGATGCTCACTTCCACATGCACCTCCGGATGGGCGCGCTCCATGTCCTGCAGCACCCGCCCCAGCAGGTAGACCAGCATGCCGGTGGAGGCACCCAGGCGCACGCGGCCTGTCACGCCCTGCTGCTGGCGGCGCACGGCCTGCACCGCATCGTCGGCTTCGGCCAGCAGCCTGCGCGCGTGGACCAGCAGCACGTCGCCCGCCGGGGTGGGCTGCACGCGGCGGGCACCGCGCAGCAGCAGCGGAACACCCAGCCGAGCCTCCAGTTCGCTCACGTGCAGGCTCACCGTCGGCTGCGCGAGGTTCAGCGCCCGCGAGGCCGCCGACAAGGTGCCCAGGTCGGCCACGGTGACCAGGGTGCGAAGCTGGTCGAGGTTCAGCTCACGCATCAGGAATCCTGATTGGTTGTTTCAGAAAACTCAACTTTTCAGATGGCAGTGTAGTCCCCATCATTCAACCCATGAACACGATGACACATGCCTGGGCCAGCCAGCGGCCGCTGGCCCTCCAGATCGGCGCGGACTTGACCGGGCGGCTGCGTGCCGTGCTCGCGGGGCTGCGCCAGGCCTTGCGATCCGCCCCGCGCGGCGACGCGGAACTGCGGGGCATGAGCGATCTCGACCTGCGGGATCTGGGCATCGGCCGCAGCGAGGTGGCGCGCCTGCTCGACGCGGGGCGCTGAAGCACGACGTGGAACCGCTGGGGTTGCACCCCAGCCTACGAAAACCTGCGCAGGTCGCTGCGTTCACGTAGGCTGGCGGAGGAGCGAAGCGAAACCCCAGCGCTTCGAGGCGATCCGCCATGCGGGACAATTCGCCGTCCCCATCCACCCACCCCGCTTCCCCTTGCCTGCCGCTCCTCGCCGTTCCGCCGCCCCCCTGCACCACACCCTGCCCAACGGCGTGACCGTGATCGCGCTGCCGATGCCGCATCTGGTCAGCGCGAGTGTGGCGGTGTTCATCCGCGCCGGCAGCCGTGACGAGTCGCCGGCCAAGGCGGGCGTCAGCCACTTCCTGGAGCACATGGCCTTCAAGGGCACGCGGGCGCGCACGGTGCAGGCCATCAACTTCGCGGCCGAATCACTGGGCGCGGACCTGAACGCCTACACCGACAAGGACGCCACCTGCTACCACCTGGAGGGCCTGGGCGAGCACGCGCCGCAGATGCTGGACCTGCTGGCCGACATCGTGCTGAACAGCACCTTCCCCGCCGACGAACTGGCGCGCGAGCGCGCCGTCATCCTGCAGGAATGCACGGAGTACGAGGAGGATCCGCAGCAGCTCTCCTACACCCTGCTCGATGAGGCACTGTGGGGCGCGCACCCCATGGGCCGCCCCATCATCGGCACGCCGGAAACCATCTCGGCCCTCACCCGGCGCGACCTGGTGCAGCACGTGAAGCGCCACTACGTGGCCGAGCGCATCGTGGTGGCGGCTGCGGGCCGGCTGCAGGCCGATGCCTTCCTGCGCCAGGCGCAGGCCCTTTTCGGCGATGTGGCCCGTGCCGGCCGCGCGCCCGCGCACCAGGCGCCGGCCCATCTGGGGCAGGCCCGCGCACGACGGCTGCCCGGCGTCTCGCAGACCTACGTGAACGTCGCCTGGCCGCTGCCCAGCCGCGGCGAGAATCCCTACCTGGGCACGCTGCTGGCCACGCTGTTTGGCGGCGGCATGAGCGCGCCGCTGGTGGATGCCGTGCGCGAGCGCCTGGGCCTGGCCTACAGCGTGGGCGCCACCGCCGACCTGGGCGACGTGCATGGCGCTCTGGTGGTGGATGCGATCACCACGCCCGACAAGGTGCCAGCCTTCACCGCCGAACTGGCCCGTCTGCTGGCTGAACAGGCCGATCGCATTGCCGCGGCAGACCTGACGCGCGCGCGCAACCAGCTGCTGGTGTCCCTGGTGCGTGGCGCCGAACGGCCCATGCGCCTGCTGCAGCGTTGCGTGGAGCACTGGTGGGCCACCGGCGAACTGTTCGACGCGGCACGCGCCGCCGAGACCATCCATGCTGTCACGGCCAGCAGCCTGCGCGAGCAGTTCCAGGCCCTGCGGGCGCAACCGGCCGCCACCGCGCTGGTGGGCGCCGGCGCCACGCTCAAGGGTGCCCGCTCGCTGCAGGCCGCGCTGCGCGCCCATTGACCAGCCGCGCAGCCCTCCGCTAAGCTGGGCTGCGCCGGCCGTGTCACACTCGGCCCTGGCGCAGGGGGCCCGTGCAGGGCCCGCGCGCCCTGCCAGGAATCCAAGCTGTCGATGCCTCTCACCCCATCCCCGCTGAACGCCGCTGGCGGCCCGGTCGTGGCCCGGCGCCGGCCGAGACCCGCATGAAGCCGCAGGCGGAATACATCGTCAGCTGCCGCGCCTGCGGCAACCATTGCATGGTGGTGGAACGCACCAGCCCCGCGGTCGCGGGCGACGAGGTCGCCTATTCCGACGGCTTTCTCGGCGGCTGGGCCGGCGTTCAGAGCGAGGTGGTGACCTGCCCCCATTGCACCCTGGTGATGTCCTGGCGCAAGAGCTGCCAATCGGCCGATCTGCTGCGCCAGGCCGGCGACCTGGGGCGCTTCAAGATTCCGGATGCGGCCTGGGGCCCGGCCGGCCTGTACTGGATCGGCTTCGACCAGTACGACGCCGAGTTCCACAAGCCCTCGCCTTCGGCCCGCTCGGCCACGCTGCCGCGCATGAAGCAGGCCCCGGACGAATCCCGCATCTGGGCGCTGCGCAAGCGCGCTGCGCTGGCGCGCGGCCTGCTGTGGCTGGACAACGACCGCAACCGGGTCGAGCACTTCTTCGGCCGCACGCCGGCCAAGGGCCCGCGTTCGTCCGACGAAGAGCGGCGCCGTGCGCGCCTGCTGCGCGCCTTGCTGGAAGGCGCCCTGTTCGCCGGGGACGGCAGCGAACTCAACATCCTGGAAGCCGCGGAGTGGCACCGGGAGCTGGGCGAATGGGAAGATGCCCTGAAGCTGCTGGAACGCGAGTTCCACGATCCGCTGCTGGCTGTCCGTGCCGAGCAGCTGCGGGATCTGGCGGCCGCCGGCATCGGCACGGTGGTGCCGTTCGAGGACGAGCCGTTCGACGAGCCAGACGAGACCCCCGCGTCCGTGGTGGAGGACGAGCCCGCCACGCTGGCGGGTGAACTGCCGCCGTTCGAGCTGCCGGCATTCGAACTGGAGCCGCTGCCCGAACCCGCGGCGCCGCCCCCCCAGAGGGCGCCCGCTTCGGCGGCCGCGCCCGTGGCCGCCCCCCCGGTGGAGCCAGCGCCGGAACCGGCAGCGCCCTCGCCCGAGCCACCCGCGGGTACGCCCTCGCCGCGGGCCGCGGCCGCCTCCCGGTCGCCGCGCGCGCTGCTCGCCACCCTGCTGGAGGTGCTGGGCACGCTGCCGGCGGAGACGCTCGCGCGCGAGTACATCCCGCGGCCTTACGGCACGCTGGTGCACGGCCTGATGAAGTCCCATGGCTGGGACCAGGATTCGATGGCGGTCTCGCTGATCCGCGGGTTCGCGCGCCAGCATGGCTGGCCCGACGACGTGGACCCGGCCGCCTTGCGCGACCTGGAGGCCTTCGGGGTGGATGACGACGAGCTGCTCGATTACCTCGCGGCGGCGTTCAAGAAGGCCACCTGGGACAAGTGGGCCTTCGAGGTTCCCACGGGCCGGACAGTGCCCAAGCGCGGCTGAACGCGGCGATCAGAGCGCACCGGCCGGCTGCTCGGTACCCGCGACGAAGCGCATCTCGCGCGGCGCCACGATCTCCACCCGCGGCAGCGTCACGTGCACCACCTGCGGCGCGGGCGTCACGGCCGCCAGGCGCTCGTGGCTGACGCGGCTCGCGCCGCTGGCCACCACCGCGACCAGGCCCACCGCCGCCACGGCGACGGCCAGATGCACGGAGAGGGCGATGGCGGGGCGGAAGGCGGTGCGGGCTTGCATGGTGTTCTCCAGGGCGTTGTCGGTGTCGATGGATGGCACTCTAGGTGGCCACCCGCCCCGTTTCGACCGCCTTGCGACGAACTGCAGCGCCGCGCGATGAAGCGCCGCCTGGCCGGACCGGCCGCCGCGGCCCCGCGGTCGATCAGCCGGCGATCAGCGCCCGGTAGTCGGTCCGCGTGGCAACCGACACCCCTGCCACGACCTGGGCGTAGGCCGTCTGGTGCAAGGCCTGCAGGCGCGCGGACGCGATCAGGCGCGATCGGCAGAACCACTGGCAGGTGTGCTGCAGCAACAGCAACTCCGCCACCAGGGTGAAGGCGGCATCGCGGCGTCGCGTGTCCGGCGGCAGCGCCTCCAACGCGTCGAGCGCGGCGCGGATGCCGCGCGCGTGCACGGCCACGGCGCCGCGCAGGTCGAAGCACAGCGCCGGCACGCCGCTGGCCCCGGGCAGGTGAATCGGCAGGCGGCTCACCCGCAGGCCGTCCGGCGGGAGGCGGGCCACGTCGTCCGCGAAGCGCGTGATGTCCTCGCGCAGGGCCGCACCGGTCGGCTGCAGGGTGCCCCAGATGGCCGCGGCACGGTCGGCATCCGCCTCGCCCAGCGCGCGCAGGCAGCCTTCGGTCAGCGCCTGCAGGTGACGCTCGATGCGGTACGGCGCGAGCAGCGCCGCCAGGCGGGCGATGCGCTGGCGCTGTTCCGCGGCGCGCAGCATCCACACCCCGCCGGCGACGAGGACGATCAGAAAGGCTTCCATGCAGGGGGGCGAGTGTAGCGGCCGCCCCCAGCCCGTCATGGGCGACCTGGCTGACCCGGGATATCCGCCCCGGCCGCACGGGCCGGCCGCGCAGCGCCGACAATCGCAGGCATGACGCAAGAGCTTTTCCGCCAGGACGCCTACCTCCGCGAGACCCCGGCCACCGTGGTGGCCCTCGACGCCCAGGGCGTGCTGCTGGACCGCACCGTGTTCTATCCCCTGGGGGGCGGGCAGGCCGGCGACACCGGGGAGCTGGTGCTGGCCGACGGGCGCACACTGCGCATCGCGGACACCCGCAAGCACAAGGACGCGGAAGGCCAGCCCAGCGGCGCCATCGCGCATGTGCCGGCGCCGGGCCAGGAAGAACTGCTGGCCGCGCTGAAGCCCGGCGACGCGCTCACGGCCCGCATCGCCTGGGATCGGCGCCACCGGCTGATGCGCTTCCACACCACCACGCACCTGCTGTGCCACCTGGTGCCGCAGCCGGTGAACGGCTGCTCGATCACGCCCGAGTACGCGCGACTCGACTTTCACATGACCGACCCGCTGGACAAGGACGCCCTCACCGCCGGCATCGCCCGGCTGGTGGCCGAGGCACACCCGGTCACCGTGGGCGCGATCACTGACGACGAGCTGGATGCCAACCCGGCGCTGGTGAAGAGCATGTCGGTGCAGCCCCCGCGCGGCACGGGCACGGTGCGCACCATCCGCATCGGTGCGGGCGACATCGCCATCGACTTCCAGCCCTGTGGCGGCACCCACGTGGCCGGCACGGCCGAGATCGGCGCGGTGGTCGTGACCAAGATCGAGAAGAAGAGCGCCACCACCCGCCGCGTGGTGCTGGGCTTTGCCTGAACCCGGGCCCGCCCCGGAACTTCAGCCCCGCCCGCACGCTCCACTCCTGCTGCAACCCCGATCACCCGTGATGCGTCTCCTGCGCCCCCTCTTCCTTCTCTTCTGGCTGGCCGCGGCCTCCGCCGCCTCCGCCGCGCCGGGCGCGGTGGTCACCACCGAGCGCGTGCGCGCCGAGTTGCTGGCGCACGCGCCCGAGGGCGTGGAGCCGGGCAAGCCGGTCTGGCTGGGCCTGCAGCTCAAGCATCAGCCCGAGTGGCACACCTACTGGAAGAACCCGGGTGATTCCGGCCTGCCCACCCAGCTGCAATGGACGCTGCCGGCTGGCCTGGAGGCCGGTGAGATCGCCTGGCCCACGCCGAAGAAGATTCCCATCGGCAACCTGGCCAACTACGGCTATGAAGACACGGTGCTGCTGCCCGTGCCGGTGACCGTCTCAGGCAGCTTCCAGCCGCCGCCAGGCGCCGCCACGGTCGACGTCAAGCTGCAGGCCAGCTGGCTGGTCTGCCGCAAGGAATGCATCCCGGAAGAAGGCAGCTTCGTGCTGAAGCTGCCCGTGCGTGGCGCCACGGGCCTGCATGGCCCGGCCTTCGACGCCGCGCAGAAGGCCCAGCCACGGCCGGTGGCCGCCGGCCTGCAGGGCGTGCGGCCCGAGAGCACGGTGCGCGCCGAAGGCAGCCAGCTGATGGTGGAAGTGCAAGGCCTGCCGGTGGCGCTGCGCGGCCAGAAGCTGGAATTCTTCCCCGAGCTGGGCGAGATCATCGAGACCGGCGCCGCCTGGACGCAGTCCTGGGCCGGCGCGGTCTGGAAGGCGCAGATCCCCCTGAACCCCCAGCGCAGCAACAGCCCGGACGTGCTGCCCGTGGTGCTGGCCGGCGCGGATGGCGCCGGCTGGCGCGCCGAGGCCCGGGTGGTGGGTGGCTGGCCGCAGGTGGCGCAGGCCGCACCCGCTGGCGTGCCGCCGGCGCTGCAGGCCGCGCTGGACGCGAATGCCGCCGCGCCGGCCGCGCCTGCCGCCAACATGGGCCTGGCGGCTGCCCTGCTGTTCGCGCTGCTGGGCGGCTTGATCCTGAACCTCATGCCCTGCGTGTTCCCGGTGCTGGCGATCAAGGTGGTCGGCTTCACGCGGCATGCGGATGACGTGCGCGGCCACCGGCTCGGCGGCCTGGCGTACACGGCGGGCGTGGTCGTGTCCTTCCTCGCGCTCGCCGCCGTGCTGCTGGCCCTGCGCGCGGCCGGCGAGCAGCTGGGCTGGGGCTTCCAGCTGCAGTCGCCGCTGGTGGTGGCGGCGCTGGCGGCGCTGTTCACCGTGATCGGCCTCAACCTGGCCGGCGTGTTCGAGTTCGGCAGCCTGCTGCCCTCCAGCGTGGCCAGCCTGCAGGCGCGGCACCCAGTGGCGGATGCCTTCCTCACCGGCGTGCTCGCCGTGGCGGTGGCCTCGCCCTGCACCGCGCCCTTCATGGGCGCGGCGCTCGGCTTCGCCGTCAGCCTGCCGGCCGCGCAGGCGCTGCTGGTGTTCGCCTTCCTGGGCCTGGGCATGGCCCTGCCCTATCTCGTGGCCTCCTGGGTGCCGGCGGTAGCCCGCGCGCTGCCGCGCCCCGGCGCGTGGATGGACACCTTCCGCCGCTTCATGGCCTTCCCGATGTTCGCCACCGTGGCCTGGCTGGTGTGGGTGCTGGGCCAGCAGGCCGGCATCGACGGCGCCGGCGCGCTGCTCGCCCTGCTGGTGGCGCTGAGCCTGGTCGTGTGGGCCTTCACCCTGCACGGCAAGGCCCGCACGGCGATGGGCACGCTCTCGCTGGTGCTGTTCGCCGGTCTCGCCTGGGCCATGGGCGGGGCCATCGTGCAGACCGCGGCGCCCCAGACGGCGGCTGCCGGCGAGCGCTGGCAGCCCTGGGCGCCCGGCCGGGTGGACCAGCTGCTGGCTACCGGCCAGCCGGTCTTCGTGGACTTCACCGCCGCCTGGTGCGTGACCTGCCAGTACAACAAGAAGACCACGCTCGCCGACCGCGAGGTGCTGGCCGACTTCGAGGCGCGCCGCTTCACGCTGCTGCGCGCCGACTGGACCCGCCGCGACCCGGCCATCACCGCGGCGCTGGCCGCGCTGGGCCGAAACGGGGTGCCGGTCTACGTGATCTACCGCGCGGGCCGTCCGCCGGTGGTGCTTTCGGAAGTGCTGGGCGTGCAGGAAGTGCGCGCCGCCATCAACGCCCTGTAGCCCCCTCGACAAGGAGATCGTCATGCTGCTGCGCCGGACCCTGCTCGCCGCCTCGCTGGTCACCCTGGCGGCCACCGCCCAGGCCGCCCCCGCCGTGGGCCAGGCCGCGCCCGACTTCACCCTGAAGGACGCCAACGGCAAGACCGTGAAGCTGAGCGACTTCCGGGGCAAGCACGTGGTGCTGGAGTGGACGAACCCCGGCTGCCCCTACGTGCGCAAGCACTACAACAGCGGCAACATGCCGGCCACCCAGCAGGAGGCCATGGACAAGGGCGTGGTGTGGCTGGCCATCAACTCCACCGAGCGCGAGAGCGGCGACTACCTGGCACCGGCGCAGCTGGCGGCCTGGAAGGCCGAGCGCAAGTCGAAGCCCAGCGCGATCCTGATGGACGAAGAGGGCACGGTCGGCCGCGCCTATGGCGCGCGCACCACGCCGCACATGTACATCGTCAACCCGCAGGGCCAGCTCGTGTACGCCGGCGGCATCGACAGCATTCCCTCCAGCAACCCGGACGACATCAAGCGCGCCACCAACTACGTGAAGCAGGCCGTGGGCGAGCTGCTGGCCGGCAAGCCGGTGAGCCAGGCCGCCACGCGGCCGTATGGCTGCAGCATCAAGTACAAGTCCGCGGCCTGAGCGGGGTGGGCGGGGGAGCTGGGGTGGAGCGCAGCGCAACCCCAGCGTTCCCACGGCCTACACTCCCCCCATGAGCACCATCCACGAACTGCGGCGCATCCTCGGCGGCTGCCGCACGCTGGCGGTGGTGGGCCTGTCAGCCCAGTGGCACCGGCCCAGCTTCTTCGCCGCCAAGTACATGCAGGCGCACGGCTACCGCATCGTGCCGGTCAATCCCACGGTGACCGAGATCCTGGGCGAGCGCAGCTACCCCAGCGTCACCGCGGCGGCCGAGGCCCTGGCAGAACAGGGCCAGCGCATCGACATCGTCGACTGCTTCCGTCGCACGGAGGAGATCCCGCCGCTGGCCGAGGAGGCCATCGCCGTCGGCGCGAAGTGCCTGTGGCAGCAGATCGGCGTGGTCAACGAGGCCGCGGATGCACGGGTGCGCGCAGCCGGGCTCTGGTCCGTCATGAACCGCTGCGTGAAGATCGAGCACGCGCGGCTGTTCGGCGGGCTCAACTGGGCGGGCGTCGACACGCGGGTCATCTCCGCGCGGCGGCCGCAGCAGCTGTTCTACTGAGGGGGAAAGCATGAGCGACACACCCCCGGGCGCCGACCACGCCTATGGCTTCGGCACCCGTGCCATCCACGCCGGCGCCATCCCCGATCCGGTGACTGGCGCGCGCGCCACGCCGATCCACCAGACGACCAGCTTCGTCTTCGATTCCGCCGAACACGCAGCCAGCCTGTTCAATCTGCAGACCTTCGGCAACGTGTACAGCCGCATCAGCAACCCCACGGTGGCGGTGCTGGAGGAGCGCGTGGCGTCGCTCGAGGGCGGCCGCGCGGCGCTGGCCTGCGCCACCGGCATGGCGGCGCAGATGACGGCCATCCTCGCCATCCTGAAGGCGGGCGACCACATCGTGGCCGCCTCCACGCTGTACGGCGGCACGGTCGGCCAGCTGGGCGTGGGCTTCGGCCGGCTGGGCATCACCACCACCTTCGTGGACCCATCGGATCCGGCGAACTTCCGCGCCGCGATCCAGCCGAACACGCGCGCGGTGTACGCCGAGACCCTGGGCAACCCGCTGGTGAACGTGCTCGACATCGAGGCGGTGGCCCAGGTCGCGCACGATCACGGCCTGCCGCTCATCATCGACAACACGGTTGCCAGTCCCTACCTGTGCAATCCGTTCGCGTTCGGCGCCGACATCGTGGTGCACAGCGCCACCAAGTACCTCGGCGGCCACGGCACCACCATGGCGGGCGTGGTGGTAGAGTCGGGCCGGTTCGACTGGGGCAGCGGCCTGGCGGCGAAGAACTTTCCCGAGATGCTGGAGCCCAGCCGCGCCTACCACGGCGTGAAGTTCTACGAGACGTTCGGCGACTTCGGCTACACGATGAAGGCGCGCATGGAGGTCAACCGCACCTTCGGCGGCTCGCTCTCGCCACTGAACGCATGGCTCATCCTGCAGGGCATCGAGACGCTGCACCTGCGCATGCAGGCGCACAGCCGCAATGCGCTGCAGGTGGCGCAGTTCCTCGCCTCGCATCCGCTGGTGGCCTGGGTCAACTACCCCGGCCTCGCCGACTCGCCCGACCACGCGCTGGCCCGCAAGCAGTTCCGCGCCATCGACGGTGGGCCGGGCTGCTCGGGTATCCTCACCTTCGGCATCCGCGCCGATGACGCGGCGCGGGCCGGCGAGCGCTTCATCGACGCCTGCGAGTTCCTCTCGCACCTGGCCAACATCGGCGACGCCAAGACGCTGGTGATCCACCCGGCCTCCACCACGCACCGGCAGCTGAGCGAGGAAGAGCTCGCGCGGGCCGGCGTGCGGCCCGACATGATCCGCCTGTCGGTGGGCATCGAGGACGTGGACGACATCGTGTGGGACATCGACCAGGCCCTGCGGGCCGCCGTGCGCGGCTGATCAGCCCCCGTTGCGCCGCAGGCGCACGTAGAGGCCCGGGATGGCGACCTGCTGGTCGTGGCGCACCGGCGCGCGCGCCAGGGCCTCGACGGTGAAGCCGTGCGCATCGGCCAGGCGCCGCACATAGGGCTCGGCGTGGGCGTAGCGCAGGCTGACGCGCAGCGCGAGCTCCGGCTCGTCGTGGGCCGGCTCTTCCACGCTGAACAGGAACAGGCCGCCCGGCTGCATCCGCGCGGCCACACCCGCGAACACCTCGTCGAGCGCGCCGATGTAGATGAAGACATCGGCGGCCACCACCAGGTCATGGCGGTCGCCGGTGCCCGCGAGGAACGCCGCCGCATCGGCCTGCACCAGCTCGTCATACGCGCCGGTGGCACGCGCCCGGTCCAGCATGGCCTGCGAGAGATCCACGCCGGTCACGCGCTGCGCCAGCGGGCGCAGGAGCGGCCCGCACAGGCCGGTGCCGCAGCCCAGGTCCAGCGCGTGGCGGACCTGCACGCCCTCATCGGCCAGGGGGCGCAGCAGGCGGTTCGGCGCGTCATAGCCGAGGCCGGCCACCAGATGCTGGTCGAAGGCGGCCGCGTAGTTGTCGAACAGCGCCTCGACGTAGGCGCGCGGTGCGTTGCGCGGCGCCGCCTCGCCGGTGAGCGCCGCGAGGTAGAACGCATTGAGCGATGCATCGCCCCCACGCGCCAGGGCCTCGCGGAACGCCGCCGCGGCCTCGGTGGCGCGCCCGGCCTCCTTCAGCGCCTGGCCGAGCTGTGTCCAGACCATGGGGCGCGCGGGGTCGAGCGCCACGGCACGCTGGAACAGGACGACGGCACGGTCGATCCGGCCCAGCTCCGCCGAGGCCACCGCGGCATGTGACACCGCCTCCAGGTTGTCGGGCTCGGCCGCCAGCGCCTCTTCCAGCAGGTCCAGCGCTTCCTGCAGCCGCCCCAGCTTCAGCCGCACCGCGCCCAGGTTGGTCAGCACCGAGGGTCGGCCTGGCGCCAGCGCCAGCGCGGCGGCGAAGTCGCGCTCGGCCTGCTCCAGCCGGCCGGCCTCATAGGCAGCCACGCCCTGGTGGAAGAACGCGCGGGCCTGTTCGAGGGCAGTGGTCATGGGCAAGCGGGGGGAAGGCGGCGATCATAGCGAGCCCGCCATCTGCCCTGCCACAATCCACTCATGCCCTTCGCGCCACTTGCCAACGACACCTTCCTGCGCGCCTGCCTGCGCCAGTCCACCCCCTATACGCCGCTGTGGCTGATGCGCCAGGCCGGCCGCTACCTGCCGGAGTACCGCGCCACGCGGGCGCGCGCCGGCAGCTTCATGGGCCTGGCCACCAGCCCCGACTACGCGACCGAGGTCACGCTGCAGCCGCTGGACCGGTATGACCTGGATGCGGCCATCCTGTTCTCCGACATCCTCACCGTGCCGGACGCCATGGGCCTGGGCCTGTCGTTCGCCGAAGGGGAAGGCCCCAAGCTCGCGCACCCGTTGCGCGACGATGCTTCGGTGGCGAAACTGGCCGTGCCCGACATGGAACGCCTGCGCTATGTGTTCGATGCCGTCACCTCCATCCGGCGCGCGCTCAATGGCCGCGTGCCGCTGATCGGCTTCTCCGGCAGCCCCTGGACGCTGGCCTGCTACATGGTCGAAGGCAGCGGCTCCGGCGACGACTGGCGCCGGGTGAAGAGCCTGATGTACAGCCGCCCGGACCTGATGCACCGCATCCTGGCGGTGAACGCCGAGGCCGTGGCGCAGTACCTGAACGCCCAGATCGACGCCGGCGCGCAGGCCGTGATGGTGTTCGACAGCTGGGGCGGCGCGCTGGCCGACGGCGCCTTCCAGGCCTTCAGCCTGCAGTACACCGCGCAGGTGCTGGCGAAGCTCAAGCGCAGCCATGAGGGCGCGACCATCCCGCGCATCGTCTTCACCAAGGGCGGCGGCCTCTGGCTGGACGAGATGGCCGGTCTGGATTGCGACGTGCTGGGCGTGGACTGGACGGTGAACCTGGGCCGTGCACGGGCGCAGGTGGGCGGCAGCAAGGCGCTGCAGGGCAACCTGGATCCGGCCGTGCTGTTCGCGCCGCCAGAGGCCGTGGCCACCGAGGCGAGGCGGGTGCTCGATGCGTTCGGCACGCCGCACCAGGGCGCGGGCGAGGGACCGACGCACGTGTTCAACCTCGGCCACGGCATCAGCCAGCACACGCCGCCGGAGCATGTGCAGGCCCTGGTGGAGACGGTGCACACCCATTCCGCCCGCCTGCGCAGTGGCGCCGGTGGCAACTGATCCCGCTCGTCATCGGGTGCAACCCTAGGTTCGCAGGCAGCAAGATCTTTGCCAGCGAGCCTTGACTTATGCACAAAAACCGTGTTGCGGCGCATCGAAGAGGGTCCGTCGGCCAGCCGCCCGCTCCGAATTCGATAGCGCACGCAAGTGCTTGATTTTCAATGGATTCGTTCGCTGCCCTTTTTGCGGGCAGTGCAGCCAAGCCCTTGATTTTTCGGGCTTGGCGGGCCGGCGGCCGCAGGGTATCAACAAAGTTATCCACAGAATTTGGGGGCTGCCCGCCAAATCTCCGTCAAATCAATGACTTACCGCCGATTCCGCCAATGTGGCTTGAACAAACGGGGCTAATGCATGGCTGACCTGGCGGCCCGGGTGCAGGTGGTCGTGCCCACGCCGGCCCACAGCAGCCTGGGCGACCCGCTGACCTACGCGAGTGAGGAGCCACTCGCGCCGGGAAGCATCGTCCGCGTGCCGCTGGGACGGCGACAGGTGTGCGGCGTGGTGTGGGGAGAGGCGGACGAGTCGGTGGATCCGCCGAACCTGAAGCCCATCGCGGGCGTGCTCGGGGAACTGCCTCCCCTCAGCCCCGCGTGGCGACAACTTGTTACCTTCACAGCGAACTATTACCAGCGCAGCCTGGGGGAGGTGGCGCTCGCGGCACTACCCCCGCAGCTGCGCGAGCTGGACGCGATCCAGCTCGCACGCCGCCTGCGTCGCACGGCGGGTGAAGGCACCGGCCCCACCGACCCGCCGCACGCCCTGACCTCGGAGCAGGATGCCGCACTGGCGCAGATCGACGCGGGCCGCGGCCCCTTCCTGCTGTTCGGCGCCACCGGCAGCGGCAAGACCGAGGTCTACCTGCAGGCCGTGGCCCGCCTGCTGGCGCGTGAACCCGAGGCCCAGGCCCTGGTGCTGGTGCCGGAGATCAACCTCACGCCGCAGCTGCAGGCGCGCTTCGAGGCCCGCTTCGGTGCCGCCGCCGTGGTGGCCATGCACAGCGGCCTGACGCCGCCGCAGCGCCTGCGTGCCTGGATCGCGGCGCACCGGGGGCAGGCGCGCATCGTGCTGGGCACACGCATGGCGGTGCTCGCCTCGCTGCCCACGCTGCGGCTGATCGTGGTGGACGAGGAGCATGACCCCAGCTACAAGCAGCAGGAGGGCGCGCGCTACTCCGCCCGCGACCTGGCCATCTACCGCGGCCACGCCGAAGCGGTGACCGTGGTGCTGGGCTCGGCCACGCCCTCGCTGGAGAGCTGGCAGGCCTGCCGCAAGGGCCGCTACCGCCAGCTCGACATGGCGCTGCGCGTGGGCGAGGGCCGGCTGCCCGCCGTGCGCCTGGTCGACATGCAGCACCAGCCCAAGGGCGCCCTGTTCTCGCCGCCCCTGCTGGAGGCGATCCGCGCGCGCATCGCGCGTGGCGAGCAGTCGCTGGTGTTCCTCAACCGCCGCGGCTATGCGCCGGTGCTGGCCTGCAACGCGTGCGACTGGAAGAGCGAGTGCCCGCACTGCAGTGCCTTCCGCGTCTTCCACAAGATCGACCGCACGCTGCGGTGCCACCACTGCGGCTACACCGAGCGCGTGCCCCGGGCCTGCCCCGCCTGCGGCAACGTGGACATCGCGCCGGTGGGCCGCGGCACGGAGCGATTGGAAGAGCAGCTCGCCGAGCTGCTGGCCGACGCGCAGCGGCCCGACGGCACGACCGCCCGCATCGCGCGCATGGACGCCGACACCACGCGCGCCAAGGGCGAGCTGGAACGCCAGCTGGCGCAGGTGCATGCCGGTGACGTGGACGTGCTGGTGGGCACGCAGATGGTGACCAAGGGACACGACTTCCGCCGCATCACGCTGGTGGCGGCGGTGAACCCCGACACCGCCCTCTTCGCCAGCGACTTCCGCGCGCCCGAGCGCCTGTTCGCCCTGCTGATGCAGGCCGGCGGGCGGGCCGGCCGTGACGCCGCGCAGGCCGAGGCGAGCGAGATGTGGGTGCAGACCTGGCATCCGCAGCACCCGCTGTACGCGGCGTTGCGGCGGCACGATTTCCCCGCATTCGCCGAGGCCGAGCTGAAGCAGCGCGAGGCCGCCGGCATGCCGCCCTTCGCCTACCAGGCGCTGCTGCGGGCCGAGGCGCGCACCCAGGCGGCGGCACAGGCCTTCCTGGCGGCCGCGGCGGCCGAGGCACCGGCGCTGGACCCGAGTGGCCGCGTGACCGTCTACGCGCCCGTGCCCATGGGCGTGCAGCGGGTGGCCAACGTGGAGCGGGCGCAGTTGCTGGTGGAGAGCGCGTCACGGCCGGCGCTGCAGGCTTTCCTGGCGGCGTGGCAGCCGCTGCTGCAGGCGACGCGGCCCGCCGGACTGATCCGCTGGGCGGTGGACGTGGATCCGCTCGCGATCTGACGCAGGCGGCCGCACGGCGACTGGCCGAGGGCGCCGTCAGCCCTTCTTCTCGCGCAGCGCCGCCTCGTACAGCTCGTTGCGCGAACCACCCGTGATCTCCGCCGCCAGCCGCACCGCCGTCTTGACCGGCAGCTCCGCCAGCAGCAGGCGCAGCACGCGCAGGCCGGCTTCGTCATCACGGCGCGCCGGCTGCGGATGCAGCACCAGCGCGAACTCGCCGCGGCCGCGATGCGGCTGCTCGGCGAGCCAGCCGGCGAAGCCGCCGCAGGTGGTGCGTGCCACCTCCTCGAACTGCTTGCTCAGCTCGCGGCCGACGGTGAGGCCGCGATCGCCCAGCGGGGCCAGGGCGGCCGCGAGCGCCTCGATGCGATGCGGCGCCTCCAGCAGCACCACGGCGCGCGCCTCGGCCGCCAGGGCGTTCACGCTGGCCGCCCGCTCGGCGGCCTTGGCCGGCAGGAAACCGGCGAACACGAAGCCCGCGTCATCCCCCACCGCACCGGCCACGCTGAGCAGCGTGGTCACGCTGCTCGCACCCGGCAGCGGCACCACGCGCAGGCCCGCCGCCTGCACCGCCGCCACCAGCCGGCCGCCCGGATCGCTCACGCCGGGCGTGCCCGCATCACTCGCATAGGCGACGCGCGCGCCCTCGCGCAGGCGCAAGATCACCGCCTCGGCCGCCTGCGCCTCGTTGTGCTGATGCACCGCCAGCCAGGCGCCGGCCGGTTTGTCGATGCCATAGGCACGCAGCAGCGCCTGCGTATGGCGCGTGTCCTCGCAGGCCACCGCGTCCGCGATCTGCAGCACATGCAGCGCGCGGAGGGTGATGTCCGCCAGGTTGCCGATGGGCGTGGCCACCACGTACAGCGCGCCGGGCGGGTGGTGCTGGCCGCCGGCGGCATCATGCGCGGCGGCCAGGGCGGCAGCGAAGGAGGCACTCAAGCGGACGGGCTCCGGTGGGGCGATGAGGGGATGGACATGACAACCAAGGCCGAAGGCGATGCCGCGGAAGACCGCGCGCTGGCGTTCCTGCTGGCGCGCGGGCTGCGGCTGGTCACGCGCAATTATCGGACGCCCGGGCGCGGCGGCGGCGAGATCGACCTGGTGATGCGTGCGCCCGATGGCACGCTGGTCTTCGTGGAGGTGCGCCGTCGCGCCCGCGCCTCGCACGGCGGTGCCGCCGCCAGCGTGCTGGGCGTGAAGCAGCGCCGCATCATCTTCGCCGCACGCCACTACCTCATGCGCCTGGGCGGGCCACCGCCGCCGTGCCGGTTTGATGTGGTGGCGGTGGAGGGGGCGCAGGTGCAGTGGCTACGGGCTGCGTTCGATGCAGACGCTTGAGTGTTGATGCCGCCTCACCCTTCATCGAACCCGGCCAACGCCACGGGCGCGACCAGCACCAACCCGCTGTCCATCGGCGAAGTCGCCCAGCGCATCCACCTCATTCGCGGCCAGCGGGTGGTGCAGGACGCCGACCTCGCCGCCTTCTACGGCGAGACGACCAAGCGCTTCAATCAGCAGGTGCGGCGCAATCTGGCTCGGTTTCCTGCGGATTTCATGTTCCAGCTGGATGCCGAGGAGTTCGCGGCTTTAAGGTTGCAATCCGCAACCTTGAAGACCGGGCGTGGCCAGCATCGCAAGTACCTGCCGCTGGCATTCACAGAGCACGGTGCCATCATGGCCGCGACCCTGCTGAACAGCCCGCGCGCCACGGAGTTGAGCGTGCATGTGGTGCGCGCCTTCGTGGAACTGCGCGGTATCCTGGCGAGCAACCGCGAACTGGCCGTCAAGGTCCACCAGCTGGAGCGCAAGGTCTCTACCCACGAGCGCAACATCGCTGAGCTGGCCGACTCAATGGGGCAGCTGCTGGCCGCACCGGCACCACCCCCCAAGCACTCGATCGGGTTCGTGCCGCTGGAGGCGAAGAAGAACAAGCCGGCCAGCAAGGCGGTGGCTCGCCGGATGACTTGAGTCCAGGCTCGTCGCCCCTGTCATGCATCCAGGCATGGAACGTTCAGCCCGTTCGCGCCTCCAACCCGCTCAGCCAGGGTTTTCAGCCCGGTATCATCCCCACCCATGCTCGAACAGCGGATCCAGCAGCACTTCATCGACAGCGCGGACCTCAAGTACCAGTCGGCCCAGTCGCTGAGCAAGCCGGTGGCACAGGCCGTGCAGGCGGTGCTGGCCTGCGTCACCAGCGGCGGCAAGGTGCTCGCCTGCGGCAACGGGGGCTCGGCCGCGGACGCGCAGCACTTCTCGGCCGAGTTCGTGGGCCGGTTCGAACGCGAGCGGCCCGAGCTGGCGGCCGTGGCGCTCACCACCGACAGCTCCATCCTCACCGCGGTCGGCAACGACTACGACTTCAACCGCATCTTCTCGAAGCAGGTGCGCGCGCTCGGGCAATCGGGTGACGTGCTGCTGGCGATCTCCACCAGCGGCAACTCCGCCAACGTGATCGCCGCCATCGAGGCCGCGCACGAGCGCGAGATGACCGTCGTCGCGCTCACCGGGCGTGGCGGTGGCCGCATCGGCACCCTGCTGCGCGAGACCGACGTGCACATCTGCGTGCCGCACGAACGCACCGCCCGCATCCAGGAAGTGCACCTCCTCGTGCTGCACTGCATCTGCGATGGCGTGGATACCCAACTGCTCGGCGACCAGGAATCTGCCTCATGACCCCTCGCATCACCCGCCCCCTCGTCACCGCCCTGGCCGTTGCCACGCTGGCCGGCGCCCTGGCCGGTTGCGCCCCGCTGATCGTGGGCGGCGCGGCGGTCGGAACGGTGCTGATGGCCACGGATCGCCGCAGCTCCGGCGCCCAGGTGGACGACGAGGCGATCGAGCTGCGCTCGGCGGCGCGCCTGCGCGAGGCGCTGGGTGACAGCGTGCACGTGAACGTGACCAGCTACAACCGCCAGGTGCTGCTCACCGGCGAGGTGCCCACCGCCGCCGCCCGCCAGCAGGCCGAGCAGATCGTGGCCCGCGTGGACAACGTGAAGGGCGTGGTCAATGAGCTGGGCGTGATGGCCAACACCACGCTGGGCCAGCGCTCCAGCGACACGCTGATCACCGGCAAGGTGCGCGCCTCGCTGGTGGACGCGCAGGATCTGCAGGCCAACGCCTTCAAGGTGGTGACCGAGCGCAGCGTGGTCTACCTGCTGGGCCGCGTGACACAGCGCGAGGCGGACCGCGCCACGAGCATCGCGCGCCAGGTGAATGGCGTGCAGAAGGTGGTGCGCATATTCGAGCTGGTCAGCCCGGAAGAGCTGCGCCAGCTGCAGGCGGGCACCCAGCCGCCGGCCGCCGCGCCGCAGCCGGCCGGCGCGACAGGGGGCACGCCGCTGCCGCCCGCGGGCGCCGCGCGCTGATCAACGCAGGCGGCGAATCAGGCTGGAAGTGTCCCAGCGGTTGCCGCCCATCTGCTGCACATCGGCGTAGAACTGGTCCACCAGGGCGGTGACGGGCAGGCGCGCGCCGTTGCGCTTGGCCTCGTCGAGCACCAGGCCCAGGTCCTTGCGCATCCAGTCGACCGCGAAGCCGAAGTCGAACTTGTCGGCGATCATGGTCTTGCCGCGGTTGTCCATCTGCCAGCTCTGGGCGGCGCCCTTGCCGATGACTTCGAGCACCTGCTCCATGTCGAGCCCGGCCTTCTGGCCGAAGGCGATGGCTTCCGACAGGCCCTGCACCAGACCGGCGATGGCGATCTGGTTGACCATCTTGGCCAGCTGACCGGCGCCACTGGCGCCCAGCAGCGTGAACGCGCGCGAGAAGGCCATGGCCACTGGCCGGGCGGCATCGAAGGCCGCGGCCTCGCCGCCGCACATCACCGTGAGCATGCCGTTCTGCGCGCCGGCCTGCCCGCCCGAGACGGGCGCGTCGACGAACGCGATGTTCTTCGTGGCGGCCTCGGCATGCAGCTCGCGCGCCACGTTGGCCGATGCCGTGGTGTGATCGATGAGCACGGCACCCGCCTTCATGCCCGCCAGCGCGCCATCATCCCCGAGCACCACCGAACGCAGGTCGTCGTCATTGCCGACGCAGCAGAACACGAAGTCACAGCCGGCGGCCGCCTCGCGCGGCGTGGCGGCGGCGAAGCCCTTGAACTCCTGCGTCCAGGCATCCCGCTTGGCGGCGCTGCGGTTGTACACCGTCACCTGATGGCCAGCCAGCGCCAGGTGGCCGGCCATGGGAAAGCCCATCACACCCAGCCCGAGAAAGGCCACCTTGCGGCTCGCGGTCGGTTCGTAGGTCTTCGGGTTGGTGCTGGGCATGGGTCGGTCCTTCTGGAATGGAACGGCGATTCTAGGAGGCCGACGCGGGGCGTGCACGATCCCTCACTGCATAGTGCGCGATGCCGGCGCCGAAGGACCAGTTGTCACGCACGGTCTCCACCAGGTTGATGATCACGTCGTCCGCCGGCACACGGGTGCCGGCGGCCACGCCGGCGGCGATGCGGGCATAGAGCTCTTCCTTCAGCCCGACACTGCGCCCCGGCGAGCATGCGATCTGCACGAACACCGCCAGATCCGAGTGCCGGATGCCGAGGTACTGCGGCGACACCACCATCTCCCCCGGCGCACGCCGCGCGACCACCTGGAACAGGTCATCGGCGGGCACGCCGAACACCTGGATGAGCGCGACATGCACGGCCTGCGAGATGGCAGCCGCCTCGGTGGCGGTGAGGATGGCGGGATGGTCGATGCGGACGAGGGGCATGGGGGTCTCCTGGGGATGGAGGCGCCACTGTGCCGATGCAACAGAGGACTGGAAACGTCACGCGCCGCACAATGGCTTTGCGCGCAAGGCAACACGCCGGCGGTTCCCCATGAACAAGGCCGACTTCACGTCGGCCTTGTTCATCTGATCACCAGCAGGTCAGGAAACGCGCAGCGCTTCCTGACTCAAACAATAGCCAGGTGCTCCGTGCCGGCGGACAGATCCTGGCTCTTGGCGCGCTGGCTGTTGAGCTTGATCTGCAGGCGCAGGTCGTTCACCGAGTCGGCGTTGCGCAGGGCGTCTTCGTAGCTGATGACGTTGGTCTCGTACAGGTCGAACAGCGCCTGGTCGAAGGTCTGCATGCCGATGTTGCGGCTCTTCTTCATGATCTCCTTGATCTCGGAGACCTCGCCCTTGAAGATCAGGTCGGAGATGAGCGGGGAGTTCAGCAGCACCTCGACCGCCGCCGCGCGGCCCTTGCCGTCCTGCTTGGGGATGAGCCGCTGCGAGACGAAGGACTTGAGGTTGAGCGACAGGTCCATCAGCAGCTGCGGGCGCCGCTCTTCCGGGAAGAAGTTGATCACGCGGTCCAGGGCCTGGTTGGCGCTGTTGGCGTGCAGCGTGGCCATGCACAGGTGGCCGGTCTCGGCAAAGGCAATGGCGTGTTCCATCGTCTCGCGGTCGCGGATCTCGCCCATCAGGATGACGTCGGGCGCCTGGCGCAGCGTGTTCTTGAGCGCGGCCTCCCAGCTGTCGGTGTCGAGGCCCACCTCACGCTGCGTGACCACGCAGTTCTTGTGCGGGTGCACGAACTCCACCGGATCCTCGATGGTGATGATGTGGCCGTAGCTCTGGGTGTTGCGCCAGTCGATCATGGCGGCCAGCGTGGTGGACTTGCCCGAGCCCGTGGCGCCGACCAGCACGACGAGGCCGCGCTTGGTCATCACGACTTCCTTCAGCACCTGCGGCACGTTCAGCGAGTCGATGGTGGGCAGCGTCTGCGGAATCACCCGCGCCACCATGCCCACCTTGCCCTGCTGCACGAAGGCGTTCACACGGAAACGGCCGATGCCCGGCGGCGAGATGGCGAAGTTGCACTCCTTGGTGCGCTCGAACTCGGCCGCCTGCTTGTCGTTCATGATCGACCGCGCCAGCGCCAGCGTGTGGTTGGCGTTCAGCGGCTGCGGCGACACCTTGGTCACCTTGCCGTCGACCTTGATCGCGGGCGGGAAGTCCGCGGTGATGAACAGGTCGCTGCCATTGCGACCGACCATCAGCTTCAGCAGATCGTTGATGAACTTGGTTGCCTGATCGCGCTCCATGAGAGCACCTCCTGTCCTGGTTATCCGGGGAAGTTCTCGGGAATCTTGGCCTTCCCGCGTGCCTCGGCCGGGCTGATCATGTTGCGCTTGACGAGCTCGGCCAGGTTCTGGTCGAGCGTCTGCATGCCGAAGCTGTTGCCGGTCTGGATGGCGGAGTACATCTGCGCTACCTTGGCCTCACGGATCAGGTTGCGAATGGCGGAGGTGCCGATCATGATCTCGTGCGCGGCCACACGGCCGGAGCCGTCCTTGGTCTTGCACAGCGTCTGCGAGATCACGGCCTGCAGCGATTCGGACAGCATCGCGCGGACCATCTCCTTCTCTTCCGCGGGGAACACGTCGATGATCCGGTCGATGGTCTTGGCGGCCGAGGACGTGTGCAGCGTGCCGAACACCAGGTGGCCGGTTTCCGCGGCCGTCATCGCCAGGCGGATCGTCTCCAGGTCACGCATTTCGCCGACCAGAATACAGTCCGGGTCTTCCCGCAGGGCGGAGCGCAGCGCGTTGGAGAACGACAGCGTCATCGGGCCCACCTCGCGCTGGTTCACCAGGCACTTCTTGGACTCGTGCACGAATTCGATCGGGTCCTCCACCGTGAGGATGTGGCCGTACTCGGTTTCGTTCAGGTGGTTGATCATCGCCGCCAGCGTGGTGGACTTGCCCGAGCCCGTGGGCCCGGTCACCAGCACCATGCCGCGCGGCTTGAGCGCCAGATCCGCGAAGATCTTGGGCGCGTTCAGCTGCTCCAGCGTGAGGATCTTGGAGGGAATCGTCCGGAACACGGCGCCGGCGCCGCGGTTCTGGTTGAAGGCGTTCACGCGGAAGCGCGCCAGGCCCTCGATCTCGAACGAGAAGTCGCACTCCAGGAACTCCTCGTACTGCTTGCGCTGCGAGTCGTTCATGATGTCGTAGACCATGGCATGGACCTGCTTGTGGTCCATGGGGTCGACGTTGATGCGCCGCACGTCGCCGTGCACGCGGATCATGGGGGGCAGGCCGGCCGAGAGGTGCAGGTCGGAGGCCTTGTTCTTGACGCTGAACGCCAGCAGCTGGGTAATATCCACGAATCCCTCTTCCTTCTGATCCCCACCGGGCAGCCCGAGGCAACCGGTGGCCGGCTCATTATGACGACGATTGCCGCCAACCTCCAGAGCGTTCGCACCCGGATCGCCACGGCCTGCGCGTCCGCCGGGCGGCCCGTGACTGATGTCACGTTGCTCGCCGTGTCCAAGACCTTCGGCCCCGAAGCGGTGCGGGAGGCCCATCTCGCGGGGCAGAAGGCCTTCGGCGAGAACTACATCCAGGAGGCGGTCGAGAAGATGCCGCTGCTGGCGGACCTGCCCCTGCAATGGCATTGCATCGGCCCGATCCAGAGCAACAAGACGCGCCTGGTGGCCACCCATTTCGACTGGGCGCACACGGTGGACCGGCTGAAGATCGCCGAGCGGCTGTCGCAGCAGCGGCCGGAGGACAAGCCGCCGCTGTCGGTGTGCATCCAGGTCAACATCGACGGCGGCCCCACCAAGTCGGGCGTGCCGCCGCAGGAGGTGCTGGCGCTGGCCCAGGCCGTGGCGCAACTGCCACGCCTGCGCCTGCGGGGCCTGATGACCCTCCCCGATCCGGCGCCGGACCGGGCCGCCATGCTGGCCGTGCACCGCCGTGCGCGCGGCCTGTTCGACGAACTGCGGGAGGCCGGGCTCGACCTGGACACCCTGTCCATGGGCATGACGGCCGACCTGGAGCCGGCCATCGCGGCCGGCAGCACCCTGGTGCGGGTGGGCACCGCCATCTTCGGCGGCCGCGGCTGAGCAGCCCGGGCCGGCCGGCTACTTGCGCGGCATCTGCATCGGCTTCACGCTGCCGCAGTCGGCGCCCAGCCACTTGCCCGAGCCTTCCATGCTGGTGGTCTCGGTCTTGCCCTGCATCGTGGACTTGACGGTCATCTGGCTGGTGTAGCCGTCGGACCCGTTCATCGTGAACTGGCCCTCGCCCGTGGTGGGCGGGTTGGTGCAGGCAAAGGCCATCTTCACCGTGCCGCCGCTGCGCGACTGGCTGGTGATCTTGCAGTCGCCCTGGCTCATGGGCATCTCGTTGCGCTCGACCTGCTCCTTGGTCATGCACACCTGCACGGTCATGCCCTGGGCGCCCGGCATCATGCGCACGCCCTGCTGGGCCATCATGGCCTCCATCTGCTTGCGCTGCTCGGGCGGCATGGCGGCCAGCTGCTTCTGCATCTCGGCCATGGCCTGATCCATCTGCGGGTTGTTCGTCATGCGGTTGCGGATCTCCCACAGGCCGGGCTTCATGGTCTGGGCGGCAGCAGGCAGGGCGGCCGCGAGCAGGGCGGCGGCAAGGGCGAGGCGGGCGGTCATCGTCGTCGGGCAGTCGGATTTCATCGGGCGCCCATTCTGCGGCGCCGCAGCAGCCGATGGCACGGCGAGGAGCGACGGGGTCGTGAAAATATCCACACAAACTTGAGGGATTGACCGCGAATCATCATTGCCCGACAAAATCAGTCGACCATTGACACGCCCATGACCCGCCCCACCCTCTTCCACATCCCCGTCTGCCCCTTCTGCCAGCGCATCCAGATCCTGCTGGCGCTGAAGGGCATCCCCGACGCGCTGCGCTTCGAGGTGGTCGACGTGACGGTGCCGCGCCCGCCCGAGTTGCTGCGCAAGACGCGCGGCTCCACGATGCTGCCGGTGCTGGAGCTGGCCGATGGCCGCATCCTGAAGGAGAGCATGGTCATCCTGCGGTACCTGGAGGATGTGTTCCCCGATCCGCCGGTCGCGCAGCGCGACCCCTATCGCCACGCAGTGGAGGGCATGCTGTGCCGCATGGAGGGCGACCTGGTCAACGCCGGCTACGGCTTCGTGATGAACCAGGACCCGGCCCGCACCGAGGCCCTGCGCAATGGCCTGCTGAACCAGTACGCGCGGCTGAATGACTTTCTGCTGGAGCATGCGCCAGACGGCGTGTTCCTGTTCGAGGCCTTCGGCTGGGCCGAGGCGGTATTCACGCCCATCTTCATGCGCTTCTGGTTCGTCGAGTACTACGAGGGCTTCACCCTGCCTGCGGAGCCGCGCTTCGACCGCGTGCGCCGCTGGATCGATGCCTGCCTCGCCCACCCCGCCGCCCAGCAGGCCAGCCGCGAGGAGATCGTGAAGCTGTACTACGACTACGCCAAGGGCGCTGGCAATGGCGCGGTGCTGCCAGGGCGCACGCGATCCTCCTTCGTGTTCGAGCCGCATTGGCGCAGCCGGCCGTGGCCGCCGAAGGACAAGTACGGCGTGAGCGCGAGCGACGCGGAACTGGGGCTCCTGTCGGCGGCGTGACGACCACTCATCCCCGGCCCGCGAACCGCTCGCGCAACTCCCGCTTCAGCACCTTGCCGATGTCGCTGCGCGGCAGCTCGTCCAGGTAGCGCACCGCGGCCAGGCGCTGGATCTTCCCCAGGCGCTCATTCGCCCACGCACGCAAGTCTTCCGGCTCCGGCGCGCCTGCGCGCGGCACGACAAAAGCCGCCGGCGTCTCGCCCCACTCCGCCGAAGGCACGCCCACCACGGCGACATCCGCCACCGCGGGGTGTTCACGCAGCACCGCCTCCAGGTCACTCGGGTACACGTTGAAGCCGCCGCTGATGATCATGTCCTTGCGACGGTCCATCAGCGTGAGGAAGCCGTCGGCGTCGAAGCGCCCCACGTCGCCGGTGCGGATGAAGCGGTTGCCGGGCTCGTCGTACCACTCGGCTTCGCGCGTCTTGGCGGGCTGGTTGTGATACGCCGTCATCATGGCGCCGGAGCGGCCCACCACCTCGCCGATCTCGCCCGCGGGCACCTCGCGGCCCGCTTCGTCGAGCAGGCGGATGTCATGCCCTTCCGCCGGCTTGCCCACGGTGTGCAGCTTGTCGGGGTAGAGGTGCGCCTCCAGGATGCAGGTGCCGCCGCCTTCCGTCATGCCGTAGTACTCCACCAGGCCGCCGGGCCAGCGCCGCAGCACGTCGGCCTTCAGCGCGGCGGCGAAGGGCGCACTGGTGCAGAACTTCATGTGGAAGGACTTCAGGTCGTAGCGGTCGAAGTCGGGCACGGCCATCAGGCGCTGGTACTGCACCGGCACCAGCATGGCGTGCGTGGCGCGCACCCGCTCGGCCAGCGCCAGGTAGCCGGCGGCGTCGAACCGGCCCTCGGTCAGCACCGCGCAACCGCCCTTGGCCATGGCCGGGAAGAAGCAGACCAGCGTGGTGTTGGAGCACAGCGAGGTGGCCACCATCGCCACCGAGTCCGGCCCGTAGCCGTAGTTGTCGGCGCGCGCCACGTGCAGCCAGCGCATGCCGTGCGACTGGATGATGCCCTTGGGCGTGCCGGTGGTGCCGGAGGAATAGATGATGTTGAAGGCCCAATCGGGCTTCACCTTGACGCGGGCCGGCTTCGTGCCCGGCGGAACCAGCCAGGCGCGCAGCGCGTCGGCGTCGTCCATGCGCGTGCGCGGCACGTTCGGCGCGCACGCGGGCACTGAGGCATCGACGAAGAAGCGGCGCGCCCCGCTGTCGGCCACCATGCCTTCGAGCTGGGCCACCGTGGTGCCGGTGGGCAGCGGCGCCACGGTCACGCCGGCCCGCAGCGCGCCCAGGAACAGCACCGCGTAGTCCAGGCTGTTGTGCCCGCAGATCGCGATGGCTTCGCGCGGCGCGATGCCCTCGTGTTGCAGCGTGGCGGCCACGCGGTCCATTGCGGCATCCAGTTCCGCCCAGCGCAGCAGCTGGTCCCCCTGGCGCAAGGCCACTTGCGCAGGGCGTGCGCGGGCATGCGCGCGCATCAGGTCGGCGATGGCCTGGAAAGGCGGCGGGGCGGGCGGGGTGGGGGTCGTCTCCATGGCGCGGCTTCGGGCTGTTTCGCGCGATGGTACGGGAGCGCCCGGAACCGGCTTGTTGCGCAGTGGACAGGGGCAGCCCGCACAGGACCCACGGGGGACCGAGCCCCCGCGCAACGGCGGATCAGGCGGCGCGCCGCAGCGGCATCACGCCCAGCTGGCCGGCCTGGCGGTTGGGCGCATAGCCCAGCGCGGCCAGGGTCTCGTCCACGCTGCCGTACGCAGTGCCGATCTGGTAGATGCGGCGCGCCTCGTCGCCCGTGGCCACCTCACGATGCAGCTCGCGCGAGATGCGCACCAGCTGCTCGATCTGCTGCACGCTCGTCATGCGCTCGCCCTTGCGGCCCCAGAGGTTGTCCTCGATGCCGCAGCGCACATGCAGACCCATGGCGATGGCCATCGTGTTCAGCGGCAGCACGTTGCGCATGATGCTCTCGATGGTGAGCACCGCGCCCGGCGGCACGCGGCGCACGAACTCCATCATGTTGTAGGGATTGGGGCCGTCCGCGCCACCACCGATGCCCACCCAGTTGAGCACCAGCGGGCCCTTGTAGACGCCGCGGCGAATAAGGCGCTCCACCGTCTCCAGCTGACCCGCATCGCCCAGCATGAAGTGCGGCTGGATGCCGGCGGCCTGCAGACGCTTCAGGTGCTCGGCCACGAAGGCGGGTCCGGAGGGAATGGTCATCTCCGTGTACGCCGCCTGATAGGCCGGCAGGGCCAGCGAGGTGCCAGCCACGTCGTCGGCCGACATCAGCTCGCACACGTTCATCTGGTTGGTGTTGATGGCGATGGTCACCTGGTCCGGCGCGGGCATGAGCTCGGCCAGCATGTGGCGCGTGTCGTCGTTCAGCCACTTCGCATCGCTGCCCTCGCCTTCAGGCGCGAAGGAGATGGAGCCGCCCACCTGCAGCAGCATCTTCGGCACCGCCTCGCGCAGGCGGGCCAGCATCTCGTTGAACATCGACAGGCGCTTGCTGCCCTTGCCATCGGCCTCGCGCACATGCACGTGCAGCACCGTGGCGCCGGCGTTCCAGCAGTCCACCGCCTTCTGCACCTGCTCATCCATCGTCACCGGGATGTCGTCGGAATCGCCGGGCAGGAACTCCGGGCCGTAGGGCGCAACCTGGATCACCAGGGGTTGCTGGTTCTCCGGCAGCAGGGAATCGTCGAGGAATTGCATGGGCGTGTCTCCTTCAGGGCTTGGGTTGAGGGGAGACGGCGCCCGTGGGGATGGCGTGAATGGGCGTCGTCATGGGCGGATTCTTTGACGCGCATCCACTTTTCACCTTAGCAATCCGGGACATTGATTGGCCGTTCCGGGACACCCCGGGCAAACCCCGACGGGGGCCGGACGTCCCCTTGCGCACCTGTGCGCGGCGAGGCTGCCGCGCCTACCGCCCCTTGCGGGCGGCGTCGAACTTGCGCCAGAAGGTGAACGGATCCTCGTGCACCTCCAGGTCGATCTCCTCCACGCGCTGGCGCAGCCGCTCCTGCACGTCCTGCACCGCCTGGTTGTAGATCACGGGGCCGATCTCCTCCAGCAGGAAGCCCAGCAGCCCTGCGGCTGCGATGTTGCCGATGGGCTCATCCATGTGCTCGCGGAAGTAGCGCTCGATGGAGGTGATCGCCTGCTGGCGGGCGTCCTTGGGGAGGGTGATCATTGGGTGATTGTGCGCTGGGTGGGTGCGGGGTTGGGTGACGTTCCTGTCAACTTGCGAAGGGGCTGCGTAGGTGCCTCATTTCGTCAACCTTCATCCGTGGATGGCTGCTGCCGATTGCGAACGATACGTCTTTGACGTACATTCCCATGGTGCTGACCGTCTTCGAGACCCCAACATTTGTTGCCGAGGCGTCGAAGATCTGGACGGAAGAAGAGCGCCTTGAGTTCTTAGCCTGGCTGGCGAATGAGCCGGAGGCGGGCGACGTCATTCCTCGAAGTGGAGGCTGTCGCAAGGTGCGCTGGGCGCGTAGCGGCATGGGCAAGCAAGGGGGTTCGAGGGTGATCTATTTCGCGCGGCTGGCCGAAGGTGAACTGTGCATGCTGCTGGTTTATCCGAAGTCCAAGCGAGATGACATCCCTGCGCACATCCTCAGACAGATTCGGATGGAACTGGAAGATGACCTCTCGTAAACAAGCAGGAAAAACCGAAGAATCGGAAGCGTTCGGCCGCATGTTGCTGCAGTCCGTGCGCGAGATGAAGGCGGGCCGCTATGGGCGCGTGACGCAGGTCGAAGTCAACGAAGTTGTCGAGGCGCGCCAAGGCACAGGCTTGTCGCAGGCCGAGTTTGCTTCCGCGCTCAGCATCTCCAAACGCACGCTGCAGGAGTGGGAGCAAGGCCGTCGCTCGCCGTCCGGTGCCGCGCAGGCGCTCATTCGCATCGCACGCAAGCACCCGAAGATCGTGCGCGAAGCGCTGGGATGAGGAACTACCTGGGCCCGGAACCAGTGAGCCCAGTGGTGGGCGCACGAGCAGGCATCCATGCCGATTGGGCAAGGCGGCAGGCAGGCCATCAGTTCCAGCAGCTAGCCACGCCCTTCTGCTTCGACCCTACGCAGGGCGAAGACGTTCTTGGCGAGATCGGCTCCCAGAGAGACGATGGGCATCGCCCTCTCCACTCCAGCAAAGCGTTGATGAGAGGATGCACTGCCCGTCGTGGCTCTTCGATACCGGTCGCCGGAAGTCCGCGTCTGGCTCGGCACAGAGAAGTCCCTTCGATTCGTTAGAACTCTCCATGCCCGCCGAGCGCCGATTGTGGCCCAAGCCCTTGCGGAGGTTTCCCGCCGCACTCCTGGTGTTCGGCGCAACTTTCGTGCCCGTTGCGTGGTGGCTCTTTCCGATGTCGTTCGTGCATGCCGCTCTCTATTGGCTGGTATGCGCCTTGGCGTTCAGTGTCACCTACACACGGGAAACGGAGTCGCTGATGGATCGGGTGTCCCGGAAGCTCCCATGGTGGAGAGACTGAGGGTCACCCTTCCATGAAACCCTATGGCTATTCTGACAAGGGCATGCGGAACGAAGACATCGTCCCAGCCGAACTTGCTGAAGTGACGGTGAACGGAACGCCAACTGAGCTCCGACGGCTGGCGGACTTCCTCCGGCTCTGCGCCAGCGAGAAGGAGCGGATGGGGGAGGCCTATGGGCACATTCATCTGTCCGATCACATGAAGGAGTTTGGCAGCTCGCCGCATTTTGTCGTGATGAGGACGCTCAGTGAGCCTTGACAGGTCGGTCGACTCAGCCTCATTGCGGCAAGGCGTCGCGCGGCGCCGTTGGATATCCCGCACCTCGGAGCACCGTGCCGCAACTTGCCGGTCACTTCTCGTTAGACCTCATGCTAATCGAGAGTGAGACTTTCGAGACTCAGAGGTCTCTCCCAAAGCAGTGGGAGGATGCGGTCCTTCGCTTCTGCGAGTTCAAAGGCATACAGTTTGAGGGCGGTGGGCCATCCGGGGCGTTGCTCGACTGCACGCTCGAGAGGTGGGACTGGTACTGGTCTCTGTTCAATACCGCAACCTTCGTCGGCGTGACGTTCCGGAGCTGCGAGTTTGCCGGTGTGACCTTTGCAGGATGTCGGTTCGTGGAGTGTGTGTTCGAGGGCTGCAAATTCGCTAACGATTCGTTCAACAAGCCCTGCATGTTCAACGAGAACAGTTGGTATCGGTGCGAGTTCGATCAGACGGAGAAGCCCGAAGGAGGTCTGCGATGACTTGTTTCAGCACTGGATCCAGCGAGGTTGTTCGACGCAGGCGGCCAAAGGCGCCTGCATTGCTGGCTTCGTTCCTCGATGACCAGTCGACTCCGACGTCCAGGTTGTGCTGAACTCCGCCACTTCCTGGAACCTCGTATGCCACCATGCCTCTCTGTTTTGAGAAGTGATGCAAGAAGGTGCCCTTCGTTTCGCCGGAACAAACGAGTCAAGCGCGAGCACGAAGCAAGCAGCGGCCTGAAGGACGGCGGCGGATCCTGGTGTCATGTGTGAAACGTCGATGCGACCCAACCTGTCGGTAGAGTCGGGGCCTACCGGGCAAGTCGGTCAGCGCCTCTCATGCCAAACGCCATTGCGAAGTCGGGAATCCAGGCAGTGGCGGCATGCCAAAGATCTCCTGGGTCTCCGCCCGCGCAGGGACGACCAGGGGCGCCTCACACCCCACCCACGAAGTACACCCGCCGCCGGTACGGGCTCACCACCAGCAGCCCGGGCCGTCCTTGCGCAGTGAAGCTCCCCGGCGTGTTGACGGCTTCCTCCAGGTCACGCAGCAGGTGCGCATCCACCGCCGCGCACGGGCGGTCGCTGCACAGGCGGCGGCGCACGTCGTAGCGTTCGCCGGGGGACGCGAGGGCCGGGCGCAGCGGCGTCTCGGACCAGGCGCCCCAGGTGGACCAGTCGCCAGTGACCGTGCGCACCGGGCCGCCGGCCGCTTGTCGCAGGTAGCGCGTGCCGTCCCGATGCAGCACGCGCGCCGTGCGCGCCGGCAGGCGGAAGACGCGCAGGCTGGCGGGCGCGGCATGCCCTGCGTCCACCGGCCACTCGTGCCGCGCCTTCACCCACCACACGCCCAGCCCGGCGGGCACCGGCCCGAGCGCCTGCCACCACGCCACGGCCTGCACCGCCACGAGGCCGAGCACGGCGCCCAGCAGGGCACCGGCCGCCACACGCCACGCCATCGCCTGCAAGGGGCTGCTCATCGCAGGCTCACCGTCATGCGCTTCCAGCCGGCGTCCTGCCAGCGCTGGAAGGGGCCCAGCACGGCCGGGTCCGCCGCCTGGCGCTGCGTGGCCAGGGTGTCCAGGTCCACCACGTCATAGCTGCGGCGGTAGCGGCCTTCGCCACGCGCCTCGCGTGCCACCAGCATCTGGCGGCCGCCGGGCACCCAGCCTGCGAACTCGGCATAGCCGATGCCGGGCTGCAGGCTGGCCGGCGGCAGCACGTCGATGCGCCACTCGCGGCCTTCGCGACGGAACACCCACAGCTCGCGCCAGCCGTCCAGCGGCTGCACCGCCAGGGCCAGCGCGTTGCCTTCGCGGTTGAGCGTGGCCGACTGCGGCCACACCAGCGCGTAGGTGCAGCGGCGCGCGAGTTCGCGGGTCGCTGCGACGCTTGCGCGCGGGTTCGCGGTCGCCGTGCGTTGAACCCCGTGGGTGGACGCGGACGACCGGTCCGACGCCGCGTCCGCCACCAGCGCCACGCACGTCTCCCCCTGCTGCCCGGCCTGCAACTCGATGCGCACCGGTCCGCGCAAGGCGTCGCCCTGCGGCAGCACCGCCCAGCGGACCGCGTTGGTGCGCATCACCGCGTCGTGCCAGGCCGGCACATCGTCATCCACCAAGTCGGCGCGCTGCACCGAGCCCAGCGCATCCAGCGCGCGCTGCGCGGCCTCCTGCGCCGCCTCGCCGCGGCGCGCCTGCGCATGGGCCACGCTGCTCCACGCCGATGCGCGGCGCAGTGCGAGGCGCGCCTTCAGGTGCGGCGGCAAGGCCTGTGCATCCACCTGCTGCACCAGCTCCGCCTGCCATTGCTGCAGGCGCCGGCGGTCTTCCGCGCCCATCCGCGGATCCGCGCAGTCGGGCTGGCTGAGCGCGAGCGCGGCGCGCGCCTGCTGCGCGGGTTGCGCTGCCGGCAGGGCCAGCAGGCGGCGGAAGGCATCGCCGTCGTAGCAGATGCGCATGCCTTCCGGCTGTTCGTAGCTGGTGAACTTCACGCCGTAGCGCGAGGCCACATCCAGGTGAGCCGTCATCGTGGCCTGCGCCTTGCCGGTGCCGGCGTTCGCCGTCGCACGCGCGGCCAGCCGCTCGGCCATCTGGCCCAGCGCGTCCAGCGCCTCGGCGCCGGCCGGCCCGCGCACCGCCTCGGCCGGCGCCGCCTGCAGCCAGGCCGCGGCGATGGCGATGCCCAGCGCCTCCGCGCCCGGCGCCTCGCGCATGAAGCGCAGCACGGCCAGCAGGTCCGGTGCCTCCGCCGGCGTCAGCGTCACGCGCCGCACCTGGGTGGCCTTGACGTAGCCGCCGCGCTCACGGGCGTGGTCCCACACCTGCAGGTAGTCCAGACGCTCGCCGCGCACCTCCAGCGCCTCGCCCTGCCACAGCTGCGTCTGCGCGGCGGCGCCGTCGCGCGGCGCGGCGCGCAGCACGGCCTGGTCGGTGGTGACGATGGCCGTCTGAAGCGTGGCCGCGGCGGCCAACACGGCCAGGGTGGCGGCGGCCATGCTCACTCCTCCTCGCCCTGGCGGGCGGCGGTCTGCTGCGGCGTGGCCGCACCGGCCTGGGTCGCCATGCCGCCGCCCAGCAGGTTGGCCGCGAGGAAGCCGCCACCGGCGCCGGGCGGCGCGATGATCACCTGCACCTTGTCCGACAGCTTGTCGGCCAGCGCCTTCTGGATCAGGAGCGGGTGCCGCGTGATGAGCGAGCCCTCGCGCGCCATCTGCTCCGCGTTCGCCTGGCCCACCTTCTCCATGCGGAAGGCCTCGGCCTCGGCCAGCTTGCGGCGCGCGTCGGCCTCGCCGTTGGCCTCGATGCGCCGCGCCTGGGCGTTGCCCTCGGCCACCTTCAGGCGCACCTGCTTCTCGGCCTCGGCCTCCAGCTGGCGCTGCTGGATCTGGCGCTCCTTGAAGGGCAGCACGTGCTTCATTGCCTCCTCCTGCGCGCGCGCCGCGATCACCTGCTCACGCGCGGCGGCCTCGGCGCGTACCTCGCGCCGCACCTTCTCGGCGGCGGCCTCCAGCTCGCCCTCCTTCACCTGCTTGTCCTTCAGCTCCAGCGTGTAGCGCATCTTCTGCGTGGCCAGTTCCTCGGCCAGCAAGCCTTCCATGCCGCGCTTGTAGTCGGCGGGCAGGTCGATCTGGCCCACGAGCACGTTGCGCACCACCACGCCGTCGGCCGCCAGCCGGGTGCGGATCTCCTGCTCCAGCGCCTGCTGGATCTCCGCGCGCTTGCTGGAGAAGATCTCGCGCACCGTATAGCGGGCGAAGACCTTGTAGACCACGCCCTGCACCGCCGGCTCCACGATCTCGCCGCCCACGTTGTCGGGCAGCGTGCGGAACACCGTGCTCACACGCGCCGGGTCCAGCGCGTAGCGCACCGTGAGGTCGACGCCGACCGAGAGGCCTTCCACCGACTGCAGCGCGGCACCGCCCGTGGCGCGTGCCAGCTGCTCGGGCTTGTACACGCGGTCGCGCAGCGAGAACACCTGCGCCTGGTGCAGCCCGGGCAGCAGCAGCACGCTGCCCTCGCGCCACTGGATCACGCTGCCGGTGACGAGGTTGGTGCGCACGCCCAGCTCGCCCGGGCCGGCGCTGCGCAGGGGCGGATAGGCGACGAGCAGGCCGCCGACGATGGCCAGACCGCCGATCACGGCGAAGGTGGTGCGCAGGCGGGCCAGGCCGCCGAGCGTGGCCTCGGCGCTGGGCAGCGGCGCGCCGCCGGAATCGGGGCGGCGCAGCCAGCGCGCCACGGTCAGGCGGACGGCGCGCGCGGTGCGGGTGAGGGTGTGCAGCATGGAAGGCTCCATCGGGTGGGTTGGGTGTTCAGAAGGGCATTCGCTTCAGCAGCCGGCCGCCCAGAGCTCCGCCGTGGGCCGGTTGACGCCGGGCCGGGCGTGGGTGGACAGCAGCAGGTAGGTGGCGTCGCCGCCGACGTCGACCAGGAAGTCCGGCAGGCCATCACCATCCAGGTCGGCCATGGCGCGCACCTGGGTGGTCTCGGCGTCGAAGGGCGCGAGCGTGTAGCTGTAGGTCTGGCCGCCGTAGGCCACCGTGTACTGCAGGCCCTTGGGCACCGCCTCCACGCGCAGGCCCACGCGGCCGCGGCCGAAGGGCAGTGAGTAGTCCTGGTTCAGGGTCAGCGGCTGCAGCAGGCCCGAGCGGGCAGCCGTGGGGCGCAGGCCGGTCTTGAGGGTGGTGCCCGGCAGGCGGAAGAACAACGCGTCATCGGGCACCGCCTGGCCGTCGCCAGGGCGCACCGCGCGCACCTCCACGGCGTTGTCGCGCGCCTCCAGGCGGTACCAGCCATCCCGCGGCCAGGGGCCGTCGGCGCGCGCGTCGGCCACCTCCTCCTTCCACAGGGCGGCGTCGAGCAACAGACCCTCCTCCGGCAGGCCGGTGGCCCAGATGGAGGCCGCGGCCAGGCCCGCCGCGGCCAGCAGGGCCAGGTCACGCAGGGCGCGCAGGCTGGTGGCCAGCGCGGCGCGCGGGGTGGGCAGATGGGTGGCGTTGGGGGTGTGCATCGCGGTCTCTCCTTGAGGTGTGACGATGCAGGCCATTCTTCGAAGGCAGCCGGGAGCAAACAATGCGCGCGCCGGGCCACTTCGCTCACGGTCCGGAAGAAATCTTCCGGCGGGCACGCGTCCGTGCAGGGCGGGCCGCACCTATGATCCGGGCCATGCCGCGCATCGCCGTGATCGAGGACGACGAAACCTTCAGCCGCCAGCTCGCCGGGTGGATCCGCTCCGCCCGGCCCGACGCCCAGGTGGACCAGTGGTTCAACCGCGACGACGCCGAGGCCGCCCTGTCGCGCGAGACCTACGACGTGGTGCTGCTGGACATCGAGCTGGGCCGCGAGCGCCATGCCGGCGTGGCGCTGATCAACGCCGTCAACAAGCGCGGCGACGGCGTGCCGGTGCTGGTGGTGTCGGCCATGCCGGCGGCCATCTACCGCAGCATCATGAAGGCGCTGGACGCCTGGGACTACCTGCAGAAGACCACCTTCGAGGAGGCGGACTTCGTGGAGACCTTCCTGGAGCTGCTGCGCGTGGCGCGCGAGCGGCGGGCGCTGCAGGGCACACCGCAGGCCGCGCAGGACGAGCTGAGCCTCGACCCGCTGTGGCAGCGCACACCGCTGTGGCGCGGCCAGCGCGTGAACCTGCCGCTCACCGCGCAGCGCATCCTGGCCACGCTAGCGCAGCGCCGCGGCGAGGTGGTGAGCTACGAGGAGCTGTTCGACGTGGTCAAGAGCGGGCGCAACCGCGACAACGTGCGCAAGCACGTGAGCACCATCCGCGACGCCTTCCGCGAGGTGGACCCCACCTTCGACGGCATCGAGAACGTGCCGATGCGGGGCTTCCGCTTCACACCGCCCCGGCCCGCCCGATGACGCCTGCCTCGCCCGAGCGGCTGGCGGCGGTGCTCGCCGCGCCGCGCCTGGGCCTGGCGGCCTTCTCGCGCCGGCTGCTGCTGCGCGGCGTGTTCCTGCTGCTGGCGCTGGCCACGCTGGCCTTCGCGGTGCTGCTGCTGCAGGACGAGAAGGCACGGGGCCACCGCAGCTACGCCCAGGACTTCCGCAAGACGCAGGCCGAGGTGATGGCGCGGCTGCGCCACCCGGCCGGCCAGCTGGCGCTGCTGAACCCCGAGGCTGACGCCGCAGTGGTGCCGATGCGGCCGCTGGTGCTGCCGTACCCGGGCCTGGACTTCGACGACCCCAGCCGCGTGCAGCAGGCGGTGGACCAGGCCGGCTGCGGCGTGCGGTGGCCGGATGAGGCCACGCTGTGCGTGGCCGTCGGCGCGCACGCCTTCGCGGGCGGCTACCTGTACCTGGTGGGCAGCTTCCTGGCCGGCGACCTGTCGTCCCGCGAACCCGGCAGCGCCGTCGAGATGGCACACCGCGCCCGCATCCGGCTGGAGCTGCGCGGCGAGCTGTTCACCTGGCTCGCGCCCTTCGAGCGCGTGTCGCTGCTGGGCGAGCCGCTGGTGCGCGGGCGCCTGATCGGCTACCCCCTTGGCGCCGACGGCACCATCGCCAGCGGCGCGCGCCCGGTGCGTGATTTCCGCGGCCACCTGTGGCAGGGCGCCACCTGCGTGAGCGGCGGGGAGCCGGCCGACTGCCCGCGCCGCGTTCACTTCTCGATGCGGCTGCCGGTGGAGGCGTTCCGCGCGCCGCTGGGCCAGGCCGGCGCGCCCGACTGGCCGCCAGCCGACCTGGACCGCATCCGCGTGCACCTGCAACTGCTGGCGCCGGAGCCGGGCGGCATCGTCTTCGACAGCAACGCCGGCGGTGCGCAGGCGACCTCCGCGCTGGCCGATCTGCGCCAGACGCTGCGGCCGGGCGAAACCGTGACCCTGACGCGCGAGGGCGCCGCCCGGCCGGTGCAGGTGCTGAGCGGCGCCACTGGATCGGCGGAGCGCACCTCGCCGCTGATCCTTCGGCTGATCGACCGCCTGCCGGTGACCACGCCAGGTGGCCGCGAAAGCGCCACCGAGACCATCGCCACGCCCCTCGGCCGCTTCGAGGTGCGGGTGGACGGTGACGCGCGCGGGCTCGATCCCGCGCTCGGCGCCACGGCCACGCGGCTGTCGTGGTACGTGGCCGCGATGCTGATGGCGATCGTGCTGGCCTGGCTGGTGGTGGAGGTGGGCCTGGTGCGCCGAATCGCGGAGCTGACGCGCCGCGCCGCCGCCGTGTCGCGCAGCATGCAGGGCGAGGCGGGTGGCGCCGCGCGCATCGCGCCCCTGGACGTGTCGGATCTGCGCGGCCGCGACGAGCTGGGCATCCTGGCCGGCGGCCTGGCCGACCTGCTGCAGCGCGTGCGCGAGGGCGTGCAGCGCGAGGAGGTGCGCGCCCAGCGTGAGCGCGACATGCTGCAGGCGGTGGGCCACGAGATCCTGTCGCCGCTGCAGTCGCTGATGGTGCTGCACCCCGACCCGGCCGATCCGGCCCACCGGTACGTGCAGCGCATGCAGCAGGCGGTGCGCGTGCTATACGGCCAGGCGTCGCCGAGCGAGGCGCTGGAGGCCGCGCAGCTGGCGCGCGAACCGCTGGACCTGGACGCCTTCCTGCGAGAGGTGGCCGCCAACGCCAGCTTTGCGGGCATCACCGATGTGCGCTACACGCCGGCGGCGGCACCGGTGATGGTGCGGGCCGACGCCTTCTCGCTGGAAGACGTGGTGACGCACATCCTGCGCAATGCCGAGCGCCACCGCACCCCAGGCACGCCGATCACGCTGACCCTGCGCACGCAGGAGGGCCAGGCCGTGGCTGCGATCCACAACCAGGGCCCCGCCATCGCCAGCGACGCGCTGGAGCGCATCTTCGACTACGGCGTGAGCGACGCCGCCCCGCAAGAGGCGGGCCCGCGCCGCGGCCAGGGCCTGTTCGTGGCCCGCACCTACATGGCCAAGATGGGCGGCGCGGTGACGGCGCGCAATGCCGACGACGGCGTGGTGCTGGAGCTGGCGCTGCCGCTGGGGTGACAAGCCCCCCGCGCCTGTGCCACAGTCGGGGCACGGAGGAGACAACATGCGCAACGTGTCGGTGATCACCAAGCTGAACGGCTTTCTGGCCCTGCTGCTGCTCGCGTCGCTGGGGCAGGCGGCCCTGGGCCTGCACGCCTTGAGCCAGGCCCATGCGGCCGGCGCCGAGGCCCTGCAGGCCGCGCTGGCCGGCGCGCCGGGGCCGGCTCGTGCAGTGCTGGCCCAGCAGCTCACGCAGCTGGGCGAGGTGCAGGCGGCGCAGTCCACCGGCACCTGGCTGGCGATGGGCGTGTTCCTGGTGCTCACCGCTGTGCTCGCGGTCACGCTGCGGCTGTCCATCCGCGAGGGCATCCTGCGATCCATCCGCGCCGCGGCGCATGTGGTGGGCCGCGTGGCCGAAGGCGACCTGACCGCGCGCGTGGGCGTCACCGCGCATGGCGAGACGCAGAAGATGCTGGTGGGCCTGGAGGCCATGACCGGGCAGCTGCGCTCCCTGGTCAGCCAGGTGCTGCAGAGCGCGCGGGCCGTCGCCGACGCCAGCGCCCAGATCGCCCAGGGCCACGTGGACCTGTCGCAGCGCACCGAGGAACAGGCCAGCACGCTGGAAGAGACCGCCAGCTCCATGGAGCAGCTCACCGCCACCGTGGCCCACAACGCCAGCAACGCGATGCAGGCGCGCGAGCTGGCCGTGGGCGCCAGCAGCGTGGCGGCGCGTGGAGGCGAAGCCATGGACAAGGTCGTGGCGACCATGAACGACATCTCCAGCGCCTCGCGCCGCATCGGCGACATCATCGGCGTGATCGACGGCATCGCGTTCCAGACCAACATCCTCGCGCTGAACGCGGCGGTGGAGGCGGCCCGCGCGGGGGATCAGGGGCGCGGCTTCGCGGTGGTGGCGGCCGAGGTGCGCGGCCTGGCCCAGCGCAGCGCGGCGGCGGCCAAGGAAATCAAGACGCTGATCGGCGACTCCGTGTCACGGGTGGAGGCGGGCACGCGGCTGGTGAACCAGGCCGGCGCGACGATGCAGGAGATCGTGGATTCGGTGCGCCAGGTGAGCGAGCTGATCGCCGAGATCGCCGCCGCCAGCCAGGAGCAGAGCCAGGGCATCGGCCAGGTGAACACCGCCGTCTCGCAGATGGAGCGCGTGGTGCAGCAGAACGCGGCGCTGGTGGAAGAGGCGACGGCGGCCACCGATGCGCTGAATGAGCAGGCGCGCGTGCTGCTGGGCATGGTGGCGCGGTTCCATGTGGGGGAGCAGGCCGCGCCCTATGCCAGCGCGGCGGCGTCGGCGCAGCGGGCGATGGTGCGGGCTTGAGGGGGAACGCTGGGGTTGCGCTGGCGCTCCACCCCAGCCTACGCAAGACCAGGCCTCCGGTGTTCCTGTAGGCTGGGGTGGAGCGCAGCGCAACCCCAGCGTTTCACCCCTCGACTCGACCCGCCCCTCGCCCTCCCGCTTCCCCGCGCAACTCCCCGAACGACACCAGCCGCCCGGCCAGCGCACTCGCCGCCACCGTCGCCGGGCTCGCGAGCCACACCTGCCCGGGTCCGGAGCGGCCCGGGAAGTTGCGGTTGATCGCACTCACGGTCACCTGCCCGCTCTCGACGGAGGACCCCGGCCCGCAGTTCGCGCAGGCACCACAGGCCGGCTGCAGCATCCGCGCCCCAGCGGCCTGGAAGGTGGCGTCCCAGCCCTGGGCCACGCACCAGTCGCGCACGGCCGTGGTGCCGTACTGCAGGAAGAGCTGCACCCCCTGCGGCACGCGCAGGCCGTTCGCCAGCCCCCAGGCCAGCACCGCGTGGTAGTGCTCGAAATCCTCGCGCTTGCCTGCCGTGCACGAGCCGCCATAGGCGATGTCGATGCGCGGCCGCTCCGCCACGCTCGCGATCGGCTGCCCGTGGCCCGGGTCGCCTGGCGCCGCCACGTAGGGGCTGAGCCGCGTGCAATCCACTGTGAGCGTCGCCTCGTAGGCCGCGCCTTCATCACTGCGCATCCACGGCTGCAGCTCGAACGCGACACCACGCCGCTCGCGCAGGAAGCGCACTGTCTCCTCATCCGGCGCCACGATGCCGGTGAAGCCGCCCAGCTCCGCCGTCATGTTGGTGAGCGTGGTGCGCTCGTCGATGGAGAGCGCGCGCGCCCCGTCGCCGGTGAACTCGAACACGCGGCCGACGCCGCCGCCATCACGGATCGCCGGCAGCGCCAGCAGGTGCAGCACGATGTCCTTCGCGCTCACGCCGTCCGGCAGGCGGCCCTGCAGGTCCACCCGCAACACCGGCGGCAGCGTCACGCGCACCGCGCCCGTGACGAAGGCATTGGCCATGTCGGTCGTGCCGACACCGAAGGCCACGCAGCCGAGCGCGCCGCTGTGCGGCGTGTGCGAGTCGGTGCCCACCACCACCTGGCCGGGCAGCGCGTAGTGCTCGGCCATCATCGCGTGCGAGATGCCGGCCGCGTCACGGGTCGGATCGGGGCCTTCCACTTCCGTGCGCGTGCGGTGCATGCGCAGGCCGTGCCGTCGCGCGAAGTCACGCTGGGCGCCGATCATCTCGCGCATCAGCGGCCGCAGGCCTTCGCCCGCGTGGGCCGGGCTCTCGTCGAGGTAGGCCGTGTGGTCCTCGAACACGCGGATCGACGCCGCGTCGTGCAGCGGCGCATCGGCCACCAGCCCCTCGAGCATGTGCGCCGCCATGCCGGTGTAGTACTCGTGGATGAAGCGCCAGTCGGCCCGCACGAAGCAGCCCTCGCCCGGCCGCGGCTCGGGCGGCGTGACCGCGGTGCGCACGAGGTGGCGGCGCAGGATCTTCTCGAACAGCGTGCGGGGCGGGCCAGCGGCCGCTTCGTCATCGAAACCCTCGGCCACCGCATCGCGCAGATGCGCCTGCCCGAAGCGCAGCAGGCCGCCCGCGCGCAGGATGCCGGCCGTCAATGCATCGCGGCCCGCGGCCAGCTCGGCCAGCGGGATGGGCTCGCCCCGCGCGATGCGATCCAGCAGACCGAAGTCCGTGCTCGTGAACAGGCCGATGTTGTCGGCGTTCTGCCGGTAGATGCGCTCGAAGCTTTCCGCGATCACCAGCCGGATGCCCGCCGCCTTCTCGGCCGCGGGGCTGTGCTCGCGCGAGGAACCTTTGCCGTAGCGCCGCCCGCCCACGGTGACCACGAAGCCACCCGCCTGCACCGCGCCCGGCGCGATCGGGCGCTCGCCGTTCGCGGTGGTGAAGCCGGTGTACGGGAAGCGCGCCAGGCGCGCGTCATAGTGCGCCATGATGCGCACCGGCGTGATCTCGTCGGTGGAGATGTCGTCACGCAGCGCGCCGGCCTCCGCCAGCGTGAGGCGCTCACCGGCCAGTTGCGCGCGCACGCGGTCGGCATCGGCGGCGAGGAAGAGCACGCGCGGCGCGGGCCCCAGGTCGAGGGTGTCGGACGTCATGCAGCTTGCCTCCGGGCTGGGCGTGACAGCGACGACGCCTCCGCGGCAGGGCCATCGGCACGCGCCGCGAGGTGCGCCACCAGCAACTGCGCCGCCGGCGACAACGTCTGCTCGTCCCGGAAGCAGACGATGAAGCGCCGCTCGGCCCAGGGCTCGGTCAGCGGCACGAGCTGCAGACCGTAGGCAGCCGCTGGTGCCTCCGCCACCTCGCGCGGGACGAGGCTGATGGCGAGGCCGGCGCGCACCACGCGCAGCGCCGCCTCGAAATTGGTCACCACCACGCGATGCCGCAGGTCACGACCGAGGCGGGCCGCCTCCTGCCGCAGCATGACCTGTACCGCGCTGTTGACGGGCAGGCTCACATGCTCGAAATCCAGCGTGTCCGCGAAGCGCACCGAGCGCTTGCGCGCCAGTGGATGGCCGCGCGGCACCACCATGCACAACCTGTCACTGCGATACGGGCGCGACTGCAGGCTGCCGATCTCCGCCGCGTCCCAGCACACGCCGAGCGAGGCCATGCCTTCGCGCACGCCGCGCACGATCTCCGGACTCACGCGCTCTTCCATGTCCACCTGGATGCTGCGGTGCGCCGGCTGCTGCAGGAAGGCCGCCACGTCGTCGGCCAGCGACTCGGTCATGGCGGAGACCGAGGCGAGGATGCGCACCTGCCCGCGCGCGCCGGCGGCGTAGCCCTGCATGTCGCGCTCGATGCGTTCGGCGCTGTCGAGCATGGCACGCGCGTGTTCCAGCAGGGTCTGGCCAGCGGCGGTGGGCACCATGCCGTGGCGCTTGCGCACCAGCAGCGGCGTGCCCACCTGGCCCTCCAGCTGGGCCAGGCGCTTGCTGATGGCCGAGCCGACGATGCTGGCGCGCTCCCCCGCGCGGACGATGGTGCCGGTCTCGCAGACGGTGACGAAGAGACGCAGGCTGGTGAGGTCGAGGTCGCGCAATGAATTTCCAATCGGGAACGATACCGTTCTCAAATTGAGATGTCGGCTCGCTTCGGAAATTCTAGACTTCGTTCCCATGCCTGCCAACATCCTGAAGCCCGGTCACCTGCCGCGCCAAGTGGTCATCCGCGAGATGGGCCTGCGCGACGGCTTGCAGAGCGTGGCCACCATCGTCCCCACCGAGGCCAAGCGCGCGTGGATCCTGGCCGCCTACGAGGCCGGCGAGCGCGAGATCGAGGTCGGTTCCTTCGTGCCCGCCCATCTGCTGCCGCAACTGGCCGACACCGCGGAGGTGCTGGCCTATGCGCAGACCCTGCCCGGCCTGAAGGCCACCGTGCTGGTGCCCAACCTGAAGGGCGCGCAGCGCGCGTTGGCCGCCGATGCCGAGGGCCTGCTGGTGCCGCTGTCGGCCAGCCACGCGCACAGCCTGGCCAACCTGCGCAAGCCGCCCGATGACGTGGTGGCCGAGATCGCGCGCATCCGCGCCGAGCGTGACGCCGCTGGCGCCCGCACCCGCATCGAGGTGGGCATGAGCACCGCCTTCGGCTGCACGATCCAGGGCCACGTGGACCCGGCCGAGGTGGTACGCCTGGTGCAGGCCGTGCTGGATGCCGGCGTGGACACTGTGAGCCTGGCCGACACGGTGGGCTATGCGGACCCGGCCATGGTGGCCGACCTGTTCGAGCGCGTGCTGCGGGTCGCGGGCGATCGCCTGGTCTGCGGCCACTTCCACGACACGCGCGGCCTCGCGGTCGCCAATGTCTGCGCCGCGATGCAACTGGGCATCACCCGCTTCGACGCCTCCATCGGCGGCATCGGCGGCTGCCCGCATGCGCCCGGCGCCAGCGGCAACGTGGCGACGGAAGACCTCGCGTATCTGATGGCGAGCATGGACGTCGAAACCGGCCTGGACATCGGCCGCCTGCTCGCCCTGCGCGAGCGCGTGGCCGGCTGGCTGGCCGGTGAGACGCTGCACGGCACGCTGTGGCGCGCCGGCCTGCCGAAGACCCTGCAACCGCAGCCCGAGGAAGCGCTCTCATGAGCAACACCCCCCAACCCCTGGCCGGCCTGCGCGTGGTGGAGTTCACGCACATGGTGATGGGCCCCACCTGCGGCATGGTGCTCGCCGACCTGGGTGCCGAGGTCATCAAGGTGGAGCCGCTGGAAGGCGATCGCACGCGCACGCTGGTGGGCGCGGGCGCGGGCTTCTTCCCCATGTTCAACCGCAACAAGAAGAGCATCGCGATCGACCTGCACCAGCCCGAGGGCGCCGAGGTGGCGCGCCGCCTGTGCGGCACGGCCGACGTGGTGGCGGAGAACTTCAAGCCCGGCACCATGGCCAAGTACGGGCTGGACTACGCCTCGCTCTCGGCCACGCAGCCGCGCCTGATCTATGCCACGCACAAGGGCTTCCTGCCCGGGCCCTATGAGCACCGCACGGCGCTTGACGAGGTGGTGCAGATGATGGGCGGGCTGGCCTACATGACGGGCCGCCCCGGCGACCCGCTGCGCGCCGGCACCAGCGTGAACGACATCATGGGCGGCCTGTTCGGCGCCATCGGCGTGCTGGGCGCGCTGGTGCAGCGCGGCATCACCGGCCGCGGCATGGAGGTGCAGTCGGCCCTGTACGAGAACAACGTGTTCCTGGTCGGCCAGCACATGCTTCAGTACGCGATGACCGGCCGCCACCCGGCGCCCATGCCCGCCCGCGACAACCCGTGGGCGGTGTACGACGTGTTCACCGTGAAGGACGGCGAGCAGATCTTCCTGGCCGCGGTGAGCGACGCGCAGTGGGTGACCTTCTGCGACGTGCTGGGCCTGCACGCGCTGAAGGCCGAGCCCGGCCTCGCCACCAACAACGCGCGCGTGGCGCAGCGCCCGCGCCTGCTGGCCGCCATCGGCGAGCACATCGCGCAGCGCAGCGCCGCCGAGCTGGCCGCGATCATGGAGCGCGCCGGCCTGCCCTTCGCGCCCATCCGCAAGCCCGAGGACCTGTACGATGACGAGCACCTGCAGGCCACCGGCGGCCTGGCCGACGTGGTGCTGCCCGACGGCCCGATGGCCGGCCAGCGGGTGAAGACGACGCTGCTGCCGTTCACGCTGGGCGGCGAGCGGCTCGGCGTGCGGCTGGACCCGCCCGCCCGCGGCGCGCACACCACCGAGCTGCTGCACGGCATCGGCTACGACGACGCGGCGATCACGCGCCTGCGCGAGCAGACCGTGGTGGCCTGAACCGTTCGAAGGCAACCCATGAACCAGAAGGAGACGCCCACCATGAACCCGACCTCGACCTCCCGCCGCAGCCTGCTGGCCGCTGGCAGCGCCCTGGCCCTTGGCGGCCTGTGGCCACTGGCCGTCCGCGCGCAGGCCGGCACCGTGAAGTTCATCCTGCCCAACGCCACCGGCTCGGGCGTGGACGCCATCACGCGCGCGGCGCAACCCGCCCTGGCCAAGGCCCTGGGCGCCAACGTGGTGGTGGAAAACCAGCCGGGCGCCGGCGGCGTGGTGGGCCTGCAGGCCCTGGCCAAGTCGCCCGCGGATGGCAGTGCGCTGTCGGTGGTCTCGAACAACGTCGTCATCTTCCCCAGCGTGCTGAAGTCCCTGCCCTTCGACATGCCGGGCGACTTCACGCCCATCGCCATCGTCGGCGCCACGCCCATGGTGCTGGTGGTGAACCCGGCCAAGGTGCCGGCCACCACGGGCCGCGACTTCATCGCGCTGCTCAAGAGCAAGCCCGGCGCGCTGAACTTCGCTTCCGGCGGCAACGGGACCATCCTACACCTGGCGGCGGAGCTGTTCCTGGAGGCTGCGGGCGCGAGCGCCAAGCACATTCCCTACAAGGGCGTGGGCCCGATGGTGACGGATCTGATCGGCGGCCAGGTGGAGTTTGGCGTCGCCGCGCTGCCCAGCGTGCAGGCGCACATCAAGAGCGGCGCACTGCGCGCCATCGGCACGCTCACGCCGCAGCGCACGCCGGCCGCGCCGGACATCCCCACCTTCGCCGAGCAGGGCCTCACGGGCTTCCAGGTGGATGCGTGGTTCGCGGTCATCGGCCCCAAGGGCCTGCCGGCCGACCAGGTGAAGAAGGTGCACGACGCGGTGGTGGCCGCCTTCGCCGACCCGGCGGTGAAGGAGACCATGGCCAAGCAGGGCAACACCATCCAGATCAGCACGCCCGAGCAGGCGCAGGCCGCCTTCCGGGCCGAGCTGGCGAAGTACGCGGCGCTGGTGAAGAAGGTGGGCCTGCAGCCGCAGTGAGCGCGGCCCCACGCACCCCGCGGCTCAGCCGCCCGGGCGCGCCTGCTGCAGGAAATCGCGGAAGGCCTGCCGCAGGTGCTGCACCTGGTCGTGCAGGTCCAGGATGCCGGCCGTTGGCGCCTGCTCTTCCAGCCGCCCGGCGGCGCGGCTGAAGGCCATGGCCGACACCATGGCGGAGGAGCCCTTGGCAGCATGCGCCAGACGCGCCACCTCCGCGCGGTCCTGCGCGGCGACGGCGTCGCCCAGGCGGTTCAGCAGCCTCGGGGTGGCCTCGATGAAGTGATCGAGGGCCACGGTCATCAGCTCCGCATCCTCGCCGAAGCGGTCCTTCAGGTCGCCCATGTCCAGTGGTGCCATGTCGGTGGTGGGCCGCGCGGCGCCCATGGGGCGCGGCGCCCGCCCCGCGGACCAGGCCGTCCACGCGGCCAGTGTCTCGCCCAGCTTGCGCAGGCTGATGGGCTTGGTGAGGTAGTCGTCCATGCCGGCGGCGACGCAGCGCTCGCGATCGCCCTTGAGGGCGTTGGCCGTCATCGCGATGACGACCGAGCGGACGCCCGCTTCGCGCAGGCGGCCGGTGGCCTCGTAGCCGTCGAGGTTCGGCATCTGGCAATCCATCAGGATGAGGTCGAAGTCGCCGCCGCGGGCCAGCTCCACCGCCTGCAGGCCGTCGGGCGCGGCCGTCACATCGGTGTAGCCCAGCTTGCGCAGGAAACCCAGCAGCACCACCTGGTTGGTGATGTTGTCCTCGGCCACGAGGATGCGCACCGGCGCGGCGTCTGGCAGCAGATCGTGGTGGCTCGTCACCTCGTCGGCCGCAGCCTCCTCCATCGGCAGCACCACGGCGAAGCGTGAGCCCTTGCCGCGCGCGCTGAGCACCGACACGTGGCCGCCCATCAGGTCGCACAGCTGCCGCACGATGGACAGACCCAGCCCGGTGCCGCCATACCGGCGCGCGGTGGACGCCTCGCCCTGCGCGAAGGGCTGGAACAGCCGCGCCTGCGTCTCCGGCGACATGCCAGGGCCGGTGTCGCGCACCACGAACTTCATCTCGAAGCCGCCGGCCACCGGCGTGGCGCCGACGTGCAGGCCGAACCAGCCCTGCTCGGTGAACTTCAACGCGTTGCCCAGCAGGTTGCCGAGGATCTGGCGCAGCCGGACCGGATCGCCGCGCACCAGGCGCGGCACGGAAGGATCGACGTGCAGCTTGAAGGCCAGGCCCTTCTCTCGCGCGCGCAGGCGGAACAGCGCACCCAGCTCGTCGAGCAGCTCGGCCAGATCGAAGGGCACGTGCTCGATGTCCATCTGGCCGGCCTCGATCTTGGAGACGTCCAGCATGTCGTTGAGCAGCTCCAGCAGGGCCTGCGCGCTGCTGTCGATCAGCTCGGCCTGCTGGCGCGCCGCCGGCGGCAGTGTTTCGTCGAGCAGCAGCTTGGCCAGGCCGACGATGCCGTTGAGCGGCGTGCGGATCTCATGGCTCATGGTCGCCAGGAAGCGGCTCTTGGCCTGGTTCGCGGCCTCGGCCGCGTCGCGCGCGACGCGCAGGGCCGCCTCGGTCTCGTGGCGCTGGGTCACATCGGCCGTGGTGCCGGCGATGCGCAGCACGCGGCCGTCGGGCCCGCGCTCGACCACGCTGCCGCGCGCCAGCACCCAGAACAGGCTGCCGTCGCTGCGGCGCACACGCACCTCGACCATGTAGCGGTCGGTCTGACCGGTGACGAGCTGCGCGGCGGCCTCGCGCAGGGCCGGCAGATCCTCGGGGTGGATCAGTTCCAGCAGGGCGGCGGGGGCCAGCTCCTGCGCGACCGGCGGCTCGCCGCGCATGGCCGCCCAGGCCTCGGACATGAGCACGCGTGCGGTGCGGGCGTCGTAGTCCCACAGCGCCAGGCCGGAGCCTTCCAGCGCCTGCATCAAACGGTCTGCCCGTGCCTGCCTCGCCTGTTCGTCGTCCATCACTGCCCTGGTGTCGAGGCCTCCATCATGCAGCGCATCGGCGCGCTTGCCCAGCACCGCGCGCCCTGCGCGGTCTCTCGGCGGTCAGCGGGCGAGCGTGGAGGCGCCGAACAGGCTGCGCACGAAATCCACCGCCAGCTCCGCCGTGCGGTTGCGCACATCCAGCGCGGGGTTCAGCTCCACCACGTCCAGCGAGCCCAGCCGGCCGGTATCCGCGATCATCTCCATGCACAGCTGCATCTCGCGGTAGGTGGGGCCGCCGCGCACGCCGGTGCCCACACCGGGCGCGTCGGCGGGGTCCAGGCAATCCAGGTCGAAGCTCACGTGCAGATGGGTGTTCTCGTCCACGTCCTGCAGCACCTCGGTCATGGTGTGCCGCATGCCGTGTTCGTCGAGATGCCGCATGTCGAACACCTGCAGGCCCAGCGCGCGGATCGCCTGCCGCTCCTGCGCGTCGACGCTGCGGATGCCGATGAAATCGATCTGCCCCGCGTCCAGCGCGGCAGGGGTGCCGCTCCAGCCCGTGAGCGCGGCCGGGCCCTGGCCCAGCAGGCAGGCCACCGGCATGCCATGCAGGTTGCCCGACGGGCTGGTGGCCGGCGTGTTGACGTCGGTGTGCGCGTCGAGCCAGATCACGCGCAGGTGGTGCCCGGTCGCTCGGCAGTGGCGGGCCACGGCGCTGATGGAGCCGACGGCCAGGCAGTGGTCGCCGCCCATGACGAGCGGCACCTCTGCGGCCGACAGCGCGGCATCGACGGCATCGAACACCGCGCGGTTCCAGGCCACCACCGCCTCCAGGTGGCGCAGGCCGCCGACCGGTTCGCGCCAGGGGTTGGGCGGGCCGGGCAGGTTGCCGGCGTCCACCACCGCGAAGGCCTGCGCCTGCAGCGCCTCGGCGAGGCCCGCCACGCGCAGGGCATCAGGCCCCATGCCGGCGCCGCGCACGCTGGCGCCCACGTCGGTGGGCGCGCCGATCAGGCGCACGGTGCGATGGGGCTCGGGCAGCGACTGCATGGCGCGCTGCTCAGTCGACCGCCAGCCGGAACACGGGCCGGCGCTCGCCGACCAGCGTGCCCTTCACGTTGGTGATGGCCTGGCCGCGCCAGGGCCGCAGCTCCTCACGCTGGCGGGCATCGAGCCAGCCCAGCTGGTCCAGCGCCTCCACCGTGGCGGCGTAGAGCGCGGGCTTGCTGCCGTCGCTGATCTTCAGGGCCAGCGCCTGCCCGCGGCTGCGACTGGCCACCACCTGCACGCCATCGGCGCCGATCTTGGTGACCCAGTCGCCGCGGCCTGCCTGCATGAACGCGAGGTCATTGCGGCCGGTGCCTGAGACCAGATCCGGGTGCGCCGTCATGGCGTCGGCGAGCAGCGCGAACTGCTCGCCACGCGCCGGGTCGGCCGAACCGGATGCGAGCCGCGCAAAGCCGCGTGCGAGGTTCGCGAGCGGCATGGCGTAGTTGGGGGCCGAGCAGCCGTCGGTGCCCGCGGCCAGGTCCCCGGGCGCGAGGCCCACCACGTCGGCCACCGCCTGGCGGATGGCCTGCTGCAGCGGATGCGCCGGCGCCAGGTAGTTGTGCGTGGGATGCCCGTGCTGCACGCACCAGGCGAGAAAGCCCGCATGCTTGCCGCTGCAGTTGTGATGGCGCTCGTCGTACGCGGCGGGCGCGGGGGCGCCGGTCAGCTCCACATAGCCCGGCACATGGCAGCCGCATTGCAGCGCCCGCACGCCCAGGCCGGCGGCCTCCAGCATCTGCTGCACACGTTCCACGTGCTGGGGCTCGCCGCCATGGCTGGCGCACAGCAGCGCCAGGTGCTCGCGGCCGTAGCCGAAGCGGCGCGGGCCATCGGCCGCCAGGAACGGCAGCGCCTGCAGCGGCTTGAGGGTGGAGCGGGTGAAGGTCACCCAGCGCGGGTTGCCAGCGTGGGCCACCACGCGACCGGCCGTGTCGGCGACGGCGAGCGCACCGAAGTGCAGGCACTCGGCGGTGCCGCCACGCGTGAGTTCAATCAGGGGAACCAGATCCTGCATGCCGGCATTATCGGCAGGTGCGCGACGCGCCTATGATGCGGCGCACCGGAGGACGGGATGAACCTGTTTGCGTGGCTCGCGGGCTGCTGGCTGGCCACCGCCGCCGTCTGCGCCGCCATCGGCCAGACCGAGATCACCGCCATGCGCAGTTGGGCCGCCCTGGCCGAGGGCGACAGCGCGGTGCGCGCGCTCGAGGTCCTGCAGACCCAGCCCGCCGCGCCCCTCACGCGCGGTGAAGCACCCACGTTCCGGGTCGGCACCGACCGCCCCACCTGGATCCTGCTTGACGTCGCGCCGCTGCCGATGCCGGCGGTGCTGGAACTCGCCCACCCGGCGATCGACCGCGTGGAACTGTTCCGCCCCGGTGCCGGCACACGGCCGCTGGAGGATGCCGGCCGCCAGATGCCGGCCGAGGCGCGGCAAGACCATCGCTTTCCCGCCACGCTGCACCTGCCGAAGAGCGCCGAGCCGCAGCGCCTGCTGTTGCGCGTGCAGGCCGGCGTGCCGGTGCACGGCCAGGTGCTGCTGCAGCCGCGCCAGCCCTGGGAGACGGCCTCACGGTTGCAACTGGCGCTGATGACGCTGGGCTTCGGCATCGCGGGCGTGGCCACGGTCTACGCGCTCGCCCGTGCGGCCGCGCTGCGCAGCGTGGCCTACCTGCTGTACGCCCTGCTCGCCGCCAACATCGCCTGCGCCGGCCTGCTGCTCACCGGCCTGGGCGAGGCGACGGTGTGGCCGTGGCTGGCGCCATGGCGCAACCAGGCCGCCTCGATGCTGGGTTGCGTGGGTGCAGCGCTGTCGCTGCTGCTGGCCGAGCGCGCCTTCGCGCTGGAGATCAGCGCGCCGCGCTTTGCGCTCGCCATGCGGTGGATGGCCGGCATCGGCCTCGCGGCCGCCGCGGCCGTGCCCCTGCTGGCGCCGGCCCCCGCGCAGACCCTGGCCCATGTCGCGATCGGCCTGTCGATGGTGCTGGGCATCCGCGCCTTCCGCCTGGCGCGGCGCACCGCGAACGTGGTCGCGAGCTGGCTGCTGATCGGCTACCTGCCGGTGTTCATCTGCGTGGGCGCGATCACGCTGGGCATCGCCGGCCTGCTGCCCTTCGCGCCGTGGATGCTGCTGACGCTGCCGCTGGCCGGCGTGCTGGAGGCGCCCTTCAACCTGCACGGCCTGCGCCTGCTGGAAGAGCGGCGGGCGCAGGTGCGCGCCAACCTGCGCGCGCTGCACGTGGAAGCGGACGGCGAATCACGCGAGGAGCTGAAGCGTCGGCTGGACCTGCCGCCCGACCGGGCCGCGCGCCGCGACGCCGGCTGCGCCCTGCTGCTGCTGCGCTTCGAAGGGCTGGCACCCGGTGCGCGCACGCGCCGCGATCTGGACAGCGTGGCGACGGAGCACTACCTGCAGGCCATGATGGCCGCTGCCCTGCGCCCCGGCACGGACGTCGGCCGCTGGTCGCACCATGAACTGGTGGTGCGCGACCTGCAGCACCGCGACGACGCCGGCCTGCAGGGCCTGGTGACCGCGCTGTTCGCGCAGTCGCTGCGCGGCGAGCGTTTCGGCATCCCGCGGCAGGACCCGGCCTTGCGCATCGCCGTGGTCCGCGTGCATGCGCAGGAGGTGCCGGTGGGCATGCTGGTGCGCCGCATGGGCAAGGCGCTGGACGATGCGCCGAAGGCCAGGCGGGTGGACATCGAGCCCTGGGAGGATTAGGGGGGGTCCCGTGGCTGCATGGCACATCGCGGCTGCGAAGGGTTGGGCATCACCGCTGCGGCACCAGCTTGACTTGAAGTTCGCAACCCACTGCCTCGGCATAGCGCTTCAGCGTGCTGAGCGAGGGCGTGTGCTTGCCTGCAGATTCAAGCCGAGAGATCAGGCGCCGCCTTCGACTGGCTGGGCGTGAAACCGTACGCCCAGCGCCTTCGCCACCTTGAGAACGGTTGCAAAGCTCGGGTTGCCTTGATCGCTGAGCGCTCGGTAGAGGCTTTCGCGGCTGAGTCCGGCTTCCTTGGCGACGAGCGACATGCCCTTCGCGCGGGCGATGTCACCGAGCGCGCGTGCAATGCCCGCCGGATCGTCGGGTGCTTCTTCCAGCCAAGCGTCGAGGTAGGCAGCCATCTCTTCTGGCGTACGGAGGTGTTCGGCGACGTCATACGCCGTCGCCTTGGTCTTCGGAACTTTCTTTACGGCAGTTGTGCGTGCCATGGACTACTCCGAGAAGTTGCGGTTGAGTCGTAGAGCCAGTTCGATGTCCCGCTTCTGAGCAGGACACGCGCGCGGCCAGCGTGATCCTTCAAGCCATCCAACCACTTGGCGTACTCGTCTGTCTTCTGGACGCGTATGGGACAGTGTAGCGCATAGGCTACATGCTGCCTATCCACGGATCAGCGGAATAGTCCATTGATCGACGCCCAGGCCATCCCGCCGCGCGGCCCGCTGTCACCCGCTTGACCCCCACCCGCCCCGCCACCGGCCCACAATCATCCGCATGACCGAGTTGCGCTCCCCCTTGCAGGCCCAGATCGTTGAATGGCTCGTCGCGCCGGGGGACGCCGTGCGCGCGGGGGATCTGCTGGTGATCCTGGAAGCGATGAAGATGGAGCACGAGGTGCGCGCCCCGGCTGCGGGCCGCGTGCGTGAGCGGCTGTTCGAGGCGGGTGAATCCGTGGACGACCAGGCGCTGTTGCTGGTGCTGGAGACCTTGCCGGCACAAGCCGATGCGCCTGGCGAATCGTCAGGCGCAACGCCGACCGGCATGGCCCATATGTCGCCAGCGGCCGCTGCTGCCACATCGGCTGCCGCTTCTCACTCGCCTGCATCACCCCGCCCCGCGCGCGCCGACCTGCAGCGCGTGCAAGACCGCCACGCCCTCACCCTCGACGCCGCGCGGCCCGAAGCAGTGGCCAAGCGCCACGCACTGGGCCTGCGCACCGCGCGCGAGAACATCGCCGACCTGTGCGACGAAGGCAGCTTCATCGAATACGGCGCGCTGGCCGTGGCCGCGCAGCGCAGCCGCCGCAGCGCGGAGGATCTGCAGCAAAACACGCCCGCCGACGGCATGGTCACCGGCATTGGCACCGTCAACGGCACCTTCTTCCCGCCGGCGCAGGCCAGCACGGTGGTGATGGCCTATGACGCCACGGTGCTGGCCGGCACCCAGGGCATGCGCAACCACCAGAAGACGGATCGCCTGCTGGGTGTGGCACTGAAGAATCGGCTGCCGGTGGTGCTGTTCGCCGAAGGCGGCGGCGGCCGGCCCGGCGACACCGACATGCCCATCGTGGCCGGCCTGCATGTGGCCACCTTCGCCAGCTTCGCGCGGCTCAATGGCCAGGTGCCGGTGGTGGGCGTGGTGGCGGGCCGCTGCTTCGCCGGCAACGCGGCGCTGCTGGGCTGCTGCGACGTGATCATCGCCACGCGCGACAGCAACATCGGCATGGGTGGGCCGGCGATGGTGGAGGGCGGTGGTCTGGGCGTGTTCCGGCCGGAGGACATCGGCCCATCCGCCATCCAGCATGGCAACGGCGTGATCGATGTGCTGGTGGACGACGAGGCGCAGGCGGTGGATGCGGCGCGCCGTTACCTGTCCTACTTCCAGGGCGCGTTCCGCGACTTCGTCGCCCCCGATCCGCTGGCCCTGCGCGATGTAGTGCCGGAGAACCGGCTGCGCGTCTACGACAGCCGCGCCGCGCTGCGCGGCCTGGTGGACGAAGGTTCATTGCTGGAGCTGCGCACCGGCTTCGGCGCCGGCATCCACACCGCGCTGGGCCGCATCGAGGGCCGGCCGGTGGGCCTGCTGGCCAACAACCCGCTGCACCTGGGCGGCGCCATCGATGCCGACGGCGCCGACAAGGCCGCACGCTTCATGCAACTGTGCAACGCGCACGGCCTGCCGCTGGTGAGCCTGGTGGACACGCCCGGCTTCATGGTCGGACCGGCCATCGAGGAGCGCGCGCAGGTGCGCCACGTGAGCCGCATGTTCATCGCGGCGGCCCATCTGCGCGTGCCGTTCTTCAGCGTGGTGCTGCGCAAGGGCTACGGCCTGGGCGCGATGGCGATGACGGCTGGCGGCTTTCATGCGACCGAGGCCACCGTGGCCTGGCCCAGCGGCGAGTTCGGCGCCATGGGCCTGGAAGGCGCGGTGCGGCTGGGCTACCGCAAGGAGCTGGCGGCGCAGCCCGAGGGGCCGGCGCGGCAGGCGCTGTACGACGAGCTGGTGGCGCGCCAGTACGAGGCCGGCCAGGCGATGAACATGGCGGCCACGCTGGAGATCGATGCCGTGATCGACCCGGCCGAGACGCGCGCGTGGCTGGCGCGCGGGCTGGCCGCGGCGCGGGTGGCGCCGGCGGATGGGTCGCTCGCCGTCGACACCTGGTAGGCCAGCAGCTCCTGGGTCCCCGCCTGCGCGGGGACGACGGGGTGATGCGCCCTGCCTCCAGCTTCAGAACAGGCCGAACAACCGCGGCGCCACGCTCCGGCGCGCCGGGTCGATGCAGTCGTTGACCCCTGCGCGATCCAGGCGCTGGCCCAGGCGATCGCTGCCGTGGCGCAGCTTGTACGCCATCTCGTCGGCGTGCAGCGGCACCACCGCCATGAAGGCGATGGTCTTGCCCGGCGTCTTCAGCTTGTGGAAGTGCGTTGGCACGGTGGGCGAACGCAGGATCACGGCGCCGCACAGGCGCGTGCCCGCGGCATACGGCTCGGGCGGGTCCCCGTTCGGGATGGTGTGGCCGGCCCCGAGCCAGGTGTCGAACTTGTGCGGCACGCGCGCGAGGAACTTGAGCGTGCGCAGCGGCCAGTACCAGCGTTCGTCCTCCAGCTCGGTCTGGCCGAAGTACCAGTTCGCGGGCAGGGTGACCATCAGCTCCAGGTAGCGCGGCACTTCCGGCCCGGCGTCGACCGGCACATTCATCGGCCGATCGCTCATGCCGGAGGTGACAAGCCTCAGGTAAGGCTGCGTGGGCGTGGGCGGGATGCAATGCACGTCGATGTGCACCGCGTCGGACACCAGTTCATGGAACACGTGCTGCACGGGCCCCAGGTGGGCCGCCAGGTGCGCCTCGATCTGCGGCAGCGAGGAGACGCCGGCCGCCGGCTCCCAGGGATGCGCCTCGCCATGCCGGATCAGGCGGCTGCCATCGGGGTTGAAACTGAAGCTGGCTCGTTCGCCCATGGGGTTCCTCCCATCGCAAGGGAGCGAACCATAGCACTAATCTAGTAACTTTTGTAGCAGGAACCACCCCAACAGCAGAAAGGCCAGGGGCCACACGACGGTCTGCAAGGCGAAGACCGCGATCAGCCGCACCATCTGCGCCACCAGCGCGTCCGCGCGGGCCTTGAGCTGCTCCACTTGACGGGCGACATCCGTGCCGTCGGCCCACCACCGGCGCACCCGCTCGGCCAGCGATGGGGGCGAGCCCCGGGCGGGCGCCGCGGCCGGCAGTGGCTCCTGCGCGAGCTGCGCCTGCGCGGCCTGGTAGTCGCCGGCCAGCACGGCGCGGTGGATCGCCTCGCCGCCCAGGGCCATCAACGGCACGGCCAGGCGCAGGCAGAGCAGGAACAGCGCCAGACGCGGCAGCCAGCGCGGCAGCGGGCGACCTGTCCACGCCAGCGCCAGCCAGGCCAGGCCTGCGAGCGAGAGCGCCAGGTTCACCGGCCAGGTGGCCAGCAGCTCGATCAGCAGCCGCTGCAGACCGAACGACACCGTGGCCGCCAGGAGCAGGGTGGAGAGCTGCTCCACCAGGTCGTCCAGTGGCTCCAGCACCGCGCCCGGATGCACCGAGGCGCCCACCCCGACGCCGACGTTGACGGAGGCGCTCTGCACTGCGCTCAGCACCGCATTCAGCCCGCGCGCCGCCGCGAAGCTGGCCAGCGCGCGCTGGAATCCGGCCTCCACCTCGCGTTGCGCCCATGCATCCAGCGGGCGCGCCCAGGCGAGCACCAGCACGCCCGCCAGCGCCGCTGCGGCCAGGGCCAGGAACACCAGGCGGTGCTTCGTAGGCGATGGGGCTTCGGGCGCGGCGGGCAGCATGCGGTCAGCCCTGCAGGACGAACGACTCCATCATCGGCGCGAAGTAGGCCCGCGAGGCGTCGACGTTCTCGCACAGGTAGTCGTGGAAGGCGGCGCGCACGATGATGGGCGGCCGCGCCAGCACGATGCCGGTGATGCGGTAGCACTGCGCCGAATCCCAGGCGTCGGAGATGGCGATGGAGACCACCCCCATCTCCACCACCTCGTCCACCAGGATCTGCCAGTCGTAGCCGGCCATGGCGCGCAGCGAGGTGAGCACGGTGGCGCGGAACGACTGCGCCACGTCGCGTGACGAGCGGCGCAGGCCGCCCTCCGCCACGCGCCAGGTGCCGATGGTGATGCCCTTGGCCCCGTCGGGCGACTCGAACTCGTACTGGCCGTCGCCACCGTCCTCCTTGGCCACCCAGTCGCTGGGCAGGGCGATCTGCCAGGTCTCGGTGGTGATGGTTTCGAGGTGCATGGTCAGTGCAGCAGCGCGACCGCGCCCGAGAAGGTGAGGAAGGCCGCCGCGGTGGTGAGCAGGATGATGCGCGCGATGCGGCCGGTGTCGGCACCGAAGCGCTCGGCCAGCATCGACACATTGCTGGCACTGGGCAGCGCGGCCACGAGCACCATCACGGTCAGTGTGAACGGGTCCACCGGCACGCCCAAGGCACGTGCACCGGTGCCGATGCCCCACACCAGGAGGGGATGCACGAGCAGCTTGGCCACAGCCACCGGCACGAAATCGCGCGCGGGCAGGGGCGCGTGCTCGGCCGCCGCCGCGAACATCTGCGAGCGAGCCAGCACCGCGCCGATGGTGAACAACGCTACCGGCGAAGCTGCGTCGGCCAGCAGACCGATGGTGTTCATCACCGGGCCGGGCGGCTTCCAGCCCGCCGCCGACGAGAGGCCGCCGAGCACGATGGCCCAGGGCATGGGGTTCACGGCCACGCCGCGCAGGGCCTTCTTCGCGGCCTCGGAGGCACCGTGCTCATCCGCGCTGTCCAGCCGCGACAGCGCGATGCACAGCGAGCTGGTGAAGACGAGATCGATCAGGATGGTGAGGATGGCCGGCCCGGCCGCCGCCGCGCCCAGCAGCGCCACCAGCAGCGGCACGCCCATGAACCCGGTGTTGGGAAAGGCCGCCACCAGCGCGCCCATGGAGGCGTCGTTCCAGCGGATGCGCGCGTTCATGCTCAGCTTGACGGTGCCAGCGACCATGATGCAGGCGCAGAGGAAGTACACCGCCATCGCCGCCGGGTCGAGCATCTGCGCGATGGGCGTGCTGGCGCCGAAGCGGTACAGCATGCAGGGCAGCGCGAAATAGAGCACGAACGTGTTCAGCCCGCCAATGGCCTCCAGGGGCAGCATGCGCCGGCGCGCCGCCAGGTAGCCGGCCAGCACCAGCGCGAAGAAGGGGAAGGTGACCCGCAGGATGTCCAGCACGCGGCTATTGTCCCCCAGCGTCGGACGGTCGGGCTGTGCGGTATGCACGCGTGGCGGTCATCGGGGGCCGGTATCATCCGCGCTCCCCACGCAGCCCCCCATCGATGTCCGGCCTGAACCTCGCCCAGCAAGAGGCGGTGAACTACCTGCATGGCCCCTGCCTGGTGCTGGCCGGCGCCGGATCCGGCAAGACGCGCGTGATCACGCACAAGATCGCGCGGCTGATTCAGGCGGGCCTGGCGGCCGACCGCATCGCCGCCATCACCTTCACCAACAAGGCCGCCGCCGAGATGCGCGAGCGGGCGAAGCAGCTCGTGGGCCGCGATGCGAAGGCCGTGCTGATCTGCACCTTCCACGCGCTGGGCGTGCGCATGATGCGGCAGGACGGCGCGGCGCTGGGCCTGAAGCCGCAGTTCTCCATTCTCGACACCGACGACGTCACCAGCATCCTGAAGGACGCGGGCGGCACCACCGACGCCGCGCAGGCGCGGCAATGGCAATGGACCATCAGCGCCTGGAAGAACGCGGGCCTGAACGCCGCCGCCGCGCTGGCGCAGGCGCAGGACGAGAACGAACGCGTCACCGCCATGATCATGCAGCGCTACGAGGAGCGCCTGGCCGCCTACCAGAGCGTGGACTTCGACGATCTGATCGGCCTGCCGCTGAAGCTGCTGCGCGACCACGCCGAAGTGCGCGAGAAGTGGCAGCAGCAACTGGGCCACGTGCTGGTGGACGAATACCAGGACACCAACGCCACGCAGTACGAGCTGCTGAAGCTGCTGGTGGGCGAGCGCGGCCGCTTCACCGCGGTGGGGGACGACGACCAGTCCATCTACGGCTGGCGCGGCGCCACGCTGGACAACCTGAAGCGCCTGCCGCAGGACTACCCGCAGCTCAAGGTAGTGAAGCTGGAGCAGAACTACCGCTCCACCAGCGCCATCCTGCGCGCGGCCAACAACGTGATCCAGCCCAACCCCAAGCTGTTTCCGAAGACGCTGTTCTCCGAGCTGGGTGAAGGCGAGCCGGTGCGGGTGGTGGACTGCGACAACGAGGAGCACGAGGCCGAGCGGATGGTGGCGCGGATCCAGTCGATCAGGGCGAACGGTGTGCACAAGGACTGGAAGGATTTCGCCGTGCTGTACCGCGCCAATCACCAGGCGCGCGTGTTCGAGCAGGCGCTGCGCAAGGCGCAGATCCCGTACAAGGTCTCGGGCGGGCAGAGCTTCTTCGACCGCACCGAGATCCGCGACCTGTGCGCCTGGCTGCGGCTGTGGGTCAACAACGATGATGACCCGGCCTTCCTGCGCGCGGTGACCACGCCCAAGCGCGGCATCGGCCACACCACGCTGCAGAACCTGGGCACCTTCGCCAGCAAGTACAAGCTGAGCCTGTTCGAGGCGCTGTTCTCCAG
>NZ_JAYRZR010000009.1:0-88314 GCF_041916345.1 Ramlibacter sp.
GGCGTCGTTCTGGTGGAAGACGGCGATCTTCTTCAGGCCCAGGCTGGTGGTCTGCTTCACGATCAGCGCCGTCTCGTCGTTGTACGAGGCGCGCAGGTGGAAGGCGTAGCGGTTGAAGGGCTGGCGCAGGCCCATGGCGCCGGTGAACGGGGCGAAGAAGGGGGTCTTCGCGGCGGTCGCCAGCGGCAGCGCCGCCAGGCTGGTGGGCGTGCCGACGTAGGCGAACAGCGCCAGCGGGTCGTCCGCCAGCAGCTTGCGGGTGTTCTCGGCGCAGCGATCCGGCTCGTAGCCGTCGTCGAGCCGCACCAGCTCGATCGGCCGGCGCTGCACGCCGCCCTGGGCGTTCACCTGCTCGAAGTAGAGCCGGGCGCCCTGGTGGAACTGGATGCCGAGCTGCGCGGCGGGGCCGCTGAAGGGGGCGGATTGGGCGAGCAGGATGCGCTCGGACTGGGCGCGCAGGGCGGGCGCGGCGAGGGAGGCCGCAGCGCCCGCCGCGGCGCCGGCAAAGGCACGACGGGTGAGCATGCCGCCATTGTCGGCGGCGCCACCTTCGGCAGGCTGACGACGCGCGGCCTACTCGCGCACGCGGCCCTGTGAGTCGATCAGGCTCAGCTCCACCATCTTGGAGGCCACCCGCTCCTCGGCGAAGTGCACGCGGAAGCCGCCCACGCTGACGTCGTCCAGGGCCTGGATGGCGGCGCGGAACTTCGCGCGGGTGGGGTCGCCCTTGGGAATGCGGCGCAAGGCTTCGGTGAACACGCGCGCGGCGATGTAGCCCTCCAGCATGTACACGTTGGGCTTGCCCGCCTGGCCGGCCTGGGCGTCGGCGATTAGGTCGCGCACCACCGGCACCTTGGCGCTGTCGCTCTTGGGCACCACCCGCACCACCACCACGCCGGCGCCGGCCGGGCCGAGTTCCTCGGCCAGCAGGCTTTCGCCGGTATTGGAGAAGCCGTAGATCGGGCCGCGGAAGCCCTTGGCACGCAGGTCGCGCACGGCGCTGGCGGCCGTGCTGGCGCTGCCGATCACGAGGATCGACTCCGGCTTCGCCGCAATGGCCTTGTCCACGCTGTTGGCGATGCTGCCGCTCCTGAGCGGCGCGTTGACCACCACGTTGGCCCCCATGCTGGGCATGGTGCGCGTCGCGGAGTCGAGGGCTGCCATCGACTCGCCGTCGGACTCGTGCAGGATGCCCAGCTTGCGCGCGCCCAGTGTCTCGGCATGGCGGGTGATCGCCGCGGCTTCCTCGGCGTAGCCGGGTCGCAGCGAATAGACGTTGGTGTAGAGCGCCCCGCGGAACTCATCGGCCGCGGCCATGGGCGCGAACAGCATGATCTCGGTGTCCTTGATCAGCGGGTAGGCCGCGGTGACCTGCGGCGAGCCGTAGTAGCCGAACAGGGCGAACACGCCCTGGTCCAGCAGCTGCTTGGTGTTGGCGGCCGTGGTCTGGGGGTTGCCGCGATCGTCCAGCGTGACCAGCTCGATCTTGCGGCCGCCCACGCCGCCGCCGGCGTTGACGCGGTCGAAGTAGAGCTTGGCGCCCTTGTGGAAGGCGCTGCCCAGCGACGAACCGGGCCCGGTGAGCGCCACCGACTGGCCGACGACGATGCTGGTGCGGCTGACCCCCTCGACCGCCTGCGCATGCGCAGCCGTGCCGCTGGCGGCGAGGGCGGCTACCATCACGAGCCGGGTGAGGAACTGGATGGTTCTCATGCTGTCTCCTTTGGCACCCCGCCGGCAGACCGGCGGGCAACGACTGTTTTCATCGATCTTCCTGCTCAAACATGGCTGAACTTCCTGCCAGGCCGGACATGACGCAGCACACGGTGCGCGGTGCGTGCCCCCACGACTGCCCGGACACCTGCGCACTTCTGACTACAGTACAGGACGGCGTGGCGCTCAAGGTTCAGGGGAATCCCGCCCATGGGCCGACGGGCGGCGTGCTGTGTGCCAAGGTTTCACGCTATCCCGAGCGCACCTACCACCCCGATCGTGTCCTGCGGCCGCTGCGCCGCGCGGGCCCCAAGGGATCGGGCCGCTTTGAGCCCGTGAGCTGGGACGAGGCGCTGGACGACATCGTCAGCCGGCTGCAAGCCATCGCGGCGCGCGACCCACAGGCCATCGTGCCCTACAGCTATGCCGGCACCATGGGCCTGGTGCAGGGCGAGTCGATCGCCGCCCGCTTCTTCCATCGCCTGGGTGCCTCGCTGCTGGATCGCACCATCTGCGCCTCGGCCGGCGGCGAGGGCCTGGTGCACACGCTGGGCGGCAAGGTGGGCATGCGGGTGGAGTACTTCGCCGAGTCGCGGCTGATCCTGATCTGGGGCAGCAACTCGATCGGCAGCAACCTGCACTTCTGGCGGCTCGCGCAGGAGGCCAAGCGCAACGGCGCGCGCCTGGTGTGCATCGACCCGCGGCGCACCGAGACGGCCGAGAAGTGCCACGAGCACGTGCAACTGCTGCCTGGCACCGATGCTGCGCTGGCGCTCGCCCTGATGCACGAGCTGGTGGTCCACGACTGGCTCGATGCCGACTACATCGAGCGCCACACGCTCGGCTGGGAGGCACTGCGTGCGCGCGCCCTGCAGTGGGCGCCCGAGCGCGCCGCCGCGGTGTGCGGCGTGCCGGCCGAACAGATCCGGCGGCTGGCGCGTGACTGGGGCACCACGAAGCCGGCGGCGATTCGCCTGAACTACGGCGTGCAGCGCGTGCGCGGCGGCGGCAACGCGGTGCGCGCCATCGCCTGCCTGCCGGCGCTCACCGGCGCCTGGCGCCACCGGGCCGGCGGGCTGCTGCTGTCCTCCAGTGGCTGGTTCCCGGTGAACCAGGCCACGCTGCAGCGGCCCGACCTGCTGGCCGGCCGCCAGCCGCGCACCATCAACATGAGCACCATCGGCGACGCCCTGCTCGCGCCGGCCTCACCCGCGTTCGGTCCCGCCCTCGAGGCCCTGGTGGTCTACAACAGCAACCCCGTCGCGGTGGCGCCGGAGTCGGCGCGCGTGGTGCGCGGCTTCGCCCGCGAGGACCTGTTCACCGTGGTGCTGGAGCATTTCCTCACCGACACGGCCGACCACGCCGACTACGTGCTGCCGGCCACCACGCAGCTGGAGCACTGGGACATCCACCGCGCCTACGGCCACACCGACGTGCTGCTGAATCGCCCCGCCATCGCCCCGCTGGGCGAGGCACGCCCCAACACGTGGATCTTCCGGCAGCTGGCCGCGCGCATGGGTTTCGACGACCCCTGCTTCGCGGAGGATGACGAGGCGCTGTGCCGGCAGGCCTTTGGCGAGCGCGTCGATTTCAACCTGCTGATGGAGCAAGGCTTTGCCAGCGTCGCCTTGCCGGAGGCGCCGTTTGCCGAGGGGGGCTTCCCGACGCCTTCGGGCCGCTGCGAGTTCTTCAGCGAGCGCCTGGCCCGGCAGGGCCTGGACGGCCTGCCGGATCACCTGCCCAATCACGAGCCGCTGGGCAGCGATCCCCGCCATCCGCTGGCCATGATCTCGCCGCCGGCACGCAACTTCCTCAACTCCACTTTCGTCAACGTGCACAGCCTGCGCGATGCCGAGGGCGAGCCGCTGCTGGAGATCCACGCCGAGGACGCGCAACCGCGCGGCATCGCCGATGGCGCCATCGTGCGCGTGTTCAACGATCGCGGCGAGTACCGCTGCCGCGCCCGCGTGAGTGACCGCGCCCGCCCGGGTGTCGTCAATGGCCTGGGCATCTGGTGGCGCAAGCACGGCCTGGCCGGCACCAACGTGAACGAGGTCACCAGCCAGCGCCTGACCGATCTCGGCCGGGCGCCGGTGTTCTACGACTGCCTGGTGGACGTGCGGCCGGCGTGAAGCGCGGGCCGCTCCTGGTCATGGCGGGCTTGGCGTCCCTGGTGCTGGCTGGCGTGGCCGCGGTGTGCCTGACCGGCTGCGCGAACATCGGCTACTACGTCGATTCGGCCTCCGGCCACCTGCGCCTCATGAACGCGGCGCGCCCCGTGCAGGAGGTGGTGGACGACCAGCAGACCCGTCCCGCGCTGCGTGAGCGTCTGCGGCTGGCCCAGCGCATGCGCGAGTTCGCGGTGCGCGAGCTGCACCTGCCCGACAACGCCAGCTACCGCCGCTACGCGGACCTGGGGCGGGCCGCCGCCGTCTGGAACGTGGTGGCCGCGCCGCCGCATGCCATCGAACTCAAGACCTGGTGCTTCCCCGTCACCGGCTGCGTGGGCTACCGCGGGTACTACGACGAGGCGGCGGCGCAAGCCGAGGCCGCTGCCGTGGCCGCGCAGGGCTTCGAGGTGCAGGTCTATCCGGTGCCGGCCTACTCCACGCTCGGCTGGCTCAACTGGGCCGGCGGTGACCCGCTGCTCAGCACCTTCATCGGCTACCCCGAGGGCGAGCTGGCGCGCCTGCTGTTCCACGAACTGGCGCACCAGGTCGTCTATGTGCAGGGCGACACCATGTTCAACGAGTCCTTCGCCACCGCGGTGGAGCGTCTCGGCGGCGCGATCTGGCTGCAGCGGGAGGCATCGTCCGAGGCGCGCGCGGCCTATGCGGACTTCGATGGCCGGCGCCGCCAGTTCAGGGAGCTGGCGCGTCGCACGCGCGAGCAGCTCGCGGCGCACTATGCGGCGTCCGCTGGCGATGCCGCCGCGCGCGAGGCCGGCAAGCAGCGCATCCTGGCGGCGTTCCGCGACGACTATGCGCGCCTGCGCGCGGGCTGGACCGGCGACGCGTCGCGCTGGCGCGGCTACGATGCCTGGGTGGCGCGCGCCAACAATGCGTTCTTCGCGACGCAGGCCGCCTACGACGGGCTGGTGCCCGGGTTCGAGGCGATCTTCGAATCCGTCGGGCGTGACTGGCCGCGGTTCTATGATGCGGTGCGCGCGCTGGCCCGCCTGCCGCGCGAGGAAAGGCACAGGCGATTGAAGGAGTCCCCCGGTGGCTGACATCCACATCATGCGCAAGCACCACCTGGGCCTGGCCCAGGCCCGCAAGCTGGCATTCCGCTGGGCCGAGGTGGCCGAGCAGAAGCTGGACATGGAGTGCATCTACGAGGAAGGCCGCACGTCCGACGTGGTGCGCTTCCAGCGGCCCGGCGCGAGCGGCGAGCTCAACGTGGCCAAGGACCATTTCGAGCTGAATGCCCGGCTGGGCCTGCTGCTGGGCGTGTTCAAGGACCGCATCGAGCGGGAGATCGTGAGCAACCTCGACGCCCTCCTGTCCGAGGAGGAGCCGCTGTCGGCCTTCGAGCAGGGGCTGGCCGCGCACGAGGCGGGCCACGACCCGAAGTCCGCGAAGACGGCCAAGGCGTCAAGGACGGCCGCCAAGCCGGCGGCGCGCAAGACCTCGGCGAAGGGCCGTTGAGCCCGCCGCCGCAGGCGGGCTCAGCTGAGCGACTGGATCAGGTCGATGTACTGCTGCATGGCGTCATCGGCCGAGGTGCCCTTCAGGCTGTTCCAGGCATCCCACTTCGCGCGGCCCACCATGTCGCCGAAGCCGGGCTTCTTCTCGGTGTTGTCGCCGGCCGTGGCCTGCTTGTAGAGGCCGTAGATCTTCAGCAGCGTGGCGTTGTCGGGGCGCTCGGAGAGCTTCTTGGAGTTGGCAACGGCGGCTTCGAAGGCGGCTTTGAGATCGGCCATGCGGCGGGCTCCTGAGGGAACGGTGAGAGGGTGCGGGAAACTTCGCGCTATCTTAAGCGCGCGTGTCGGCCCAGAATAGGGGTGCCATTCCATAAACAGAACCGACAACAAAGCAAGCGACATGGAGCTGCCCACATGGTGACCCGCATCGATGCACGCCGCGCCGCCGGCACCGTGCGCCGCAACGCCCAACGCGCCGCCACCGGCGTGCTGGGGCTGGCCGGCGAGCGCATGACCAAGGTCGACACGGCCTGGCTGCGCATGGACTCCGACAGCAACCTGATGATGATCGTCGGCGTGTGGGTGCTGCGCCCGGGCGTGCGCTACGAAGACCTGTGCCAGCGCCTGACGGATCGCCTGCTGCCCTATCACCGCTTCCGCCAGCGGGTGGAGGAAGATGCCGCCGGTGCCACCTGGGTGGAGCACCCGGTGGACGTGCGCGACCACGTCACGCGCGAGAAGCTGCCCCGCCACAAGGCGGGCGAGGGCCAGCTGGCCTTGCAGAAGCGCGTGGGCGAACTGGCGATGACCCCGCTCGACCGCGCCCGGCCGCTCTGGCACATGCACCTGGTGGAGTCGTATGACGGCGGCAGCGCGCTCATCGTGCGCATCCACCACTGCATCGCTGATGGCATCGCGCTGATCGCGGTGATGTTGTCGCTGGTCGACGGCGGCGCCCCCCCGCCGGAGCGCAAGCGGCGCGGCGCCCCTGCGGGCGCCGAGGACTGGATCGCCGATGCGCTGATCCGCCCGCTCACCGACATCACCGTCAAGGCGCTGGATGCCGCCGGTGACGGCGCCGCCAAGTCGCTGCACATGCTGCGCGATCCGCAGCAGGGCCTGGCCGGCTCGGTGGACCTGGCGCGCATGGCCTACCAGGTGGTCAGCGATGCCGCCGCCCTGGCGCTGATGCCAGACGACTCGCCCACGCGCCTGAAGGGCAAGCCGGGCCGGGCCAAGAAGGTGGCCTGGTGCGAGCCGCTGCCGCTGGACGAGGTCAAGGCCGTGGGCAAGGCGCTCAACTGCTCGGTGAACGACGTGCTCCTGAGCTGCGTGGCCGGCGCCATCGGCGAGTACCTGCGCCTGCAGGGCGACAGCACGGCCGGCGTGGAGATCCGCGCCATGATCCCGGTGAACCTGCGGCCGATCGAGAAGGCGTACAAGCTGGGCAACCGCTTCGGGCTGGTGCCGCTGGTGCTACCGGTGGGCATCGACAACCCGATCGAGCGGGTGTACGAGGTGCGGCGCCGCATGAATGCGCTCAAGGGCAGCACGCAGCCGCTGCTGGCCTTCGGCCTGCTGGCGGTGGCCGGCCTGCTGATCAAGCCCGCGCAGGACGCCATGCTCAACCTCTTCGGCCGCAAGACCACGGCCGTGATGACCAACGTGCCCGGCCCGCGCGAGAAGCTCAAGTTCCTGGGCGCCACGCTGGAGCAGAGCATGTTCTGGGTGCCGCAGTCGGGCGATATTGGCCTGGGCGTCTCGATCCTCAGCTACGGTGGCGGCGTGCAGTTCGGCGTGATCACCGACACGCAGCTGTGCCCCGAGCCCCAGGCCATCATCGACGAGTTCGAGCCCGAGTTCGCGAAGCTCTCGCTGGTGACGTTGATGCTGCCGTGGGGAGAATGAAACCGCGCCTCAGTCAGCCAGTTCCGCCCGCGCCAGTTCCACGTCGAGCCACTCCGCCGCGTCCTGCGGCTTGCAGGCGACGGCCTGCTCGTACAGGCGCGCGGCGTCCTTCTGGGCCGGCTCGCCTTCCAGCATGAGCAGGCCGCGGGCGTATTCGACCATGCCGATGGCCGAGCCCGGATGGATGCGCAGCGCCTCCTGGAACATGCGCAGGCCCACTTCCTTGCGGGCGCCATAGGTCATGCCGCCGATGAGCGCGCCGACCTTGTCGATCACCTCGGCGTGGAAGGTACCCAGGGCGATGTGCGCATCCGCATGCCGCGGCTGCAGCGCGATCACCCGCTCCAGCGCGTCGCGCACGCGGCTGCCCAGGCCCTGCGCCAGCGCCTTGGCCACGCTGATGCCCTGGCTGTAGCGGCCGAGCGCGTAGGCCTGCAGGTACCAGGCATTGGCGTTGCGCGGGTCGGCGGTGGCCTGCGCCTCGGCCCGCTGCACCACCTCCAGGAACAGGTCGAGCCGCGCCTTCTCCTTCTTCTCCAGATAGGTCGCGTGCATGCAGGCGGCGCGGTTGGCCGCCGTGATGCCTGCGCCGCCGGCCGCGAGCCCCGCCTCGGTGGCGCGCTGGAACTCGCCGGCATGATAGAGGGCCCAGGCCTGCAGCACCGCCTCGTCTGCCGGCAGCGGCTCGGCGTCACCGGCATGCAGCCGGGGCCATTGCCGTCGCAGCGTCGCCGCGTCGAAGGCAAACAGGCCGGGCTGCGGAAAGGGCGTCCACTTGGCCATGCGTCGTCTCCCCGTCTTCAGCCGCCCTGGTCGTTGCCCGCGTAGGCGCCGACCAGTTGCAGCAGGTGGTTGCGCTGCGCGGGTTCCAGGTAGGGCACCAGCAGGTTCAGCACATGGTGGGCGCCGCGCAGCAGGGCAGCCTGCGCGCTCTCGGGTTCCAGTGCGCGACGCGGATCCCGCACGTACTCGTAGCTGAGCCAGTAGGTCAGCACCACCACCATGCTGGTGGCCGTGGGCTCGGCCTCGCGTGAATCCATGCGCACGGCGCCCGCGCGCGCCATGCCGTCCAGCATCGCGCGCACGGCGCGGGTCTTGTTCTTCAGCACCCACTGGAAGTGCGTCTCCAGGCGCCGGTTCTTCGACAGCAGGTCGTTCAGGTCGCGGTAGAGGAAGCGGTATTGCCAGATCAGCTCGAACAGCGTGTGCATGAAGAACCAGGCGTCCTCCACATCGCGCACGCCGTCGCTGGCATTGAGCAGCTCGCCCAGCGACCGCTCGTAGCGGTCGAAGAGCGAGTTGATCAGTTCGTCCTTGGCGGGGTAGTGGTAGTAGAGGTTGCCGGGGCTGATGTTCAGCTCGGCCGAGATCAGCGTGGTGGAGACGTTGGGCTCACCGAAGCGGTTGAAGAGGTCGAGCGTGACCTCCAGGATCCGTTCGGCCGTGCGTCGGGGCGCCTTCTTCGCCATGGGGGTCTCGCTGTCTCGTCGTGCCGTGGTCTCAGTGGGCCCGGGCCGGTTCGGCCTGGCGCAGGGCGTGGCCCAGGTCGTCAGCCACCTCGTGCAGCGTCGCCAGTGCCTGGCCGAACCGGCCGCGCTCCGGCGCGGGCGCCACCAGGTGACGCCGCGGGTCGTCGAGCACCGCTTCGTCGAGCGTGATGCCGTGCCGCGCCAGCGTGGGTGCCAGCGTGGACCGGCGCGAGCGCAGCAGGCGACGCGTCTCCTGGTAGGCATGCTCGGCCAGCTCACGCCGCTGGCGGTAGCTGAAGGTGTTGGCCAGGTAGAGCTGCGGGTCGCGCGGATCGGGCTCGAACAGCAGGATGTCGGCCTGCGGGTAGGTGCGCTCGTACTGCTTCATGCCCAGCTCCATACGCGAGTGGATCATCGAGCGGAAGGTCTGGCTCAGTACGGCGGGCAGGCCGCCGTCGGCGATGCGCGGGATGGCGCGCTGCTCCGCCGGCAGGCCGCGCTGCATGGTGCCGGCGCGCGGCTCCAGGGCGTTGAACGGCACGAGCGGGTTCAGGCACAGCAGCAGATCGGCACCGTCTTCCAGCGCCACCGAGGCGTGCATCGTCTTCTTCAGGGCGCCGTCCACGTAGCAGTGCTCGTCGATCTCCACCGGCGGGAACAGGCCGGGCAGGGCGGCCGTGGCCTGCACCGCGCGCGAGATCGGCACGTGGTCCCAGCCGGGCTGGCCAAAGGGCGCGGATTCGCCGCTGTCCAGGTTCGTGGCGACCAGGGTCAGATGGGTGCGCAGCTGCCGGAAGTCATTGCTGCGGCCTGGCTGGCTGAACAGGCGCTCCAGCCGCACGTGCACCTCCTCGCTGGAGAACACGCCGGTGGGCAGCAGCGGCCCCAGGCCCTCGATGGCCTGCAGCAGGGACTTGCGGCCGGCCGAGAAGCGCCAGGCCGCGCGGGCCAGCAGGCCGGGCGCCATGATGGCGCGGCGCGCGTACTCGCCGTAGGCGGGCACCATCAGCCACGCCGGGTCGAACACTTCACTGGCGCCCTCGTTCTCGATGAAGGCGGCGCACAGCTCGCGCGGCCGCATGCCATTGGCCAGGCCGGCGGCGATGAAGCCACCGGCGGAGACGCCGACGTAATGGTCCAGCGCCGCGAAGTCGAGCCCGCCGAGTGCTTCTTCCAGGGCGCACAGCGCCCCGATCTCGTGGATGGCGCCGAGCGGGCCGCCGCCGGCCAGGGCCAGGGCGATGCGCGACTTGCCGGTCTTGGAATCCTTCATGGTCGATCAGTGTAGGGGGCCGGAGACGGCCGGGATGCTGCGTTGCAGCAAGCGGACAGCAAAAAGGGGCGCCGAAGCGCCCCTTGCTATGGCGTGACGACGAGGGTCACTCGGCGGCCGCGGGCGCCTTGCGGGCCGGGGCCCGCTTGCGGGGCGCCTTGACCGCGGCCTTGGCGGAGGGCTCCTTGCCGGCGGCGGCCTGGCGCGCGCTCAGCCGGGCCACGTTGCGATTGAGCTCGTCGATGCGGGCGATCAGCGCATCGACATCCTTGGCGGAGGGCACGCCCAGCTTGTTCAGCGCGCGGGAGACGCGCTCCTCGAAGATGCTTTCCAGCTTGTCCCACTGGCCGGAGGCCTTGGAGGACAGGTCGGTCGCCATGGAGGCCATGCGGGTGGTGGCCTCGCTCAGCTTCTCCTCGGCCACGGACTGGGTCTTGCGCTGGATGGCCATGCCTTCCTTGACCAGGGCCTCGAACACCTTGCCGCCTTCTTCCTGCGCCTTCGAGAAGGCGCCCAGGCCGGCCAGCCAGATCTGCTGGGCGGAGTCCTTGACGGTGCCGGACAGCGGGGGGACCTGCTTGCGCTCGGCGCCCTTGTCGGCGCCCTTCTGCAACTTCTTCACCATGGCATTCACTCTCTTGTAGGGGGGTTGATCCTGGGCCACACCTGCGGCCTACGCCAGTCGAATGTAAGGGCGAGCGCCGCCCGCGTTTAGACGGCCGCTCCTAAAAGGCTAAGCTGCGGCCTCCAGACCGCGCGCGGGTTTGTGCGGAATGATCGCGCCCACGCTTTGGGAAAGAATCCCCGCGCAAGACCCAGAACCCTCCGGAGGCAAATTCATGCACTACTTCGTCACCGGCGCGACCGGTTTCATCGGCAAGCGCCTGGTCAGGAAACTGCTTGAGCGCAAGGGCGCCGTCGTCCACTTCCTGATCCGCAAGGAAAGCGAGGGCAAGGTCGCCGCGCTGCGCGAGTACTGGGGCGCGTCTGCCGCCAAGGCGATCCCGGTGTATGGCGACCTCACCGCGCGCAAGCTCGGCGTGTCCGCCGAGGACGTGAAGAAGCTCAAGGGCCAAGTCGACCACTTCTACCACCTGGCCGCCGTGTACGACCTGGGCGCCGACGAGGAGAGCCAGATCCAGGTGAACATCGAGGGCACGCGCAACACGGTGGAACTCGCCAAGGCCATCGACGCCGGGCACTTCCACCACGTGTCGTCCATCGCCGCGGCCGGCCTGTACGAGGGCGTGTTCCGCGAGGACATGTTCGAGGAGGCCGAGAACATCGACCACCCGTACTTCATGACCAAGCACGAGAGCGAGAAGATCGTGCGCAAGGAGTGCAAGGTGCCGTGGACGGTGTACCGCCCCGCCATGGTGGTGGGCGACAGCCAGACCGGCGAGATGGACAAGATCGACGGCCCCTACTACTTCTTCAAGCTGATCCAGCGCATGCGCCAGGTGCTGCCGCCGTGGATGCCGGCGGTGGGCCTGGAAGGCGGCCGCATCAACATCGTGCCGGTCGACTACGTGGTCGACGCGCTGGACCACATCAGCCACAAGGCCGGCATCGAGAAGAAGGCCTTCCACCTGGTGGACCCGGTGGGCTACCGCGTGGGCGACGTGCTGGACATCTTCAGCCGCGCCGCGCATGCCCCGCGCATGAACCTGTTCATCAACGCGGCGCTGCTGGGCTTCATTCCCAAGAGCGTGAAGAAGGGCCTGATGGCCGTGGCGCCGGTGCGCCGCGTGCGCGCCGCGGTCATGAAGGACCTGGGCCTGCCCGAGGACATCCTCACCTTCGTCAACTACCCGACCCGCTTCGACAGCCGCGACGCCCAGGCCCTGCTCAAGGGCTCCGGCATCGAGTGCCCGAACCTGAAGGACTACGCCTGGCGCCTGTGGGACTACTGGGAGCGCCACCTCGACCCCGATCTCCACATCGACCGCTCGCTGCGTGGCACGGTCGGCGGCAAGGTGGTGCTGGTCACCGGCGGCTCCTCCGGCATCGGCCTGGCGGCGGCGCACAAGTTCGCCGAAGCCGGCGCCATCACCATCATCTGCGGCCGCGACCAGGACAAGCTCGACGAGGCCTGCAAGGAGGCCAAGGCCAAGGGCTACGCCTTCGTCGCCTACCAGGCCGACATCGCCGACATGGCCGACTGCGACCGCTTCGTGAAGGTGCTGATCGAGAACCACGGCGGCGTGGACTTCCTGATCAACAACGCCGGCCGCTCCATCCGCCGCGCCATCGAGTCGAGCTACGACCGCTTCCACGACTTCGAGCGCACGATGCAGCTCAACTACTTCGGCTGCCTGCGCGTGACCATGGGGCTGCTGCCGGGCATGGTGGAAAAGCGCAAGGGCCACGTGGTGAACATCAGCTCCATCGGCGTGCTGACCAACGCGCCGCGCTTCTCGGCCTACGTGGCCTCCAAGGCGGCGCTGGACGCGTGGACGCGCTGCGCCTCCAGCGAGTTCCAGGACCAGGGCATCACCTTCACCACCATCAACATGCCGCTGGTGCGCACGCCGATGATCGCGCCCACCAAGATCTACAACAACGTGCCCACGCTGTCGCCGGAAGAGGCGGCCGACATGATCGCCCAGGCCTGCATCTTCAAGCCGGTGCGCATCGCCACCCGCCTGGGCATCACCGGCCAGCTGATGCATGCCCTTGTGCCTCGCGTGGCCCAGATCGTGATGAACACCAGCTTCCGCATGTTCCCGGATTCGTCCGCCGCCAAGGGCGACAAGGGCGCGAAGCCGCAGCTGTCGCCCGAAGCCATCGCGATGCAGCAGATGATGCGCGGCATCCATTTCTAGGGGTCGTCCAGGCGGTCGCTGCCGTCGCCGGGGCCGGTCGGCCCCGGTGCGACAATCGCGCCAGTCATGAAGATCCTGTTGTTGGGCAAGAACGGCCAGGTCGGCTGGGAGCTCCAGCGAAGCCTGGCACCGCTGGGCGAGCTGGTGGCGCTGGATCGTCATGGGGCCGAGGGCCTGTGCGGCGACCTGGACGACCTGTCCGGCCTCGCCCGTACCGTCCGCGAGCTGCGGCCGCATCTGGTGGTGAATGCGGCGGCCCACACCGCGGTGGACCGTGCCGAATCCGAGCCGGACCTGGCGCGCCGGCGCAACGCCGAGGCGCCGGGCGTGCTGGCCCAGGAGGCGGCCCGCCTGGGCGCCTGGCTGGTCCATTACTCGACCGACTACGTCTTCGACGGCTCGGGCGAAGCCGCCTGGCGGGAAGACGACCCGGTCGCGCCGGCCAGCGTCTACGGCCGCACCAAGGCCGAGGGCGAGGCGGCCATCCGTGCCGCCGGCGGCCCGCACCTGATCTTCCGGACCAGCTGGGTCTACGCCGCGCGCGGCGGCAATTTCCTGCGCACCATGCTGCGCCTGGCCGCCGAGCGGGAGCGCCTGACCGTGGTGGACGACCAGTTCGGGGCGCCCACCGGCGCCGAGCTGATCGCCGACGTGACCGCGCTGGCTGCGCGCGAGGCCGCCGCCGGCCGTGCGCCGGGCGGCACCTACCACCTGGTGCCCGGGGGCGTGACGAACTGGCACGCCTACGCCTGCCACGTGATCGAGGCGGCCCGGCGAAGCGCCGGCGCGGCCGTCCGCGCCACGGCCGTCGACCCCGTACCCAGCAGTGCGTACAGGACGGCGGCCCGGCGCCCGCATAATTCCCGCTTGGACAACCACAAGCTGCAACAGGCGTTCGGCCTGGCCCTGCCCCCCTGGCAGGCCGGTGTCGACCGCGTGCTCACGGAGATCGGGTGGCCCCCCGCGGCCGGCCCCGCAACGATGGCATGACGACGCGCAAAGGCATCATCCTGGCCGGGGGTTCCGGCACCCGGCTGCATCCGGCGACCCTGGCCATCAGCAAGCAGCTGCTGCCGGTGTACGACAAGCCGATGATCTACTACCCGCTCAGCACGCTGATGCTGGCGGGCGTGCGCGACGTGCTGGTGATCAGCACCCCGCAGGACACGCCGCGCTTCCAGCAGCTGCTGGGCGACGGCGCGCAGTGGGGCATGAACCTCTCCTACGCCGTGCAGGCCAGCCCGGACGGCCTGGCCCAGGCCTTCCTGATCGGCGCCGATTTCGTGGGGGACCACCCCAGCGCCCTGGTCCTGGGGGACAACATCTTCTACGGCCACGATTTCGTGCACCTGCTGGAAAGCGCCGACCAGCAGGCCCAGGGGGCGACCGTGTTCGCCTACCACGTCGCCGACCCCGAGCGCTATGGCGTGGTGGCCTTCGACAAGGCCGGCAAGGCGGTCAGCATCGAGGAAAAGCCGGCCCGTCCGCAGAGCAATTTCGCGGTGACCGGGCTGTACTTCTACGACAGCCAGGTGGTCGAGATCGCCCGCAGCGTCAAGCCCAGCCCGCGCGGCGAGCTGGAGATCACCTCGGTCAACGAGGTGTACCTGCGCCAGGGGCGGCTCAGCGTGCAGATCATGCAGCGTGGCTACGCCTGGCTGGACACCGGCACGCACGACAGCCTGCTGGAGGCCAGCCAGTTCATCGCCACGCTGGAGCACCGGCAGGGCCTGAAGATCGGCTGCCCGGAAGAGATCGCGTGGCGCTACGGCTTCATCGACACCGAGCAGCTGCACCGCCTGGCCGAGCCCATGGGCAAGACCGGCTACGGCCAGTACCTGCTGCGCCTGCTGAAATGAGCCGCCCATGAAGGCCACGCCCACCGACCTGCCCGAGGTCCTGCTGCTGGAGCCGCGGGTGTTCCAGGACGAGCGCGGCTTCTTCGTCGAGAGCTACAACCGCCGCACCCTGGCGGAGGTCGCCGGCCTGCACGACGAGTTCGTGCAGGACAACCACAGCCGCAGTGCGCGCGGCGTGCTGCGCGGCCTGCACTACCAGCTGCTGCAGCCGCAGGGCAAGCTGGTGCGCTGCAGCGCCGGCCGCATCTTCGACGTGGCCGTCGACCTGCGGCGTGCCTCCCCGCGCTTCGGCCGCTGGGTGGGCGTGGAGCTGTCGGGCGAGAACTTCCGCCAGCTGTGGGTGCCGCCGGGCTTCGGCCACGGCTTCCTGGTGCTGAGCGACACGGCCGAGGTGCAGTACAAGACCACCGACTACTACGCGCCCCAGCACGAGCGCTGCGTGCGCTGGGACGACCCCGCGGTGGGCATCCGGTGGCCTGACATCGGCATGGCGCCGGTGCTGTCGGCCAAGGACCGCCAGGGCCTGCCGCTGGCCGAGGCCGAGGTCTTCGACCGCTGAAGCCGGCGGAGTCCCCTTGATCCCCCTGTACTCCGCCGCGGCTGTCCACGAGGGACTGGACCTGCGCGCGCCGCTGCTGCGCGTGCTGGCGCGCCAGTGGTTCGTGCTCGGCGAGGAGGTGCGCGGCTTCGAAGCCGAGTTCGCCGCCTGGTGCGGCGTGCCCCATGCCCTGGGCGTGGCCAACGGCACCGAAGCGCTGGAGCTGGCTCTGCGTGCGGTGGGCGTGCGGCCGGGCGACGAGGTGCTGTGCGCGGCCAACGCGGGCTTCTATGGCAGCACCGCCGCGCGCGCCCTGGGCGCGGTTCCTGGCTACGCCGATGTCGACGCGACAACCCTCACCCTCGACCCCGCTGGTCTGCGCGAGGCGCTCGCCCGCCGCCGGCCTGCTGCAGTGATCGTCACCCACCTGTACGGCCAGCTCGCGGACATGGCGGCCATCGTCCCGATGTGCCGGGCCGCTGGCGTGCCGCTGGTGGAAGACTGCGCGCAGGCCCACGGCGCGCAGCGCGACGGGCGCCGCGCCGGTGCCTTCGGCGACGTCGCGTGCTTCAGCTTCTACCCGACCAAGAACCTCGGTGCCCTGGGCGATGGCGGCGCGGTGGTGACGCCGCGCGACGACATCGCCGCGGCGGTACGGGCCTTGCGCCAGTACGGCTGGGAGGCCAAGTACCACGTGGTGCACGACGGCGGCCGCAACAGCCGGCTGGACGAACTGCAGGCGGCCGTGCTGCGCGACAAGCTGCCCCACCTGGATCGCCAGAATGCGGAGCGCCGGGCCATTGCGCGCCGCTACAACGCGGCCTTCGAGGGCCTGCCGCTGCGCCTGCCCGCGGTCGGCGACGACCACGCCATGCACCTCTACGTGGTGCGGCTCGCGGCGCGTGACGCGCTGCGCGCTCACCTGCTGGCCGCCGGCGTCGCCTCGGAGGTGCACTATCCGGTGCCCGACCACCGCCAGGCCGCTCTCCACGCGGCCGGCGAGGCGCCGATGCTGCCGGTGACCGAGGCCGCCTGTGCCAGCGTGCTCTCGCTGCCCTGTTACCCGGGCCTGCGGCCGGACGAGGTCGACCAGGTCATCGCCGCCGTGCGCGGGTTCTTCGCCGCGCGGGGCTGAGCGATGCTGTCGCTCGTCATTCCGGTCTACCGCAACGAGGGCTCGCTGCCCGAGCTGCTGACCGCGGTGGAGCAGCTCGCCCGCGACCTGAAGGGCGCGCTGGAGGCGGTGTTCGTGGTCGACGGCAGTCCGGACCGTTGCTACGAGATCCTGCGCGCGGAGCTGCCGCGGCGCGCCTTTGCCAGCCGCCTGGTGCTGCTGGCGCGCAACTTCGGCTCCTTCGCCGCCATCCGCTGCGGGCTCGCGCATGGCGCCGGCGAGCGCTTCGCCGTGATGGCGGCCGACCTGCAGGAGCCGCCCGAGCTGGTGCTGCGCATGGATGCCGCCCTGCGCGCGGGTGACGTGGACGTGGTCGTGGGCGTGCGCGAGGCCCGCGCCGACCCGCTTGCGAGCCGGCTGCCCGCGCAGATCTTCTGGGGGCTGTACCGGCGCTTCGTGGTGCCCGAGATGCCGCCCGGCGGCATCGACGTGTTCGGCTGCAACCGCGCCTTCCGCGACACGCTGCTGCGCCTGCAGGAAAGCCACAGCTCGCTGGTCGCGCAGGTGTTCTGGCTCGGCTTCCGCCGCCGCACGCTGGGCTATGAGCGCCAGGCGCGGCGCCACGGCGAATCGGCGTGGACGCTGCGCAAGAAGGTCGCCTATCTGATGGACAGCGTGTTCGCCTTCACCGACCTGCCGATCCGCCTGCTGATCCGCTTCGGGCTGGGTGGCTCGCTGCTGGCCGGCGCCTTCGGCGTGGCAGTGGTGGCCGGCCGTCTGTCTGGCGCGATCACCGTGCCCGGCTACGCGATGACGGCGATCCTGATCGTCTTCTTCGGCGCGCTCAACCTGCTGGCGCTGGGCATCGTGGGCTCCTACGCGTGGCGCGCGTACGAGAACTCCAAGGCCCGGCCGCTGGCGGTGGAGCTGCGCGCCGAGCGTTTCGAGGGCGAGGTGCACCATGGCTGAGGCCAGCCCGGGCCGCGTGCGCGAGAGCCGGGTGCGCGGCGTGCGCCTGCACGAGCAGCTCGACGTGAAGGACCCGCGCGGCAACCTCTCGGTGGGCGAGTTCGGCCGTGACATCCCGTTCGAGGTGCGCCGCTACTTCCTGGTGTACGGCGTGCCCAGCCGCGAGACCCGCGGCGAGCACGCGCATCGCCAGTGCCACCAGTTCCTGATCGCGGTGCACGGCAGCGTGAGCGTGATCGCCGACGATGGCCGGCGCACGGAGGAATTCGTGCTCGACCGGCCCAGCCTGGGGTTGCACCTGCCGCCCATGGTGTGGGGCGTGCAGCACCGCTACAGCGCCGACGGCGTGCTGCTGGTGTTTGCGTCCGACCACTACGATGCGGCAGACTACATCCGCGACCGCGCCGAGTTCATGGCGCTGGCCACTGCACGAGCCGCCGCATGATCAAGAAGCCCAAGCCCCGGATCCGCCGTGTGGCCCAGCTGCCGGGCCGCACGATCCTGCTGCGCGAAGTGCAGGAGGCGGACGCCGCCTTCATCCTGTCGCTGCGGCTCGACCCGCGCAAGAACCGCTACCTCTCGCCGGTGGTGGACGACGTGGACCGCCAGCGCGAATGGATCCGCGGCTACCTGCGCTCCGACGGCCAGGCCTACTTCATCATCTGCGCGCAGGACGACGGCGAGCCGATGGGCACGGTGCGCCTGTACGACGCCATCGGCGACAGCTTCTCCTGGGGCAGCTGGATCCTGAAGGACGGCGCTCCCCCGTCGGCGGCGGTGGAGTCCGCCGTGCTCGTGTACAGCCTGGGCCTGCACTGGGGCTTCCGGCATGCCCACTTCCAGGTTCACCAGGGCAACAGCTCGGTGCTGGCCTTCCATGAACGCTTCGGCGCCCGCCGCACGGCGGAGACCGAGGAGGAAGTCCACCTCGCGATCGACGAACCCGCCATCAGGCGGTCCCTGGAGCGCTACGCCGCCTTCCTGCCGGACCACCTGGACCTGGAATGACACCGGCCGCCCGGGCCGCGCTCTGGCGGGCGCTGGCCGTCCGCACCCTGGTGGCGGTGCCGCTCGTGTGCTTCGCGCTCGCCGTGCTGGCGTGGCTGCGCTACGCGATCGACCTGCCCTGGTACGACGACTGGCGTGGCTACGAAGGCGGCTGGATCGAGTCGCTCGATCTGCGCCGGCTGTTCACCCCGATCAACTACACCCTGTCGCCGGTCGGGCTGGCGCTCGACGCGCTCGCGCAGCGCGGGCTGGACGGCAACTCGGTGGGCTACCAGCTGCTGTCCATGGTGGCCGTGCTGGGCGCGCTGCTCACCCTGCAATGGCGGCTGCTGATGCACGCCCTGCGCGACCGGCTGCAGGCCGCTGCCTGCTTCACGCTCACGCTGCCGATGCTGCAGCCCGGCTCCTACTGGGGGCTGGAGAACCTGGCTTACCACCAGGCGCTGCCGCTCGTCTTCCTGGGGGCGGCGCTGTGGCTGCTCGTGACCGCGACTGCGCCCTGGCGCTGGCGCGGCCCGGCCGTCGCCGCCCTGGCGCTGCTGGCCGGCTTCAGCTACATCTCCGGCGCCTTCGCCGGCACGGCCGCCGCGCTGGCCCTGGTGGGCGTCATCGCCTGGAGCGCGCCCGCGGCGGAGCGTGGCTGGCGCCTGCGTGAAGCCGCGTGGCTGGTCGCGGGCGCCTTGCTGGCCACCGCGGTGCAGTTCCACTATTCGTTCCAGGCCTCGCACGCGTCGGCTGGCGCCGTGCCGCTGGCCATGCCCTGGCAGCCCGCGTTCTGGTGGTTCTACCTCGGCAAGGTCGGGCGCGCGCTGATGCTGCCCGCCGAGCGGCCGCTGGTCGCGGCGGTGCTGACCGTCGCCGCCTGCGTGGGCACCGTCGCCCTGGCCGCGGCCGTCGTGCGGCTGGCGCGGCAACCGCAGGCCGCGGGGGCCCGCGCAGTGGCGGGCATCTTCGTCCCGCTGCTGGCCGCCGTCGCCGTCTACCTGGTGCTGGTGGCCGCGGGCCGCGGCGCGCTGCGCCCGGCCGGCGTGGACCAGCCGCTTGCCATCTTCGCCTTCGGCTTCGTGCGCTTCCACTATTTCTGGGCGACGTTGCTGTGGCCGTGGGCCGCCGCGGCCGTGCTGGTGCTGCTGGCGCCCCGCCTGGAGCGCGGCCAGGTCGTGGCGCGCACGGGGCTGGTGCTGGTGGCCGTCGCGGTGGCGGTCCTGGCGGTGGCGGCGGGCGGCTTCGAGCACATGGCCCACCAGCGCGGGCTGGCCGCCGACCGCGAGGTGAAGCTGCATTGCCTGCAGCAGGAGCTGCAGAAGCTGGAGGCGGTGCGCTGCCCCGGCCTGCTGCCGCCGCGGCCCGGTGACGTGGTGCCGGACGCGCGGCCGGCCTACCTGCACGGCATCCGCATCGGCGCCAGCTTCGCGCGCAAGATCCTCCTGCTGCCCGACAGCCCGTCGCTGCGAGCCTCGCCCAAGCTGTTCGACCTGGACGGCAGCGCCGGCCGGGTGGAGATGCGCCATCTGAAGCGTACCGGTGCCGCGCGGTTTGAGGTGGACGTGCGCGATCCGCAGATGGACATGCACCCTGCGCTGCCAGACCTCATGCGCCGCTGCACCACGCTGGAGGTGCTGGCCGAGATCCGTGTCGAGGAGCGCGAGTTCGTGCAGGTGTTCTGGGGCGTCGCCGGCAGCGAGGGGCCGTTCACCGAGGGCCGCTCGGATGCGCGCGTGATCGAGCCCGGCCGCCTGGAGACGGTGAGCATGCGGCTGCGCAGCCCGACCGGCTTCCGGCCGCTGCTGCGCTTCGATCCGGTGGCGGGCGGTCGGGCCTTCGAGCTGCGTTCGCTCAGGGTGTACTGCGTGCGGGCACTGGACTGAGGCCGGGTGCCGGCGCGGCCGGCCTGGCCGCCGGCTGAGACTCGCGGCCCCCCGCGAGCATCGTGCGCACCGCAGCGTACAGGTGGTCGGAGCCGTATTCGGGGTTGGCGGGATCGAACGAGAACAGGTTCGCCCGGTCCGAGATGCGCTGGCCGGCCCAGCGCGGCTCCAGGAAGAACGAGACGAAGTCCATGCCGCGCACCGCATGGCGGTCGAGCGTGGCCCGCAGTTCGACGGCGTCGAGCGCCCGCAGGGGATGGAACTCGGTGATGCCGTAGCGCGCCGTGGGGCCGCCGCGCCCGCGGCCGAGCCAGTCGAGGAACGAGCTGCCGTAGGTGGGCTCGCCATACAGGCTGATGCCCAGGTCCAGTCCGGCAATCGGCTGCAGCGAGGCCTCGATGGCAAAGCGCGTCTCGTCCCAGCCGGGGTTGGTGAACGGGATGATCTGGTGCGTGTAGTGCGGCACCTGCCCCAGGCAGGGCGTGCGCACCGCGGCGCTGAAGTGGCGCAGGTAGTCCACCACCTGCTGGCCGCGGAAGGCGTGCCACAACGGGGCCATCGGGTTGTAGAAGAAGGACGACTGGTCGCGCGGCACGTCCACGTCGCCGCGGGGCTCGCCGTCGCGGCCGGCCATGGGGCGGCTCGCGGGCAGCGCCGTCATCTGCATCGGCTGCGGCGTGGCCTGCCGGCGGTCCATGATGGCCACCTGGCGCGAGGCCAGCTGCACCAGGCCGCCCTGGCCGTCCTCCAGCAGCACGTCGATGCGGTGCAGCCCGGTGGGCAGCTCGCGGAAGTCGAGGTCGAAGCGCCAGCCCGTGTTGGCGGTGCCCACCGAGGGCACGGCCGCCAGCACGTCCTGCCGGCCCATGGCCACGGGCACGCGGCCGGCGAACTCGCCGTTGCGGTAGACGCGCACATGCGTGGCCGCGCCTTCCGCCAGGCCGGGGCGCCAGGCCCAGCCGGTGATGGGCAGGCGCCCGTGGGCATAGGCGTCGATGTGTTCCGTGTAGTCGCGCAGCGGCTCCTGCCGGATGTCCTTGGCGGGCGGCTCGATGTCGTCGAACGACGCCCAGTGGCTGCCCAGTGCCTTGTTCAGCGCCCCGATGGTGCCGAAGCGCTGCCGCAGCCACGCGCGGAAGGCCTGGCGCGAGGCCTCGCTGTAGTCGGTCACCCGGTACGGCTTCTCGAAGCCCATGCCGGCCTCGAAATCCGGGAACAGGTGGTGCAGCTCGCCCAGCAGCGTGACGCCGCGCAGCTTGGCGGCGTGCTCGGGCCCCAGCGCGCAGACGGCATCCAGCACCGCCCGGGCGGCCTCCACGCGGCGCTGCGTCAGGGGCGTGTCGGTCCGGGCGAAGGTCCAGTTGTAGAGCGGGTCGCCGTAGTAGGTGCTGTGCGCCAGCGGGCCGTCGCGCGTCCAGCCCAGGTTGGCGGAGTCGGCGGCCAGCTCCTTCTCGATCGGGGCGTGCTGCGCGAAGTGGGTGGAGAAAAGGTACAGCACCAGGGGGCGGCGGTTGTCCCGCACGGTGCGGGCGATGCGGCCCACCTTGTCGGCGTCGATCACCCAGCGTTCGCCTTCGCGCCGGTACAGGCGCAGCAGCGGCACATGCAGGGTGTAGCCCAGTTCGTGGCGGGACGAGCGGTGGCCGGGCGTCTCCAGTGCCGACAGCGTGTCTTCGACCACGCGCCCCGCCGAAGCCTGCGGCCCGAGGCAGGCCGCCATCAGCTGCTTTTGCAGGTCGGGCGAGCTGGCCAGGGTGTCGCCGGTGAGCGAGATGCAGGGCTCCAGGCCGATCATCGGCGCCAGCAGGATGGGGCCGACCGCGCTCTGGTGGCGGGCTGCATACAGGCCCAGGCCAAGCGCCACCGCAGTGGCCAGGGCCGCCGCCGCGGGCAGCGCATACCGTGATGCGGTCGACTTCATGGCTCTCCCGGCAAAGCCAACTACTTTACAGGCAGCCGGGAACCCGCCGGCCGCGGCAGGCTCCGAAGGGCAGGGCCCGGCGTCGCCGGACGCGATAATCCGGCCCGGCTACCGCGGCGCACCCGCCCGCCTCCACATGACCGCAAGCACCACCACCACCGATCCCGCCCAGGCCTTTGGCGAGCTGCTCGTCGCCGCCGGCAAGCTGAGCGCGCGCGATCTCGAGCGCGCCCAGGCGGCCCGGCAGGAGATGGGTGGCTCCCTCGGCGGCGTGCTCACCCAGCTCGGCCTGGTGGCCGAGGCGGACGTCGCCCAGGCCCGCGCCCAGGCGCTCGGCCTGCCGCTGGCCCAGGCCGACGACTTCCCGGCGGAGTTGCCGGAGGTGCCCGGCCTGCAGCCGGACTTCCTGCACACCCACCAGATCTGCCCGCTGCGCGCGGCGGAAGGCGTGCTGCATGTGGCCATGGCCACGCCGGAGGATGCCTTCCTGCGCAAGGCCCTGCGCCTGGCCACCGGCCTGGAGGTCCGGCCCTACGTGGCGCTGTCGGCCGACATCGCACGCGCGCTCGCCCAGCCTGCCGCCGACGCCACTGGCGACGATGCCGGCGAGGGGCTCGACGCCGATTCCGGCGACTTCGTGGAGCACCTGCGCGACCTGGCGAGCGAAGCGCCGGTGATCCGGCTGGTCAACGCCATCATCGGCCGGGTGACGGAGCTGCGTGCCTCCGACATCCACCTCGAACCCTTCGACGACGGCCTGCACGTGCGCTACCGCGTCGACGGCGTGATCCATGCCACCGAACTCGTGCCGCCACGGCACGGCGCGGCCGTCACCTCGCGCGTGAAGCTGCTGGCGCACCTCGACATCGCCGAGCGCCGGCTGCCGCAGGACGGCCGCATCAAGACGCGCGTGAAGGGCCGCGAGCTCGACCTGCGCGTGTCCACCGTGCCCACCGTGCACGGTGAAAGCGTGGTGCTGCGCGTGCTGGACCGCGCCAGCGTGCGCTTCAGCCTGGAGCAGATGGGCTTCGAGTCCGACACGCTGGCGCGCTTCCAGGAGCTGCTGGCGCGGCCCCATGGCATCGTGCTGGTGACCGGCCCCACCGGGTCAGGCAAGACGACGACCCTGTACGCGGCGCTGTCGAAGCTCGACGCGTCGACGCAGAAGATCATCAACGTCGAGGACCCGGTCGAGTACCAGCTGGAAGGCATCAACCAGATCCAGGTGCATGCGCAGATCGGCCTCACCTTCGCCAACGCGCTGCGCTCCATCCTGCGGCAGGATCCGGACATCATCATGATCGGCGAGATGCGCGACGGCGAGACGGCGCAGATCGCGGTGCAGTCGGCGCTGACCGGCCACCTCGTGCTCTCGACCCTGCACACCAACACCGCCGCCGGCGCCGTGGTGCGCATGAAGGACATGGGTGTCGAGAGCTACCTCATCACCTCCTCCGTCAACGGTGTGCTGTCGCAGCGGCTGGTGCGCACCCTGTGCCCGAAGTGCCGCGTGCCCGAGGTGCCCTCGGCGGCGCTGCGCGAGCGTTCCGGCCTGGCGCGCTGGCTGCCGGAAGGCCAGCCGATGTACGTGGCGCGCGGCTGCCCGCACTGCCGTGACACCGGCTACCTCGGCCGCACCGGCATTCACGAACTGCTGGTGCTGGACGACGCGCTGCGCCGCGCCATCCTGGGCGGCGCCGATGCGACGCAGCTGCACGCCCTGGGTGTTCAGGCGGGCATGCGCACGCTGCACGAGGACGGCCTGCGCAAGGTGGCACACGGCGTGACCTCGCTGGAGGAACTGCTGCGCGTCACGCAGGACGGCGGCGATGCCTGACTTCACCTGGCGCGCCGCCGACGCGGGCGGCCGCATGGCCGAAGGCACGCTGGAGGCCGCGTCGCCCGCCGCCGCCGCGCGCGTGCTGCGCGAGCGCGGGCTGGTGCCGGTGCGCATCGAGGCCGGCTCGGCGCCGCCGCCTGCCGCCGTGGCGCCCGCGGGGCTGGCGGGTGGCCCGGGCCGACCGCAGCGCGGTCCGGTGACCCCGGCCGACGTGCTGGCCTTCACCTCGGAGCTGGCCATCATGCTGCGGGCCGGGCTCACGCTCGCGAACGCGCTGCGGGTGCTGATCGAGATGAGTGCCAAGCCGTCGGTCACTGCGCTGCTGCAGCAGGTGCTGGACGATGTGAAGGGGGGCGTTCCGCTGTCGCAGTCGGTGGCCCGCCGGCAGGAGCTCTTTGGCGACTTCTACGTCAACATGGTGCGCGCCGGCGAGGCCAGCGGCCAGCTCGCGGCGGTGCTGGCGCGCCTGGTGGAGCACATGGAACGCCTGCGGGCCCTGCGCGAGAGCGTGGTCTCGGCCACGATCTATCCGGCCATCCTGCTGGCCGTGGCCGTGGTGTCGCTGATCGCGATGCTGGGCTTCGTGGTGCCGCAGTTCGAGCGGCTGTTCACCGACATGGGCGATGCGCTGCCGCTGCCCACCCTGGTGGTGATGCGCGCCGGGCAGTGGTTCCGCGCCTGGGGCGTCGAGTTCGCCCTGGTGCTGGCAGCGGCCGGCTGGCTGGCGATGCGCTGGCTGCGCACGCCCGGCGGCCGCGCGGCCTGGCAGGCCGGCGTGCTGCGCCTGCCGCTGCTGGGCCCGCTGCTGCTGAAGTTCCAACTGCACCTGTTCGCCCGCTCGCTGGGCACGCTGCTGGGCAACGGCGTGCCGCTGCTGGCCGGCCTGCAGATCGCCACGCAGACGGTCGGGAACCAGATCGTGCGTGCCGCACTCCTACCGCTGACGCCGGCCGTCAAGGAGGGGGGCCGGCTGGTCGATGCCATGCGCGCGACCGGTGTCTTCGAGCCGCTGGCCATCAATCTGGTGCGGGTGGGTGAGGAAACCGGCCGCCTGGGACCGATGATGATCGAGCTGGCCCAGGCCCTGGACCGTGAGGTCGAGACGCGCATCCGGCGCCTGCTGACGCTGCTGGAGCCGGCACTGATCATCGTGCTGGGCCTGGCCATCGCCGGGATCATCGTCTCGATCATGCTGGGCATCCTGTCCATCAATGACCTCGCCGTATAATTTCGCAAGATGAAATCCAACAACCAGAAGCATCGATATTCGGCGCGTGCGCGAGCCGGCTTCACCCTGGTGGAACTGCTGGTGGTGCTGGCCATCCTGACGCTGCTGGCCGGCCTGGTGGGCCCCCGCGTGCTGAACCAGCTCGGTGGCGCCAAGGCCAAGAGCGCGGCGGTGCAAATCGCCGATTTCGAGAAGGCGCTGGAGCTGTTCAAGCTGGATGTCGGCCGTTTCCCGACCAAGGAAGAAGGCCTGGACGCGCTGAACAAGAAGCCGGCCACGGCCAACGGCTGGCAGGGCCCCTACCTCAAGGGCACCGGCATCCCGGCCGACCCCTGGGGCCATCCCTACCGTTACGCCAATCCCGGGCCGAATGGCGGCATCGAGATCCTTTCGCTGGGCGCCGACGGCGCCCCGGGTGGCGACGGTGAGAACGCCGACATCCGCAACGGCAAGTAGCCGCCGGGTCGTCCCCCACGGGCGGCGCGGGGCTGCCGGCTTCACGCTCGTCGAACTGCTGGTCGTGCTGGCCATCGGCGCGGGTCTGGCCGCGCTGGTACCTCCCGCCTACGATCGCTTCCGTGAAGCCGCCCAGTACCGGGACACGGTGCGCGCGATGGTGATGGACCTGCGCGCGGCGCGCCTGCAGGCCCAGGCCGAGGGGCGGGAGGTGCGCTTCCTGGTCCACCTGGCCGATCGCACGTATGGCGTGCAAGGGCGCACGCCGCGCCCGCTGCCAGCGGCCTTGCAAGTGCGCGCCACCGTGGCCAGCATCGAACTCTCACCCGACCACCAGGCCGCGATCCGCTTCCTGCCCGGTGGCGGCGCCACCGGCGGCGCGATCGACCTCGTGCGCCCCTCCGGCGCGGGGGCGCGGCTGGCGGTGGACTGGTTCTCGGGCCAGGTCACGCAGAGCCCGCTGGACTCGCCGTGATGCACCGTGTCCGCGGCCAGGCCGGCTTCTCGCTGCTGGAGCTGCTGGTGGCGTTCGCCATCATGGGCGTGGCCATCGGCCTGATGTACCGCGCCACCGGCGCCAGCGCGCGCCAGGCGGGCGACGCCGCCCGCGCCCAGGAGGCGGTGCTGCTGGCCGAGTCGCTGCTCGCCTCGCGCGACAGCGTGCCGCCCCAGGGCTGGCAGGCCGACGGCCGCAGCGGCGACTTCGCCTGGCAGGTCCGCAGCACGCCCTATCCGACGCCGACCGGGCGCAACCAGCCGGCGGCGGTGCCGCTGCACGAAGTGGTGCTGCGCGTGGATTGGCAGGAGGGCGAGCGCGCCCGGCATGTCGCCATCCAGACCTTGCTGCCGCAGAACGCCGGGGAGGGGCCATGAGGCGTGGCACCGCGGCACGCGAGCACGGCTTCACCCTGGTGGAGGTGCTGGTGGCCATCACGCTGCTGTCCGTGCTGATGCTCGGGCTGGGCGGCGCCGTGCACAACATGGGCCAGGCCGAGCAGCGCATCGACGCCCGGCTCGCTCTGGCCGACGAGATGCGCATGGCCGATGCCTTCCTGCGGCAGTCGCTGGGCCGGGTCTCGCTGCGTCGCGTGGCGTTGCCGCCGCCGGCGCGCCCCGCGGTGCTGTTCAGCGGCTCCGCCCAGCAGCTCGCCTGGGTCGGGGTCATGCCCGCGCGCTACGGTGCCGGGGGGCGCTATTTCTTCCGCCTCGCCGCCGAGCCGCTCGAGTCGGGCGGCACCGGCCTCGTCGTGCGATTCGTCCCCTGGGCCGACGCGCCCGGGTTCCCCGACTTCGCCCGCGCCGAGTCCCGGGTGCTGGTGCGCGACCTGCGCACCGTCCGCTTGGCCTACCTGGACACCGAGCCGCGTGTGCCGGTGTGGCTGCCCGCCTGGGAGCCGACGACCCGTGCTCCCGACCGGGTGGAGCTGGCCATCGAGACCGGGCGCGCGGCCTGGCCGCCGATCACGGTGCCGCTGCGCCCGCTGGCAGCCAGCGATGCCTCGTCCGGCGGCGCTGCCTTCGGCGGGAGCGACTGATGCGCGCGCGCGTTCGATCCCGCGGGCTGGCATTGGTCGCGGTGTTGTGGATCGTGGCAGCGCTGGCCGTGATGGTGACGAGCCTGTCGCATGCGGTGCGACAGGAGGTGCGGGCCGTCTCGACCTCGCGCCAGGCCCTGGCCGCCCAGGCCCTGGGGCAGGGCTCCATCCATCTGGTGCTGCAGGATCTGGCGGCCCGGGTGGACCGGCCGGCGCGGGCCTTCTGGATCGACGCCCACTATGCCGGCGTGCCGGTGACGGTGCACGTACTGCCCCTGAACGGCCTGATCGACCTGAACAACGCCCCCCAGGGCCTGCTGGCCCTGCTGTTCCAGCATGGCGGTGGCGTCGATCCAGGCCGTGCCCAGTCACTCGCGGCGGCCGCAGTGGCCTGGCGTTCGGCCCTCGACACGCGCGGCCGGGCGGTGGGCTTCGAGGCCGCCGAGGACCTGCTGCGCGTGCCGGGGGTGGACTACCCCCTCTATGCTAGACTCGCGACCCTCGTGAGCGCTGACTTGCGCGGTTCCGGCCGTGTGAACGTGCACGCCGCGCCCCCGGAGGTGCTGGCCGTGCTGGCAGGCGGTGACCGCGGCCGGGCGGAGGCGTTGGCGGTGGCCCGCGACGCCGGACAGCCGACGCTGGACCTGACGGCGCTGCGAGGGGAGTACGTGGAGACGCTGGCTGCGACGTCCCGTTACCGGCTTCTGGCACGGGTGCCGCTCGCGGCAGGAACTTTCCTCCAAGTGATGCGCACCGTCGATTTCGCGGCAGCGCGCCATGGCGTGCCCTGGCGCATCCTGCACGGTCACCACCAGTTCGAGTCCATCCAGTAAGCCTGCCCATGTCGGCCCCTTCATCGACGCGCGCCCCCCGCCCGGACCTGGGCCGGCTCGTGGCCGAGCTGCGAGCAGCCTGGGCCAGCCTGCTGGCTTCGCCGCTGGTGCAGCGTCTCGCCCCGGCGCAACCGGTGCGCCTGCTGGGCGCCGACCGCACGGCCACGCTCTGGCGCGCCAGCGGCGGCCAGCTGCAGCGCGCCGATGGCGAAGCCACGCTGGCGCCCTTCACGGCGGTGGAGCTGCCGGAAGAGCGGATCCTGCTGCGCACCCTGCGCCTGCCGCGGCTGGGCGAGGATGAACTGGCCCATGCGGTGGCGCTCGAGGCGGCCGCCTGCAGCCCGTTCCCCGCGGCGGACACGCTGTGGGGCTGGGGTCGCAAGCCCGTGGCGGGTGGCCAGCTCGATGTCGTGCTCGCGCTGACCTCGCGCGCCCAGACGCAGGCCTACCTCGCGCAGGCGAACCTGCCCGCAGGGGCGGAGCCCCCGGAGGTCTGGGCGCATGCGCCAGGCTTCCAGCCCATCGTGCTGCCCGGCTTCGGCGAGGCGCGCAGGCTCGGGCGGCAGCAGGCCGGCCGGCGGCTCGCCCTTGGCCTGGCGGCGCTGGGCCTGGTGCTGCTGGCGGCCATGGCCGTGACGCCCGTGCTCCAGGCGCGGCAGCGCGCGATCGCCGCGGTGGAGGCCATGGATGCGCTCGTGCGGCGCGCCGAACCGGCAACGCGCCAGCGCGCGGCCCTGGTCCAGGCCCAGGATCAGGCGGCGGCGCTGTCGGAAGTGGTCGCCCGCGCGCCGCAGCCGCTGACCATCCTCAACCTGCTGACGCAGACCCTGCCCGACGACACTTCGCTGCTCGGCGTGCAGGTCGATGGCGCCAAGGTCACGATCAACGGACTCACCACCGACGCGGCGGCATTGATGCAGCTGCTGAGCGCCCGCCCCGAGTTCAAGGACGTGAAGGCGCCTTCGGCCGCCACGCGCCCGCTGGGTTCGAACAAGGACCTGTTCACGATCGAGTTCACGATGGCCGCCGTTGCCCCCGCGGCGGGGTCGGCGCCTGCACCAGCCACGTCCCCGGCCGCTGGTGCGCCGACGGCCGGTGCCTCGGGCCCGGTGGCCGCGACCGCGTCGCCGGCCGCCTCCGCCACGGCCGCTGGCGCGGCGCCGCCCGCTCCCACTTCGGGCGGCGCCAGCTTCGGCGGCGGCGCCTCGTTTGGCGGCGCACCCGCGAGGAAGCCATGAGCCGCAGGGCCGTCCCAAGGCGAATCCCGCAGTGCCTGGCGCGGAGGGTCGACCTGTGAGCCGCCCTGCCATGTCCTTGCGGCCGCTCGCCTGGCTGGTGCTCGCCGTCATGGTCCTCCTGCCCATTGCCGGCGCCGGCTTCTACGTTCTGAACAAGCAGCGCTGGGCCGCCGAGCGGCTGGCCGAGATCGAGCCGCGCTATGCCCGCCTGCTGGGGCTGGAGGGCAGCCAGGCCGAGCTGCAGCAGGCGCGTCGCGCTGTGCAGGGCTATGTCGAGCGGCATGCCTACCCGGCCACGCGCGACGCCACGCAGACCGGCACCGAGGTGCAGCAGCGCGTGCGCAACGTCGCCGCCGTTGCCGGCCTGTCGATCATCAGCAGCCAGGTGCTGCCGGCCAAGGCCGAAGGGGGGTTCGACCGCATTCCCCTGGTGCTCAAGCTCGAAGGCGAGCTGGGCGCCCTGCAGGCGCTGCTGGTGGTGCTGGCGAGCGAGGCCCCCATCATCCACTTCGACGGCTTCTCGGTGCGCACCATCGGCGCCGTGCGCGCGGATGCGCCGCAGCGGCTGGATATCCAGCTGCAGTTGTTCGTGCTGAGGGCACGGCCATGAAGCGCGGCCTGATCACCGCGCTGATCGCGCTCGACCTGCTGCTCGCCGCCGGCCTGGCCGCCCTGTGGGTCGGCGCGGACGGCCGGCTGCGCAACATCCACTGGAACGCGCCGGCTGCCATCCGCCCCGATCTGTCGCAGCCGCTGGCACAGCTGGCCGGGCGGCGCAGCGACGACGTGGGGCAGCTCGTGGCGATGGCCGATCGCCCCCTGTTCTCGCCCACGCGACGCCCGCCCCCGCCGCCTGCGCCACCGGCGCCGCCGGATCCGCTGGGCAACGTGCAGGTGCTGGGGATCTATGCCGGGTCGAACGGGGCCGGGGCCATCCTGCGCGTCGACGGGCGCATCCGGCGGGCCTCCGCCGGTGAGCGCATCGGCGAGTGGTCGCTGAAGTCAGTGGATGACCGCGAGGTGACCTTCGTGCGGGGCGCCGACAGCCGCGCCTTCCGGATGGCGCGCCCGCGCGGCGAGCGGGCCGGCGCGGCGCCAGCGGCGGCCCCTGCCGCACCCGTTGCGGGAACGCCGCCGGCCGCGGCGACTCCCATGACGGGCGCCCAGCGCATTGAGGAAGAGGAGCGTGCCCGGCTGCGCGCGATCAACGAAATGAACATCCGCAACGGCCTGCCGCCCGTGACCCACAGATAGTATTCGCGCCCATGCCTGACCATCGCCCCGTCCTCGCCGCCCTGGCCCTGGCCTGCTGCCATCTGGCGGTGGCGCAGCCGGCCACGCCCCCCTCGCCCCTGATCCGCGGCAGCGACAAGGTGCTCGGCACCCCGCGCGAGGCGCCGGCGCTGCAGGGCATGGCCAGCTCGTTCCGTTTCGAGGACGCGCCGATCACCGACGTGGTCCACGTGGTGATGCGCGACATCCTCAAGGTGGACTACGTCATCCACTCCGCGCTGGGCGGCAACCTCACCCTGGCCACCCGGGGCGAGGTGACGGCGGACCAGGCGATCTACCTGCTGGAAAGCGCGCTGCAGGCCAATGGCGTGGCAATGGCGCGTGACCCGCGCGGGGTCTATCACATCGGCAAGCCGGAGGCGCTGCAGGGCATCGTGGCGTCGCCGCGCATCGCCTCGGGCGGCGTGCTGCCCCCGGGCACGGGCACGGTGATCGTGCCGCTGCAGTACATCGGCGCCGCCGAGATGGCGGCCATCCTGCGGCCCCTGCTGCCGCCCGCCGCGCTGGTGCGGGTGGACCCGCTGCGCAACCTGCTGGTGCTGGCCGGCAGCCGCACCCAGGCCGAGGGCTGGCTGGACATCGTGGCCACGTTCGACGTCGACCTGCTGAAGGGCATGTCGGTGGCGATGGTGCCGCTCAAGTACGCGTCGGTGCGCGATGTGGAGTCGGCCCTGCGCCTGTTCGCCCAGGGCGTGACGCCCGCGGCGGCCGCGGCGCGGCCGCAGGCGGCCTCGCCGGCGGGCCAGGCTGCGCCAGGCGGGGCCACTGCACCGGCCGCTACCGCCGCCGCGCAACCGGCGGCCGCCAGCGCGTCCGGCGAAGGCGTCGCGCTCTTCGGCGCGATCCGCGTGCTCCCCATCGAGCGCATGAACAGCCTGCTGCTGGTGTCTGCGCGTGCCGCCTACCTGGAGGAGGCGCGCGCCTGGATCGATCGTCTCGACCGCCCGGGTGCCAATGCCGCCGAGCCGCAGCTGTACATCTACCCCGTCAAGAACGGCTCGGCGCGACACCTCGCCGAGGTGCTGAGCGGCATCTTCGGTGGTGACGGCCGTTCGGCCGCGCCTGCGGCGACATCGCAGGTGGCGCCGGGGCTGACGCCGGTCACGGCCGGCACCACGACAGCCGGCCAGCCGGCTGTCAACAGCCTGGCGGGCGCGTCGGGCGGCGTGGGGCAGGGCGCTGCGGCGGCCCAGGCGTCGCGGCTCGGATCGGTCAGCACCACGCAGAACGGTGCCCGCGTCATCGCCGACGAGCTGAACAACGCCGTGCTGATCTATGCCGTGGCCAGCGAGTACGCCAAGATCGAGGCCGCCCTACGCCGGCTCGACGTCTCGCCGGCCCAGGTGCTGATCGAGGCCAGCATCGTCGAGGTGACCCTCGGCGACGACCTGCAGTACGGCCTGCAGTGGTACTTCACGGACAAGGTGCGCAGCGGGCTCTCGGGCACCGGCGTCATCAGCAACGTGGCAGGCGGCACCGGCACCGGCACGGGCGTCACCGGCGTGGGCATCCTGGGCGCGGCCAGCGCCGGCTTCTCCTACACCCTGCGCAATTCGCTGGGCAACGTGCAGGCGGTGCTGAGCGCACTGGCCGAGAAGTCGCTGGTCAAGGTGATCTCCAGTCCCTCGGTGATGGTGCTGGACAACCACACCGCCGGCATTGCAGTGGGCCAGCAGCAGCCGGTGCGCTCGGCCGAGACCGTCACCAGCGGCGGCAACGTGACGACGAGCATCCAGTACAAGGACACGGGCGTGAACCTGCAGGTGACGCCCTCGGTGAGCGCGGAGAACGTGGTGACCATGGCCATCAACCAGGCCGTCACCGACGTGGGCCAGATCGACACGGCTACCGGCCAGCGCAGCTTCCTGCAGCGGCAGATCCTCAGCAAGGTGGCGGTTCGCTCCGGCGAGACGCTGGTGCTGGGCGGCCTGATCCGCGACAACGACACCTCCGGCACCAGCGGGCTGCCCCTGCTGTCCAGCGTGCCGGTGCTGGGCGGCCTGTTCGGCACCCAGACGCGCAGCGCGCAGCGCACCGAGCTGCTGGTGGTGATCACGCCGCGCGTCGTCCGCTCCGACCTGGACGCCCGCGACGTGGGCGCCGAGCTGCGCGAGCGGATGAAGACCTTTACCGGCCACGACATGCTTCGTCGGCCCTGAAAGCCGCCTGGGGCCGCGTGCCCTGGCGGAATTCCCACGACCTAGAAGGAGAGTACGACCATGAGTAGTCGCGAAACAACAACGTTCCGGTCCGGCATGACGCTCGCGCTGGCCGCCCTCGCCCTCGCGGGATGCGCCGCGATGGACTCGCGCCAGCCCGAGGACATCGTGCGCGAACGCGCGACCAAGCGCGCGGAAGCCTACGTGAAGTCCGATTTTGCCGGCGCATACGCGCTTCTGACGCCCACCTACCGCAAGGTGCGCGACGTCGACGCCTATCGGCGCGGCTTCGGCGCGGGCGCCGTCTGGCAGAAGGCCGAGGTGGCCAGCGTTGCCTGCGAGGCACAGCGCTGCAAGGTGTCGCTGCGGGTGAGCGTAAAGCCTTTGATCCCCGGTATGTTTAACGATACGATCACCGTGCAGTTCGAGGAAACCTGGTTGCTGGAGGACGGCAATTGGTGGCTGCATCAGCCCTTGTGACCATCACTCTTTGTTTGTGGGGGAGACGAGCCTATCGATCGAGAGTCCTAAGGTGTGTTTCTTTCAAGCAACATGCGACGCATCCCTGGGCTTGTTGCCTTGCGACCAAAAATTGCACTGTGCTACCATTTCCCGGCGTTTTTCTTGGTAGTCACGCTTACCAAACTTTTTAACTGGAGTTCTTGATGAGAAAGAATGCTCTCGCGATGAGTGTTGCTACCCTGGTGGGTAGCCTGGGTTTCGTTGGCGCGGCTTCCGCTGACGTCGTTGTCGGTACCGGTGCCGCCCCGACCAACGCTGTGCTGGGCCTGACGGACGCCACGCAGCTGCAAGTGTCCCCCGGCGGTGTGGGCCACATGCTGCTGGTGCCGTACTTCAACGCGCAGAACGGCAACGCCACGATCATTTCCCTGACGAACACCGACACCGGCAACGGCAAGGTCGTCAAGGTCCGTTTCCGCGGCGCCAGCAACTCTGACGACATTCTGGACTTCACGGTTCTGATGTCCCCCGGTGACGTGTGGAACGCCACCGTGACCGCCCCGACCGCCACGTCGCCGGCCCAGATCGTCACCAGCGACCGCACCTGCACGCTGCCCCAGCTGTCGCCCGGCGTGGCCCAGCCGTTCGTGACCGCCCGCCTGACCAGCAAGGGTGGCAACGACATCCCGAACAACACCCGTGAAGGCTACGTTGAAATCTTCAACATGGCCGACATCCCCAGCACGCTGGTGTATGGCGCTGGCGCCAACGCCAACAGCGCGCTGTACACGGCCATCAAGCACGTGAACGGCGTCCCGCCCTGCACGGCTGCGGCCATCAACGCTGCCATCCTGACCACGAACCACACGACGGAAGCCACGGCTGCCGCCCAGGGTCTGGCCACGCCGCAGACCGGCCTGTTCGGCAACTGGACCATCATCAACGTGCCCCAGACCACCACGTACTCCGGCCCGATGGTCGCCGTGCGCGCGCTGACGGCCGGTGGTGCCAACGGTCGTGGCAACTTCGTGGTGTTCCCGCAGAGCGCCACGCAGTACCCCGGCGTGATCGACAACGTCACGGCTGACCCGATCCTGCGTACGGTGGCCTACGCGACCAAGACCGCCGTTGGCGTGCCTGGTGGCGCCACTGCCGCCGCTGCGATCCCCGCCGCGTTCTTCGACCTGCCCGACATGTCGACCCCGTACGTGGCCGCCGCTGCGAACATGACCTCGCCGCTGACGCAAGCCAACGTTCTGACGAACGCGCTGGCCGTCAACAGCATCGTCAACGAGTACGCGACCGACGCCATCATCACCGCCAAGACGGACTGGGTGTTCTCCATGCCCACCCGCCGTTACAGCGTGGCGATGGACTACGCCCCCGCCACTTCCCGCCGCCTGTACTCCATGGTGCCGGCTGCTGGTGGCCAGTGGTTCCACGACGGCAACACCCGCATCAACCCGTCCAACACGCAGCAGATCTGCGTGGACGCCACGTCGCAGACGTTCTATGACCGTGAAGAGACCACCAAGTCTTCGGGCGCCGTGTTCTCTCCGGGCAACATCAGCGTCACGACGTTCTGCGGTGAGACCTCCGTGCTGAGCTTCGCTGACACCGGCGTCTCCGTGCTGGGTGGTTCCGTGGCCCGTCAGGACACCGGTTCCTCCGCGTTCGTGAGCGGCTGGGGCAACGTGAACGTGGTGAACGCCACCACCGGCGCCGGCCTGCCGATCATGGGTGCCGCCTTCATCAAGGCGACCAACCCGCAAGTGTCTGCTGGCCAGTCCGGCACCTACGGTATCACTTCCGATCACCGTTCGCGCTAAGCACTTCACAGTGTGAGCCAAGAAGGGCGGGGTTTCCCCCGCCCTTTTTCCATTGGACATCCGTATTTCCATCAGATGATTTCCACGCCTTTCTTCCGAAACCTCGGCCTTGCGGCCGTCCTTTCCGTTGCGGCCGGTGCCGCCCTCGCGGCCGATGGCGTGTTTGCCGAAGGGGCAGGAGGCGTCCAGATCACCCTGGACGACATCACGGCTGATGCCCAGCGCATCCCCGCCGGCCAGCGCTACCAGGCCCTCAGCAAGCCCGACGCGGTGCAGCAGGCCGCGCAGAATCTCTATATCCGTCGCGTGCTGGCCCAGGAGGCTGTGCGTGATGGTCTTGACAAGGATCCCCTGGTCATCGCGACCTTGCGCCTAGTGCGCGAGCGCGTGCTGTCCGACGCGCGGCTCGCGAAGATCGACGAAGCCGCCAGACCCACCGATGCGGCGATCGAGGCCGCTGCGCGGGCCAACTACAACGCTGCGCCCGAGAAGTACCGCACCGCGACCCAGACGCGCGTGCGCCACATCCTCCTGATGGGCAACACCGAGAAGGGCCAGCAGGTCGCCGAGCAGGTGCTGGCGGAGATCAAGGCCGGCGCCGACTTCGAGAAGGTGGCCATGGAGCGCTCGCAGGACGGCAGTGCCGCGCGTGGCGGCGACCTCGGCTGGTTCGAGCCGGGCCGCATGGTGCCCGAGTTCCAGGACGCCGTGGATCAGCTCAAGAACCCGGGCGACGTGAGCGGTCTCGTCCGCACGCAGTTCGGTTGGCACATCATCAAGCTCGAGGGGCGTCGCCCGGGTGGCCAGCGCACCTATGAGGAAGTGCGCGACGAGCTGCGGGCGATGGCGGTCAACCAGCTGCAGAGCGACGCGCGGCTGCGCGAAGCGCGGCGCATTGCCGAGGGCTTCAAGCCGGATCGCAAGGTGATCGAGGCGTTCTCGGCGGCTCAGAAGCCGTAAGGCCGCCGACCTCAGAGGCCGCAGACAACAGCATGCGTACCCTTTCCCGGGAACTGGCCGCCCTCTGGCGCGGCCGGTCCCTGGCATGGCTGCTTGCCCGACGGGACCTGGCCACGCGCCACGCGGCGGCGGCAGGCGGTATTGCCTGGGCCTACGTCCAGCCGCTGCTGGTGGTTGCCGCGTACTACCTGCTCTTCGACGTCGTCTTCTCGATGCGCGTCGGCGATGCCGGCGGACGCGGCAAGCCGGCAGGCCAGTTCCTGATCGTCGGAGCGCTCGCCTGGATGGCGTTCTCCGATGCCTTGTCGCGGGGCATGAACAGCCTGCTGGAGGCCGGGAGCCTGCTGCAGAAGAACGCGCTGCCTGCCGTGCTGTTTCCCGCGCGGGCGGTGCTTTCTTCCGGCATCGTGTACCTGCCGCTCTTCGTCGTCGTGGCGTGCATCTACGCCGCCACCCACGGCCTGCCGTTGGCGGTCGCCGCGGTGGTGCCCCTGCTGCTGATGCAGTTGGTGCTGAGCTTCATCCTGGGCTACCTGCTGGCGATCCTGGCGGCCGCGTTGCGTGACACGGTCCAGATCGTCACCTTCTTCCTGTCCGTCGGCATCTTCCTGTCGCCGGTCCTCTTTCCCCTGTCGATGTTTCCCGAGGCCTGGCGCTGGGTCCTGTGGCTCAATCCGATGACGCCGCTGGTCGTGGGCTACCAGGCGATCCTGCTGGACGCGCAGTGGCCGCCACTGCTCTGCTGGGTGGTGCCGCTGGCCTGGATCGCGGGCGCCGCCGCGCTGGTGGACCTGGTGCTCGCGCGGTGCAGTGAACAGCTGGTGGATTGGCTCTGATGAACATGGTCGACAGCGCTCCTCCATCCCCCGCCCCTGCGGCCGCGCCGGGATCGTCCGTGCTGGCGGTCCGGGGCCTGGGCAAGGAATACCGCCTCTACGACACCCCGAGACAGCGCCTGAAGGCCCTCTTCACATCGGGCACCCATCACCGCAGCCACTGGGCCCTCAGCGAGGTCTCGTTCGAGTTGCATCGCGGCCAGTGCATGGGGCTCATCGGTGACAACGGCGCGGGCAAGAGTTCGCTGCTGAAGCTCATTGCCGGCACGATGCAGCCGACCACCGGCGAGGTTCGCCGCATCGGCCGGGTGACGGCCATCCTGGAGCTGGGGGCCGGCTTCCATCCCGATTTCTCGGGCCGCGACAACCTGCGCTTCAGCGGCCACCTGACGGGCCTGGACCCGGAGGAGATCGCCCGGCTCGAGCCCGAGATCATCGAATTCTCGGAGCTGGGTTCCGCCATCGACCGGCCCGTGAAGACCTACTCCTCGGGCATGGTGGTGCGGCTGGCGTTTGCCCTGGTCACTGCCAAGCAGCCCGACGTGCTGATCATCGACGAGGCGCTGGCCGTCGGTGACCAGCACTTCCAGAAGAAGTGTGTGGAGCGCATCACGGCGTTCCGACAGAATGGCTGCACCATCCTGTTCTGCTCGCACAGCCAGTACCACGTCCGGCAGCTGTGTGACGTGGCGCTCTGGCTGGACGGCGGGCGGATGCGCGCCCTCGGCGCCACCGACACGGTGCTGGCCGCCTACGAGGCCCATGTCCGTGCACAGGACCTCGCGTCGGCCCCTGCCCCGAGTCCGAGCCCCGAGCAGGCGGTCGCGGCTGCGCCGCCCCCCATCCTGGCCGGCCAGCGGGGCCGGATCACCCGCCTCGCGATCGACCATCTCGGGCCGGGCACGCCGCCCTTGCTGGCAAGCCGTGACCTCGTCGTCACCGTCGAGGCTCTCGTCGAAGGCGGCGAGATGCCGCACATTGCCGTGATGCTGGAGCAATCGCATGGCGTGGGCATCACCTCCGTCGCCACGCACGCAGATGGCGCCCATCCGCAAGCCGTTGGCCCGGATCTCTGGCGATCGGTGTGCACCTTCCCGGACTTGCCCCTGCACTCCGGGGAATACGTGGTCAGTGCCTACCTGTTCGATTCGAAGGCGCTGGTGGTGTATGACCAGTGGTACCAGCACCAGCACTTCCGGTTTCACTTTCCCACCCTCACGCCGGGGCTTGTGCGACTGCCCCACCACTGGTCGTGATGGCTGGCCTGCGCGCCCGCCTGGGCGCAGAGGCGCGCGACCTGCTCGAAGTCGTGCTGGTGCCCGGCCTGGCCGCGCTGCTGCCCTGGCCCTGGGCCTATCGCCTGTTCCGCCGGATCGCCGCAAGACCCTGGCTCTACGAGTCGTCGGTCGCTCGCGCCGCCGCCCAGGCACGCGCCAGGCAATGGGTCGGCACCAGCGAGGCCGACTGGATGCTGCGCCGACGTCTCACCACATTGGTCGACCACGCCGATCACTACCTGAGCCGCACGCGCGGTGCAGGCTGGCTGAGCCGGTTCGTCCATCAGGAGGGCGAGTGGCCCCGGCCTGGCCAGCCGGCCCTGTGCCTCACCTTCCACTGGGGGGCCGGCATGTGGGGGCTGCGCAGCGCGGCGGCAGCCGGTGTCCGGGCCCATATGCTCGTCGCGTCGCCCGACGCCGCGCACTTCAGGGGCCACGCGGTCCTGCACCGCTACATCCTCGCCCGGATGAACTCGATCACGAAGGCACTTGGCCGCGAGTGCATCGACGTGTCGGCCGACATGCGCCAGGTGCCCCGCGCGCTGGCGGCAGGCGATGCGGTGTTCGCGGTCATCGACGTGCCGGCGGACCAGGTCACCGCCAGTGCGCCCATCCGCGTGCTGGGCCTACCCGCACGGCTGCCGACCGCGCTGCTGCGCATGGCCGTGGCGAAAGCCATCCCGGTGCACGTGTACGTCACCGGCTACCGGCTGGAGGACGGCCACCGCTTCGTGCGCATCCAGTCACTTGGTGCACCCAGGGATCTGGCCACGCTCGTGGGACAGGTCGAGACCCTGCTGGACGAAGCCATCCGCGCCGATGCGCCGATGTGGCATTTCTGGGGCGAGGCGGACCGTTTCTACCGGCCCTGAGCGCGCTGTCAGCGCGCGCTGCCGCGCTTGCCGTGCAGGGCCGGCAGTTCCAGGACGAAGTACGACAGGCTCGCCAGCGCCAGGGCTGTCGGTGCGCAGATCAGCAGCGTCTGCCACACCGTCAGGTCGAACACCGCGTAGCAGGCCCAGATCAGGGGGTAGTGCCACAGGTACATGCCGTAGCAGATGGCGCCGAGGTACAGCGACACCGGGTTCTGGAACACGAAGCGCAGCCCCAGCCCCGTGGGCGTCTTCAGGAACGACATGATCAGCAGCAGGGACAGCACGACGAACAAGGGCTGCTGCCATGCGTACCACGGGCCGTGGAACACGTTGACGCGGAAGGCGCCTGCGAGCATGACGATGATCATCACCCACACCAGCCAGGGCCGTGCCAGCCAGGCGCAGGCGCGCTGGACCACCGGCGTGTCGAACAGGATGGCCAGCAGCGCGCCAAGGGCCAGGCTGTCCAGGCGCATGTCGGTCCCGTTGTAGAGGCGCTCCCAGGACGCTCCCTGCGTGGCCAGCCAGGCGCGCCAGGCCATGGCGCCCACCACGACCAGCCCCAGCGTGAGGCACCAGAAGGGCAGGTGCAGCCGACGCGGCTGGTCAGCGCGTCCCCGGGTGAGGGCGAGGCCGGCCGCCAGCAGGGCCGGCCACACCAGGTAGTACTGCTCCTCGATCGACAGCGACCACGTGTGGCCCAGGTACTTCTCGTGCGGGATCTCGAAGGCGCGCAGCCAGTTGCCGAAGTAGAAGAGCGTGCCGGCGACATTAAGCATGCGGTCGAACCCGTGACCGAGCCATCCCCAGACGAACAGCACGGCCACCGCCACCATCGCCAGCAGGGCCGGATAGAGCCGGCGCAGCCGCCGCAGGTAGAACGAGGCGAAGTGGATGCGCCCGTGGGTCAGCCAGTCCTTCAGCAGCAGCCGCGTGATGAAGAAACTGCTCATCATGAAGAAGCAGTCCATGAAGATGATCGCGCCGGGCAGCCACTGGTAGGACACGTGGGCGACGAAGACGCCCACGGTCATCATGCCGCGCATGCCGTCCAGGGCCGGCCAGCGCGTGAGCGAGGGCCGCGCCGGTGCGTCCGTCGCGGCGGCGTGCACCACCGCCTCAGTCAGCCGGGACATCCACGTGCTCCGGTGGCAGCCCCGCCGAATGGCGTTGCCAGATCATCTCGAATGCGCATTCCAGGTGCCGCGTGAAGCGGCCGGAATCGAACAGGGGCAGGACGTGGCGCTGCCCGGCCAGATGGCGCTTCAGCGCGAGCAGGCGCCCGGGCTGCGTGGCCAGTGCCAGCGCCGTCTGCCGGTAGTCCGCCAGCGTCGGGCAGATCAGCTCGGGCAGGCCCGCGGCCTGCAGCAGGCTCGCACCCACGCGCCCTGCGAAGCCGGCGCCCGCGAGCGTGACCACGGGCACCCCCATCCACAATGCGTCACTCGCGCTCGTGTGCGCATTGCACGGGAGCGTGTCGAGAAAGAGGTCCGCGCAGCCGATGCGGGCCAGGTGCGCCTGCGGATCCAGCAAGGGCGCGAAGCGGATGCGTGACGGGTCGATGCCCTGCGAGGCGGCGGCCTGCAGCAGATGCTGGCGCGGTCCTTCGCCGCCATCGAGCTGCCACAGCACGCTGCCTGGCACATCGCGCAGCAGCGCCATCCAGGTCGCGAAGACCTCCGCCGTGATCTTGTAGGGGCTGTTGAGGCTGCAGAAGACGAACGCGTCCTCGGGCAGGCCCACCTGCGACCGCGGCGGCGGCGCGGGGCAGGCCCGTGTCTCGTCGTTCACCTGGTAGCTGCCGGGCAGCGTGATGATCTTCTCGCTGTAGTGCGCGCGGGCGTCAGGCGGGACCACCGTCGCATCGGCGACGAGGTAGTCCATCCAGTCCGCACCCAGGGTGCACGGATAGCCGAGGTAGGCCACTTGCAGGGGCGCTGCGCGCGCTGCAAAGACACCGGGCCTGGCATGGAGCGACAAACCTTTCAGGTCCACCGCGATCTGGAGGCCGCGTTCCCGCGCGAGGCGCGCCGCCGTCACGTCGTCCAGCGCATCGATGTCGTGGAACTCGTCGAAAGCCGCGCGCAGGCGTTCGTGCATGGCATCGCGCCGGGCCGGGCCGAGCTGGAAGCCGACGATCTCGAATCGTTCGCGGTCGTGGCGCTCGAACAGCCGGGCCATCAGGAAAGCGGTGGCATGCGCATGCAGATCCGCGGAGAAGTAGCCGATGCGCAGCCGCCGGCCGGCGGGCCGGAAGGCCGGCGCGGTCAGCGCGGCGGGCAGCCGCAGGTGGGTGACGTAGGACCGCGCTGCGGGCAGCAGCAGATCCGGCCGGTCCATCAGCGCGAAGATGCGGGCCGGCGACACCAGCGGGCTGCCCCGGCGGATGGCGGCCTCGATGGCCTCGCGGTCGGCCTGCGCGTGGCGCCAGTCGCACAGGCGCGCCCGCGCCAGGGCCAGTGCGTCCAGCAAAAAGTCCGTCTGCGGCGCGATCGCCAGGGCCTTCTGGTAGGCGTCGACGGCGGCCGGGGCATCGCCCAGATCCAGCCTGGCGTGGCCGAGGGCGGCCCAGGCCTCGCCCTGCCCGGGGTCGATGCGCAGGGCCTGCTCGAAGTCGGCCACCGCCGCATCCAGGCGGCGCAGCGCGCTGCGGACCAGGCCACGCTGCGTCCATGCCACCGCCAGGCCCGGCGCGAGCCGCAGCGCCTCGCCCAGGCTCTGTTCAGCCTCGACCCGGCGCTGCAGGCGTGCCAGCGCCAGCCCGTGGTTGAACCAGAGGTCGGCCTGCGCGGGTGCCACGCGCAGGGCCTGCGACAGCACATCGACCGCCTCGCCGGCACGGCCGGCGCGCAGCAGACAACTGCCCAGGTTGCACAGGGCATCCGCATGCGTAGGCTGCCGTCCCAGCACGCGCCGATAGGCTTCGGCTGCACCTGCGTGGTCATGCAGGCCATGCAGCCACTCGCCCTGCAGCAGCCACAGTGGCACCGGGTCTGCGGCGCTCGTCGCAGCGGCGTCCAGCCAGCGCACGGCCTCATCGATTCGCCCCAGCGCGTGCAGCGCCTGGGCCTTCATCAGCGGGGCCTTGGGGTGCGCGGGCTGTCGGCTCAGCACGGACTCAAAGGCCTCCAGGGCCTCCTGCGACCGCCCGGCCTGATGCAGCACCAGCCCGCGGTTGAAGGCCACGCCGGCATCCCCGGGGACGAGCCGCGCCGCGGCATCGAAAGCCTCCAGCGCCTGGGGCAGATGGCCCTGGGTGAATTCCGCCAGCCCCAGCATCTGCCAGATGTCCGGGCGGGCCGGCGCGGCGGCCAGCACCTGGCGATACAGCCGCGCGGCAGCCTCCAGCTGACCCGACCGATGCAGGCCGAGTGCCGTCTGCAGCTCGTCTTGGGCGGCGGCGGGCATCGGGCCTCGCTCAGGCGAGCAGCCAGTCCTTCACGCGCCGCTGCACCTGGGCGGGCACCAGGCGCGCGACCCAAGCCAGCGCGGCGCTGCGCCGCAAGGCCTGCACGCCGGCCATGGCCACGCGCTTGAGGGGCTGCCGCGGCACGTCGATGCCGGCCACGGGCTCGGGGCGCGAAGCCGCGAGCAGGTCCACCGCCAGTCCGGTGACGGGGCGCGCCGCCACACCACGCAGGTAATCCAGGTCGTGCGACCAGCTTGGTGGCTCGGCCGCACCTGCAGCGGCGGACGTGGCGGGTGGCGGCGGCGCCACGCCCGCGACGAAATGCGCCTCGCGGATGCGCGCCAGCTCGCCCACCATCTCCGCCGCCGGCAGGTTCCATGGCACGACCCAGCTCCAGGCGCGGCCGGCCAGGCGCTCGGGAAACGCGCCGAGATCGGGCGCCAGCACCGGCAGGCCGGCCTGCAGGCAAGCACTCAAGGTGTAGCTGTAGGTTTCCGGCCACTGCGCCGGGAACCACACCAGGTGCGGCTGCAGCCATTCCAGCAGGCGGGGCAGATCTTCCTCCTGGTAGGCGCCATGCACGGTGAGGGCGGCCTGCGGCTGCGTGCGCAGGCTGCGGTAGCCATGGCCAATGAGGTGGAACTCCAGTGGCGCGCCCTGCCTGGCTGCGCGTTCCGCGACGGCTTCGAGCACATCCGCGCCCTTGATGCGCGAGAGCCCGCCCAGGACGGCGACCCGCAGCGGCGTGCCCGCTTGCAGCGGCTTGACGTGCGGTGTGGGCAACGCTTCAGGCGTGATGTCGGTGTGCGGCGCCACGTGCAGGCGCAGCGCCGGCCACATGCGTGCATAGCGCAGCGCTGTGTCGCGGCTGGGCGCCAGTACCGCACGCGCGGCGCCGAGGAACTCGCCATGGCGCTGCCGCCAGCCCGCGAGATCGCCACCGGGAGCCTGCCGCGCGCAGCCCTTGCAGCGGCCGCTGCCGTCCTCGCCGCAGTAGCGGTCATCCGTGCCGGTGAGCGAGATGGCGGGGCACATCGGGTAGTAGTCGTGCGCCGTGAAGTCCCAGGACACCCCCAGCTCGCGTGCCAGGCCGAGAATGCGATCGGCATGGCCGATGACGTGGTGGTAGTGCACATGGCCCACGCCGAGTCCGCGCAGGGCGTCGAGCAGACGGTCCCAGTCCTGCGGAAGCTGGAACGCCAGCCGGAACGCGGCACCGTCCTCCAGCCGCTCCAGCCACACCGCGCCACCGGCCGCCGGCGAAAGGGAGAAGAAGATCGCTCGCCCCTGGAAGTGCCGGGCCAGTTCGCTGGCGTGCCGCTGCGTGCCGCCACCGCGGTTGTGCAGCACCGCCAGCACCACCGGCAGGCCGCTCGTGGCCACGCGCTGGATGTCCGCCCGCAGGCGCGCCACGCGCGCCGGATCCTGCGCCACATAGGCCATCACGATCGGCTCATAGGTGGGGTGCAGGCGGCGCAGCTTCTCCATCGCGTCCAGCTCGCGCTGGCTCTTGCTGGCGCCGAAGCTCACGCCGCCGGCATGGCGCACGAAGCAGTCGAGCGCGTGCAGGTTGCGCCAGCCGGCGTCCGCGGCGCGCCGGCAGAAGTCGTTCTCCTCGCCATAGCCCTTGCCGAACTGCTCGACGTCGAACAGGCCGACCTCGCGCAGGCAGTCGCGGCGGATGTACATGCAGAAGCCCACACCCGTGGGCACGTCCACCGCCTGCCCGGCGTTCGCCTCGGCAAACACGCGGTCGAGGCGGGCGGTGTCCCAGCCCGGGGGCAGCTCGTTGGCCTCGCAGAACTTCGGGTAGCTGCAGATCGTCGCGTTGTTCGAGAAGGGCGTGACCGACGCCACCCGGGCATCGCGGTAGGCCGCGGCACGGATGCGGTCCAGCCAGTCGTTCGCGACTTCGGCATCGCTGTTGAGGAGCACCACGTCATGGCGGTCGCTGACCGACATGCCGCGGTTGACCGTGCCCACGAAGCCCAGGTTCTGCTCGTTTTCCAGCAGCAGCATGCGCGGCTCGCGCGCGGCGGTGTCGCGCAGCCATTGCGTCACTTCCGGCTCCGGACTGCAGTCGTTGATGACGACCACCCGCCAGGGCGTGCGGCACTGGCTCGCGATCACCGATTCGATGCAGCAGCGCGTGTCGTCCAGGCCTCGGTAGACCGGCACGATGACGTCCACCGTGGCTTCCGTCGGCTCGATGCGCCGCTCAGCCGGCGGCAGCGGCGCTGGTTGCGGCGCGGCCGCGCGCCCGAGCAGGCGGTCCAGCGCCATCTTGGCGTGCACCAGCGGCCGCGTGGCGCGGAAGACGGTGGAGTTCTCGATCCAGCGCAGGTGGTCGGCGAGCTGCTGGAACTGCTGGCGCGATTCGCCCAGCTCGCGTTGCAGGCCGAGTCGCTCCTGCGTGAGCTGCCGCACGTCCAGCGACAGCTCCCCCTGGCGGCGGCGCAGGTCGTCGACTTCGCGCGCCTGGGTCGTCATGCGGTGCTGCGTCTCGGTGAGCTCGGCCTCGCGCGCCGCGGCCAGCGCAGACGATGCATCGAACTGGCTAGACAACCGGCTCAGCTCCTGCTGCGCATCCGCCAGCCGGGCCTCGGCGTGCGCCGCTCGGCGTTGCTCGCCCTGCAGGGCAGCTCGCACGGCATGGGCCTCTGCGCGCAGATGGCCTGCATCATCTGCCAGCGGGCGCATCAGGCCTGCCAGCGCCAGATAGTCGGCCGACATCGGCCAGCCGAGATCCACTTCCAGCGTGGCCGCGCCATGCGCACCTGCCAGCACCTCGTGCGGCACCGGCAGCTCCACCCACGGATCGTCGCCCAGCAGCAGCACCAGGCCGGCCGCCGCCGGCCAGCCGGCCCGCCACGTCATCTGCTGGTGCGTGCAGGCCTCCAGCGTACGAAGGCCAGCGTCATCGGGTGTCCAGCGCCAGCGCTCGTCCGCGCCTGCCAGCACGCGCATGCCGTGCAGATGCAGGAACCCGGGGCGATCCGCCGGATCGAGCCGCAGTCGCGTGGCATCGGCCGGCACCGCGAAGCGCAGGGTCTGCCGCTCTGTTCCGACGCGACCGGCGACGGTGATCTTCTGCGCCTCGGCGTAGCCTTGCTCGCCGGCCCAGTAGAGCTGCGCGGTGAACAGCGCGACAGCCGTGTCGCCAGTCGCGCGTTCCACGCCGGGCGCATGCCCGACATCGGGCTCGGCCTGCGCAATCAGCTGGTAGGTGCCGGCATCGGGGGTGGCCAGCAGGTAGCGGGCCACGGCCGGCGGCAGATCGTCGAACCGGGTGTGGAACTCGGATTCGTTGAGTGGTCGCTCCACCGTGTGCAGCGCGCGCACGCCGTAGCCCTGGCCGGCCAGCGTCTCGAGCAGGCTGCGGCGGGTGAAGAAGCGCAGGTGCGTGCGATCGAGCAGGCCTTCCTTGCGGTAGCGGAAGTCGCCCTGCAGCAGGTCCGCCACCAGGCCGCAGTAGCCGGCGTTCGGCACCGAGATGAGCAGGCTGCCGCCCGGCGCCAGCAGCGCGCGGCACGCCTGGAGCGTCTGCTCCGGCTCGCGCAGGTGCTCCAGGACGTCGGCGCAGACGATGCGGTCATAGCGCTGGCCCGAGAAGACCGCCAGGGCGTTGGGGTCCTCCAGGTCCGCGACCACCAGGCGGCGGTAGCCGGTGGTGGCCAGGGCAGCCTCTTCCGCGCTGATGGTGACGCCATCGACGACGCAGCCGCCGTGGGCACTGAGGTGGGCGCCGAGCGCGCCGCTGCCGGTGCCGAGATCAAGCACGGTCGCGCCGGCCGGCACCAGCCCGGCCAGCAGCGACAAGGACGTGCGTTCACCCTGGTCGATCTGTCGCAGGTACACGTGGCGGGGCCGTGAGGACTCTGTCATGGTCGCTGGATCGGAGGGGCCCGAAGCCCGGGAACGGGGCCGGTCGGCAACCGGCCGCTCAGGCGGCGGATGCCGCTTCGGCCGGTGCGCCGTATTGCTGCGCGATCCACTGGCGGTAGGCACCGCTGGTGACCGACTCGACCCAGTCCGCGTGGTCCAGGTACCACTGCACGGTGCGGTCGATACCCTCCTCGAACGGCACGGCCGGCTTCCAGGCCAGCTCGCCGGCGATGCGGCTGTCGTCGATCGCGTAACGGCGATCATGACCAGGGCGGTCGCGCACGTGCGTCACGAGCTCGGCGTAGGCGCGGCCATCCGCGCGCGGACGAAGGCGGTCGAGCGTGGCGCAGATCGTGTGGACCACCTGCAGGTTGGCGCGCTCGGAACGGCCGCCGATGTTGTAGGTGGCCCCCGGTGCGCCGCGTGCCAGCACCGCGCGCAGGGCGCTGCAGTGGTCGTCCACGTGCAGCCAGTCGCGGACCTGCTGACCGTCGCCGTAGACCGGCAGCGGCTCGCCGCGCAGCGCATTGCGGATCACCAGCGGAATCAGCTTCTCCGGGAACTGGCGCGGGCCGTAGTTGTTGGAGCAGTTGGTGGTGAGCGTGGGCAGGCCGTAGGTATGGTGGTAGGCCCGCACGAAATGATCCGAGGCCGCCTTGGACGCCGAGTAAGGGCTGTTCGGCTCGTAGCGGTGCTGCTCGGTGAAGGCGGCGTCGCCCGGGCCGAGCGAGCCGAATACCTCGTCGGTGGAGACGTGCAGGAAGCGGAAGGCCGCGGCCTCCGCAGCCGGCAGCGCGCGCCAGTGTTCGAGCGCGGCCTGCAGCAACTGTAGCGTTCCCACCACGTTCGTCTGCGCGAAGGCGAGCGGGCCGGAGATCGAGCGGTCGACGTGGCTCTCGGCCGCGAAGTGCACGATGGCGCGCGGACGATGGCGCCGCAGCAGATCGGACACCAGCGCCGTGTCACCGATGTCGCCGCGCACGAACACGTAGCGCGGGTCGTCCGCCAGCGACGCCAGGTTGCCCGGATGCCCCGCGTACGTGAGCAGATCCAGATTCACGACCGGCTCGCCGGCCTCGGCCAGCCACTGCAGCACGAAGGCCGAGCCGATGAACCCGCAACCGCCGGTCACTAGAATCATGGGAGAACCTGTTCTAATTACGCTTTTTTGACAGCCCAGATTGTAAGTGCTCCCTTCACGAGCCCTCCGATGACCCTGGATCGACCCGTCACGGTATCGATCGTGAGTCACGGGCATGAGGACCATGTCGCCCGGCTGATGCAACAGCTCTGTGGCGCCAGCGCGGTCCTGGTGTCGCGAGTCATCCTCACCCACAATCTTCCGGCCGAGCCCGTGCGCTCGCCGGACGGCGGCTGGCCCTTTGCCTTCACCGAAGTCTTCAATGAAGACCCGCGGGGCTTCGGCAGCAACCACAACCGGGCCTTCGCGCACTGCCAGACCGACTTCTTCTGCATCGTCAACCCGGATGTCGAACTGGTGGAGGAGGTTACCCTCGCGCGCCTGCTCGAATCCGCGCGCCAGCCGGGCGTGGGCTGCGCCTATCCCGAGCTGTTCAACCCCGACGGCAGCCGCCAGCAGAACGAGCGCGAGGTGCTGACACCTGCGTCGCTGCTGCGGCGCCATCTGCTCCACGTGTCCTCGCAGCGCATCGACTGGGTGAGCGGTGCGTTCTGGATGGTGCCCGCGACGGTCTGGCGCACCCTGGGCGGCTTCGACGAAGGCTTCTTCATGTACTGCGAGGACGCCGAGTTCTGCTTCCGGCTGCAACTGGCCGGCTGGACGCTGGCGCGCGCCGGCACGCGGGCCGTCCACGATGCCTCCTGGGCCAGCCGACGTCCCGGCCGGCCCATGGTCTGGCACATTCGCAGCCTGTTCCGGCTCTGGGGGTTGGGGTCGTATCGCGAGTTCCTGGCGCGGGTGCGGCATCAGCCGGCGGCCTCCAGCCAGGCCAAGTAGTCAATCCCCGCGTCTCCGCATGCTGATCCTGCTGCTCGTCTGCGCTGCGCTGTCCTTCGTGCTGACGGGTCTGTTGATCCGAAGGGCCCGGCGCCATGCCATGGCCTACGCGGAGACCATGCCCCAGCGCTTCCACGTGGGTCATGTGCCGCGCCTGGGCGGCGCGGCGATGTTCGCGGCCTGTTCCCTGTGCTGGGGCTGGCTGGCCGGCGCAGCGATGTACGGGTGGCCGGCGCCGGTGCACATCGACCCCGACCTGGCCCTGCGGCTGTGGCTGGTGACGCTCGTGCCCGCGGCAGCCGGCATCATCGAGGACCTGACGCAGCGTCTGGCCGCGCGCTGGCGACTGCTGCTCACGCTCATCGCCGGTGGCATCGCCGTCTTCGCGCTCGACCTCAGTTTCGGTCGTGCCGGCATCCCCGTTGTCGACAACTGGTTCCTCGCATATCCCTGGATCGGCATGGGGCTCGCCATCCTGGCCATCGGCGGCCTGCCGCACGCCTACAACCTGATCGACGGGTACAACGGTCTCGCTGGCACGGTGGCGCTGATCTGCTGCATGGCGCTGGCCTATGTGGCCTTCAAGGTCGGTGACCGGCAGCTCGCGGGCATCGCGCTGGCGCTGGCGGGTGCCACGGCCGGTTTCCTGGCCTGGAACTACCCGCGCGGGCTGATCTTCGCCGGTGACGGCGGCGCCTACCTGTGGGGCGCGGTCATCTCGACGTTGTCCCTGATGCTGGTGGCGCGCCATGCCCAGGTGTCCCCCTGGTTCCCGGTGCTGCTGATGCTCTACCCGATCCAGGAGACCCTGTTCTCCATTTACCGCAAGGTGGTCCGGGGCCAGTCGCCCGCCATGGCCGATGCGCTGCACCTGCACCAGCTGATCTACCGGCGCCTCGTGCGCGGCGTCTTCCACGACGACGAAGCCCGTCGCGTGCTGATGCGCAACAACCGCACCTCGCCCTATCTCTGGGGCTTCACGCTGCTCACGGTGCTGCCGGCCGTGCTGTTCTGGAACCAGACGGGCCTGCTGCTGCTGTGCATCGTGGCCTTCATCGTCGTGTACGTCTGGTCGTACTCCAGCATCGTGCGCTTCAAGCTGCAGCGCTGGGTGCGGCGCTGAGCCGGCGCGCCCGGCGCGGTCGCGCGCTTGGGGCAAAATCGCGACTCCCCGATACGCACGCCCGCCCGCCATGACCGACGTTTCCCGGATCGCCCCGCGCGACAAGGCCGAGATCCTCGCCCAGGCCCTGCCGTACATCCGCAAGTACCACGGCAAGACCATGGTCATCAAGTACGGCGGCAACGCCATGACCGATCCGGAGCTGCAGGCCGACTTCGCGGAAGACGTCGTGCTGCTCAAGCTGGTCGGCATCAACCCGGTGGTGGTGCACGGCGGCGGCCCGCAGATCGAGACCGCGCTCAACCGCCTGGGCAAGAAGGGCGAGTTCATCCAGGGCATGCGTGTCACCGACGCCGAGACCATGGAAGTGGTCGAGTGGGTGCTGGCCGGCGAGGTGCAGCAGGACATCGTGGGCCTGATCCACCAGGCCGGCGGCAAGGCCGTGGGCCTGACCGGCCGCGACGGCGGCCTGATCCGGGCGCGCAAGCTGAAGATGGTGGACGCCAAGGACCCGACCAAGGAGCACGACGTCGGCCAGGTGGGCGACATCGTGCAGATCGATCCTTCGGTCGTGAAGGCGCTGCAGGACGACCAGTTCATCCCCGTGGTCAGCCCGATCGGCTTCGGCGAGGCCAACGAGAGCTACAACATCAACGCCGATGTCGTCGCCAGCAAGCTGGCCACCGTGCTGCGCGCCGAGAAGCTCGTGCTGCTCACCAACACGCCCGGCGTGCTGGACAAGTCGGGCAAGCTGCTGACGGATCTCTCTGCGCGCGAGATCGACGAACTGTTCGCCGACGGCACCATCTCCGGTGGCATGCTGCCCAAGATCAGCGGCGCGCTCGACGCCGCCAAGAGCGGCGTGAACGCGGTGCACATCATCGACGGTCGCGTGCCGCACGCCATGCTGCTGGAGATCCTGTCCGACCAGGCCTACGGCACCATGATCCGTTCGCACTGATGTCCCACCCCCGAAGCGCCTTCGGCGCCTCCCACTCAAGGGGGCGCAACCAGCGGCCCGGCAAAGCCGGTTCCGCGGTCGCCCCCGCGAAGGCTTCCGGGCGAAGTTGACATGAGACTCTTGTTGGTCGAGGACGACGTGATGGTGGCCAGCGGCATCAAGCTGGGGCTGGCCAACGCGGGCTACGCGGTCGACTGGGTGGGCAGCGGCGAGCGCGCCGAGGAGGTGCTGCGCACCGAGCCCTTCGACGCCGCGATCATCGACATCGGCCTGCCCAACATGGACGGCCTGGAGCTCACCCGCCGCCTTCGCCGCCCGGACATGCCCAGCCAGAACATGCCGGTGCTGATCCTCACCGCGCGCGATGCGCTGCATGACCGCGTGCAGGGCCTGGACCTGGGTGCCGACGACTACATGATCAAGCCGTTCGAGCTGCCCGAGCTGCTGGCCCGCCTGCGCGCGCTGCTGCGACGCTCGCAGGCCGCCACTTCGGCGGTGCTGAGCTTCGGCCCGATCGAGCTGGACACCGCGAACCGCCGCGCCAGCGCGCAGAAGAACGGCCAGGCGGTGCCCATCGAGCTGGGCCCGCGCGAGTGGACGGTGATGGAGTACCTGCTGATCCACGCGCCCAAGCCCGCCAGCAAGGAGAAGCTGCTGCAGGCGCTGACCGGCTGGGACAAGGAAATCACGCCCAACGCGGTGGAGGTCTACATCTCGCGCCTGCGCGGCAAGCTGGAGCCGCACGGCGTGGCGCTGCGGTCGATCCGCGGCTTCGGCTACCGGCTCGAGCTGCGCTCGGCCGAAGGGGAGTGAAGTCCGCCCCGGTGCCCGCCGGCCGCCGACGGCCCGGCGGCGTGCTGGGCATGACATCCGGCCTGCGCCGGCGCCTGCTGGTGATGCTGATCGCGCCGCTGATCGGCCTGGCCGTCCTCAACGCCTGGTTCGACTACCGCTCGGCCGACAACGTGGCCATCCAGCAGGACCAGCGGCTGCTCGCCCTGCTCCCCCTGCTGGCGGATTCGGTCATCGGCGAGAACGTGGGCCGGCCCCTGCTGCTGCTGGCGCCGCCGCTGGAGGAGTTCCTGAACGACCGGCCCGACAGCGCCGGCTTCGCCGTGCTCGACGCCGACGGCAAGCTGCTTGCCGGCCTGCCCTGGCTGGCTGGCCTGCCGCCCGGGGGCAGCGAGCCCGAGTTCCACAGCGAGGAGCACGAGGGCGCCACCTGGCGCATCGTGCGCCAGCGGCAGCCCACCGTGCTGGGCGACACGGTGCTCGCGGTGGCCGACGGATCCGACCCGCGCCAGCAGTGGACGCGGTCGGTGCTGTTCAAGGTGCTGCTGCCCAACCTGGTGCTGATTGCCGCCGCCGCCTTCGCGGTGCGCTGGGCCGTGGAGCGCGCGCTCAAGCCGCTGCTGGACCTGAAGGACGCGGTGGAGCGCCGCTCGCCGCGCGACCTGAGCGCGCTCGATGTCTCGGCCTCGCCGGAGGAGGTGCGCCCGCTGGTCGATTCGCTGAACCGCCTGTTCGTCCTCGTCAATGCGCAGGCCGAGAGCCAGCGGCGGTTCGTGGCCGACGCCGCCCACCAGCTGCGCACGCCGCTGGCCGGGCTGCAGGCGCAGGTGGAGGCCTGGGCCCAGGCGGCGCAGGCCACCGGCGGGCAAGGCCACCTGCAGTTGCCGGTGGACCAGGTGCGCAAGCTGCGCAATGCGACGCGGCGCACCTCGCAGCTGGCGAACCAGCTGCTGGCGCTGTCGCGCGCCGATGCGCGCAGCATGCAGCCGCAGCCGGTGCAGCGCGTGGACCTCAAGGACCTGTGCGAGGACATGCTGCAGACCCACCTGGACGCCGCCTCGGCGCGGCACATCGACTTCGGGCTCGATGCCGGGCCGGCGCAGGTGATGGGGCATGAGTGGCTGCTGCGCGAGATGCTCTCGAACCTGGTGGACAACGCGGTCAAGTACACCCGCCTGGGCGGCACGGTCACCATCCGGTGCGGCCTGCGGCAGGGACAGGCCTTCGTCGAGGTGGAGGACGACGGCCCCGGTGTCGCGCCCGAGGAACTGCCGCGTATCCTGGAGCGCTTCTACCGGGTGCAGGGCACCGAGGGCGAGGGCAACGGCCTGGGCCTGGCGATCGCCGAGGAGATCGCGCGGGTGCATCACAGCCACCTGCAACTGCAGGCCGGCACCGGCGGACGCGGCCTCCGGGTCACGCTGGTGTTCCCGGGGTAAGCGCGCACTTGGCCGGCAGCTTGCGTGCTGGCTGCAACCGTGCCGCGCCGCCACGGGGGAAACCCCCAAGCGCCGTGTGCGAAAATCAATTGCACACTGCCCCTGTCAGCCCATGTCCCACGCCGAGCTCGAAGCCTCCGAGACACCTCCCAGTGGCGGCGGTGACGCACCCGCCACGGTGCGCAAGCGGCCCAAGCCGGGCGAACGCCGGGTCCAGATCCTGCAGGCGCTGGCCACCATGCTGGAGCAGCCGGGCGCCGAGCGCATCACCACGGCGGCCCTGGCGGCCCGGCTCGATGTGAGCGAGGCCGCGCTGTATCGCCACTTCGCCAGCAAGGCGCAGATGTTCGAAGGCCTGATCGAGTTCATCGAGCAGACGGTCTTCACCCTCATCAACCAGATCACCGAACGCGAGCCCGATGGGCCCACGCAGGCCGCCCGCATCGCCACCATGCTGGTGCAGTTCGCCGAGAAGAACCCGGGCATGACGCGCGTGATGGTCGGCGATGCGCTGGTGTTCGAGAACGAGCGCCTGCAGCAGCGCATGAACCAGTTCTTCGACAAGATCGAGGCCTCCCTGCGGCAGAGCCTGCGCCCCGCGGCGGACGCATCGGCCACCCCGACGGTGGAGGCGCAGGTGCGCGCCTCGGTGCTCACCGCCTTCATCGTCGGGCGCCTGCAGCGCTTCGCCCGGTCGGGCTTCAAGCGCATGCCGTCCGAGCACCTGGAGGCGAGCCTCGCGCGCGTGCTCTGAGCCGCGCGGGGCCGGCGCCGGCCGGCAGCGTCCATGCAGATCGACCTGGCCGGCACGCGCGCCGAGCTGCACGCTTGCGGCGCGCTCCACCTCCCCGAATGGCACACCGTGCTGGTGGCCGACGCCCACTTCGGCAAGGCGGTGAGCTTTCGCCGGCTGGGCGTGCCGGTGCCGCGCGGTACCACGCTCGACACCGTGTCCCGGCTCGACGCGGTGCTGGCCGCCACGGGCGCGCGTCGGGTCGTGTTCCTCGGTGACTTCCTGCACTCGGCGCGGTCCCATGCCACGGGCACGCAGGCCGCGCTGGCCACCTGGCGCGCCGGACACCGCGACCTGGCCTTGACGCTGGTGCGCGGCAACCATGACGACCGCGCCGGCGATCCGCCTGCGGCGCTGGGCATCGAGGTGGTGGACGAGCCGCTGCCGCTGGGGCCCTTCGCGCTGTGCCACCATCCCGCGCCGGTGGAGGGTGCCTACGTGCTGGCTGGTCACTGGCACCCCTGTGTCCACCTGATGGGGCGCGGCCATGAGCGCCTGCGCCTGCCGTGCTTCTGGCTGCGCGAGGGCGCCGTCGCGGTGGGGGTCCTGCCCGCGTTCGGTGCCTTCACCGGCATGCATCCGATCGACCGGCGTCCGGGCGACAGGGTCTACGCCATCGCGGGGGACCAGGTGCGCGCGGTGCCGGCGGGCTGACCGCCGGCACCTGCTCAGTGGTCCAGCCGCACGCCGACGCGACGGCCGGCCGCCACGATCTCGGCCCAGGTCTGGTCGTCCAGGCGGATGCCCTCGCGTTCACGCCGTGCGCGCGCCTCGCGCTCGGGCTCGCCGGCGATGCGCACGCCGCCCGGCTCTGGCGAGGGGCTCTGGCGCAACCAGTCGATGAAGGCCAGCGCCTCGGCCTCGAAGGCCGCCTGCGTCCCAAGCCGCGCGGGATCGATCACGATCGTGAGCATGCCGTTCAGCACCGCCCGTGACGCGTCCGCCGGCCGGTGCCAGGTACCGCCGCCGGTGAGCGCGCCCCCCAGCAGCTCGCAAGCCAGCGCCATGCCGTAGCCCTTGTGTTCGCCGAACGGGAGCAGGGCGCCGAACAGGCCTTCGGGCGGCTGCGGCACCACCACCACCCCGGGGTCGGTCGTCGGCCGGCCCTGGGCGTCGATCAGGTAGCCGGGCTCCACCTGGCGCCCCTCGTTGTGGGCGACGCGCATCTTGCCCTGCGCCACGCGGCTGGTGGCGAAGTCCAGCACGAAAGGCTCGCGGTCCGCCAGCGGCACGCCCACGCAGAACGGGTTGGTGCCGAAGCGGCCGTCGCCACCGCCCCACGGGGCCACCACGGGCCGGGACAACACGTTGACGAAGTGGATGGCGACCAGGCCGCGGGCCACCGCAAGCTCGGCAAAGTGGCCGATGCGCCCGAGGTGGTGGGCCTGGGCCAGCGCCAGGATACAGCTGCCATGGGTTTCGGCGCGGTCCATCGCGAGCGACATTGCCTGTACCCCGACCACCTGGCCGTAGCCCCGCTGGCCGTCCATCGACAGCAGGGCGCCGGTGTCGAGCACCACCCGCGCGGTGGCATTGGGGTGCAGGCCACCCTCCTGCACGGCATCCACGTAGCGCGGCGCCATGCCCACGCCGTGGGAGTCGTGGCCGCTCAGGTTGGCCAGCACCAGGTTGTCGGCGACCTGGGCGGCCTCGGTCGCGCTGCTGCCTGCGGCGGCGAGGATGGAGGCGATGCTGCCGCGCAGGTCGGCGGCGGGAATGAGGCGTGCCATGGCGACTACATCACTGCGCCGACCTGCCAGGGCACGAACTCGTTCTGCCCGTAGCCATGCCGTTCGCTCTTGGTGGCTTCGCCCGAGGCCGTGGCCAGCACCAGGCGGAAGATGCGCTCGCCCATCTCCGCCACGGAGGCCTGTCCGTCGACGATCTCGCCGCAGTTGATGTCCATGTCCTCCTCCTGCCGCTGCCAGAGGGCGGTGTTCGTGGCCAGCTTGAGGGAGGGCGCAGGGGCGCAGCCATAGGCGGATCCGCGCCCGGTGGTGAAGCAGATCAGGTTGGCGCCGCCGGCCACCTGGCCGGTGGCCGACACCGGGTCGTAGCCCGGCGTGTCCATGTAGACGAAGCCCTTCGCGGCGACGGCCTCCGCGTACTCGTACACGGCTTCCAGGTTGGTCGTGCCGCCCTTGGCCACCGCGCCGAGCGACTTCTCGAGGATGGTGGTCAGGCCACCCGCCTTGTTGCCGGGCGAGGGGTTGTTGTTCATCTCGCCTTCGTTGATCTTTGTGTAGTGCTCCCACCAGCGGATGCGCGCGATCAGCTTCTCGCCCACCTCGCGCGTCACCGCGCGACGCGTGAGCAGGTGCTCGGCGCCATAGATCTCCGGCGTTTCCGACAGGATGGCCGTGCCGCCGTGGGCCACCAGCAGGTCGACCGCGGCGCCCAGCGCCGGATTGGCGCTGATGCCCGAGTAGCCGTCGGAGCCGCCACACTGCAGGCCGATGGTGATGTGCGAGGCGTCGCAGGGCTCCCGCTTCACCGCGTTCGCGCGCGGCAGCATCTCGCGCACCAGGGCGATGCCCTTCTCCACCGTGCGGCGCGTGCCGCCCGTGTCCTGGATGTTGAAGACGCGCAGCGAGTCGCCCTCGCGCAGGCTGCTGTGGGCGAGCCAGGCGTTGATCTGGTTCGCCTCGCAGCCCAGGCCCACCACCAGCACACCGGCGAAGTTGGCGTGGGTGGCGTAGCCAGCCAGCGTGCGCTCCAGCAGCTGCATGCCCAGGCCTTCGGTGTCCATGCCGCAGCCGGTGCCATGGGTGAGCGCCACCACGCCATCCACGTTCGGGAAGTCGGCCAGCGCGGCCGGATTCGTCTGCCGCGAGAAGTGGTCGGCGATGGCGCGCGCGGCGGTGGCCGAGCAATTCACGCTGGAGAGAATGCCGATGTAGTTGCGCGTGGCCACGCGGCCATCGGGCCGGCGGATGCCCATGAAGGTGGCCTGCCGTCGTGGCACAGGCGGCTTCACGTCGGCGCCGAAGGCGTAGTCGCGCGCGAAGGCGCCGCCCTCCGCGCCGATGTCGAGGTTGTGCGTGTGCACATGCTCGCCTGCGGCGATGGGGCGGCTGGCGAAGCCGATGATCTGGTTGTAGCGGCGCACGGGCTCGCCGGTGGCGATGTCGCGCATGGCGACCTTGTGGCCCGGCGGCACCAGGCCCTTGACAGTCACGTGCTCGGCGAGCGCGCCGCCCACGAGCTGGCTGCGCGCGATCACCACGTCGTCGGCGGGATGGAGTCGGATGAAGGGGGTCATGAATGGCGGATCGGATCAGTAGAAGAGCTTCGGCAGCCACAGCACCGGGCCGGGCAGGTAGGTGATGAGCGCCAGCGACAGCAGCAGTGGCACCAGCCAGGGCAGGATGGCCACCGTCGTTCGCTCCACCGAGAGCTTTGCGACCCGCGCCAGCACGAACAGCACCATGCCCATGGGGGGGGTGCAGCAGGCCGATCATGAGGTTGAGCACCATCACCAGGCCGAAGTGCACGAGGTCGATGCCCAGCTGCTGGCAGATCGGCACCAGGATCGGCACGAGGATGGTGATGGCGGCCGTGGGCTCCAGGAAGCAGCCCACGAACAGCATCAGCAGGTTGGCCAGCAGCAGGAAGACCCAGGCTTCCTTGGTGAACGACAGCACCCAGGCCGAGATGGCGGCGGTGACGCCGGTGGCGGTGAGCATCCAGCCGAAGATGCTGGCCGCCGCCACGATGAACAGCACCGTGGCCGTGGTCTCCACCGTGTCCAGGCAGACCTTGATGAACATCTTCCAGGTGAGCGTGCGATACCACGCAAAGCCCAGCGCCATGGCCCACAGGCAGGCCGCGATGGCGCCTTCGGTGGGGGTGAAGATGCCGGTGGTCATGCCGCCGATCAGCAGCACGGGCGTCATGATCGGCAGCACGGCCTGGAAGCGGAAGACCTTGTCGGCAACGAACAGCAGCACCGCGCCGGCCACCACCGTCGCCGTGGGCGGCAGGCCCGCGTGGGTGATCAGCAGCCAAAGTGCCAGCGGCCAGCAGATCACGACCGCCGTCTCGGCCAGCGCCTTCAGCACGCGCGGCCACTCGAACTTGATGTCCCCGCCCCAGTTGTTCTTGTGGGCGAAGTAGGCCACGGTGAGCATCATCAGGCCCGCCATGATGACCCCCGGCAGGATGCCGGCGAGGAACAGCGCGCCCACGCTCACGTTGGCCATCATGCCGTAGATCACGAACGGCAGGCTGGGCGGGATGATGGGGCCCAGCGTGGCCGAGGCTGCCGTGACACCGACCGCGAACTCGGTGTCGTAGCCGTGGTCCTTCATCGCCTTGATCTCGATGGTGCCCAGGCCGGCGGCGTCGGCGATGGCGGTGCCGCTCATGCCCGCGAACACCACCGAGCCCACCACGTTCACGTGGCCCAGGCCGCCCTTGAGCCACCCCACCAGGGCCAGCGCGTAGTTGTAGATCCTGTTGGTGATGCCGGCGTTGTTCATCAGGTTGCCGGCGAGGATGAAGAAGGGCACGGCCAGCAGCGGAAAGCTGTCGATGCCGCTGACCATGCGGTGGATCACCACGAAGGGCGGCAGGTTGCCGCTCCACAGGATGTAGATCAGGGCGGAGCCGGCCATGGCCACGGCCACCGGAATGCCGCCGCTCATGAGCAGCAGGAACAGGATCTTGAGCATCGGGCGGGCGTCAGTTGTCGGTGATCTCGGTCATCGGGCGCTCCAGCACGCTGTAGCCGCGCTGCCAGTGGCGCCGCGCGACCAGCGCGGAGCGGAAGGTCATGGCGATGAAGCCGGCCAGGCAGATGCCGTAGACCCAGTTCATGGGCAGGTCCACCATGGTCATGCGGGAGTTGTTGCCCAGCTTCTGCATCATCATCAGCGTCAGCACGCTGGCCATGGCGAAGAAGCCGATGCGCAGCACGTCCACCACGGTGGCCATCACGCGGCCCATGCGCGCCGGCATGTAGCGATAGAAGAAGTCGACCTGGATGTGGTTGTTGCGGGCCACGCCGATGGTGGCGCCGGTGAACACCACCGCGATCAGCAGGTAGCGCGCGATCTCCTCCGTCCAGGCGGCGGAGTTGTTCAGCACGTAGCGGGTGAAGAACTGGTAGAACACCACGCCCCCCAGCACCCAGAAGAAGCCCAGCGCCACCCAGGCCTCGGCGATGGTGCCCGACAGATCCACCGCCTCGTCCTGCGCGTGGAACTCCCCGTCGTCGCCCATCACATGGGGCATGTCGTCAATGGATTGCGTGCTCATGAAACTCCTGGCTCCATCCGGGGGGCACCGCGGAACCGGCTTTGCCGGGCCGCTGGTGTCGCCCCTTGAGGGGGATGACGGCGCAAGCCGTCAACGGGGTGGTTCAAGTCCTCGCGGAACCGGCTTGGCCGGGCCGCTGGTGTCGCCCCTTGAGGGGGATGACGGCGCGAGCCGTCAACGGGGTGGGCCTACTTGATCGCGATGATCCGGTCCCAATCCTTCTTGTCGAGCTTCATCGACTCGAAGGTGATCGCCTTCAGCACGCGCTGCTGGAAGTCGTTGCGGTCCACCGTGACCACGTTGATGCCCTTCTTCTTGAACTCGTCCACCAGTTCACCCTCGCGCTTGCGGATGTCGTTGGTGGCGTTGACCGCGGCCTCCTGCGTGATGTCGGCCAGCAGCTTCTGCTCGGCCGGGGTCAGCTTGCCCATCAGGCTGGGCGAGACCACGGTGAGCAGCGCGTCGGAGATGTGGCCGGTGAGGATGATGTTCTTCTGCACCTCGAAGAACTTCTTGGCCTCGATGGTGGGCAGCGGGTTCTCCTGCGCGTCCACGGTGCCGTTCTGCAGCGCCAGGTAGACCTCGGCGAAGGCGATGGGCGTCGGGTTCGCGCCGCAGGCACGCGGCAGCGCGGTATACGCCGGCGAATCCGGCACCCGCATCTTCAGGCCCTTCATCTGGTCGCAGTTGGTGAACAGCTTGTTGCTGGTGGCGTGGCGCGCCCCGTAGTAGGTGAGCGCCGTCACGGTGTTGCCGGTGGCCTTCTTGTAGCCCTCGGTCAGTTCCTTGAAGATGTCGCTCTTGCCGTACTTGATGACGTGATCCGCATCGCGGAACGTGAACGGGTAGTAGCTCACCGCCAGGCGCGGGAACGAGTTGGAGGCGAACGAGGCGCCGGTGAGGATGATGTCCACCGTGCCGAGCTGCAGGCCCTGGTTGATGTCGCTTTCCTTGCCGAGGCTGGAAGCGGGGAAGACCTGGATCTCGTACTTGCCGTTGGTCTTCTTCTTGAACTCCTCGGCGGCCCAGACCGACCACTTGTGGTACGGCTCCGAGGTCTCGTAGACGTGGGCCCACTTCAGCTTGGTCTGTGCCTGGGCCAGGCCCGGCAGCGCGGCGGCGGCCACCAGCGTGCAGGCGGCGACCAGTTGGAGGGTGAGGCGTTTGCGCATGGCGATGTCTCCTTGGTTGATTGCTGGCGTCAGGAACTGTTGGCGCGGCGCCAGCTCGCGCTGAAACGGGAATGGGCGCGGTCCAGGTGGTGCTGCATGGCCTCACGTGCGGCCGCGGCATCGTGCGCGCGGATCGCCTCGTACACCTGCTCATGCTCGGCCACGGCCTTGCGCCACGAGGGCACGCTCTCGAAGTGGTCGCCCAGCCGCTCGAACAGCGGCCCGCGGCGGGCGTCCCAAAAGGTCTGCACCGTCTCCAGCAGCACCACGTTGCCGGCGGCCTCGGCCACGGCCACATGGAAGGCGCGGTCGCCGGCGCGGGGCTGCACGCCGGCGTCGGCATCCGCATGCATGCAGGTGATGGCCGCCGCGATCGCATCCACCTGCCGGCGCTTGCCATGCTGGGCGGCGAGGGCCGCGATCTCGCCCTCCACCACGCGGCGGGCCCGCAGCAGCTCCAGCGGGCCCCACTCGGTGGCGGGCACCTCGGCCCGCGCCGCCTGCGCCGCGGGCACGCGCTGCAGCACGTAGACGCCCGAGCCGGTGCGCACCTCCACCCAGCCTTCGACCTCCAGCGCGATCAGGGCCTCGCGCACCGAGGGGCGGCTCACGCCGAGCTGCTTGGCCAGGTCCCGCTCGGCCGGCAGCCGGCTGCCGGGCGGGAACTCGCCGCTGCCGATGAGCGCGCGCAGCTGCTCGGCGATCTGCCGGTAGAGGCGCTGCGGTTCGACGGTCTGCAGGGGCATGGGGCGGGGCTAGGGTTGCTGCTGAGTGGCCAAGTGGTCAGACCAATCTAGAATGCCATGGCGATGGTGATCCGACATTCGGCGAAACCCTGCATGGGGCTGCTGGCCACCGTGCGCGGGGGGCGCCACTGGCTGTGCAGGTGCATCCATGTCCTGATCCAGGTGCTGCTGCTGGGCTTGCCGCTCGGCGTCTCGGCCAGCACAGCCGCGCCGGCACTGGAGCATGTCGATCCCACCGGCCGCGTGACGGCGGATGACATCGTCGGCGGGCGCGTGTCGCTGCGGCCTGCGGGCGGTGCCTGGACCACCTACACCCTCGGCCCCGGCGGTGTGCTGTGGCTTCGCTATCCCGTCCCGCCGCAGGCGAATGTCGATTCGCCCTGGCGCATCGAGATCCCGTTGCCTCAACTGGACGACGTCACCTTCCATCAGCGCGACGCTGGCGGAGCCTGGGTCCGCCAGTGGGCCGGCGACACCGTTCCGGTGGACAACTGGACGGAGCCTGGCCGCTACCCGTCCTTCCGACTCGTGCCCGGCGGGCCGGATGGCGCGGTGCTGCTGGAGATCCGGCACGCGCGGCCGTTCTCCCTGCCGGTGCGCTTCATCAGCGAGGCCGCGCATGACCAGCAGCTCGGGCGCGACTACGTGCTGATCGGCCTGCTGATGGGCGTGCTGCTGCTGCTCTCCATCGCCTGCGCCAGCCTCGGCGTCGCCTACCGCGACCGCGCCTACGCCTGGTACGCCCTGCAGGTGCTGGTGATGGGCCTGTCCGTCGCCACCTACAGCGGCATTGCCGGGCATCTGATCTGGCCCGCCGCCGGCCGCTGGGCCGACGCGGCCAATGGCTCGCTCGCGCTGCTGTCGGCCGCGCTCATCCTCATCGTCGTGCGCGAGGTCAGCGGCGTGACCGCGCACCACGCGCGCCTCGCCCGGTTCACCGCCGGCGTGGGCGCGATCGGGCTTGTGCTGGCCGTGGCCCATGGCGTGATGGATCGCTCGCTCAGCGTGCTGTTCATCACGGCTTATTTCGTGCTCGGCATCGTGCTCAACGTGCTGATGGCTCGTCATGCCGGCCGCCGCGGCGACCCGGTGGGCCACTGGCTGCTGGGCGCCTACCAGCCGCCCAGCGTGGCCGTGGTGATGGTGCTGCTGCGGGTGAACGGCTGGGTGCCGGCGGACTGGGATACGCAGAGCCTGCTGATGCTGTCGATGCTGCTGCAGGGGCCGCTGCTGCTGGCGGCGCTGCACCTGCGTACGCGCGGCCGCCATCACCTGCAGATCCGCACGAAGTCATTGGTGACGCATGACCCGCTGACCGGCCTGCTGACCGAGCCGCTGTTCCAGGACCGGCTGGACAACGCGGTGCGGCGCGCCCGCGCGCATGGCGACAACGTGGCCTTGCTGCTGGTGGAGCTGGCCAACCTCCCTGCGCTGCGCCAGTCACTCGGCGCCACCGCGGCCGAGCGCGCCCTGCTGCGCAGCGCGATCAAGCTGCGCGGCATCGTCAACGACGTGGATACGGTCGCGCGGCACGGCGACGGGCGCTTCGCGCTCCTTCTTGAAGGCCACGGCCGGCGTGACTCGGTGCTGGCCCTGGCGCAGCGCATCGTGGCCTCGGGCCTGCGCCAGCCGGCCCCGCCTGCGAGCGAGCCGCCCTTTCGATTCCACATCGCGGCCTGCGTGCTGCGCGAGCAGACCGACAGCGGCGCCGGCGTGGCGGTGCGTCTCGGCGAACTGCTCGATGCCATGTCGCAGCGCAGCCGCCGCACGATCCGATTCCTGGAGGCCGATGCCACCGTGGCCATGGCCCTGGACGACCCGGACGGCCCCGCCGATGGCGGCGAGGCGGCCCACAACCTGCTGGAGAGAAAATCATGAGACTTGCTGGAAAGACGGCGCTGGTCACGGCGGCCGGCCAGGGCATCGGCCGCGCCTGCGTGCTGGCCATGGCCGCCGAGGGCGCCGAGGTGTGGGCCACCGATGTCAACCCGAAGCTGCTGGATGGCTATGACGGCGTGGCCGGCGTGCGGGCGGTGCCGCTGGATGTGCTGGACAAGGCCGCGATCGCCCGCGTCGTGCAGGTCATGCCGCGCGTGGACGTGCTGTTCAACTGCGCGGGCTTCGTGCACAACGGCACCGTGCTGCAGGCGAGCGACGCCGACTGGGAGTTCGCTTTCCAGCTCAACGCGCGCGCGCAGTTCTGGACCATCCAGGCCGTGCTGCCGCGCATGCTGGCCAACGACGAGGGCCGCGGCCGTGGCAGCATCATCAACATGGCGAGTGTCTGCAGCAGCATCAAGGGCCTGCCCAACCGGTTCATCTACGGCGCCAGCAAGGCCGCGGTGATCGGCCTCACCAAGAGCGTGGCGGCGGATTTCGTGGGCCAGGGCATCCGCTGCAACGCCATCTGCCCCGGCACGGTGGACACGCCCTCGCTGCAGGATCGCATCAACGCGCATGACGATCCCGTGGCCGCGCGCAAGGCCTTCATCGCGCGGCAGCCCATGGGGCGTCTCGCCACGGCGGAGGAGATCGCGCCGCTGGTGGTGTACCTGGCGAGCGAGGAGTCGGTGTTCGCGACCGGCCAGGCGTTCGCGGTGGATGGAGGGATCACGATTTGAACCAGCTCGATTTCAAGGGCCGCCACGCGGTGGTCACCGGTGGCGCCACCGGCCTGGGCTACGCCATCGCCGAGCGCCTGATCGCATCGGGTGGCACGGTCACCCTGTGGGACCGCGACGACGCGACGGTGTCGCAGGCTGCCGAGCGCCTGCCGGGCACCGGCGTCAGCGCCGTCACCGTGGACGTGTGCGACGACCAGCAGGTGGCGCGCGCCGTGCAGCAGACGCTGGCCATCGCCGGGCGCATCGACGCGCTCGTCAACAGCGCCGGCATCACCGGCCCCAACGCGAAGCTGTGGGACTATCCCGTCGATGCCTGGCGGCAGGTCATGGAGGTCAACCTGAACGGCCTGTTCCTCTGCTGCCGCGAGGTGGTGCCGGTGATGCGCACCGCCAACTACGGCCGCATCGTCAACATCGCCTCCGTCGCCGGCAAGGACGGCAATCCCAACGCCAGCGCGTACAGTGCCAGCAAGGCAGCGGTGATGGCGCTCACCAAGTCGCTCGGCAAGGAACTCGCCGACACGGGCGTGCGCGTCAACTGCGTCACGCCGGCCGCGGTGAAGACGGCCATCTTCGACCAGATGTCGCCCGAGCACATCGCGTTCATGCTCTCCAAGATCCCGATGGGCCGCTTCGGCACGCCCGAGGAAGTGGCCGCGCTCGTCGCGTGGCTCTGCACCGAGGAATGCTCGTTCTCCACCGGCGCCGTGTTCGATCTCTCGGGCGGCCGCTCCACCTACTGATCCACTCCACAAGAAGGAAAAACCCATGAAACTCGTCCGCCATGGCAACCCGGGCCGTGAGAAGCCCGGCCTGATCGACGCCGAGGGCAAGCTGCGCGACCTCTCGGGCGTGGTCCCCGACATCGGCCCGGCGCAGCTGGCGCCGGCCGCGCTGGCCAAGCTGCGCAAGCTCAAGACCGACAAGCTGCCCGCGGTGCGCGGCACGCCGCGCCTGGGTTGCCCGGTCAGCGGCACGGGCAAGTTCATCGCCATCGGCCTGAACTTCGCCGACCACGCCGCCGAATCGGGCGCGCCCATCCCCAAGGAGCCCATCGTCTTCATGAAGGCAGTCACCTGCCTGCAGGGCCCGAACGATCCGGTGATGCTGCCCAAGGGCTCGGTCAAGACCGACTGGGAGGTGGAGCTCGCGGTCATCATCGGCACGCGCGCGCGCTACGTGCCGCAGTCGAAGGCGCTGGAGTTCGTGGCCGGCTATGCCGTCTGCAATGACGTGAGCGAACGCGAGTACCAGCTCGAGCGCGGCCCGCAATGGGACAAGGGCAAGGGCTGCGACACCTTCGGCCCGGTCGGCCCCTGGCTGGTGACGGCCGACGAGGTGCCCAACCCGCAGCGACTGGGCATGTGGCTCGATCTCAATGGCCAGCGCATGCAGACCGGCAACACCAAGACCATGATCTTCGGCGTCGCCAAGCTGGTGAGCTACGTGAGCCAGTTCATGACGCTGATGCCGGGCGACATCATCACCACCGGCACCCCGCCCGGCGTGGGCCTGGGCATGAAGCCGCCCAAGTACCTGAAGAAGGGCGACGTCATGACCCTGGGCATCGAGGGCCTGGGCGAGCAGCGGCAGGTGGTGGTGCCGTTCAAGCTGTAGGGGCGGGTGGCCAGGGGTGAAGGGCCCCCTGACGCCCTTCGTTCTCAGGGGAAACCCCCGCCCAACCTAGAACAGCGCCCCTAGATCCCCGGGCGGCGGTAGCGCCGTCACCGGATTCATGCAGAATAGAACGACCGTTCGTTTTATTTTGACCTGAATCCATGTCGGTGACTGACCTGCCCTTGAAGCCCGCCCGTGCCCGGGAGGGCCGCGCGCTGCAGAAGGGCCAGCAGACCAAGGCCGCGATCGTCGATGCGGCGCTCGGCCTGGCCACGCAGATCGGCCTGGAGGGGCTCTCCATCGGCGCGCTGGCCGAGGTGACGCAGATGAGCAAGTCGGGCGTGTTCGCCCACTTCGGCTCGCGCGAGGAACTGCAGATCTCCGTCATCCGCGAGTACCACGCGCGCTTCGAGGACGAGGTCTTCTACCCGGCCATGTCGCAGCAGCGCGGCCTGCCACGCCTGCGCGCGATGTTCGCCAACTGGATGAAGCGCACCTCGGTCGAGATCGACTCAGGCTGCATCTACATCAGCGGCGCGGTGGAGTTCGACGACCGCCCCGGCCCGGTGCGTGATGCGCTGGCCAGCTCGGTGCTCACCTGGCACGCCGCCATGAAGCGCGCCATCGCGCTTGCCAAGGTGCAGGGCCAGCTCGCGCCCGACGTGGATGAGGAGCAGATGCTGTTCGAGATCCACGGCCTCATCCTCGCGCTGCACTACGAGGCGCGCTTCCTCAAGACCCCCGGCTCCATCGCCCGCGCCAATGCGGGCTTCGAGAACATCCTGCGGCGCTACGGCGCGACCGACGCCGCGCCCGCCACCCCCGCTTCGGCCCTTGCCACCGGCAAGGCCGCCCGTTCCCCCAAATCCCGATCCGCCAAGGAGTAAGCCCATGCCCGTCTACAACCCGCCCCTGCGCGACATGCAGTTCGTGATGCACGAGGTGCTGAACGTCGCCGCCGAGTACAAGCAGATGCCGGCCCACGCCGAGACCGACGAGGACACCATCAACGCCATCCTCGAGGAAGGCGGCAAGTTCGCGGCCGAGGTGACCTTCCCGCTCAACGTGAGCGGCGACGCCGAGGGCTGCAAGCTGAACCGGGAGACCCACGAGGTCACCACGCCCAAGGGCTTCAAGGAAGCCTATGCCAAGTACGTGGAAGGCGGCTGGCCCGCGCTGTCCTGCGACCCGCAGTACGGCGGCCAGGGCCTGCCCATCGTCGTGAACCAGGCGTTCTACGAGATGCTCAACAGCGCCAACCAGGCGTGGACCATGTACCCCGGCCTCACGCACGGCGCCTACGAGGCGCTGCACGCGCACGGCACCCCGGAACAGAAGAAGACCTACCTGCCCAAGCTCACCAGCGGCGAGTGGACGGGCACGATGTGCCTGACCGAGCCGCATTGCGGCACCGATCTGGGCCTTCTGCGCACCAAGGCCGAGCCGCAGGCGGACGGCACCTACCGCATCACCGGCCAGAAGATCTTCATCTCCGCTGGCGAGCACGACTTCGTGCCCAACATCATCCACCTGGTGCTGGCCCGCCTGCCCGACGCGCCGCAAGGCAGCAAGGGCATCAGCCTGTTCATCGTGCCCAAGTTCCTGGTCAACGCCGACGGCTCGGTGGGCGCGCGCAACGGCATCCACTGCGGCGGCCTGGAGCACAAGATGGGCATCCACGGCAACGCCACCTGCCAGATGGTGCTGGACAACGCCGTCGGCACCATGGTCGGTGAGCCCAACAAGGGCCTGCAGGCGATGTTCGTGATGATGAACGCCGCGCGCATCGGCGTGGGCAACCAGTCGCTGGGCCTGACCGAGGTGGCCTACCAGAACGCGCTGGCCTACGCGAAGGACCGCATCCAGATGCGCAGCCTGTCCGGCCCCAAGGCCAAGGACAAGCCGGCCGACCCGATCATCGTGCACCCCGACGTGCGCAAGATGATCCTCACCGCCAAGGCCTACGCCGAGGGCGGCCGCGCGCTCAGCATGTTCTGCTCGCTGCTGATCGACCGCGAGCTGCACCACCCCGACGAGAAGGTGCGCAAGGAGGCCGAGGAGATGGTCGCCCTGCTCACGCCCATCGTGAAGGCCTTCATCACCGACAACGGCCACATCGCCACCAACGCGTGCATGCAGGTCTTCGGCGGCCACGGCTTCATCAAGGAATGGGGCATGGAGCAGTTCGTGCGGGACAACCGCATCAACATGATCTACGAGGGCACGAACACCGTGCAGTCGCTGGATCTGCTGGGCCGCAAGGTGCTGGGCAACAACGGCGCCACGCTCAAGAAGTTCGGCAAGCTCGTCGCCCAGCTGGTCGAGGAAGAGGGCGTGAACGAGAAGATGTCAGAGTTCATCACGCCGGTGGCGATGCTGGGCGAGCAGATCACCAAGTTCACCACCGAGCTGGGCTTCAAGGGCTACCAGAACGCCGACGAGGTGGGCGCCGCCGCGGTGGACTACCTGCGCGTGCTAGGCCACCTGGTGTTCGGCTACTTCTGGGCCCGCATGGCCCAGGTGGCGCTGCGCCAGATCGCGGCCGGCAACAGCGACCCGTTCTACCAGGCCAAGCTGCAGACCGCGCGCTTCTACTTCGCCCGCCTGTTCCCCGAGACGGCGACGCTGATGCGCACGGCCCGCGCGGGGGCCAAGAGCCTGCTGGATACCGAGGCGGCGCTGGCATGAGCCCCGCCACGGCTTCCACCGCTGGGGTTTCGCTTCGCTGCCACCCCAGCCTACGACAGGCAGCCGCTCCTCCCCTCGTAGGCTGGGGTGGAGCGCAGCGCAACCCCAGCGTTCCCGTCGTGCGCAGCGCCCTTGTCGCCTTCACCACGCTGCTGGCGGCCTCCGCCTTTGCGCAATCGTCGCCGGTCGGCCTGTGGCGCAACATCGACGACAAGACGGGTGAGGCGAAGGCCGAGATCCGCATCGTGGAGCAGGCTGGCGCGCTGTTCGGCCGCATCGAGCGGCGCCTGTCCAAGGACGCGAAGCCCGGCGCCGTGTGCGAGGAGTGCTCCGACGACCGCAAGGGCAAGCCCATGGACGGGCTGGAGATCATCCGCCATGCCCGCAAGGCCGAAGGCAAGGATGTGTGGGAGGGCGGCAAGATCCTCGACCCCGAGAACGGGCGCGAGTACACGCTGCGCCTCACCCCGCAGGAGGGGGGCCGCAAGCTCGACGTGCGCGGCTCCTTCGGGCCCTTCGGCCGCACGCAGACATGGCATCGGGTGCCCTGAGCACCCCGCAAGGAACACTGATGTACCAGGACCGTGAAGAACGCAGCGGGGGCCAGGCGGCCCCGGTCAACGACGAAAGGGCCCAACGAATGAGCCGATTCCAGGTGAAGAAGGTGGCCGTGCTCGGCGCCGGCGTGATGGGCGCTCAGATCGCCGCCCACCTCGTGAACGTGAAGGTGCCGGTCGTGCTGTTCGACCTGCCCGCGAAGGACGGCCCGAAGAACGGCATCGTCACCCGCGCGGTGGAGGGGCTGAAGAAGCTCAAGCCCTCGCCGCTGGGCGTGGCCGACGACGCGGCACTCATCCAGCAGGCCAACTACGAGGAGCACATGGCCCTGCTCGGCGAGTGCGACCTGGTGATCGAGGCCATCGCCGAACGCATGGACTGGAAGCTGGACCTGTATCGCAAGATCGCACCTCACGTGGCGCCGCACGCGATCGTGGCCTCCAACACCTCGGGCCTGTCGATCACCAAGCTGTCCGAGGCGCTGCCCGAGGGCATCAAGCCGCGCTTCTGCGGCATCCACTTCTTCAACCCGCCGCGCTACATGACGCTGGTGGAGCTGATCGCCACGCCCACCACCGGTCCGCTGATCCTGGACCAGCTCGAATCCTTCGTGACCAGCGGCCTGGGCAAGGGCGTGGTGCGTGCCAAGGACACGCCGAACTTCGTGGCCAACCGCATCGGCATCGCCGGCATGCTGGCCACCATGCACGAAGTGCAGAAGTTCGGCCTGACCTTCGACGTGGTCGATGATCTCACCGGCCGCAAGCTGGGCCGTGCCTCCAGCGGCACCTTCCGCACCGCGGACGTGGTGGGCCTGGACACCATGGCGCACGTCATCAAGACCCTGCAGGACAACCTGAGCGTCGAGACCGATCCGTTCTATCCCGCCTTCGGCACGCCGGAGGTGCTGAAGACGCTGCTGGAGATGGGGAACCTGGGCCAGAAGAGCAAGGCCGGCTTCTACAAGAAGGTCGGCCGCGACGTGCTGCGCTTCGAACTCGAGAGCAAGGACTACGTGCCCGCCGGCGAGAAGGCCGACGAGGTGTATGGCCGCATGCTCAAGAAGCCGGCTGGCGAGCGCCTCGCTCTGCTTCGCAATGCCACCGGCGCGCAAGGCCAGTTCCTGTGGGCCATCCTGCGCAACAGCTTCCACTATGCCGCGGTGCATCTGGCGACCATCGCCGACACGGCGCGCGACGTGGACCAGGCCATGCGCTGGGGCTTCGGCATGAAGCAGGGCCCGTTCGAGCTGTGGCAGGAAGCCGGCTGGCTGCAGGTCGCGCAATGGATCCAGGAAGACATCGACGCCGGCCGCGCGCTGTGCAAGGCGCCGCTGCCCGACTGGGTCTTCAAGGGGCCGGTGGCCGAAGCCGGTGGCGTGCACACGGCCGAAGGCTCGTGGAACCCCACGGCCGGCCGCTTCGAGCCGCGTCGCAGCCTGCCGGTGTATGGCCGCCAGCTCTTCCCCGAACTGCTGCTGGGCGAGGCCGGGCCGCGCTTCCAGACGGCGGGCACCACAGTGCACGAGGACAAGAGCATCCGGCTGTGGTCACTGGACGGTGATGTCCTGATTGCCAGCCTCAAGACCAAGATGCACACCATCAGCCCGGAGGTGTGCGAGGGCCTGCAGCTCGCGATCGAGACGGCCGAGAAGGACTACCAGGGTCTGGTGATCTGGTCGGGCGACGAGCCCTTCAGCGCCGGCGCCGACCTGGAGGCCACGCTGCCCGCCTTCATCGCCGTGGGCGTGAGCGCCATCGAGGACGCCGAGGGCTTCATGCAGCAGACCATGCTGCGCTTGCGCTATGCCGGCGTGCCGGTGGTCTCGGCCATCCGCGGCCTGGCCCTGGGCGGCGGCTGCGAACTGGGCCTCTACAGCGCGCTGCGCGTGGCCCACATGGAAAGCTACATCGGCCTGGTCGAGGTCGGCGTGGGCCTGGTGCCCGGTGCCGGCGGCCTGACCTACATCGCGCGCCGCGCTGCCGAGAACGCGGCGGCCAGCACCGACAAGGACCTGCTGAAGTTCGTGACCGAGGGCTTCACCGCCGCCGCCATGGCCAAGGTGGGCACCAGCGCGCTCGAGTCGCGCAAGCTGGGCTATCTGCTGGAGTCCGACCTCGTCGTGCCGCACAAGGACGAACTGCTCTACGTGGCCGTGCAGCAGGCCAAGGCCATGCACGACGCCGGCTGGCGCGCGCCGCATCGCCGGCTGTTCCCGGTGGTCGGTCGCAACGGCAAGGCCACTATCCAGGGCCAGCTGGTCAACATGCGCGACGGCGGCTTCATCAGCAGCCACGACTTCCACATCGCCTCGCTGATCGCCCACGTGGTCACCGGCGGCGACGTGGATGCCAACACCCTGGTCAGCGAGGAGTACCTCATGACCCTGGAGCGCCAGGCCTTCTGCGCCCTGGTCCAGCACCCCAAGACCCAGGAGCGCATCCTGGGCATGCTGAACACCGGCAAGCCGGTGCGGAACTGAGGCGATGGTGCAGGTCCGGGCCGAGACCCCGCCTTCCTCCCTCTCCCGCTTGCGGGAGAGGGTTGGGGTGAGGGTCCGTGCGCTGCGTCGATCCTCGACGGATGCCGAAGCGCAGCTCTGGAACCGCCTGCGCAATCGTCAGCTGCTCGGCCTCAAGTTTCGACGGCAACATCCCATCGGCCCCTACTACGCTGACTTCGCTTGTCTGGAGATCCGACTGGTAGTCGAACTCGATGGCGGCCAGCATGTCGAGGATGCCGTCCGTGACGCGAGGCGGGCCGCAGCCATGGCAGCGCAAGGCTTCACGACGCTGCGCTTCTGGAACCACGAGGTTCTGGGCCAGATGGATGCCGTGCTCGAAGCCATCCGGCTTGCCGCCGAGGCAGCCCTCACCCCCACCCTCTCCCGCAAGCGGGAGAGGGAGCAAGACACAGACTGAACTCGCCAGGAGCTCCCCCATGACCAAGCAGATCCAGGACGCCTACATCGTCGCCGCCACGCGCACGCCCATCGGGCGCTCGCACAAGGGCTATTTCCGCAACACCCGGCCGGACGACCTGCTGGCCACCGCGCTGCGCGCCGCCATGGCGCAGGTGCCGGGGCTGGACCCGGCCGCGGTGGAGGATGTGATCGCCGGCTGTGCCATCCCCGAAGCCTCGCAGGGCCTCAACGTCGCGCGCATTGGCGCGGTGCTGGCCGGTCTGCCCAAGAGCGTGGGCGGCATCACCGTCAACCGCTTCTGCGCCTCGGGCCTGTCAGCCGTGCAGATGGCCGCCGACCGCATCCGTGTGGGCGAGGCCGACGTGATGATCGCGGCCGGCACCGAGAGCATGAGCCTGGTGCCGATGATGGGCAACTCGCCTTCGCTGTCGCCCACCGTGTTCAGCAACCCGGAGGACATCGAGAGCTACGGCATCGCCTACGGCATGGGCCTCACCGCCGAGAAGGTGGCGCAGCAGTGGAAGGTGAGCCGTGATGCGCAGGACGAGTTCGCGTACCGCTCGCACATGAAGGCCATCGCGGCGATCAAGGCCGGCGAGTTCGCCAGCGAGATCACCGAGGTCGAGATTGCCGAGCGCTCGCTCGATCTCGAATCGGCCGAGGTCGCCGTGGCCCGCCGCAAGGTCGCCATCGACGAGGGCGCGCGCCCCGACACCACGGTGGAGGCGCTGGGCAAGCTGCGCCCCGTGTTCGCGGCGCGCGGCAGCGTGACGGCTGGCAACAGCTCGCAGACCTCCGACGGCGCCGGCGCGCTGATCCTGGTGAGCGAAGCCGCCCTCAAGCGCTACAACCTCACGCCGCTCGCGCGCTTCGTCAGCTACGCCAGCCGCGGCGTGCCGCCGCACATCATGGGCATCGGCCCGATCGAGGCGATTCCGGCCGCGCTCAAGTCCGCCGGCCTCAAGCAGGACGCCATCGACTGGTTCGAGCTGAACGAGGCCTTCGCGGCGCAGTCGCTGGCCGTGATGAGCACGCTGGGTCTCGACCCCGCCAAGGTCAACCCGATGGGCGGCGCCATCGCGCTGGGCCATCCCCTGGGCGCCACCGGGGCTATCCGCTCCGCGACAGTCGTTCACGCGCTGCGCCGCAAGAATCTGAAGTACGGCATGGTCACCATGTGCGTGGGCATGGGTCAGGGCGCCGCCGGCATCTTCGAGCGCGTCTGAAGCCTTCGTCCGCCGGCCCGTCACCCCGGGCCGGCACTTCCGTTCCCCGAACCCGACAACAGGAGACCCGTCATGCAAAGCCTCGCCCTTGTTTCGCACGATGGTACGAAACTGGCCGCCCGCGTGTTCGAACCCCCGGGCGCGCCCAAGGGCAGCGTCGTCATCGGCGGGGCCATGGGCGTGCGGCAGGAGTTCTACGCGCCCTTTGCCGACTGGCTGGCCGGCCAGGGCTGGCGGGTCACCACCTTCGACTACCGCGGCTCGGGGGATTCGGCGCCGGCCACGCTGCGTGGCTTCCGTGCCGACCTGTTCGACTGGACACGCGACTACGAGGCTGCGATCGACGCCGCCAAGGCCGCACTGCCCGAGGCGCCGCTGTTCCTGCTGGGGCACAGTCTGGGCGCGCAGCTGCCGGGCTTCCTCACGAACCAGCATCATGTGAATGGCCTGCTCAGCGTCGCGGCGGGCAGCGGCTACTGGCGCGAGAACGCGCCGCAGCTCAAGCGCATCGTCCCCTATTTCTGGTTCGTGCTGGTGCCGCTGGCCACCAAGCTGTGCGGCTACTTCCCGGGCCGCAAGCTGCGCAAGGTGGGTGACTTGCCGGCCGGCGTGATCATGCAGTGGCGCAAGTGGTGCCTGAACCCGCGCTACAGCGTGGGCGCGGAGGGCGAGCTGGCGCGCCAGGCCTACGCGCGCGCCACGTTCCCGGTGATGGCGGTGTCGATCACCGACGACGAACTGATGACGCTGCGTGGCACGCAGTCGCTGGTGAGCCTGTACGAGAACGCGCCTGCGCAGGTGGAGCGCGTGGCGCCGCAGGACGTCTCCGTGCGGCGCATCGGCCACTTCGGCGCCTTCCGGGGCGAGCACGAGACGCGGCTGTGGCCACGGATGGCGCAATGGCTGCAGGGCCTGGGGCAAGGGGGTGGGAAGGCTGGGGTTGCGCTGCGCGCCAGCCCAGCCTACGAGAGCCACGAGGGCCGCGCGCGATGAGCGAGCTGCACCCTTTCGACGCCGCCATCGCGCTGAAGCCGCTGGCCGAGGGTGAGGCGCAGGGGCACACCAGCCCGGCCTACGCCAATTTCATCGGTCCCTACGGCGGCATCACCGCCGCACAGGCGATCCAGGCGGTGCTGCGCGATCCGCGCCTGCTGGGCGAGCCGATCGCGCTCACGGTCAACTACGCCGCCGCCCTGGCCGACGGGCCCTTCGTCGCCCGCACGCGACCGGCGCGCACCAACCGGTCCACCCAGCACTGGATCGTGGAGCTGCTGCAGGGCGAGGAGACAGTGGTCACAGCCACCGTGATGACGGCCGCGCGCCGCGAGACCTGGAGCGGCCACGAGGCCGGCATGCCCGATGTGCCGCGCCCCGCCGACGTGCCGCGCACGCCGCGTCAGGGCGTGGCCTGGCTGAATCGCTACGACATGCGCTTCCTTACCGGCTTCGTCCCGCGCAAGTGGGAGGGGCAGGGCGACGCCGAGAGCCTCACCCGTCTGTGGCTGCGCGACGAGCCGCTGCGGCCACTGGATTTCGCCTCGCTCACCGCGATGGCGGATACCTTCTTCCCGCGCATCTGGCTGCGGCGCGCCAAGCAGACGCCAGTGGGCACCGTGACCATGACGGTGTACTTCCATGCCGACGGCGCGCAGCTCGCGGCCACCGGCACGCAATACCTGCTGGCGCAGGCGCGTGGCCAGGGCTTCCGCAACGGCTACTTCGACCACGCGGGCCAGCTCTGGAACGAGCAGGGCGACCTGCTCGCCACCACCCACCAGGTCGTCTACTTCAAGGAGTGAGCGCATGAAGCCCGTGGCCCTGGTCATCGGCGCCGGCGACGCGACCGGCGGTGCCATCGCGGCTCGCTTCGCCCGCGGCGGCTACACCGCCTGCGTGACGCGGCGTCACCTCGACGCGCTGCAGCCGCTGCTGGAACGCATCCGTGCCGAGGGCGGCGAGGCGCATGGCTTCGCCAGCGACGCCCGCCAGGAGGAAGAGGTCATCGCGCTGTTCGAGGACATCGAGTCGCGCATCGGCCCGGTGGAGGTGCTGGTGTTCAACATCGGTGCCAACGTGCCCTCCAGCATCCTGGAGGAGACGGCGCGCAAGTACTTCAAGGTCTGGGAGATGGCCTGCTTCGGCGGCTTCCTGAACGGGCGTGAGGCCGCGCGGCGCATGGTCACGCGCGGCCGGGGCACCATCCTCTTCACCGGCGCCACGGCCTCGATGCGCGGCGGTGCGAACTTCGCCGCGTTCGCCGGCGCCAAGCACGCGTTGCGCGCGCTGGCGCAGAGCATGGCGCGGGAGCTGGGGCCCAAGGGCATTCATGTCGGGCATGTCGTCATCGACGGCGGCATCGACACGGCCTTCATCCGCGAGAATTTTCCCGAGCGCTATGCGCTGAAGGATCAGGATGGCATCCTGAACCCCGAGCACATCGCCGACATGTACTGGATGCTGCACCAGCAGCCGCGCGACGCCTGGACGCACGAGCTGGACCTGCGGCCGTGGATCGAGAAATTCTGACTGCCGCGCGCAAGGACGCACCCATGAGCAAGACGCTTGAGTTCTACTTCGATTTCGGCAGCCCCGCGGCCTGCCTGGCCTGGACGCAGGTGCCGGCGCTGGTGCGCGAGACCGGTGCCACGCTGCAGATGCGGCCCTTCCTGCTGGGGGGCGTGTTCCAGGGCACGGGCAACCAGTCGCCCATGGCGGTGCCGGCGAAGGGTGCGTACGTGATGAAGGACCTGCAGCGCTTCGCGCGGCGCTACGGCGTGCCGCTGCAGTCGAACCCGCACTTCCCGATCAACACGCTGCTGCTGATGCGCGGCGCGGTGGGCCTGCAGATGCGCGAGCCGGAGCGCCTGGTGCCCTACGGCGACGCGGTCTACCGTGCCATCTGGGCCGACGCTCGCAACCTCAACGATCCGGCCGAGGTGGGCGCGGTGCTGGCCGCGGCCGGCTTCGACCCGCAGGCGCTGCTGGCCCTGGCGGCCGATCCCGAGGTGAAGGACCGCCTGAAGACCGTCACGCAGGAGGCGGTGGCGCGCGGCGTGTTCGGGGCGCCGACCTTCTTCGTCGGCGACGAGATGTTCTGGGGCCAGGACCGGCTGGACTTCGTGCGCGAAGCCCTGGCCTGACGGCCCGCCACCGATTCGATCTTTCCAACGGAGACTCCCCATGTCCGAAGACATCCGCGTCCACACCGAAGCCGGCGTGATGACCATCACCCTCCACCGCGTGGAGCGCAAGAACTCCATCACCGCCGCCATGTACGGCGCCATGGCCGATGCCTTGTCGGCCGCCGAGGCCGACGCTTCGGTACGCGTGGTGGTCATCCAGGGGCACGAGACCGTGTTCTCGGCCGGCAATGACATCGGTGACTTCCTGAACAACCCGCCGGCGGGCCAGGGCTCGCCCGTGTTCCGCTTCCTGCACGGCATTGCCGCGTTTCCCAAGCCGCTGATCGCCGCCGTCTGCGGTCCGGCGGTGGGCGTGGGCACGACGCTGCTGTTCCACTGCGATCTGGTCTATGCCGGCGACAACGCGGCGTTCTCCATGCCCTTCGTCAACCTCGGCCTGTGCCCCGAGGCGGCCTCCAGCCTGCTGGTGCCGCAGATGCTGGGCTACCACCGCGCGGCCGAGGCGCTGCTGCTGGGCGAGCCCTTCATGGCCGAGGCCGCGCTGGAGGTGGGCCTGGCCAACCGCGTGCTGCCGCCGACGGAGGTGAACGCCTATGCGCTCCAGCAGGCGCGCAAGCTCGCCGCCAAGCCGCTGACCAGCCTGGTGGAGACCAAGCGGCTGATGAAGAAAGGCCAGTCCACCCTGGTGGCGCAGCAGATGCAAGACGAGGGTGCCAGCTTCGGCCGCATGCTGCGGGAGCCGGCGGCGCGGGAGGCCTTCACTGCGTTCATGGAGAAGCGCAAGCCCGATTTCTCGAAGGTCTAGGCACCCCTCGCCCTTGACCCGGGTCAGGCACGGCGCTGCGCGCCTGCGCTAGAGTATCCGTCACGCGGCGCGAACCTTGCTTCGCATGCCGGGCCGCTCGCTCTGCCTGACTCGACCATGGTCCCACCCGACGCTTCCTACGACGTGATCGTCACCCGCGAAACCGCCTGGGTGCGGGTGCGCGTGGTCGGCACGCCGACCATCGACCAGCTGCTGTCCGCCGTGCACCTGCTCGGCGTGCGCAGCGAGGCCTGGCCGCAGCGCGCGATGCTGGTGGATCTGCGTGAGGTCACCACGCCCTTCGAACCGGTGGAGCAGTACCGCCTGGGTGAGGAGACGGCCGCCAGCCTCTCGCACATGGCGCGCATCGCCTCCGTGGTGCCGGCCGAGCGGGTGACGCGCATCAGCCAGAAGGCCGCGCGCCGAAGCGGCACCAACGTCATGGTGTTCGACAATGAGGCCGAGGCCATCGCCTGGCTCACGGGGGCGGATCCATCCTCGCTGCCGGCGGGGCTGGACGGCTCCGAATCCACCGCGGGCTGAACGGCCGGCGGGGGGCGCCGCGGTTGCGGCTCGCTGCGGCGTGGCCGAGAATGCGCCGTCTGCCGACCCCCACCTTGCCCATGCCTTTTCTGCTGCTGATCCACGAACCTGTCGGCCAGCGCGCCGAACGCACCCGCGCCGAGGGCGAGGCCGCGTACGCCGCCATGGTGCGCTTCTCCGAAGACCTGCGCGACCAGGGGCGCCTGCGCGCGGTGGAGTCGCTGACCGGCCTGGACCAGGCGAGCCGCGTCGAGGTGCGCGGCGGCCGTCCGCAAGTGCTGGACGGCCCGTTTGCCGAGGCCAAGGAGATGGTGGGCGGCTTCTTCCTGCTGGACAACGTGTCGCGGGAAGAGGCACTGGCCATCGCCGCGCGCTGCCCGGCCGCCGCCTGGGCCACGGTGGAAGTGCGCGAGACGGGTCCCTGCTTTCTCTGAGCGCTGCCCTGGCGTCCGCGACCTGTCGATTCCGCCTTGGCCGGATCGTCGAGCAGGCAGGCAGGCCGATGGGCGGACTGCCCCCTCCATCACCCGGGAGTGCGCCATGCGCTTCATGATCATCGTCAAGGCCACCGCCGACAGCGAGACCGGTTGTTTCCGGCCCGAGCAGGAGGCGGTCTTCGCCGCCATGGCCACCTACCACGAGGAACTGGCGCGTGCCGGTGTGCTGCTCGATGGCACCGGCCTTCACCCCAGCAGCAAGGGCTGGCGCATCCGCTACGAAGAGGGGGATCGCCGCACGGTGGTCGACGGCCCGTTCACCCAGACCAAGGAGCTGATCGCCGGCTACACGCTGATCCAGGTGCGCACGCGCGAGGAGGCGCTGGAGTGGACGCGCCGCTTTCCCAACCCGGTCGGCGAAGGCATGCCGTGCGAGGTGGAGGTGCGGCAGCTCTACGAAGCGGAGGACTTCGAGCCCGCCGTGTCCGACGCCACGCTGCAGCGCTTCCGCGACATCGGCATGGGGTGACGCGCTGTCCATGACCACGGCCACGCAGGAGGCGATTGCCGCCGTCTGGCGCATCGAGTCGGCCCGCATCGTCGGTGCGGTGGCACGCATGGTGCGTGACGTCGGCACCGCCGAGGACATCGCGCAGGATGCCCTGCTGGCGGCGCTGGACCACTGGACGCGCGAGGGCCTGCCGGACCGGCCGGGCGCCTGGCTCATGACCACGGCCAAGCACCGCGCGCTGGACCACCTGCGCCACCTGCGCATGCGCGACGAGAAGCATGCAGAGCTGGGCGCGGACCTGGAGGCGCGTGAGGCCTTGGTGGTGCCGGACTTCGTGGACGCGCTCGACGCGGCCCGGCAGGACGAGATCGGCGACGACCTGCTGCGCCTGATGTTCACCGCGTGCCACCCGGTGCTGCCCACCGACGCGCGCGTGGCACTCACGCTGCGGCTGCTGGGCGGCCTGTCCACGCAGGAGATCGCGCGCGCCTTCCTGGTGCCGGAGCCGACCATCGCCCAGCGCATCGTGCGGGCCAAGCGCACGCTGGGCGAGGCGCGCGTGCCGTTCGAGCTGCCGCGCGGCGAAGCGCTGGGCGAGCGGCTCGCCTCGGTGCTGGAGGTGATCTACCTCGTCTTCAACGAAGGCTACACCGCCACCGCGGGCGATGACTGGATGCGCCCCGCGCTCGCCCAGGAGGCGTTGCGCCTGGGCCGCGTGCTGGCCGGCCTGGCCCGGACGGAGCCGGAGGTGCTGGGCCTGCTCGCGCTGATGGAGCTGCAGGCCTCGCGCATGGGGGCGCGCACCGACGCACAGGGTCGGCCCGTGCTGCTGGCTGACCAGGACCGCGGCCGCTGGGACCGTCTGCTCATTCGCCGTGGCCTCGCCGCGCTGGAGCGGGCGGAGGCGCTGGGCGGTGCGCGGGGACCCTACGTGCTGCAGGCGGCCATCGCGGCGTGCCATGCGCGCGCCGTGGCGGCGCCGGAGACCGACTGGCTGCGCATCGCCGATCTGTATGCCGAGCTGGCCGCGGTCATGCCCTCGCCCGTGGTGGAACTGAACCGCGCGGTGGCGGTGGGCATGGCGCACGGGCCGGCGGCGGGTCTGCAGATCCTGGAGCCGTTGCGTACCCACAAGGCGATGCGCCAGTACCCGTGGCTGCCCGGCGTGCGCGGCGATCTGCTGGCACGGCTGGGGCGGCATGCCGAGGCCGCGGCCGAGTTCGCGCAGGCGGCGGCGCTGGCGGGCAACGCGCGCGAGCGGGAGCTGATGCAGGCCCGCGCCACCGAGGCCGTGCGTGCCGCCGAAGGGCCTGCACAGCGGAACTGAGGGCGCCGCCAGCGCGCGAAGCGCAAACCTGCTTCAATCGAAGCGGATGCCAGTCAATGCCAGTCCCCTGCTGCAGGGGCCCATTCTCCCCACGCTGCTGCGCCTGGCGCTGCCCAACGTCTTTGCGATGGTGGCCGCCACCGCAGTGGGCATCGGCGAGACGGTCTACGTGGGCCTGCTGGGCAAGACGGCGCTGGCCGCCATGGCGCTGGTGTTCCCGTTCGTGATGCTGATGCAGATGTTCTCCGCCGGGGCCATGGGCGGCGGCGTGTCGTCTTCGGTGGCGCGTGCGCTGGGCGCCGGGCAGCCGGCGCGCGCGCAGCAGCTCGCCACGCACGCCGTGGTCATCGGCCTGGTGGCGGGGGCCAGCTTCACCGTGCTGCTGTGGCTGTTCGGGCCCACCCTGTACCGCCTGCTGGGCGGCCGCGGCGAGGTGCTGGCGGAGGCGGTGCGCTATGGCGCCTGGGTGTTCCTCGCCACGCCGGCGATCTGGCTCTTCAACACGCTGATCTCCATCGTGCGCGGCAGCGGCAACATGCGCATCCCCTCGGGCGCCATCCTCGCTGTCTCGCTGCTGCAGGTGGCGTGCGGCGCCACGCTGGGCCTGGGTCTGGGCGGCGTGCCGCGGCTGGGCATGCAGGGCGTGGCGCTGGGCCAGGTGATCGCCTACGCGGCGGCGGCTATGGTGCTGTGGTGGTACGTGCGACACGGGCCGTCCAAGGTGCGGCTGGTGTTCCTCGGTGTCGCGTTGCAGGGGCCGCTGTTCCGCGACATCCTGCGCGTGGGCGCGCTGGCGTGCCTGTCGCCGCTGCTCACGGTGGCCACCATCCTCGTCGTCACCTCGCTGGTGGCGGCGCACGGCAATGACGCGCTGGCCGGCTACGGCATCGGCTCGCGGCTGGAGTTCCTGCTGGTGCCCATCGCCTTCGGCGTGGGCGTGGCCGCGGTGCCCATGGTGGGCATGGCCATCGGTGCCGGGCAGGTGGCGCGCGCGCGTCGCGTCGCGTGGGCGGCTGCCGGGCTCTCGGCGGTGCTGCTCGGCACCGTGGGCTTGCTGCTCGCGGCGTGGCCTTCGTTGTGGACTTCGTTGTTCAGCCGCGACCCCGCCGTGCTCGCCCACGCGGCGAGCTACCTGCGCTGGGCGGGCGGCGGGTTCGTCTTCTTCGGCCTCGGTCTCACGCTGTACTTCGCGGCGCAGGGCTCCGGGCACGTGGCCGCGCCGGTGGCGGCGTCGTTCCTGCGCTTCCTGTTCGTGCTGGCGGGCGGCCAGTGGCTGGCCGCCAGCGGCGCCGGGCCGTCGGCCTTGTTCGCGCTGGTGGGCGCGGCGATGGCGGTCTATGGCTGCGCCACGGCGCTGGGGGTGTGGCGGACGCGGTGGGGGCCGGCGACGCAGCGCGCCTAGCTCGAAGTCGCCTTCGCCGCCTGCGCGAACTGCGGCGCCACCCGCGCCACCACCGGCCCGTCGAAGGCCCACGACATGCACTGGCCCATGTAGAACGGCGGCGTGGAACCCACCGGGTGCGAGGGGCGGCGCGTGCCGGCTTCGCTGTCGTGGTAGTGCGGGATCATCTGGAATGCGGCGGTAGCGGCGTTGAACACCAGCTCGCGCAGGTGGGTGCAGCCGGCAGTGCCGCCCATGGCCTCGTTGATGGCCTTGCGCCAGCCGCGGCCGATGGTCAGGCCGACCAGTGCGCGCAGTGGGGCCTCGGCGGCGCGGTGGCATTCGCCGAAGGGCACGTAGGTCATCGCGGCGTGGGCGTCACGGATGGTGAAGCCGTCGTCCAGGGTGAGGCGGACCCGCATCTCGTGGATCGGCTCGCCGGGCGGCACCACGCCGCGCTCATGCAGCGGCGCCGGAATGCCCTTCACGTCGGTCAGCGTGCAGTCGATGTCCCACAGGCCGTCGTCGCGGCGGAAGCCGTCGAACGAGATGCGGCGCTGGTGGATGGGGCGGCGGGGGGACGGTTCAGGCAGGGCGGACATGATCGTGGAGTGTAGGGTTCGCGGCAGCCCTGTATTTTCACCAAGCGACTGCTTGCCATAAATAAAGGGCTCTGCTATGGTCCCCGGCCATGGACACGCAAGTCGCCGTCATCGCGCCGCCCAAACGGCCGCGCGGCCGCCCGCGCAAGACGCTGGGCGAGCGGGACGACGGCAATCGCCGCCGCGAGCTGATCCTCGGCGCGGCGCGGCTGTTCCGTCGCAAGGGCTTTGCCGCCACCAGCACGCGTGACATCGCGGCGGCGGCCGGCATGCAGAGCGGGTCGCCCTTCTACCACTTCAAGAGCAAGCAGTCGCTGCTGTTCGCGGTGATGGAGGAGGGCATGCAGTCGGCCATCGCGCAGCAACAGCGCGCCCTGGACGCGTCGCCTGCGGGCCTGCGGCCGGCCGACCGCCTGCGCGTGCTGGTGCGCAACCACTTCGACGTGCTGCTCGGCCCGGGCAGCGACTTCATTCCGGTGATGCTGTACGAGGCACGTTCCATCACGCCGCGTCAGCGTGCCGTGATCGCCGAGCTGCAGAGCACCTATGAGGCCGCGTGGACGCCCGTGCTCGCGGCGCTGCAGTCCGAGGGCCGGCTGAAGGCCGAGGTGAAGCTCGCGCGGCTGCTGATCTTCGGCGCCCTCAACTGGTCGGCCCAGTGGTATGACCGGCGCAAGGGCGCCACGCTGGACCAACTCACGCAGGCCGCCATGGGCCTTTTCATCGGGGAGGCGGGATGACCGCGGATCGCTATCGCTCGGTGTTCGCACCGGGCCTGTTCAAGGGGCGCACGGTGGTGGTCACCGGCGGCGGTTCCGGCATCGGCCGCTGCACCGCGCACGAGCTGGCCGCGCTCGGCGCGCACGTGGTGCTGGTGGGGCGCAATGCCGCCAAGCTGGAGGCGGTGGCCGGCGAGATCGCGCACGATGGCGGCGCGGCCAGCTTCCATATCTGCGACATCCGGCAAGAGGTCGCCGTGCAGTCCATGGTGCAGGCCATCGTGGCCGCGCGCGGGCGCATCGACGGCCTGGTCAACAACGCGGGCGGCCAGTACATCACGCCGCTGGAGAAGATCAGCGCCAAGGGCTGGGATGCGGTGGTGGCCACCAACCTCACCGGCGGCTTCCTGGTGGCCAAGGAGTGCTACCTGCAATCCATGCAGGCCCACGGCGGTGCCATCGTGAACATCGTGGCGGACATCTGGGGTTCCATGCCCGGCATGGGTCACAGTGGCGCGGCGCGCGCGGGCATGGTGAGCTTCACCGAGACGGCGGCCATGGAATGGGCGCGCAGCGGCGTGCGCGTGAACGCGGTCGCCCCCGGCTACATCGCCAGCAGCGGCATGGACCACTATCCGCCCGAGGCCGGCCCCATGCTGCGCGAGATGGCCGAGACGGTGCCCGCCGGCCGCTTCGGCACCGAGGCCGAGACGTCCGCGGGCATCGTGTTCCTGCTCAGCCCCGCAGCCGCCTTCATCAGCGGCACCGTGATGCGCATCGACGGCGCGCGGCCGCAGGTGCGCATGGGTTGGGGCCAGGTGAGTGCGCCGGTCGAGGCGCAGTCCCGCGACGCGGTCAAGCCCTTCAACGGCTTCCACCGCTACCAGACGCCGAAGGTGTTCCAGTCATGAGCTTCACCACCACCTGGAACGCGCAGGGCGCCGTGGCGGCGCAGCGCCGTGTCGCCATGCTGGAGCGCGTGGCCGCGCTGCGCGCGCTGGAGCGCCGCGCCGCCGATGCCTCCGCCCGCGCACGGCCGGTTTTCGACAAGCGCGGGCAACTGCTGCCGCGCGAGCGCGTGGGCCTGCTGCTCGACCCCGGCGCGCCCTGGCTGCCGCTGTGCACGCTGGCCGGCTGGCTGCAGGACACGCGCGACCCCGAGGCCTCGGTGCCCGGCGGCGGCATGATCGCCGGCATCGGCTTCGTGAGTGGCGTGCGCTGCATGGTGGTGGCGAGCGATTCGGGCATCGACGCCGGCGCGATCCAGGCCATGGGCCTGGACAAGATCCTGCGCGTGCAGGAGCTCGCCTTGCAGAACCGGCTGCCCTTCATTCACCTGGTGGAGAGCGCGGGCGCCAACCTGATGAAGTACCGCGTGGAAGGCTTCGTGCAGGGCGGGGCGCTGTTCCGCAACCTCGCGCGCCTGTCGGCCGCGGGCATCCCGGTGATCACCGTGCAGCACGGCTCCGGCACCGCCGGCGGCGCCTACATGCCGGGCCTGAGCGACATCGTCATCATGGTGCGCGGCCGCTCGCGGGCCTTCCTGGCCGGGCCGCCGTTGCTGAAGGCCGCCACCGGCGAGATCGCGACGGAAGAGGAACTGGGCGGTGCCGAGATGCACACCACGGTGTCAGGGCTCGGGGAGTACCTGGCGGAGGACGACCGGCACGCGCTGGGGATCTGTCGGGAGGTGGTGGCGGGGCTCGCCCCTGCCCTCACCCCAGCCCTCTCCCGCAAGCGGGAGATGGGGCCGACTGGCGGGCGTTCGCTCCCTCTCCCGCGTGCGGGCGAGGGCTGGGGTGAGGGCGGCGGCCCCACCGATGACCTTGTCTCCCGCATGCCCGCCAGCCTGCGCGAGCCGGTGGACATGCGGGAGGTGATCGTGCGACTCGCGGACGCGGGTTCCATGCTCGAGTTCAAGCCGCTCTACGGCCCGCAGACGGTCTGCGCGCAAGGCCGCATCGCGGGCCATGCCGTGGGCTTCATCACCAACAACGGCCCCATCGACGTGCCCGGCGCCAACAAGGCCACGCACTTCATCCAGTGGATGTGCCAGCTCGGCCACCCCATCATCTACTTGCAGAACACCACCGGCTACATGGTCGGCAAGGAGAGCGAGCAGGGCGGGATGATCAAGCACGGCAGCAAGATGATCCAGGCCGTGACCAACGCCACCGTGCCGCAGATCACCATCCAGTGCGGTGCGTCCTTCGGTGCCGGCAACTACGGCATGTGCGGCCGCGGCTATGCGCCGCGCTTCCTCTTCAGCTGGCCCAGCGCGCGCACCGCGGTGATGGGCGGCGAGCAGGCGGCGCGCACCATGCAGATGGTGACGGAGGCCGCGCGTGCCCGCAAAGGCCTGCCGCCGGACCCCGAGGAATCGCAGGTCCAGTTCAACAAAATCGTGGCCGTGTTCGAGCAGCAGGCCGATGCGTTCTACACCTCGGGCCTGCTGCTGGACGACGGCGTGATCGACCCGCGCGATACCCGCGCCGTGCTCGCGTTCTGCCTGGACACGATCGCGGAAGCCGAGACCCGGACCGCCCGGCCGATGCAGTTCGGCGTGGCGCGGATGTGACGGACCCCCTGGAGACAAGACATGCACTACACCCACGAACACCTGGAAATCCAGAAGACCCTGAAGCGCTTCATCGACGAGGAGATCAATCCCCATGTCGACGAGTGGGAGGCCGCGGAGATCTTCCCCGCGCACCAGGTCTTCAAGCGCCTGGGGCAGCTCGGCCTGCTGGGCCTGTGCAAGCCCGAGGCGCATGGCGGCGCCGGGCTCGACTATTCGTATTCCGTCGCCATGGCGGAGGCGCTGGGCCACATCGAATGCGGCGGCGTGCCCATGGCCATCGGCGTGCAGACCGACATGGCCACGCCGGCGCTGGCGCGCTTCGGCAGCGAGGAACTCCAGCGCGAGTTCCTGGCGCCCGCTATCGCCGGTGACATGGTGGCCTGCATCGGCGTGAGCGAGCCAGCCGCGGGCAGTGATGTCTCCGGCATCAAGAGCCGCGCGCGCAAGGACGGCGACGACTACGTGATCACCGGCCAGAAGATGTGGATCACCAACAGCCTGCAGGCCGACTGGATGTGCATGCTGGTGAACACGGGCGAGGGCCCGGTGCACAAGAACAAGTCGCTGGTGATCGTGCCGATGCGGGAGAACGGCAAGCTGCGCCCCGGCATCGAGGTGGCGAAGAAGATCCGCAAGATCGGCATGCACAGCTCCGACACCGGCCTCATCTACTTCGACGAGGTGCGGGTGCCCCAGCGCTATCGCATCGGCAACGAGGGCCAGGGCTTCATCTACCAGATGCAGCAGTTCCAGGAAGAGCGCCTGTGGGCCGCCGCGAGCTGCCTGCAGTCGCTCACCAACTGCATCCAGTGGACCATCGAGTGGGCGCAGGAGCGCAAGCTGTTCGGCAGCAGCCTGGCCGACCAGCAGTGGGTGCAGTTCAAGCTGGCCGAGTGCAAGACCGAGGTGGAGGCGCTGCGCGCGCTCACCTACCGCGCCTGTGATCTGTACGTGCAGGGGCAGGACGTGCTGGAGCTCGCGTCGATGGCCAAGCTGAAGGCCGGCCGGCTCAATCGCATCGTCCCCGATACCTGCCTGCAGTTCTGGGGCGGCATGGGCTTCACGCTGGAGAACAAGGTCTCGCGCATGTACCGGGATGGCCGTCTTGCCTCCATCGGCGGTGGCGCGGACGAAGTGATGATGGGCATCCTGGCCAAGCTGATGGGCATTGCCAAGCGGCCGACCGCGCCATGAAGAAGATCGACCGGCTGCTGGTGGCGAACCGCGGCGAGATTGCGCGCCGCATCTTCCGCACGGCGCACCGCATGGGCATGGAGACGGTGGCGGTGTATTCCGATGCCGACGCGCAGGCGCTGCATGTGCGCGAGGCCACGCGCAGTCATGCGCTGGGCGGGCTGACCAGCGCGGAGAGCTATCTCGACATCGGCAAGATCCTCGCCGCGGCCGAGGCGACCGGTGCCGACGCCATCCATCCCGGCTATGGCTTCCTCTCCGAGAACGCCGAGTTCGCGCAGGCCGTGAAGGACGCCGGGCTCATCTGGGTGGGCCCGCCGGCCGAGGCGATTCGCGCGCTGGGCAGCAAGGCGGCGGTGAAGGATCTCGCGGCCGCGCTCGGTGTGCCCTGCCTGCCGGGCTACCAGGGCGAGGAGCAGTCGGACGAAGTGCTGCTGGCCGAGGCCGGGCGCCTGGGCTATCCGCTGATGGTGAAGGCCTCCGCCGGCGGCGGCGGCCGTGGCATGCGGCTGGTGACGGAAGCCGCGCAGTTGCGGCCGGCGCTGGCCAGTGCCCGTTCCGAGGCCGAAGCCGCCTTCGGCGACGGCCGCCTGCTGCTGGAGCGCGCGCTGCTGGCGCCCCGCCATGTGGAGGTGCAGGTCTTCGCCGACACGCACGGGGCCTGCATCCACCTGGGCGAACGCGATTGCTCGGTGCAGCGGCGCCAGCAGAAGATCATTGAGGAGACGCCCAGTCCGGCGGTGGATGCCGCGCTGCGCGCACGCATGACCGAGTGCGCTGTGAGCCTCACGCAGGCGGCCGGCTATGTGGGCGCGGGCACGGTGGAGTTCCTGCTCGAAGGCGACGCGTTCTACCTCATGGAGATGAACACGCGGCTGCAGGTGGAGCATCCGGTGACCGAAGCGGTGACTGGCCTCGACCTGGTGGAGTGGCAGTTGCGCGTGGCGCAGGGCGAGCCGCTGCCGCTGGCGCAGGAGGCGGTGCGCTTCGAAGGCCACGCCATCGAGGTGCGGCTCTGCGCGGAGGACTACCACTTCATCCCCAGCGCCGGCCGCGTGCAGCGCTTCGACCCGCCCGAGGGCGTGCGCTTCGACCATGCCCTGGCCGCGGGGCTGGAGGTACCGCCGTACTACGACTCCATGCTGGGCAAGCTCATCGCCCACGCGCCGACCCGCACCCAGGCCATCGAGCAGCTGGCCGGCGCGCTGGATCGCCTGCGGGTGCTGGGCCTGCCCACCAACCGGCGCTTCCTCGCGGCCTGCCTGCGGCACCCGGTGTTTGCCGCCGGTGATGCGCTGATCCTGTTCCTGGGCGCGCATGGCAACACGCTGCGGCGCGAGCTGGAGGCGGAAGAAAAGCGCGTGCTGCGCGAGGCCGCGCTGTCGGCGCTGCTGCCGCAGGGCAGCGCGCCCGCCCTCGCCTCGCCCTTCATCCGGCCGCTGCGCCTGCGGCACCGCAAGGCATTGATCGAGCTGCCGCTGGACGAATCGCAAGGCCCGCTGCGGGGCCACGGCCAGGCGGTGCGCCTGCCCGATGGACGCTGGCATGTGCAGGTCGGCGCCATCGACCTGTTCCTGGAAGACGCCTCGTTCCAGCCGCCGGCAGGCGCTGGCGGCGGTGCCGGCAGCAACGAGCTGCGCGCGCCCTTCAATGGCAAGGTGATCGCCGTACACGCGCGCGAAGGCCAGCCTGTGAAGCAGGGCGACCCGCTGGTGGTGATAGAGTCGATGAAGCTGGAGCACGCGCAGACGGCGCCGCGCGACGCGGTGATTGCCGCCACCACCGTAGAGCCGGGCCAGCAGGTGGCCACCGGCCAGGTGCTGATGCGCTTCGAGGCGCGCGCATGATCACCGCCGAACTGCGCGAGGACATCGCGGCCCTGGAGGACACGGTCAGGCGCTTCGCACGCGAGCGCATCGCGCCGAACGCCGACGCGTGGGATCAGGCCCAGGGCTTCCCGCGCGAGCTGTACCGCGAGGCCGCCGCACTGGGCCTGCTGGGCCTGGGCTACCCGGAGTCGCTGGGCGGCACGCCTGCGCCCTATGCGCTGCGCAATGCGATGTCGGTGGCGCTGGCCCGTCACGGGGGCAGCGGCGGCGTGATGGCCAGCCTGTTCAGCCACAACATCGGCCTGCCGCCCGTGCTGCGGCATGGCACCGAGGCGCTGCAACGCGAGGTGATCCCGTCCGTGCTGCGTGGCGAACGCATCGCGGCGCTGGCCATCACTGAGCCGGGCGGCGGATCGGACGTGGCCGCGCTGCGCACCACGGCCCGGCGCGACGGCGGCGACTACGTGATCGATGGCGAGAAGGTGTTCATCACCTCCGGCATGCGGGCGGACTGGATCACGCTGGCCGTTCGCACCGGCGAACCCGGCTCGCGGGGCGCGGGCGGCATCTCCATGATCGTCGTGCCCGGCGACACGCCTGGGCTCAGCCGCACCCAGCTGCACAAGATGGGCTGGCACGCCAGCGACACGGCGCACCTGCGCTTCGATGGCGTACGGGTGCCGGCGCGCTACCTGCTGGCCGAGGAGGGCGCGGGCTTCAAGATCATCATGAGCAACTTCAACGGCGAGCGGCTGGCCATGTCGGCCATGGCGCTCGGCTTCTGCGAGGCCTGCTACGACGAGGCGCTGGACTGGGCGCGCCAGCGCAAGACCTTCGGCTCGGCCCTGGTGGACAAGCAGGTGATCCGCCATCGCCTGATGGACATGAAGATGCGCATCGACGCCACGCGGGCCTGGCTCGCCAGCGTGACGGTGATGGCGGATGAGGGCCGGCTGGAGGCTGACCCCGAGTGCGTGGCCCAGGTCTGCCTGCTTATTGATCCGGCAGCAAATAACTTGAACTTTTCCGACCCGCCGTGATCCATCAGTGATGGAAACAGCTGACATGAGATCGCTGTCGCGCGAGGCGCGGCACGAACGACGGGTTCAGGTCATCCGCC
>NZ_JAYRZR010000010.1:0-6420 GCF_041916345.1 Ramlibacter sp.
CACCCCCCACCCACGACATCCCCCATCCCGGCGATGCCCCACATCGCCGCCCGCGGCACGCTCCCTCGCATGCGCCGCTACATCCGCGCCGTGGTGCCGGGCGCGACGTACTTCTTCACCCTCACCCTGCAAGACCGCCGCTGCGCGACGCTGATCCACGGGGTGGATCACCTGCGTGCCGCGTTCACCGAAATCCGCACCCGGCACCCGTTCGACATCGACGCGATGGTCGTGCTGCCGGATCACCTGCACCTGCTCATCACCCTGCCGGCCGACGACGCGCGCTACGCGATGCGGCTGGCGCTGATCAAGGGCGCTTTCACGCGCCGCATGGCGGCCGCGCAGCGCCTGGATTCACGCGCCCTGCAGGCACGTGGCGCCAGGGGCGAGCGCTCGCTCTGGCAGCGCCGCTACTGGGAGCACCAGATCCGAGACGAGAACGACTACGCGCGGCACGTGGACTACATCCACTTCAACCCGGTGAAGCACGGCCATGCCGCGCGGGCCGGCGACTGGCCGTATTCCAGCTTTCACCGGTACGTGCGGCATGGCGTGTTGCCGGCGGATTGGGGATTGGCGGCCGGGGCCGACAAGGGCGGTTTCGGAGAGCGGAGTGACTGGGCTTCCTCGTAGGCTGGGGTGGAGCGATAGCGCAACCCCAGCGTTCTCGCCCTGTGCACCACCCCCCGTCAGATCTCCACCGTCACAGGCGCATGATCGCTGGGCTGCTTCCACTTGCGTGGCGTGCGGTCCACGCTGCATGCCTTCACTTCCGCGCGCATCGCCTCGCTCACCAGGATGTGGTCGATGCGCAGGCCGCGGTTCTTCTGGTAGCCGAGCATGCGATAGTCCCACCAGCTGTAGCTCTTCTCGGGTTGCTCGAAGAGGCGGAAGGCGTCGACCAGACCCAGTTCCAGCAGGCGGCGGAAGTGGTCCCGCTCTTCGGTGGTGTGGTGGATGGTCTCGCGCAGGCCTTCGGGATCGTAGCTGTCGCGGTCCTCGGGGGCGATGTTGAAGTCACCCAGCAGCACCAGGCGCGGGTGCTGTTCCATCTGCGTGCGCACATGGTCGCGCAGGGCGCGCAGCCAGCTCATCTTGTATTCGAACTTCTCGGTGCCGGGCGCCTGGCCGTTGACGAAGTAGCCGTTCACCAGCCGCACCGGCCCGCCAGGTGCCTCCACCGTGACGGTGAGCACGCGTGAGCTCTCGTCGGTGAAGCCGGGGATGTTGCGCACCACATCGGCAAGGGGCGTGCGGCTCAGCACCGCGACGCCGTTGTACGTCTTCTGCCCGAACACCGCGCAGTGCGGGTAGCCCTGCGCCGCCAGCGCATCGGCCGGGAACTTGTCGTCAGTGAGCTTCAGTTCCTGCAGGCACAGCACGTCCACCGGGTTGGCGGTGGTCCAGTCCAGCACGTGCTGCAGGCGGGCGGTGAGGGAATTGACGTTCCAGGTGGTGATCTTCATCAAGGGCGGGCCTTCCTAGGTGCAGCAGGATAGCCGAGTGAGCCGTTCCATCGCCGCGACCGGGTACCATCCTGGATCGTCCCGCCCAGCCATGAAGTCGCCAGCGATGCCACGCCGCCACACCCTGCCTGCGCTGGTGCTGGGCCTGCTGCTCGCGGCCGCCGGCCCGGCCCAGGGCCAGGCCCAGGTGCACCTGCTGGCGCCGGGCACGAGCCGTCCCGCCAATGCCGCGCCCGAGGCACCCTCGGTGGCCTCGAGCTGGGCCGAGATGGAGGCCGCGGGTGTGCGCATCGGCGCCGTGCGGGTGCTGCCGCAGGAGGTGTTCGACACCTCGGATCCGGCGGAGAACATCGCGCTCTTCCGCGGCGCGAACCGCGTGCACCGCGTTACCCGCGCGCGCGTGATCGAGAAGCAGCTGCTCTTCAAGCCCGGCGACCGCGTGTCGGTGCGCGTGCTGGAGGAGACCGAGCGCGTGCTGCTGGCCAACCGCTTCCTGTCGGAGGTGATGATCCTGCCGCTGGCGTACAAGGACGGCGTGGTCGACATCGACGTGGTCACGCGCGACGCCTGGTCGCTGGACCCTGGCGTCAACGTGAGTCGCTCAGGAGGCAGCACCTCCGGCGGCATCCTGGTGCGGGACTACAACTTCCTGGGCACGGGCACCACGGTGGGCCTGGGCCGCACGCGCAATGTCGATCGCAGCGGCAACCAGTTCTTCATCTCCAACGACCATGTCTTCGGCTCCTGGACGGGGCTGAGCTTCGACCATTCGAGCAACACCGATGGCCAGCGTGACAGCATCGCGCTGACGCACCCCTTCCACTCGCTCGATGCGCGCTGGGCCGCCGGCGCGCGCTTCAGCCGCGACGACCGCATCGACCCGATCTACAACGCCGGCGAGGTGGTGTCCGAGTACCGGCACCAGGTCATCTCGGGCGAGGTGTTCGGCGGCTGGTCCGACGGGCTGCAGAACGGCTGGGTCAAGCGCACCACGCTGGGCCTGACCTTCCAGGACGACAACTACCGCTTCGAGCCCGGCCGCACCGCGCCGCCGCGCCTGCCCACCGATGACCGCATCGTGGCGCCGTTCGTGCGCTACCAGTTGCTGGAGGACCGTTATCAGCGCGAGGTGAACCGCAACCTGATCGGCCGGCCGGAGTTCTTTGCGCTGGGCCTGAACCTGACCGCGCAGCTCGGCTTGTCGACCAAGGCGCTGGGCGCCGATGCCGATGCGGTGCTGTACAGCGCGAACCTCAGCCACGGCTGGCAACTGGACGAAGACCGCACGGTGCTCGCCGCGGGCGCCGTGCAGGGGCGCCTGCAGGATGGCGACGTGCGCCGCCAGCGCGTGTCGCTGCAGACGCAGTACTACGAGCGGCGCAGCGCCCGCCGCCTGTTCTACGCGGCGGCCTCGGCCGACTGGCTGACGCGCCCCGAGGTGGGGGATGATCTGCTTCTGGGCGGCGACAACGGCCTGCGCGGCTATCCGCTGCGCTACCAGAGCGGCACGCGCCGCGCGCTGCTGACGGTGGAGGAGCGCTTCTACACTGACATCTACCTCTGGCGCCTGTTCCGCATCGGCGGCGCTGCTTTCGTGGATGTGGGGCGGGCCTGGGGCGGCAGCAACGTCAACCGGTCGGATTCAGGCTGGCTGGCGGATGCCGGGCTGGGCCTGCGCATCGTGAGCACGCGCTCCGCGTTCGGGAATGTGCTGCACCTGGATCTGGCGTTCCCGCTGGGGGCGGGGTCGAACGTGAAGCGGGCGCAGGTGCTGCTGAAGTCGCGATCGACGTTCTAGCGTTGGTGGCGGGAACGCTGGGGTTTCGCTGTCGCTCCACCGCCAGCCTACCGGGGGCTGGCGCTGCCCGCATCGGCGCGCCGATACACCACGAACGCAAACCTGACCCCCGCGGCGGAGACATGGCCCTCCCGGCTCGCCTCCACCCACTCCGCACCCAGGGTCGGCGCATAGGCATCGCCTTCGTACTCGGCATCGATCTCCGTCACATGCACTTCATCCGCCAGCGGCAGCGCGGCGCGATAGATCTCGGCCCCGCCCAGCACCCAGGCCACGTCGCTGGTGCCTGCGAGCCGAATCGCCTCTTCCAGCGATGACGCACGCACGGCGCCCTCGGCCTGCCAATCTGCCTGCCGCGTGACGACGATGTTGGTGCGCCCCGGCAGCGGCCGGAACTTCACCGGCAGTGAATCCCAGGTGCGCCGCCCCATGATGACCGGGTGGCCCATGGTCCGCGCCTTGAGGTGCGCCATGTCTTCCGGCAGGCGCCAGGGAATCGTGTTGTCGCGGCCGATCACGCCATTGGCGGCGCGGGCGTACATCAGGTGGAGGCGGGTCGTCATCATCAGGCCAGGGCGTTCTCGATGCGGCGCTTGGCGCCGAGGTAGAGGGGTCTCTCGATCCAGCGGTAGTGCAGGGCGGCGAGCCCCACCGCCGCCGCCAGCGCCAGCGCCCACAGCGCGCCGCGCAGGCCCTCGGCAGGGGCCCAGGCGGCCACCAGCAGGTACAGCGAGGTCAGCGTGAGGATGTGGCTCAGGTACAGCGCATAGGAGGCATCACCCAGCCGCGCCAGCCCGAGCATCATGCGCCCGGCGGCCGGCCGCGCGAGGATGGCGCAGGCGGCCAGCCCCACGGCCATGCCGCCGAAGAGCAGGGTGCGCAGCGGCGCATGGGCGATGTCGGCCAGGCCGAAGAAGCCCAGGCCGCCGCGGAAGTGCGTCCAGGCCGCCGCCGTGCCGCAGACGAGCGCGAGCAGGGCCCAGGGCATCAGCGATTGCCGCGGCCTCGCATGCAGCCATTCGCACAGCAGGAAGCCGGCGATGAACTCCAGCACGAAGGGCGAGGCGATGAACAGGCGGAAGATGCCCAGGCCCTGCTCATGGACCAGCGCGTAGCGACCGGTGCCCACGTTCACCAGTACCACGACCAGCACCAGCGCCGCCCACGCCAGCATCGCCTGCCGCATGCGCGGCCGTGCCAGCAGCAGCAGCGCGCCGACTACGAGGTAGAAGTACACCTCCATCGTCAGCGTCCACAGCAGCACGAGCACGTAGCGCGTAATGTCGGCCACGGGCACCAGCAGGAACGAGGCGATGAAGCGCTTCTCCGCCAGTGGCCAGCCCCACCAGGCCATGGCGGCGATGAACAGGCCGAAGAAGGGCCACCAGCCCAGGTAGATGCGCGCCAGCCGCACCGCGATGAAGCGGCGCGCCGCGGCCAGGCCGGGCGTCACGCCCCGCGTGGCCTGCGCGATGACCGCGCCGCTGATCACGAAGAACAGGTCCACGCCGGCGTAGCCGAGGCGGCACAGCGCCTCCAGCGCGGCCGGCAGGGCGGGCTGCCAGGCCTGCGGCACCACCAGCGGCACCAGGGCATGGAACATCACGACCCACAGCGCGGCAGCGAAGCGCAGGATCTGGATGTTCTGGATCACCCCGTCACACCGCCACCGGCGCCTTGATGGGCGGGTGCGGGTCATACCCCTCCACCACGAAATCCTCGTAGCGGTAGTCGAACAGGGTCTCGGGCCGGCGGGCGATGCGCAGCGTGGGGTAGGGCCGAGGCTCGCGCGAGAGCTGCAGCGCCACCTGCTCATGGTGGTTGCTGTAGATGTGGCAATCGCCGCCGGTCCAGATGAAGTCCCCTACGCCCAGGTCGGCCTGCTGCGCCATCATGTGCGTGAGCAGCGCGTAGCTCGCAATGTTGAACGGCACGCCGAGGAAGATGTCCGCGCTGCGCTGGTACAGCTGGCACGAGAGCTTGCCATCGGCCACGTAGAACTGGAAGAACGCATGGCAGGGCGCCAGCGCCATCTTCGGGATGTCGGCCACGTTCCACGCACTCACGATGATGCGGCGCGAATCGGGGTTGCTGCGGATCTGCTTCAGCGCCTCGGAGATCTGGTCGATGTGGCCGCCGTCGGGCGTGGGCCAGCTGCGCCACTGCACGCCATAGATGGGGCCCAGGTCGCCATCCTCGCGCGCCCATTCGTCCCAGATTGTCACGCCGCGCTCGCGCAGCTTGTTGTTGTCGCTGGAGCCCTCCAGGAACCACAGCAGCTCGTGGATGATGGACTTCAGGTGCACCTTCTTCGTGGTGACGAGCGGAAACCCCTCGTTCAGGTCGAAGCGCATCTGGTAGCCGAACACGCTGCGCGTGCCGGTGCCCGTGCGGTCGGTCTTGGCCGTGCCGTGCGTGTACACGTGGCGCATGAAGTCTTCGTACTGCGATCGGATGGGGTGGGGCATGGGCGAATCGGGTTCAGTAGCTGCCGAAGAGGGTGTCGAGGGCGGCAACGATCTCGGCCGACTGCGTGGCCAGCGAAGCCACGGGGGTTCGCAGCTCCGCTGCGGGAAAGGCCGCCAGCGCTGCCGTGTCTGCCACGACGGCCTTGCCTGCAACGTCGAAAGCCGGATTGAGGTCACGCACGGGCAGCGGAAAGGAGGCAGCGGCGCGCAGTGGCACGACGACGCGGGTGGCGAGGTTGCGGATGTGGTTGTTCTGCACGTCCAGCAAGAAGGGCGTGGTCTTGCGCAAGGCCGGCACGGGATGCGCGTAGATGTCGAAACGGGCCACGATCAGAACGTCCGGTAGCGCTCCAGGGGCAGGCCTTCACGCGCGATGCGTTCGTTGTAGGCTTCTATCGCCTCCCTGTTGTCCTCATTCCACTTTGCCCAGTAGAGTCGGCGTACTTCCTCGGCCAACAATGCATCCACCGTCTGGGAGACGTTCAGGCCGAGCTCCTTGGCCATCTCAAGGACCTTGACGTTCAGGCTCAGGTTGGTGGGCTTCTTGGGGGCGTCGTCGAAGCGCAGCATGTGGAGGGCTCCATGGAGGATGCGCACATTTTATGCGCATGGGCGGGGTCGCGGGGGGGGGGGGGGGGGGGGGGGGGGGGGGCGCCCGCCCCCCCCCCCCCCCCCCCCCCCCGGAACC
>NZ_JAYRZR010000010.1:6430-81095 GCF_041916345.1 Ramlibacter sp.
GCGCTGCGCTCCACCCCAGCCTACCAATGCCACCGTCATGGATCGGTTTTCCGTAGGCTGGTGTGGAGCTCAGCGCAACCCCAGCGATCACCGACCCACCACCCGCCCCGGATTCAGCAACCCGGCCGGATCCAGCGCCTGCTTCAGCGCCCGCATCAGCCCCAGCGCCACCGGCGACTTGTAGTCCGGCAGCTTGTGCGCCTTCAGCAGACCAATGCCATGCTCGGCGCTGATGGAGCCGCCGAAGGCCGCCACCTGGTCGTACACCAGCGTGTTCACGCGCTCCTCCTGCTCGCGCAGGAACGCGGCCGCATCACCGCCTTCGGGCGCCTGCACGTTGTAGTGCAGATTGCCATCCCCCAGGTGGCCGAAGTTCACCAGCCGCACGCCCGGGATCTCGCGCGCGAGCAGGGCGTCGGTGGCTTCGCAATAGGCCGGGATGCGCGAGACCGGCACCGAGATGTCGTGCTTGATGTTCAGCCCTTCCTCCGCCTGCGCGAGCGGGATCGACTCGCGGATATGCCAGAGCTGGTGCGCCTGGCTCAGGTTCTCGGCCACGACTGCATCCGTCGCGCAGCCGGCCTCCAGCGCGGCCTCCAGCAGGGCTTCGAAGCGGCCGCGGGCATGGGCCTCCGATTCCGTGTCGGCGTTATCCAGCAGCACGCAGTAGGGCGTGTCGCGGTACAGCGGCACGCGCAGCTGCGGCATGTGGCGATCCACCAGCGACAGCGCGAACTGGCCCATCACCTCGAAGCCGGTGAGGCCCGCGCCCAGGTGGCGATGCGCCAGCCCCAGCAGCTGCACCGCGGCCTGCATCGAAGGCACGGCCGCCCAGGCGGTGAGCGTGGCCGCCGGCTGCGGATACAGCTTCATCGTGGCGCCGGTGATGATGCCCAGCGTGCCTTCACTACCGATGAAGAGATCCCGCAGGTCGTAGCCCGTGTTGTCCTTGCGCAGGCCGGTGAGGCCGTCCCACACCTCGCCCTGCGCCGTGACGACCTCCAGGCCCAGGCACAGCTCGCGGGTATTGCCGAAGCGCACGACCTGCGTGCCGCCCGCATTGGTGGCCAGGTTGCCGCCGATGGTGCAGCTGCCTTCCGCCGCCAGCGAGAGGGGAAAGTGCAGGCCGGCCGCCTCCGCCGCCTGCTGCAGGTTCTGCAGTACGCAGCCGGCATCGACCGTCATGGTGAGGTTGTCCGCGTCGATGGCGCGCACGCGGTTCATGCGCGTCAGGCTCAGCACCACCTCTCGGCCCGATTCATCCGGCACACCCCCCACCACCAGCCCGGTGTTGCCGCCTTGCGGCACGATGGGCGCGCCGGCCTGCGCGCAGGCCCGCACCACCGCGGCCACCTCGCCTGTGCTGCCCGGCCGCACCACGGCACGTGCCTTGCCGCGCGTGCGCTTGCGCCAGTCCTGCTCCCAGGCGGAAAGGTCGCCTTCGGTCAGCACGTGGGCCTCGCCCACGGCGGCGCGCAGCGCGGTAAGCAGGGTGTCGGGGGTGGATGCGGTCATGTCGGCTCGGCGGGGCGGGGCTTCTTCAGGCGCAGCCGCACATGCAGCGCGCAGGCGATGAAGAGGGCGAGGCTGAGCGCCACTTCCAGCACGGCCAGCGGCACGCTCGGGCCGCGGTCGCTGGTGGCGCGCACCACGCCTTCGGTGAAATAGAGCCAGACCAGCAGGCTGGTCCAGCGGTAGGTGTACAGGCGCCGTCGTAGCAGGCCCGGCAGGGCCAGCGCGATGGGCAGCGCCTTCAGGGCCAGCCAGCTGCCACCAGGCCGCAGGGGCGCGAGCCACAGCTCCCACGCGAACGCCAGCAGCACGAGCGCGAGCGCGCTGCCCGCGGCCAGCCACCGCGTAGCCTCCACCGCGGGGGGTGGCACGGCGGGGGCGGGATCGGGCTGGGTCATGGGGACTGGCATGATACCGGCCGATGAAACTGGCCCGGCTCGCCGTCACCCTGCGCCGATTCCCCTGGCGCACCACCGCGCGGACGCTGCTGGAGCGCTTCCGCGAAGACCGCCTGGGCGTCTCGGCCAGCAGCCTGACGTTCACCACCACCATTGCGCTGGTGCCGTTCTTCACCGTGGTGCTGGCGGCGCTGACCGCCTTTCCCGCCTACGGCAAGATGCAGGCGAGCCTGCAGGCCTGGCTGGTGCAGAGCCTGGTGCCCGAGGCGATCAGCCGCCAGGTGCTGGGCTACCTCACGCAGTTCGCCGGCAAGGCCAGCCAGCTGGGCTTCGTCGGTCTCGCGGCGCTGCTCGCCTCGGCGCTGGCGCTGGTGTTCACCATCGACCGCACGCTCAATGCCATCTGGCGCGTGCAGCGCCCGCGGCCGATCGCGCAGCGGGTGCTGATCTACTGGGCCGCGCTCACGCTCGGCCCGCTGCTGCTGGCCGCCAGTCTCGCCACCACGTCTTGGGTGCTGTCGGCCTCGCGCGGGCTGGTGGCCGATCTGCCCGGCGGCCTTTCACTGGTGCTGGACAGCGTGGAGTTCATCGCGCTGGCGCTGTCACTCGCTGCCCTGTACCGCTATGTGCCCAACACGCCCGTGCAGGGCGCGCATGCCCTGGCCGGCGGCGTGTTCGCGGCCGTCGGCATGGAGGTGGCCAAGCGGCTGCTCGCCTGGTACATCAGCAAGGTGCCCACCTATTCGGCGGTGTATGGCGCGTTCGCCAGCGTGCCGATCCTGCTGGTGTGGATCTACATGGCATGGGTGATCGTGCTGCTGGGCGCGGTGGTGGCGGCCTACCTGCCCAGCCTGCTGGCCGGCGTGCGCCGCACGGCGGGCGGGCCGGGCTGGCGCTTCCAGCTCGCGCTGGAGGCCCTGCAGCGGCTGGATCGGGCGCGCGCGACACCGCGCAGGGGCCTGACCGCCCATCAGCTCGCCGTCCTGCTGGAGGTGGATGAGCTGCAGCTCGCGCCTGTGCTGCAGTCGCTGGTGCAACTCGACTGGATCGGTCGCCTGAACGAGGTGGATGATGGCGAGGCGACTCGCTACGCGTTGCTGGCCGACACGCAGACGACACCGCTGCAGCCCCTGTTGCGGCAACTGCTGCTGCCGCACAATGAGGCGACCGCCCGCCTGTGGCGCGGCGGCTCGCTCGATCAACTCATGCTGCGCGACGTGCTGTGAGACCGCCACCGACCACCGCCGAATACCTGGTGAGCTGGGCGCTGCGCGCGCCGGCGCATCCAGCCCTGCGCGAGGAGGGCACCGAGGTCACCTACAGCCAGCTCTGCGGCATGGTGATCCAGGCCGTGCACCTGCTGCGCCGGCATGGCGTGAAGCGCGGGGACCGCGTGGCCGTGGCGGGGCCCGGCTTCGGCATCCAGCTCGTCGTGCTGCTGGCGGCCGAGGGCCTGGGGGCCAGCACGCTGTCGTTCCAGGCCGAGGGCGACCCGGACATCGACTTCGTGCTGTCGCATGCGGAATGGGTGATCGCCCGCGTGCAGCAGGTGGTGCCGGCGCCCGCGCGCTTCATCGCGCTGGATGATGCCTTCCTGCGCGAGCTGCGTCAGCCGGTGAGCGAGCTCGATGGCCTGTGGGCGCCGCTGGAGGCGCACGAGATCCAGCGCATTAGCCGCACCTCGGGCTCCACCGGCCGGTCGAAGTTCATGCCCCTGTCGCGTCGCGCGCAGGAGTACTGGGTGAGCGGCAGCCTGGACGTGAAGCGCTACACGCCCGACACGCGCCTGCTGATCTGCGGGCCGCTGGTGATGAACGTGGCCTTCACCCGCAGCAGCACCTGCCTGCGATCGGGCGGGCTGGTGATGGCCGGCTCGGGCGCGTGGCTGCCGCAGCTCGCGCCGACGGACCTGTGGGGCCTGCCGGTGCAGATCGAGCGCCTGTTGCACGAGGCGCCGCCTGATTGGCGGTCCGCCCAGCCGGTGCCCGTGTCCACCGTGGGCGGGGTGCTCTCGCCCGCCTTGCGGCAGCGCCTGCGCGAAGTGTTCCACGCCGAACCGGTCAGCCGCTACGGCAACAACGAGACCGGCGTGATCTGCGACGACCTCGATGCCGGCGGCACCGGCGTGATGCGGCACGGCGTGGACGTGCGCATCCTCGACACCGAAGGGCGCGATCTGCCGCGCGGCGTGTGGGGCCGCATCGCGGTGCGCACGCCTTCGATGGCGGAGGGCTACATCGATCTGCCGCAGGAGACGGCGCAATCGTTCCAGGACGGCTGGTTCATCACCGCCGATGTCGGCGCGCTGGTCGCGTCGCGCCTGCTGCGACTCGCGGGCCGCCAGGACGACCTGGTCAACATCGCCGGCATCAAGATGCCCGCCACGCAGATCGAGGACGCCCTGCGTGCCGGTGGCGAGGTGCGAGACTGCGCGGTGGTCGCCGTCAACCTGCAGGGCGGCGAGGTCACCGTCGGCGTGGCACTGGTGCTGGCACCCGGCGCCACGGCGGCGCAGGCCCAGGCGCGGCTGCAGGGCTTGCTGCGGCTGGACGCGGAGACGCTGGCCCGCATGCTGGTGCTGCCCGAACTGCCGCTCATGCACACCGGCAAGGTGGACCGCATGGCGCTGCAGCGGATGTTCCAGTCGCAGGGTTGAGCGGGCTGCCGGATGCGATCACCACCGACCACGGCCGAGATCCTGGAGCGCTGGGCGCTCGCCACGCCGCACCACGTGGCCGTGGTGGAAGAAGGGCGCGCGCTCACCCACGGCCAGTTCTGCGCCATGGTCACGCATGCCGCGCGCATGCTGCGGCAGATGGGCGTGCAGCCCGGGGACTGCGTGGCGGTCGGCGGCCCTGCCTTCACGCTGGAACTGGTGCTGCTGCTGGCGGCCGAGGGCATCGGCGCCTGCACGATCTCGTTTCGCGACCAGGATGACCCCGATCTGGACTTCGTGCTGCGCCATTCGCGCTGGGTGCTCTCGGGGCGTGCCGGGCCGGCCGCCTCGCACGCGGGCTTCCGGCTCGCCGACGAGGCTTTCCTCGCCGCGCTCGGGCAGCCGCTGGCCACGGTGGGCGGGCCTTGGGTGCCGCTGCCCGCGGAAACCGCGCATCGCATCAGCCGCACCTCGGGCTCTGGCGGGCGCTCGAAGTTCATGCACGTGCCACGGCCGGTGCAGGACTACTGGGTGCACGGCAGCGTGGACGTGAACGGGTATGACGCACGGACACGCCTGCACATTGCCGGGCCGCTGATCATCAACCTCGCCTACGCGCGCGCCAGCGCCTGCCTGCGTGCCGGCGGCACGGTGATGGCCGGCTCGGGCCAGTGGCTGCCGCGCTATCTGCCCACGCACCTGTGGGGCATGCCGCTGCTGCTGGAACGCCTGCTCGACGCCATGCCCGCGGACTGGCGCTCACCGCACCCGGTGCAGGTGGCGGCGGTCGGTGGCGTGCTCACGCCCACGCTGCGCCAGCGGCTGCGCGATCGGCTGGGCGCCGAACCCGTCGGGCGCTATGGCAGCAACGAGGTGGGCGGCGTGTGCGACGGGTTGGACGACACCGGCCTGGGCATCGTGCGGCCCGGCGTGGACGTGCGCATCCTGGATGCGCAAGGGGCCGATCTGCCGCCCGGCACCTGGGGCCGCATCGCCCTGCGCAGCAGCGCGATGGTGACGGGCTACATCGACCGGCCGCAGGAGACGGCCGAGGCCTTTCAGGATGGCTGGTTCCTCACGCCCGACCTCGGCATGCTGGTGCAGCCGCGGCTGCTGCGGGTGGCGGGGCGGATGGATGACCTGGTCAACCTCGGCGGCGCCAAGGTGGCCGCCAGCGAGTTCGAGAACACCCTGCGTGCCACCGGCACCGTGGCGGACTGCGCCGTCGTCTCCGTGCACGCGCCGGGCAGCGACATGTCGGTGGGCGTGGCGGCGGTGCTGGCACCGGGTGCATCGCCCGAGGCGGTGCTGGAGAAGCTGACCGGCCTGTTCAACCTGCAGGGGCAGGTGGTGGCGCAACTGGTCGTGCTGAAGGAGTTGCCGCGCCTGCCCACGGGCAAGGTGGATCGGGTGGGGCTGCTGGGGCTGTTTCGTCGCGCAGCGGGTTGATGCGCTGCTGCGTCGGGGAACGCTGGGGTTTCGCTTCGCTCCACCGCCAGCCTACGCGGTCCAAGGGCACCTCGTCGGATGGCGTTTCGCTTCGCTCCACCGCCAGCCTACGCAGGCAAAGGGTATCTCGTAGGCTGGGGTGCAACCCCAGCGATGCCGAAGGCGCCTGGGCGGCCCGTCCTCAGAACGGAATGCGTCCCGTCCAGATGTCCTTGTACATCACCCAGTCGCCCATGAAGCTGTAGAGCGGCCGCTTGAAGCTGGCGGGCTTGTTCTTCTCGAAGCCGAAGTGGCCGAGCCACGCGAAGCCGTAGCCGCAAAGCAGCCCAGCGAGCAGCCACCAGGCATTGGCCGTAGCGATCAGCAGGCCCAGGCAGACCAGGGCGAGCGTCGACCCCAGGAAGTGCAGGCGCCGGCAGGTGCGGTTGCTGTGCTCACCCAGGTAGAAGGGGTAGAAGTCCGCGAAGGTCTGGAAGCTGCGCGGGTCCGCCGCAGCCGTGGGCGTGGTGGTAGCCGTCATGGTCTTGTCTCCTGGACGTGAAGTCTATTCAACGCGGAACGCCGCGCGCAAGAACCCGCGGAAGCGTGCCCGCCCGCCGCGCACCGGTGCTTCGGTCAGCCGGTAGCGCGGGAAGCGCGCCAGGAAGCGCCCGATGGCGATGCGGCCTTCCAGCCGCGCCAGGCTGAGGCCCGCGCACTGATGGATGCCGAAGCCGAAGGCCAGGTGGCGGTTGTTCTCGCGGCCCAGGTCCAGCCGGTCCGGATCCACGAACTGCGCCGGATCGCGGTTGGCCGCCCCGATGCACAGCGTCACCAGCGCGCCTTCGGGCAGAGTGATGCCGCCCACCTCGCAGGCCCGCAGCGCGCGGCGGTTGCCCAGCTGGTTGCTCGACTCGAAGCGCAGGAACTCGTCCACCGCCAGCGTGAGCAGGGGTTCCAGCTCGGGCCGGCTGGCATCGCCGCCGATCGCCGCCACCAGCTGGCGGCATTCGTCGGGCCACTCCTGCAGGGCCACCAGCGCATTGCCGATCAGGTTGGTGGTGGTCTCATGCCCGGCGTTGAGGATGAAGATGCAGTTCTGCAGCAGCTCCACCTCGCTCAGCTGCTCGCCGCCTTCACCCAGGATCAGGCGCGTGAGCACGTCGTGCTCGGGGTCGCCGGGGTGGCGTCGCCGCTCGGCCACCAGCCCGCGCAGGTAGTCCAGCATCTCCAGCACGCTGCGGTTGCCCAGGGCCTCCTGCTCGGGGGTGAGCTTGGGCTCCAGCGCGCCCAGGATGGCGAGCGACCACGCGCGCAGCGGCCCGCGGTCCGAGTGCGGCACACCGAGCAGGTTGCCGATGATCTCCACCGGGATCGCGGAGGCGAAGTCCTCGATCAGGTCGCCGCTGCCGCGCGCCTCGATGGCGTCGAGCAGGCCGTCCACCAGCGTCACGAGCCCCGGCTCCATCTCCGCGATGGCGCGTCGGGTGAGCGCGCCCATGATCAGCTTGCGCACGCGCGTGTGCAGCGGCGGATCGTTGAACACCAGGCTGGTGGTGTGATGCTCCAGCAGCGGCGCGCCGGCGCCGTACTTGGGCGTGAACTCCACCTTCTTGTCGGAGCTGAAGATCTGCGCGTCGCGGTACACGGCCACGAGGTCGGCATAGCGCGTGAGGAACCACGAGCCGTCGGGCATGCGCCGCACCGGCTCCCGCTCGCGCAGCGCGGCATAGACCGGGAAGGGGTTGGCGTAGAAGTCGGGTGGCAGCGCGCGCAGGTCGAAGCTGTCGGCGATCTCGCGGGCGCGCGCCGGGGTCATGGTGGGCGTGATGGAAAAGGTCATGGCGGGATGGTGCGCAATTGTTCATCGGCCAGCCCCACCAGCAGGGCCCGGCCGTCCGGCAGCACGCGGAATTCACCGTAGCGGGCGCGCTCGAAGCGGGCGGCCTCGCCCTCGCGGAAGAACCAGGCGTCGGTGACCAGGATCCAGCGGCCGCCCTTGGGCGTGAGTTCGATGCGCATCTCGCCTGGCCCCAGTGATTCGCCCGGGGCCAGCAGGCGGCGCAGTTCGGCCACGCCGTTCGGTGCGCGCACCGCAGCCACGTGCGGCCGCTGCAGGCTCACCAGGCTTTGCATCTGCGCATCCATGGGGCCCGGCACGGCGAAGGCGAGACGCATGTAGTCGCCCTGCATCAGCGAGCGCGGGTCCACAGGGGCGAGCCGCACGAAGACCTTGTCGCCATGGGCGATGAGCGTCTCCTTCTGCCAGATGGCGAAGTTGGCCACGCCGGCCACGAGCACGGCCGTCAGGGCGATCAGCGGCCGGCCCCAACGCCAGGGCATGGGAACGAGGCCAGGTGTGGCGCCGACGGTGCGCCGCGTGCGCTGTGCCAGCCAGCCGATGGCCCCGAGCGCCGCGCCCGCGCCCACCAGCACCACCGCCTTGGTCGCCAGCGACCACTGGAGCTGGTAGTAGAACGCCCCGGTGATCCAGGCCGCGGCCATCGCGCCAGCGCCCGCGAGCAGCCAGCGCTGCGTGATGGCCAGCGCGGCCAGCGCGAACAGCACGCCGCCCAGGCTGGGCAGGAACCAGGCGAGGCTGGCGATCACCAGGCCGGCGAGCGCAGGCGCCGGCTGGCGCAGGGTGGGCCAGTGGCGGCCCGCGAGCAGCAGGCCCGCTGCGCCGAGCACCGTCGATGCCGCGCGCATCGGCCACTGGTCGACGGCGTACCGCCCAGGCTGGGGGCCGATGCCCCCCATCACCCCGCCCACCAGCATCGTCATGCCCGCCCACACGGCCAGGCCGGCCAGCACGGCCAGCACCCAGCCAGCCGCGATCGATTCGACGGCGGCTGCAAAGGGCGCATGCCGACCATCGGCGAGCACCTGGGACTGGATCACCAGCGCCGCGGCCCAGGCGGCCAGCCCGAAGTGCAGCGCCATCCACGCCACCTGGTGGCCCGAGCCGTGGTCGAAGAGGCGCAGTGGGGTGACGGCAAACGCAAACAGCGTGGCGGCCAGGGCGCCCAGCAGCACGCGCAGCCAGGGCCGCGCCACGAACGCCGCGATGACCAGGGCGACCAGGCACAGCACGGCGGCCGTGGTCTGCGTGCCCAGGCCGCGGCCCAGCCCGAAGGCCAGCGTGCCGCCGCCCGTCAGCAGGCCGGGGATGGCCAACTGCTCCACGAACACCGGCAGCTCGCGGGCGCGAAGCACCACCACCGAGGCGATCAGCAGCAGCACGCCAGCCACGCTGGCGCCCACGTCGGTGGTGAGCAGCGGGCCGAGGAGCAGGCCGACCACACTCAGCAGCGGCAACGTGGCCAGCCAGGCGCCCAGCGCCACCAGCAGCACCACCGGCCAGGGGCGCGACTCGGGCTCGGGCAGGCGGGCCTCCGCCGGCAGGATGCCGCGGGCCTTGGCCTGTTCGAGGATGCGTTCGAGGGGCGGCTGCGAGTCGCCTGGGGACGCGACCGGAACCACGGTCTTCACAGCGCTCGCGGCCGCGCGTGCATCGCCTGCGCCTGCGCCTGCGTGCGCGACGTCGCGTCGTGCCAGCCGCAGGATCGCGCTCACCGAGGCGGCCAGCAGCCCCGCGGCGCCCAGGCCCAGCAGCAGCATGCGGCCGACCCAGTCACTGCCCGGGATCTCGAACAGCAGGCGGCCGGTGCCGATGATCAGCAGGCTGTCCAGGCCGAGTGCGACAGCGCTGATCACGAACACATCGAAGACGCGTGGCAGGGTGAGTACGGCGGCGGCGATGCCCAGCACGGCCAGCCCCAGCCAGTAGAAAGAGGCCTCGTTGCGCGTGAACAGACCGCCCAGCGCGGTGAGCGTGATGGCGATCACCGCCAGCGTGGCCGCCGTCCGCATCGCCCATGCCCCTGCGCCCGTGAAGCGCCACGCGGACGGTGAGAGCGCCGCCACCACCAGGGCCATGGCCAGCCAGGCGGCCAGGAAGACGCCCTGGTCACCCGGTTCCATGCGCCAGCGGTGGCCCGTGTGCGCCTGCACCCACAGCGAGATGCCGGTCATGACCACCAGCGTCCAGGGCACCCAGACCGCGTCGCTGCGCACCGCCAGGGCCAGCGGCAGGGTCAGCACGGCCCACAACGCGAAGAGCTGCCACGGGTCGGCGCCGGTCTGGTAGGTCTGCCCGAAGTAGGCGAACAGCCCGCCCGTGCCCAGCAAGGCCAGCAGGCCCAGGGCGGGCGCCAGCCGGGGCCGCAGCGCGGCGCCGGCACAGAAGACGAGGATCACGCCCTGCAGCAGCGCGAAGCGCCCGGCGCGCCCCAGGGTGTCCCAGTTCGCGGCCAGCCACAGGATCACGCCCAGCCCGGTGAGCGCCGCGGCGATCACCGCCACGGCGGGCCACAGGCGACGACGCACGGCCAGGGGCTCGTCGCTCAGGCCGGCCGTCTCGAACAGCCGCAGGGTGGCGGGCGCGTCGAGCGCATGGCCGGACGCCAGGGCATAGAGGGTGAGTCGCAGGTTCATGGGGCGCGGTTCTCCTGGCTCGCCATGGTCGGGCCCTGCGCCGAATCCATGGTCAGCGCCGTGCGGAGTGCCGTCACAGGCCCTGGCGGGTCGCTTGCCGCGATACCGGGGGGCCGAGCGGCAGCGCCCATGCCGGTCAGCCCAGGAAGCCCTTCAGCGCCGCCAGCACCTCATCCGGCGACTCGGTCATCATGGCGTGGCCGCCTGGAACCACCACCGTGCGGCCGTCGCGCGCCAGCTTCTGCAGGCTGCCCGCGGCCTTCACCGGCGTCATCGCATCGGCGCGGCCCAGCAGGAACAGCACGGGGCACTGCACCTTCTGCATCGCCGCCTCGCCACCGGCATACGTGTCGCAGGCGTTGAAGCCGCGATGGAAGATGTTCACCTCGCGGTTGCTGGCCAGCACGCGCTTCATCAGCGCGCGCGAGCCGCCGTACAGCCAGGTGCCCGGCCCGAGTGCGGAGGGCGGCGGGGCCAGCATGGAGTGCGAGTACACGTTCACCATGTCGATGGCCTTCATCGGGTTCGCCACCGAGTTCTCCAGCAGGGCCGGCGATACCTTCATCGGGTAGGCCACGCCCACCAGCGCGAGGCGCGTCACGCGCTCGGGGTAGCGAGCGGCGGTCTCCAGCGCGATCAGCGCGCCGAAGCTGTGGCCCACCAGCGCTGCCTGCTGCACGCCCGCGGCATCCAGCAGCGCGCGGATGAAGTCGGCGCCTTCCTCCACCGACTTCGGGGCCTCGCCGGCGCTGCGGCAGTGGCCAGGCAGATCCACCGCCAGCACGTTGAAGCCGTGATGGGCGAAGTACCGTGTCTGCAGGATCCAGACACTGTGGTCGTTCAGCACGCCGTGGATGAACACCACGGTGGGCTTCGCGGCATCGAAGGGCTTGCCGCCGGTGTAGCAGAAGGTGCGGGCGCCGTTGACTTGCAGTTCCATCGCTTCGCTCCCGCCTCAGGCTTTCTCGGCGGCCTTGAGGGCGCGCTTGAGATCGTCGATCAGGTCGTCCGGATCCTCCAGCCCGATCGACAGGCGGATGGTGCCGGGGCCGATGCCCGCGCCCGCCAGCGCTTCGTCCGTCATGCGGAAATGCGTGGTGCTGGCGGGGTGGATGACGAGCGAGCGGCAGTCGCCCACGTTGGCCAGGTGGCTGAACAGCTTCAGCGTCTCGATGAAGCGCTTGCCCTGCTCGCGGCTGCCCTTCATGTCGAAGCTGAACACCGAGCTCACGCCCTTGGGCAGCAGCTTCTGCGCGAGCACATGGCTGGGGTGCGATTCGAGCAGCGGGTGCCCCACCTTCGCCACGAAGGGGTGGGCGGCCAGGAACTCCACCACGCGGCGCGTGTTGCTCATGTGGCGCTCCATGCGCAGCGACAGCGTCTCGATGCCCTGCAGGATCAGCCAGGCGGTGTGCGGGCTCATGCAGGCGCCGAAGTCGCGCAGGCCCTCGCGCCGCGCGCGCAGCAGGAAGGCGCCCACGGTGGACTCATCGCTGAACACCATCTGGTGGAAGCCGTCGTAGGGCGCGGTCAGTTCGGGGAAGCGGCCGGAGGCGTTCCAGTCGAAGCTGCCGCCATCCACCAGCACGCCGCCGATGACGGTGCCGTGGCCGGAGAGGAACTTGGTGGCCGAGTGGTAGACCAGGTCGGCGCCCAGATCCAGCGGCTTCATCAGGTACGGCGTAGTGAAGGTGGAGTCCACCAGCAGCGGCAGGCCCGCCTCGTGCGCGATCTGGCTCACCGTGGGAATGTCCAGCACGTCCAGGCCCGGGTTGCCCACCGTCTCGCCGAACAGCAGCTTCGTGTTGGGCCGGATCGCGGCACGCCAGGTGTCGATGTCACCCGGCTTCACGAACGTGGTGTCGATGCCGAATCGGCGCATCGTGTAGTGCAGCAGGTTCTGCGAGCCGCCATAGAGCGCCGTGCTGGCCACGATGTGCGAGCCCGCGCCCATGAGCGTGGCCACGGCCAGATGCAGCGCCGCCTGCCCGCTGGCGGTGGCGATGGCGCCGATGCCGCCTTCGAGGGCGGCCACGCGCTGCTCCAGCACCGCATTGGTGGGGTTGCTGATGCGCGAATAGACGTGGCCCGCGCGCTCCAGGTTGAACAGCGCCGCGGCGTGGTCGCTCGACTCGAAGACGAACGAGGTGCTCAGGTGGATCGGTACTGCCCGCGCGCCGGTGGCGGGGTCGGGCGCGGCGCCGGCATGCAGCGCCAGGGTGTCGAAGCCGGGGTCGGAGTAACCGGGCATGGGGATGCGTCTCCTCTCGTGTCCGCTGTGGAACTGCCCCGGATTGTGGGCTATATTCATCTCAGCCCCGCCAGCGGGCGGCCCTGGAGAAGGAGACCCCATGAAAGTCAGCGACATCCTGCGCGTGAAGGGCGGCACCCTGTTCACCGTGTCCCCGGACGAGCCGCTCGCGCGGGCCATCGACGTGATGGCCGACAAGGACATCGGCTCGCTCGTGGTCATGGACCACGGCGACCTGGTGGGCATGCTGACCTTCCGCGAGGTCATCCAGTGCGTGGTGCGCAATGGCCACGTGGTGGGCAACACCACCGTGCGCGCCGCGATGGATGACGCGCCGCTCACCTGCACCATGGAGACGGAGCTCGACGAAGTGCGCAGGATGATGCTGGAGCGCCACGCCCGCTACATGCCGGTGATGGACCGGCGCATGCTCATGGGCGTGATCAGCTTCTACGACGTCGCCAAGGCGGTGGTGGACAGCCAGAATTTCGAGAACAAGATGCTCAAGGCGTACATCCGCGACTGGCCGGCGGAAGACGACGCGCAGCAGTCGGCGGCGGGGTGAGGGGAACGCTGGGGTTGCGCTGGCGCTCCACCCCAGCCTACAAGGGGCTGCCTTTATTCGTAGGCTGGGGTGCAACCCCAGCGATGCGCAGCCCTACCCATCCCACCTCGGCAGGCTGATCCCCTTCCACAGCACGATCACCCGCAACCCCGCGCCAACGACCGCTGCCGTGGCCATCGCGGCCTCGGGCGGCCACCCCAGCGCAGTCGCCCCGACCAGCACCCAGCCGCCCACGAACGCGCACACCGCGTAAGGGCTGTGGTCATGCAGCGCGCGAGGGATCTCGTTGCAGACGATGTCGCGCAGCACGCCGCCAAAGGCGGCGGTGATCACCCCCATCAACACCGCCACGATGGCCGGGAGGCCCTGCGCCAGTGCCAGTTGCGTGCCACTGGCGCTGAACAGACCCAGCCCGATCGCGTCGGGCCACTGCATGGCGCGCTCGGTCACCTCCAGATGGCGCGTGCGCAGGAAGAACATGGCGCCGATGCACAGCGCCAGCAGCACCCACAGCCACTGCGCATGCGCCACCCACACGAACGGTCGGCGATCCAGCAGCACGTCGCGCAGGGTGCCGCCGCCGAAGGCCGCCAGGCCCGTGACGATGCAAACGCCCACCGGGTCCAGCTTCTTGCGTGAGGCCTCCAGCAGGCCCGACAAGGCAAACGCCAGCGTGGCCGTGGCTTCCATTGCGATGTGCAGCCAGGAGAGGATGGCGGAGTTCCACATGGCCTGGATTGTCCATGGGCAGGGGCCGGGCGTGTCGCGTTAAGCTGGCAGGGCGCCGCAGACTGCGGCCAGGAGCCCGCCTGATGTTCTCGCACCTCTTCGTCGGCGTGACCGACTTCGACCGTGCTCTCGCGTTCTATCAGCCCCTGATGGAGAGCCTGGGCCTGCCGCAGCGCTTCGTCGAGCGGGAGCGCCCGTGGGCCGGCTGGCAGTCGACCCCGGGGCCGCGGCCGCTGTTCCTGGTGGGGCGGCCCTACGACGGGCAGGCCCATGCGCCCGGCAACGGTCAGATGACGGCCTTTCTCGCGTCGACGCGGGCGGTGGTGGATCGGGCGCATGCCATTGCGCTGGCGCACGGCGGCCGCTGCGAGGGCCCGCCCGGGCTGCGGCCGGAGTACCACGCCCACTACTACGGCGCGTACTTCCGGGATCCCGATGGCAACAAGCTCTGCGTGGCGTGCCACGAGCCCTGAGGGCGCGCAGCGCCCGGCTCAATCGCCCGCCGACCGCTTGCGCGCATAGCGCATCTGCGTGCTCTCGCTGGTGGTGGCGCCCACGGTGCGCGCGAGCTGGCGGCTGGTGCTGATGTAGGCGTGCCCGATGCGGCTGTCGAAGTACAGCGAGTCACCGCGTGCCAGCTTCACCACCTGGCCGGTGTCGAAGTGCACCTCGATCGCGCCTGAGAGCACGTAGACGAATTCCTCGCCCTCGTGCCGCGCGAAATCCTCCGGGCCGTGGATCGCGCGGGCGTGCACCGTGCCCAGGATGGGGCTCATCTGCTTGCCGGTGGCCTGCGTGGCGAGGAACTCGTAGGTGAACGACTGGCCGCGATAGGCCACCCCTTCACCGGCCCGGGTGAGGATGGGGCCGGGCAGGCCGACGCCGGGCGCGTCGCCCTCGGCGAAGAGGGCGCCGATGTCCATCTTCAGCGCGCGGGCCAGGGCCGAGAACTTCTCGTACGACAGCGCGAGTTGCCCGCGCTCGGCGCGCGAGATGGTGGGCACCGAGACGCCCGAGCGGTCGGCCACCTCCTGCAGGGTCCAGCCGAACTTCTTGCGCGCCGCGCGCAGGCGGCGGCCGAAGGTCTCCCGGTCCAGCGTGTGCAGGCCGGCCGCTGACGCGGGCGCCGGTGTCGAGGCCGCACGGCTGGCGCGCGCAGCCTTCGGCGCCTGGCCAGTGGCCTGGCGCGCACTTGAGCGGGGCGCGGAACTCATCGGTCCGATTTTGCGTGAACGCAAAGGCAAACGCCATGCCGATCTGACGCGGTCAGCCAACAGACCGGCCGAATTTGCGAATGTGAAAATTCCAGGCTAGGATGCGCACCATGCAATCGCAGCAGGCGGACTTCGTCGTCGTCGGGGCCGGCATCGCCGGGGCCTCGGTGGCGTACTGGCTCGCCCCGCACGGCCGCGTGCTGCTGCTGGAGCGCGAGTCGCAACCCGGCTACCACTCCACCGGCCGCTCCGCCGCGCTCTTCATGGAGAGCTACGGCACGCCGCAGGTGCGCGCGCTCACCATCGCCAGCCGCCCTTTCCTGCAGAACCCGCCGCCCGGCTTTGCCGAGCAGCCGGTGCTCAGCCCGCGCGGCGCGATGATGGTGGCCACCGCCGGCCAGGAAGAAGCCCTGCACGAGCACTGGCGCGTGCTGCAACCCATCTCCCCTCAGGGCCGGCTGCTGGATGCCGCGGGCGCCTGTGAACTCACCCCGGTGCTGCGGCGCGAGGGCCTGATCGGCGGCGTTTACGAGCCCGATGCGTCCGACATGGACGTGCACGCCATCCACCAGGGCTACCTGCGCGGCGTGCGGCGCGCGGGCGGCGCTGTGCTGACCGATGCCGAGGTGCGCAGCGTGCAGCGCGTGGGCGACCAATGGGAGGTGCACGCCGGCGAGCATCGTGTGCGGGCGCCCGTTCTCGTCAATGCGGCCGGTGCCTGGGCCGATGTCGTGGGCACGTTGGCTGGCGCCCGGCCCATCGGCCTGCAGCCGAAGCGGCGCTCGGCCTTCATCTTCGCGCCGCCCGAGGGGTGTGACGCGAGCCGCTGGCCCATGACGGCCGGCGTCACCGAAGACTGGTACATCAAGCCCGATGCCGGCATGCTGCTGGGCTCCCCCGCGAACGTCGATCCGGTGCCGCCGCACGACGTGCAGCCCGAGGAGATGGACATCGCCATCGCCATCGACCGCATCCAGAGCCTGACCACGCTCACCATCCGCCGGCCCACGCGCACCTGGGCCGGCCTGCGCTCGTTCGTGGCGGATGGCGATCTCGTCGGCGGTTGGGACGACCGCGCGCCCGGCTTCTTCTGGGTGGCCGCGCAGGGCGGCTACGGCATCCAGACCTCTGCCGCGATGGGCGAGGCCTGTGCCGCGCTGATCCGCCGCCAGCCCCTTCCCGAAGCGATTGCCCGGCACGGTCTGACCGAAGCCATGCTGTCGCCCGCCCGACTTCACTCGAGCCCCTAGCCCATGCGCGTCTTCTCCGGCGGCATCGCCACCGAAACCAACACCTTCGGCCCCATGCCCACCGGCATGGCCTCCTTCCAGGACCGGGGCTACTACCCGGGCGGCACCCACCCGGACCACATGTTCTACTTCGCCGGCCCGCTGTGGGCGGCGCGCATCCGCGGCAAGGAACGCGGCTGGACGCTGGTGGAAGGCCTGGTGGCCGGCGCCCAGCCCAGCGGCATCACCACCCGCGCCACCTATGAGCGCCTGCGAGCCGAACTGCTGGCGGACCTGCGCGCCGCGCTGCCGGTGGACATGGTGCTGCTGGGCCTGCACGGTGCGATGGTGGCCGACGGCTACGACGACTGCGAAGGCGACCTGCTGGCCCACGTGCGCGAGATCGTGGGGCCCGACGTCGTGGTCGGCGCCGAGCTGGACCCGCACAACCACCTGAGCCAGGCGATGGTGGATCACGCCGACGTGCTGATGTCGTACAAGGAGTATCCGCACACCGACGTGCTGGAGCGCGCCTTCGAGCTGGTGGACCTGTGTGCCGCCAAGGTGCAGGGCCGCATCCGCCCCACCGCGGCCGTGGTGGACACGGACATGATCGTCACGCTGCACACCTCGCGCCAGCCGGCGCGCGGCTTCGTGGACCGCATCCAGGCCATGGAGGGCCAGGATGGCGTGCTCTCCATCTCCATCACGCATGGCTTCGCCTGGGGCGATGTGCCGGACATGGGCACCAAGGTGCTGGTCTACACCGACGGCGACGCGCCCAAGGCCGCGCGCCTCGCGCGGCAACTGGCCGATGAGCTGATTGCCCTGCGCGACGCCCTCTCGCCGCACGTGCCCGGCATCGACAAGGCGCTGGACCAGGCCATGGCCTTCGAAGGCGGACCGGTCGTGCTCTCCGATGGCGCGGACAACCCCGGTGGTGGCGCCGCGAGCGACGCCACCTTCATCCTGCAGCGGCTCATCGAGCGCGGCATCACCAACGTGGCGATCGGCCCCTTCTGGGATCCCATCGCCGCGCGCATCGCCATCGAGGCCGGGGAGGGCGCACGCCTGCCGCTGCGCATCGGCGGCAAGGTGAGCCCGCTGTCCGGCGCCCCGCTGGACCTGGATTGCCACGTGCTGGCCGTCAGGCACGAGCACACGCAGACCGGCCTGTCCAACACGCTCACGCACATGGGTGACTGCGCGCTGGTGGAGGCCAAGGGCATCCAGATCCTGCTGGTGAGCCTGCGCAACCAGGCCATGGGCACCGATCTCTTCACCGGCATCGGCTGCGATCTGGCGAGCAAGAAGCTGATCGTGGTGAAGTCGTCGCAGCACTTCCATGCCTCGTACTCCAAGGTCGCGCGCCATGTGATCTACGCCGCCGCGCCGGGCGCGGTGAGCTTCGATCTGCGCAGCCTGCCCTACCGCAAGGTCCGCCGGCCCAAGTGGCCGCTGGATGCCTGAGCCGCCTTCCACGCCCCACCCGTCCTTCGCCAGGAGAAAGCCATGCAACGACGCACCCTCGCCACCGCCGCCCTGCTGATCGCCGGGCTGCTGGGCACCGCCGCCCCTGCGGTGATGGCCCAGACCAAGACGCTCAAGGTGGTGGCCCACGCCGACGTGAAGATCCTCGACCCGAGCTTCACCACCGCCTACATCACGCGCAACTTCGGCTATATGGTGTACGACATGCCCTTCGGCCTGGACAGCAAGGGCCAGCCCAAGCCGCAGATGGTCGACAAGTACACCACCTCCAAGGACGGCAAGCTCTGGACGTTCACCCTGCGCCCCGGCCTGAAGTTCTCCGACGGCACGCCGGTGAAGGCGGCCGACGTGGTGGCCTCCATGCAGCGCTGGACCGCCAAGGACAGCATCGGCCGCGCCATGACGGCCATCTCTGCCGCCGAGTGGAAGACGGTGGATGAGAAGACCTTCACGCTCACGCTGAAGGAGCCTTTCGGCATGGTGCTGGAGGGCATGGCCAAGCCCTCGGGCTTTCCGCCGGTGGTGATGCCCGAGCGGCTGGCCAGGATGCCCACCACCGCGCCGCTGACCGAGGTGATGGGCTCCGGCCCCTTCGTCTTCAAGCGGGACGAGTGGGTGCCAGGCAACAAGGTGGTGTTCGTGCGCAACCCGCACTACGTGCCGCGCAACGAACCGGCCAATGGCCTGGCGGGTGGCAAGAAGTCCGCCTTCGACCGCATCGAGTGGAGCTACATCCCCGATGCCAACAGTGCCGTGGCCGCGCTGAAGAAGGGCGAGGTCGACCTGATCGAGCAGGTGCCGCCGGATTACATCAACCCGCTGCGTTCCGACACCAACGTGAAGCTCGCGCCCTCGGGCGCGTGGCAGGGCTGGATGGTGATGAACCAGCTGCACCCGCCCTTCAACAACCCGAAGATCCGCCAGGCCGTGCTGAAGGCGGTGAGCCAGGACAAGTTCATGGCCGCCATGGGCTACCCGGTGGACATGCGGGTGACGAACTGCGCCACCTTCTTCATCTGCGGCAGCGCGCACGAAACCTTTGCCGGCGCCGAGCCGTGGCGCACGCCCGATCTCGCCAAGGCCAAGCAGATGCTGGCCGAGGCGGGCTACAAGGGCGAGAAGGTGGTGCTGCTGGTGCCCAGCGACATCACCTACCTGAACGCCGAGGCGCTGATGGCCTTGCAGACGCTGCGCAACATGGGCATGAACGTGGAGCCGGTCACCTCCGACTGGGCTTCCATCGGCGCACGCCGGGCCAAGCGCGACGCGCCGGATGCCGGCGGCTGGAACATGTACGTCACCGTGGCCGGCAGCTTCGACGCCGACTCGCCCATCACCAATGCCTACCTCAGCGCTTCCTGCGGCAGCAGCCTGCCGGGCTGGCCCTGCGACAAGCCGCTGGACGAGCTGCGCACCGCCTGGCTGAAGGAGACCAACCCGGCCAAGCGCAAGGAGCTGCTGGACAAGTTCCACGTGCAGGCCTTCAACGCGCTGCCCTACATCCCGGTGGGCCAGTACACGCCCGCCATGGCCATCCGCAAGGAGGTGAAGGGCGTGGAGAAGATGTGGAACGGCCTGCCGCTGGTGTGGGCGCTCGACAAGTAGCGTGAACTACGTGCTGCGGCGGCTGGCCGCCACGCTGCCGGTGATGGGCGTGGTGGCCGTCGTGGTGTTCCTGCTGATCCACCTCTCGCCCGGCGACCCGGCGGCGCTGATCGCCGGCGACCTGGCCACGGTGGACGACATCGCCAAGCTGCGGGTGGCGCTGGGCCTGGATCAGCCGCTGTGGAAGCAGTTCCTGCTGTGGCTCGGGCGCATCCTCACGGGGGACCTGGGCACGTCCATCTTCACGCAGGTGCCCGTCACGCAGTTGCTGGCGCAGCGCCTGGAGCCCACGTTGTCGATCGCCGTGATCACCATGACGCTGGCGGTCTCGGCCTCGGTGCCGCTGGGCACGCTGGCCGCGTACAAGGCGGGCACGTGGATCGACCGCGCGGTGATGGTGTTCGCGGTGCTGGCCTTCTCGGTGCCGGTGTTCCTGGTGGGCTACCTGCTGATCTACGCCTTCGCCATCCAGCTGGAGTGGTTCCCGGTTCAGGGCTACACCCGCGTGGCCGAGGGCGTGGGGCCCTGGCTGCGCAGCCTGGCATTGCCTTGCACGAACCTCGCGCTGCTGTACATGGCCCTGCTCACCCGCATGACCCGCGCCACCGTGCTGGAGGTGCTGCAGGAGGACTACATCCGCACCGCGCGCGCCAAGGGCCTGGGCGTGCTGGCCGTGCTGGGCCACGCGCTGCGCAACGCGGCCGTGCCCATCGCCACCACGGTCGGCGTGGGCATCGCGCTGCTGATCGGCGGCGTGGTCGTGACCGAGACGGTCTTCGCCATTCCGGGTGTGGGTCGGCTGGTGATCGATTCGGTGCAGCGTCATGACTACCCGGTGATCCAGAGCGTGCTGCTCATCGCCGCGGGCGTGTACGTGCTGATCAACCTGCTGATCGACCTGAGCTACCGCCTGTTCGATCCGCGCATCCGCTACTGAAGGCGTCGCTTCCCGCATGTCCACGCTCGCGACCTCCACGCCTGACGCCGCCGAGATGCCGGCGGCGCCGCCGCGCCGGCGCTGGCGCTGGCTGCGCAAGAACCCTACGCTGGTGCTGGGGCTGCTGCTGCTGGCGCTGATGGTGGTGCTGGCGCTGGCCGCGCCCTGGCTGGCCACGCACGACCCGCAGGAGATCGACCCGCTGGCCCGGCTGCAGACGGCTTCCGCCGAGCACCGTTTCGGCACCGATGCCCTGGGCCGCGACGTCTACAGCCGCGCGGTGTGGGGTGCCCGCGTCTCGTTGATCGTCGGTCTGTCGGTGGCGGTGCTGGCCTCGGTCATCGGCACGCTGCTCGGGCTGCTGGCCGGCTTCGTGCGCTGGGCCGACGGCCCCATCATGCGCGTGATGGACGGGCTGATGGCCATCCCCGGCATCCTGCTGGCCATCGCCCTGATGGCGGTGACCAAGGCCAGCCTCACCACCGTGATCGTCGCCATCACCGTGCCGGAGATTCCGCGCGTGGTGCGACTGGTGCGCTCGCTCGCGCTCACGCTGCGCGAACAGCTGTACGTGGAGGCCGCGCATGCCGTGGGCACCCGGCTGCCCGCCATCCTGGGCCGGCACGTGCTGCCCAACATGACGGCGCCGCTGGTGGTGCAGGCGACCTTCGTCGCCGCCTCCGCCGTGCTGATCGAGGCCTCGTTGTCCTTCCTGGGCGTGGGCATCCCGGCGCAGACGCCGAGCTGGGGCAACATGATGGCCGAGGGCCGCAATGTCGTGGCCGTGGCCTTCCACATCATCCTGTACCCCGGCATCCTGCTGGCGGTGACGGTGCTGGCGATCAACATGGTGGGTGATGGCCTGCGCGATGCCATCGACCCGCGGCTGGCGAGGCAGTTGTGAGCGCGCCCCTGCTGGAGGTCGTCGACCTGCGCACGCACTTCGACACGCTCGCCGGCACGGTGAAATCGGTTGACGGTGTGTCCTTCACCGTGCGCGCCGGGCAGACGCTGGGCATCGTGGGCGAATCGGGCTGCGGCAAGAGCGTGACGGCCATGTCCATCCTGCGGCTGGTGCCTACGCCGCCGGCGCGGCACGCGGGCGCGGTGCGCTACCGGGGTGCCAACCTGCTGCAGGTGAGCGAGCGCGAGATGCGCCGCGTGCGCGGCGACCGCATCTCGATGATCTTCCAGGAACCCATGACCTCGCTCAATCCGGTGATGAGCGTGGGCCGGCAGATCGCCGAGAGCGTGCAGCAGCACCAGGGCCTCGGCCGCACCGAGGCGATGGCCCGTGCCGTGGAGATGCTGAAGCTGGTGCAGATCCCCGAGGCCGAGCGACGCGCCAACGAGTACCCGCATCAGCTCTCCGGCGGCATGCGCCAGCGCGTGATGATCGCGCTGGCCCTGGCCTGCCGGCCCGAGCTGCTGATCGCCGACGAGCCCACGACCGCGCTGGACGTGACCATCCAGGCGCAGATCCTGGATCTCATCGCCCGCCTGCAGCGCGAGCTGGGCATGGGCATGATCCTCATCACGCACGATCTGGGCGTGGTGGCCGAGACCTGTGATCGCGTGGTGGTGATGTACGCCGGCCGCAAGGTGGAGGAGGCCGACGTGACGGACCTGTTCGAGCGGCCGCGTCACCCCTACACCCGCGCGTTGATGGCTTCCATGCCGTCGATGAACACCCATGCGAAGCGCCTCTCGGAGATCCCGGGCATCGTGCCGGCGCTGCATGACCTGGGGCCGGGCTGCGCCTTCGCGCCGCGCTGCGCACTGGCGGCCGAGCGCTGCCGCACCGAAAGGCCTGAGCTGCGCGGCGAAGGCCACGTGGCCGCCTGCTTTGCCGTGGAGGAGGGCCGCGTGCCCGAGGCGCCGGTGACGGCAGGGGAGGCGGCATGAGCACGGCGACGATGGACCCGCCCGCCATCCCGCTGCTGGTCGTTGAGAACCTCCGCAAGCACTACGCCGCGCCGCGCCAGTGGATGCGCCCCGCGAAGCCGCCGGTGCAGGCGGTGGACGGCGTCTCCTTCAGCGTGGCGCGCGGCGAGACGCTGGCGCTGGTGGGGGAGTCGGGCTGCGGCAAGACCACCACCGCCAAGTCCATCCTGCGCCTGGTGGAGCCGACCTCGGGCTCGGTTCGTCTGGAAGGCGAGGAACTCCTGGCCCTGTCGCCGGAGCAGATGCGCCAGCGGCGGCGCGACCTGCAGATCATCTTCCAGGACCCGTATGCCTCGCTCAACCCGCGCTGGAAGGCGGGCGAGATCGTGGCCGAGCCGCTGCGCAACTTCGCGGTGGGCACGCCCGCCGAGCGGCGCGAGCGCGTGCAGTGGCTCTTCTCGCGCGTGGGCCTGCGGCCCGAGGCGGCGGGGCGCTATCCGCACGAGTTCTCCGGCGGGCAGCGGCAGCGGCTGGGCATCGCGCGCGCCCTGGCGCTGAACCCCAAGCTGATCGTGTGCGACGAGCCCGTGTCCGCGCTGGACGTTTCTGTGCAGGCGCAGGTGGTGAACCTGCTGATGGACCTGCAGGCGGAGCTGGGCCTCGCCTACCTCTTCGTTGCGCACGATCTGGCGGTGGTGCGCCACATCAGCCATCGCGTCGCCGTGATGTACCTGGGCCATGTGATGGAGGTGGCCGACCGCGACACGTTGTTCAGCGCGCCGCGCCACCCGTACACCGAGGTGCTGCTGTCCGCCGTGCCCGTGCCCGACCCGCGCCGTCGCGTGCAGCGCGCGCTGCTCCAGGGCGACCCGCCCAGCCCGGCGAGCCCGCCGGCGGGCTGCCGCTTCCACACCCGCTGCCCGCTGGCGCAGCCCCTCTGCCGCGAGCAGCAGCCCGCGCTGACCCCGCGTGAGGCGGCGGGCGGCACGCAGTGGGTGGCCTGCCACTTCCGTTGAACCCCGATGCGAGACACCCCATGACCCTGGCGAACAACTATGACCTGCTGATCCGCGGCGGCACCGTCATCGACGGCACCAAGGCCCCCCGCTTCACCGCCGACGTGGCGGTGAAGGACGGCCGCATCGTCGCCGTCGGCGCGCTGCCGGCCGAGGCGCGCGCGGCGGAGGTGGTGGATGCCAGGGGCCTGATCGTGGCGCCGGGCTTCATCGACTCGCACACCCATGACGACATGGCGCTGCTGGCCACCGACATGGGCTTCAAGGTCTCGCAGGGCGTGACGACGGTGATCGCCGGCAACTGCGGCATCAGTGCCGCGCCGCTGAAGCAGGCGATGGACCTGCCCATGCCGCTGAACCTGCTGGATGCGCCAGCGGGTCGGCGGCACGAAAGCTTCGCGGCCTATCTGGCGCAGCTGCGCGCGCAGCCGGCCGCCGTGAACGTGGCGGCGCTGGTGGGGCATTCCACGCTGCGCGCCGTGACCATGGCGCAGCTGGATCGCCCGGCGAACGCCGAGGAGATCACGGCCATGCAGGCGCACGTGCAGGAGGCACTGGATGCCGGGGCCATCGGCCTGTCCACGGGCACGTTCTATCCACCCGCGCTGGCCGCGACCACGGAGGAGATCATTGCCGTGGGCGAGCCGCTCCGCGCGCGGCAAGGCCTGTACGTGACGCACATGCGGGACGAATCGTCGAAGGTGATGGAGGCGCTGGAAGAGACGTTCCGCATCGGCCGCGAGCTGGGCGTGCCGGTGGTGGTGTCGCATCACAAGGTGCAGAACAGGCCCAACTTCGGCCGCTCGCAGGAGACGCTGCCCTTCATCCGCGAGACGATGCGCCGGCAGTCGGTGTGCCTGGACTGCTATCCGTACACCGCGGGCTCCACCATGATCCGCACCGACCGCGGCATGCTCGACGGCCGCGTGCTCATCGCCTCCAGCGAGCCGCACCCGGAGTGCGCGGGCCGCGACCTGGGCGACATCGCCCGCGAATGGGGCGTGGAGGAGAGCGAGGCCGCGCGCCGCCTGCAGCCCGGCACCGCCATCTACTTCCTGATGGACGAGGCGGACGTGCAGCGCATCCTGGCCTTCGACGACACCATGATCGGCAGCGACGGCATTCCGCTCGGCGACAAGCCGCACCCACGTCTGTGGGGCACCTTCCCGCGCGTGCTGGGCCACTACAGCCGCGAGGTCGCGCTGTTCCCGCTGGAGACGGCGGTGTGGAAGATGACCGGCCTCACCGCGCGCAACTTCGGTCTGGCCGGCCGAGGCACGCTGGCCGCCGGCTGCCATGCCGACATCGTGCTCTTCGACGCCGCCACGGTGCGCGACGCCGCCACCTACGAGGAGCCGACACGCCCGGCCGAAGGCATCCACCGCGTCTATGTCAACGGGCATCTGGCCTGGTCCGGCGGTACGCACACCGGCGCGCGGGCGGGCCAGGTCGTCACGCGCATGCCGGCCACCCGCAACTGAAAGACAAGACCCATGACCACCGAACTGATTCGCTACCCGACGCCCCTGCCTGTGCCCTTCTCCAAGGCGGTGCGTGCCGGCGGCATGCTCTATCTCTCCGGCGTGCTCGCCATGGACGCACAGGCCCAGATCATCGGCAATGGCGTGCAGGAGCAGACCCGCATCGTGCTGGAGCGCATCGCGGCCACGCTGGCCGAGTGCGGCAGCGCCATGGACCGCGTCGTCAAGGCCACCGTGTGGCTGGCCGACCTGAACGACTTCGCCGATTTCAACGCCGAGTACGCAATGCACTTCGCTGGCGCGCTGCCGGCGCGGTCCTGCGTGCAGGCCGAGCTCTACCGCGGCGCGCGGGTGGAGATCGAGGTGATGGCGCTGGCGTGACGCAGCGCGCCGCCTGACGTCCCGCGCCTGACGTCTCGCGTGTGGCTTCCCGCGTAGGCTGGGGTGGAACGCAGTGCAACCCCAGCGTTTGGCGCCCGCTACACCACCCAGTTCCCCGCCTCGAATCGCACCGCCGGCGCCTCGGGATCGAAGTGCACGCCCGCCGGATCCCGCCCCTCGCGCACGGCATCCAGCTGCTTCTGCAGCAGCCGGCGCAGCATCACGATGCCGCGGTCGCTGGTGGCCAGGTGCTCCTCGGAGTGCTTCGCGATCACGCCCTGGCTGACCATCGCTTCCACGTCGTTCGGGAACTGCTGGTGCTCGGCCTCGCTCATCTCTTCCCACAGCTTGCCGTTCATGCGGGTGCGCATTCGGCGCAGCTCGCCCGCCTCCCGCACCCGGCCCACCACGTAGATGCGGAAGCTGTGGTCGTCGATGGGCAGCACCCAGCCGAGGGATTCCACGCGGCCGAAGCGCCCCAGGCGCGGGCTCGGGATCACGCGCAGCGTGGGCAGCCCGGCCTCGCTGACGCGCCGCAGCGTGCGGCCATCGGCCAGCGTGCGCAGGCTGATGGTGCGCACGCCGGTCTCGTGCGTCTCCCAGGTCACCTGCGGCATCTGCGCCATCTCGGGCACGAACTGCGTGCCGCTGAAGCTGCTGTGGAGGATGACGACGTGGAACGGATCTACCAGGTTCTCGTAGTGCTGCAGCCAGTTGCAGGGGATGACCTGCGGGCCGCCGCCGCCGATGCTGCTGTCGTCGGCCTCCAGCAGCTCGCCCTCGTCCAGCACGTCCAGGCACTCGTAGCGCGGCAGCACCGGCTTCTTCTCGGGCGGACCCATGTAGGCCCAGATCAGGCCGTACAGCTCCTGCACCGGGTACCAGGGCTGGCGCACCTTGTCGCGGGCGCGGCCGCCGTCGGGCTCGCAGGGCTGATCCATGCAATGGCCCTGCACGTCGAACAGCCAGCCGTGGTAGCAGCAGCGGATGCCGCGCTCCTCCACCTTGCCGTAGTAGAGCGAGGTGCCGCGGTGCGCGCAGTGCGGGTACACCAGGCCCGGGCGGCCCTGGCCGTCGCGGAACAGGATCAGGTCTTCCCCCAGCACGCGCACCTGGCGCGGCGTGGCGTTGGCGTCGGCAGCCATGCCGATCGGGTGCCAGTAGCGGCGCAGCAGCTCGCCCATGGGCGTGCCGGGACCTACGTGGGTGAGGTCGGCGCGGTGCGTGGGGGCGGGCCGGCCGTAGGCGGTGCCCTGGTCCGGCACGATGGGGATCACGCGGCCCTGCGCTGGCAGCACGGCGCTCATTCGGCCGTCACCCCGGCGGCCTTGATCAGCTCCGCCATGCGCGGGTAGTCCGCGCGGTACCGCTCCATGAACTGCGCCGGCGTGTTGCCCAGCGGCTCGAAGCCATAGCCGGTGAGGCGGCCCTGCACGTCGGTCATGGCCGTCACGTCGCGCAGCGCGGTGGTCCAGGCCTGCACCACGTCCTCAGGCGTCTTCGCGGGGGCGTAGAAGCCGATCCAGCTTTCCACGTCGAAGCCCTGGAAGCCCTGCTCGGCGAACGTAGGCACCTGCGGCAGGATGGTGACGCGGCGGGTGGCCGCGATGGCCAGCGGCTTCATCTTGCCGCCCTGCGTGTGGCCGCGCGCGGTGGAGGGGTTGGCCCAGGCGAAGTCGAGCTGCTCGCCAAAGAGGTCGTTGTGGGCGGCGGCCTCGGCCTTGTAGGCCACGTGGACCAGGTCCACCCCGGTCTGGCGCTTGAGCAGTTCGCACAGCAGGTGCGCGGTGGAACCGTTGCCCCAGGTGCCGTAGGTCATGCGGCCCTTCTTCTTCGCGAACTCCACGAACTCCTTCAGGTTGGAATAGGGCGCATTGGCGCGTGCCACGATCATCGGGCCGCCGGTGGCGATCATCGACAGCGGCTGGAAGTCCTTCACCGGGTCATAGGGCAGCTTGGCCTGCAGGATGGCGTGGTTCACGTGGGTGAGCGGCAGTGTCATCAGCACCGTGTGGCCGTCCGGCGCGGCCTTGGCCACGAAGTCGGCCGCGATGATGCCGGCGGCGCCGGGCTTCGGGTCCACCACCATGGGCTGGCCCCAGCGCGCGGCCAGCTTGTCGCCGTAGATGCGCGCCAGCGTGTCGATGGGCCCGCCCGCGGTGCCGAAGGGCACAATGCGCACGGGGCGGCTGGGGAATGCGGGCGCCTGGGCGCCGGCCCCCGCGGCGAGCGTCAGGCCCGCCGCCGCGAGGAAGGTTCTGCGGTCGATCATGTGGGTTGTCTCCTTCATGGGCCTCCGGCCGCCGTGGATGCAGTCGAAGTCCGTCCATCCTGCCGGCCCTTGCAAGCGGTGTCCAAACCAACGTTCGGATATGAGATATGAGCCAGCGTGATATCCGCAGCCTGGACATCGGCATGCTGCGCACCTTCGACGCCCTGCTGCGCGAGCGCAACGTCTCGCGCGCGGCGGCGCGCCTCTTCCTCAGCCAGCCGGCGGTGAGCGCCTCGCTCAACAAGCTGCGCCAGGTGTTCGGCGACCCGCTGTTCACCCGCACGGCGCATGGCGTGGTGCCCACCGCGCGCGCGCTCGCGCTGGCGCCGCAGGTGCAGAAGGTGCTGGCGGAACTGGCCGCGTTGCTGGAGGAGGGCTTCGACGTCGCGCGCAGCCAGCGCATCTTCCGCATCGCCGGCTCCGACCATGCCAGCCGCCTGCTGCTACCCGCCTTGTCGCGCACGCTGGTGCAGGCCGGCTCGGGCGTGCGGCTGGTGTGGGTGCCGCCGGGGGCGTGGTCGCTGGCCGAGCACCTGCGGCGCGGGGAGCTGGACGTCGCCGTGGTGGCGCGCATCCATGTGCCGCGCGACCTGCAGACGAGGCTGCTGTACGAGGACCGCTACGTGTACGTGACCCGGCGGGACCACCCGTGCGCGCACGAGCCGGTCACGCTGGACAGCTTCTGCGCCACGCCGCAGGTCTTCCTGGGCTATGGCACCTCCACCTTCGACGATCTCATCGACGAGACGCTGGCGCGCGCCGGCCGCCGGCGGCTGGCCCAGATCGCGGTCTCCAGCTTCGGCCAGATCGTGCATCAGCTCCTGCACAGCGACCACGCTGCCGTATTGGGCGGCCGCGTGGCGCGGCACTACGCGGACGTGCTGCGCATCCAGCCGCTGCCCTTCGAGCTGCCGGCCTACCAGTCGCTGCTGTGCTGGGACAGCCGCACCGACGGCGACGCCGGCGTGCAGTGGCTCAAGCAGCAGATCGTGGAGGCGGTGGCGGCCGGGGGCTGAACAAGCCGGCGCGATGCGGGCGGCCGACCTTGCCGCTACAATCCAAAAGTTTCCGTGCGGTGGGTGCCCCTGCGGCCCGCTCGTGCGGTCCGCCAGCCCTGAAGGAGTCTCGCCCGCATGGCGAAGGAAGAACTGATCGAAATGAACGGCCGCGTGGCCGAAATCCTGCCGGATTCGCGCTACCGCGTGATCCTGGACAACGGCCACGAGCTCGTCGCCTACACCGGCGGCAAGATGCGCAAGAACCACATCCGCATCATCGCCGGCGATCTGGTGAGCCTGGAACTGTCGCCCTATGACCTGACCAAGGGCCGCATCATGTTCCGCCACCTGCCCGGCCGCGCCCCCATGGGCCAGGGCCCCCGCCGCCGCTGAGGCCGGCTCCCGCCGCGCGCCTCCCGCTCGCGCGGCCCCTCAGGCCAGCACCACGTCCCGCAGGTGCGCCTGCAGCAGGTCGATCTCCCGCGCCAGCCAGTCGGCCGCCGCCTGTTCGGCCTCCCGCTCGATCCGCCGCGCCTGCCACGCGGCCCATTCGAAGCCGAACAGGGCCAGCCCCCCCGCGGCCTTGTGCGCCAGGTCACGCAGCCGCTTGCGATCCCCCGCGGCCAGCGCGGTGACCATATCCCCCACCAGCGCCCGCCGCGTATCCAGGAAGTCGTCGAGCTGGTCCTCCAGCTCCGGGCTCACCGCCACCGGCTGTGCCGGCGACACGGGCGGCGGCTTCTCGCCCGGCAGCAGGCCGGGCGGTGGGGCCATCGAAGGCGGGGGCGTCTCCAGCGGTGTCGGGTGCGAGTGGCCCGCCTGGTCGAGGTCGTGCATCACGGCCAGCAGCGCCTCGCGGGTGACCGGCTTGGTCAGGTAGCGGTTGCAGCCGGCCCGCAGGCCCTTCTGGATGGAGTGGCTGTCGTCGTTCGATGACAGCATGACGATCACGCACGGCGCGCGGCCCTCGCGGGCCTCCTGCGCGCGGATCCAGGAGACGGCCTCCACCCCGTTCATCACCGGCATCTCCATGTCGATCAGCACGATGTCGGGCCACTGCCGCATCACCGCATCGACCGCGGCCTGGCCGTGGGCGACCGCCTCCACGGTGAAGGGAGGGGTGGGCAGGTAGCGGCGCAGCAGCAGCCGGTTGTACTCATCGTCGTCGGCCACCAGCACGCGGCGCGGCACGAAGTCGGACACGTCCACCGGTGCCGCGGCCGCCTGGCCGGCCAGGGGCTCGAGGGTCGGCCGCGGCGGTGGCAGCTGCTCGGCGCCCAGCGGCCGCAGGGTGAGCGTGAGCGTGGTGCCCTCGGCGGCGCTGGTGCGCATCTGCAGGTCGCCCTCCTGGATCTGGGCCATCAGGCGCGCCGAGTAGGTGCCCAGGCCGGTGCCGCCGCTCTTGCCCGCCGACACGTACTTCTCGAAGAAGCGCGCCGCCACCGCGGAGGGCACGGTGGACGGGTTGTGCACCCACAGCCGCACCGGCTCGCCGGGCTCCAGCCCCACGGTGACCACCCCGCCGGGCGGCGTGGCCTCCACCGCGTTCTTCAGCACGTTGGCGATGATGGAGTAGCACAGCAGCTCCTCCGCCCGCGCGTACACCGGCTGCTGGAAGGCGCGGTCCACGCGCAGCTGCACCTGGTTGGCCTCGGCCAGGTTGTGCGTGTCCAGCATCACGCGCGAGACCACGTCCACCAGGTTCACCGCCTGGGGCCGGAAGTCGTAGCTGCCCAGCTCCATCTTCGCCAGGTCGAGCGACAGGTTCACCATGTCCAGCATGCGGTAGCCGGCACGCTCGGTGATGCCCAGCAGTTCCTGGTGCTCGGGCAGCAGGCGTGCGTCCTCGCGCAGCAGGCGGGTCACGCCGATGATGCTGTTCAGCGGCGTCTTCAGGTCGTGGCGCGACATGCGCTCCATGTCCTCGCGCAGGCGCGCGTTCTCGGCCAGCGCGGTGTTCTGGCGCTTCAGGCTCTCGGCCACCGCGCGATGGTCGGTGATGTCGAGGAACGAGCAGATGTAGCGCAGCATGCGGCCGTCGCGGCCGCGCAGGCTGATCGCCTCCGCATGCACCCACACGTGCGTGCCGTCGCGGCGGATCAGGCGGTAGTCCTTGGCTTCGTGGCGCAGCTCGCCGTTGACCACCTTGCGCGTCTTGAGCTGCCGGATGAACGCGTTGTGGACCGATTCGCGGTCGTAGGGATGGATGCGCTCGAAGAACGGCGGCCAGTGGCTGGTGTCGGCGTCGGGCGGGTAGCCCAGGATCTCCTTCAGCCGCGGCGAGTAGGTGGTGAGGTTGCGCGCATCGTCCCAGTCCAGGATGCCGGCCAGGGTGGCCCGCACCAGCAGGTCCGCGCGTTCGCGCTGCTCGGCGCTCAGCTTCTCCTCGTGGCCCAGCGCGCGCGCGAGGCGACGCGCCAGCACCACCGCCGGTGACAGCACGAAGCCCAGCAGGCCGAAGGGGGAGATGCTGCGCGAGGCCCAGCCCAGCCGGTACTGCACCACGTCGATCACCACCACCGCGCAGAGGAAGGCCACGCCCGCCAGTAGCACGCCGGCATCGTCGCGCCCGTGGCGCGCCGCGCGCGCGATGGCGAAGGTCACGTAGGCGGCCATGGCCATGCCCAGCACCTGACCGGGCGCCGCCAGGTGGCTGAACATGCGCGCCGGCGTGAGCAGCACGATGAAGATGCACAGGCCGCACGCGGCCAGCACCAGCCGCACCACCTCCTGGTGCAGCTCGCGCTCGAACAGCTTGTTCACGAGCTGCATGAACGAGGCCATGACCAGGAACCAGGCCACGTACTCGATCTTCAGGTAGGCCTCCCAGGCCGTCTCCTCGGCGAAGAGCTGCAGCAGCAGGCGCTCGCCGGTCATGTCCGCGTAGACCGCGAGCGCCAGGGAGAACAGGCCGAAGAGCAGCGGCACCACATCCTTGCGGCGGGCCAGGAAGTAGATGAAGGCGATGCCGGCCAGCACCAGGTAGCCGCCCAGCAGGATGGCATCCAGCACCAGGTGCTGCCGCAGCTGCTGCGCCAGCACTTCCGGCGGGCCGATCACCGGCACGCGGATGAAGCCGCCGGCGCGATGCGCGTGGTTGGCGATGTGCACCGTCAGCCGCAGCGGGCAGGCCTGCGGCGGCGTGAGCAGCACGCGCGGGCCGATCGCGGCCTCGGTGTCGGCCGCCGTCGCGCCGGGGCTGCCCTGCGCCGTGGCGAGACGGCCATTCACGTACAGGCGCGCAGCCGTGCGTTGCATGGGCATGGCCACGGCCAGCCGCGTGCCTTCAGGGCAGCGCACCTGCAGGGCATAGGTCGCCCAGCCGTCCGGGCCGGGCGGCTTGCCGCCGGCGGCCAGCTCGTTCCAGTCGCCGGGCACGCGGGCCAGGGCCGGTGGCATGGCGCGCGCCTGCGGATCCTGGAACTGCTGCCAGCCGAAGCCCCACTCGCCGCGCAACTCCACGCTGCCCGTCAGCGCCTGCGGACCCAGCTCGATCACGCCCGCTCGCGCTTGCAGATCCTGTGCCCGGGCCGCGGGCGCCCCGGCGAGAAGAAACGCGAACAGGATCAGCAGGCCCACCCCCGCCCCGAGTGCGCGGCGCGCGAGGTCGGACCAGCGGTGAAGGGGGGACTGCGGCATGCGCGTGCGGTCGGCGGTCGCTTGCGCCATGCCCGCGCCACCTGCGTGCCAGTTTACGGGCCGCCGCGTGCGACGGCTACCAGCACGACTCAGAGTCGCATCGGCTGCGTGGCGGCGAAGCTGTCCGGCATGGGTTGCGTGGCCGCGAAGCTGTCTGCGGTGTGGCCGGCACGCGTCGCGGCGGCATCGCGCTCGGCCAGCATGCGCTCGAGTTCGGCGCGCTTGCCGCCTTCGGAGGGAAAGCGGGCGGATCCGGCGATGAAATCCCCGCCCACGGGCGGCTGGGCGGCCAGGGGGGAAGGTGCGGTGCTCGCTTCGCCCACGGGTGCCGTCCAGGAGCCCGGGTGCGGCAGGGGCGGGCAGGCCTCCAGGTTGTCCATGGCGTATTGCCACGACACACCCATCAGCCAGTGCTCGGCCTCGGGGTCCACGGCCAGCAGGCGGCGGTGAAAGTTCTGTTCCAGCGCCACGCCGCACAGCAACAGCTGCGGGTGCCAGTGGCGAACGAGCAGGCGCATGTGCAGGCCCTGCTCGCGTCGCCCGTTGGTGGTGCGCAGCATGTCGGCCGCGATCCACTGCAGGGGAATGCCGTTGTGCACCAGCGTCTCGCGCAGCACGGTCTTGAGCAAGTCCTTCCGGCGGGCGTGCTGGGCTTCGGGCGAGGCGGCCGCGGCCGGCGCCACAGGCGGGTGGCCCGGGCCGGCGACCAGCTGCGAGTTGGCGAACTGCGACACCACGAACTGCGAAGGGGCGTCGTGCGAGCCGGCGCCGTTCACGCCGTTGACGCCCTTCGGGGCCCGGCCCGGCCGGTGGCCGCGGCCGTTGCCCGGTGCCGGCGCGTCTTCCTTGCGCAGCCAGCGCATCAGCGAACTGTCCAAGATCCCCATGAGTCTGGCTCCGTGTTGGTGCGCAGCCCGGGCGGGACCGCGGTCGAAGCTGGCATCACAGCCGCACTCGCTGACGCGAAACTGACAGCGGGGCCGCCACCTGCCTGCCTGGGCAGGGTCGGCCTGACCCTTGTGCAGGAGTGGCGGCACCGTGTGGCAGGCGCGACGCATGCGCTACATTCGCCCGGTTTCAGACCTCGACGGAGCGGATCCAAGATGGAAGTCAATTTCAAGGGCCGTGTGGCCATCGTCACCGGCGCGGGCGGCGGCCTGGGCCGGCAACATGCGCTGGCGCTGGCCGCCCGGGGTGCCAAGGTGGTCGTCAATGACCTCGGCGGCGCGGTCGACGGCTCCGGCGGGTCGCTCACGGCGGCCCAGCGCGTGGTGGACGAGATCCGCGCGGCCGGCGGCGAGGCCATCGCCAACGGCGCCTCGGTGACGGACTACGAGGCGGTGCAGGCCATGGTGGGGCAGGCGATGGACCAGTGGGGCCGCGTCGACGTGCTGGTCAGCAACGCCGGCATCCTGCGCGACAAGAGCTTCGCCAAGATGGACCTGGCCGATTTCCGCCTGGTGCTGGACGTGCACCTCATGGGTGCCGTGCACTGCTGCAAGGCGCTGTGGCCGGTGATGAGCGAGCAGAAGTACGGCCGCATCGTGCTGACCACCTCCTCCAGCGGGCTGTACGGCAACTTCGGCCAGACCAACTACGGCGCCGCCAAGCTGGCGCTGGTGGGCCTGATGCAGACGCTGGCCATCGAGGGCCAGAAGCACGGCATCCATGTCAACTGCCTGGCGCCCACGGCGGCCACGCGCATGACCGAGGCGCTGTTCCCGCCCGACATGCTGTCGGCCTTCGGGCCCGAGGCCGTGGTGCCGGCGATGCTGGTGCTGGCAGCGGAGGGTGCGCCCACCCGCACCACGCTGTGCGCCGGTGCCGGCGGCTTCGAGGCCGCGCACATCACGCTCACGCAGGGCCGCTTCCTGGGCATCGGCGCGGACGTGCCGGAACGCCTCGCGGAGCAGCTCGATGCGGTGCGCGACCGGGCGGGCGAGAGCGTGCCGGGCAGTGGCGCCGAGCAGGGTGCCAACGAGATGCGCCTGGCGCGCGGGGGGCGGTGATGCCCGCAGCGCGCACCCTGGCCACCACCCTGGCGACGCCGTCGCGTCGACACGTCCTGGCGAGGCTCGCGGCCGCCACCGGTGCCGCGCTGGGCGGCAGCCTGCTGGCGGGCTGCCAGACGGCCGAGCCCGTGCCGGCTTCGAACCTGCCGCCCGGCAAGCAGTCGATCGCGCTGGTCAACCCGGGCTTCGCCGTCGACGCCAGTGGCCGTTTCACCGGCTGGACCAAGCTCGAGCACAACGTGGGCAACTCCTACCGGTTCGAGGCCGACGCCGAGGTGTATGCCCTCTCGGCCCCGACCAGCCTGCGCATCTCGCGTCACGGGCTCGAGTTCTATGGCCTGACGGAGCAGCGCGTGCGCGTGCAACCCGAGTGGATCGGCCGCACCGTGCGCTTGTCCGGTTACCTGCGGACCCGTGGTGTCACGGGCACGGGCGCCGCCCTGGTGCTGCAAGTACGTGATGGCTCCGACCAGATCCTCGTGGCCGAGCAGATGAATGGCCGCCGGGTGCGGGGCGACCTGGACTGGCAGCAGTACTCGGTGCAGGTGCGCGTGGTGCAGGCCGCCTGGTGGCTGCAGGTGGGCGCCATGCTGGAGGACGACGGCACCCTGTGGGTCGACGACCTGGCGCTGGACCTGATGGATTGAGCGCGCGGCGGGCTCAGGCCATCCGCCCTCAGAACACCAGGCGCTGCGCGATGTAGCCCGTGGTGGGCGATACCAGCAGCACCTCCACGCCGATGCGCACCCACTGGTAGCCGGCCGGTGGCGGGTAGAGGCCCGGCCGGTGCTGCCAGTCGTGCAGGTAGTAGATCGGATGTCGGTAGGCCTCGGGCAGGGCGTAGCCGGGCTGGAAGGGCGGCCCCTGGGAGATGGGCAACTGGGCCGGCGGCTCGACCACCACCACCGGCGGCCGGTGATGGACCGGCGGCATGATCACCAGCGGCGGGTAGCCCGCGGCCTGCGCCGGCGCGACGGGCACGTTGTTGGGCACCGCCCGCACGTACGGGTAGGGCTTGGGCAAGGCGTCCGGCCGCTCAGGCTTGTCGGGTCGTGGCGGCCGGTGGCGGCGGTCCTGGGGTTCCGGCGTGGCCGGCGCCCGGGCATCGCGCGGCTCGGCGGCCTCATGCGGGCGCACACTGGCGGCAGGGGCCTGGGCGACCGCGGGTCCCCCGGTGAGGCACGCCGCCGCCAGCAGGGCGGCGAAGGCCGGCCGCCAAGGCGGCGTTCGGGGCGGTCGTGTCGTCATGGGCATTCAACGCGCGAGCGGGGCAGATGGTTGGCTGCATCATGCACCGACCGGCGGCGCGCGGGCCGGATGTCCCCTGGCCCGGGGCGGCCTTGGCCTGTCACGCGGCCTGTAGCGCGCTGCACAATGCCGCATGCCCCTCATCCGCCGCCGAACCGTCGTCCTGGCCCTTGCTGCGGCCACCCTGGCTGCCTGCGGCCGCAAGGCCCGGCTGGCTGCCCTGCCGGCAGGCTCGGTGGTGCTGGCCCTGGGCGACTCCATCACCTTCGGCACCGGCACCACGCCGGACGCCAGCTATCCGAGCGTGCTGGCCGGCCTGTCGGGCTGGAAGGTGGTGAATGCCGGCGTGCCGGGCGACACCTCGGGCGGGGCGCTGCAGCGCCTGCCCGCGCTGCTGGCCGAGCACCGGCCCCAACTGGTGCTGGTCAGCATCGGCGGCAACGACTTCCTGCGCCGCATGTCCGAGGCCGATACGCGGGAGAACATCCGCGCCATCTGCCGGCAGGCGGCCGCCTCCGGTGCGCAGGTGGTGCTGGTGGCGGTGCCGCAGGCCAGCGCGCTCGCGGCCGTGGCGCGATCGCTGTCGGATCACCCGATGTACGCCGAACTCGCCAAGGAGCTCGGCGTGCCGTTGCATGCCGACGGTTGGGCCGACGTGCTCAGCGACCCGGCGCTGCGCTCGGACCCGATCCATGCCAATGCGGAGGGCTATGCGAAGTTTGCCGGGAGCCTGGCGCGCACCCTGCGCGAGAGCGGGCTGCTGGCCGGTTGAACCGGCCCTCGGGGCGACCGGTCTACAGCGGGGCCGGCAGCAGCTTGAAGCCGACCCAGGCCGCGCCGATCACGGCGTTCACCGGCACGCTGAGCGCGCTGGGCACGTAGAACAGCACCGACAGCGCCGGCGTGCCCATCGCCCATTCGACCAGCAGGCCCAGCATGTACAGGATGGCGCCGCAGCCCGCCCAGCGGCGCATGTAGGTGGGCAGCCAGCGCGCCTGGGCGCGGTTGTGGCGCCAGGCCGCCGCGCGCTCGAGCAGGTTGCCGCGGTTGACATCCTGGAACAGCCAGCCGAAGAAGAAGTAGCGGTACAGCAGGGTTCGGAATTGCATGGCAGACGGCCCGGCGCTTGATGCGCACGCCTGGGCCGTTCGATGCTTGTAGCGGCTTGCCGCGCGCGTGTCCATGCGGGTTGACTGCAAGGCGGCCTGCGCGCCGGCCGGTGCCGCGACGAAATGCACGGGCGTGCGTCTGTCGCCCCGCGCTCAGGACCGCAGCAGCAGCGCCACGCCGCCGCACACCAGCAGCAGGCCGGCCAGCTCGCCGCGGGTCACGCGCTCGCGCAGGAAGCGGTGCGACACCGCGAAGCTGAACACCACCTCCACCATGCCGAGCGTGCGCACGTTGGCCGCCGTGGTGAGCGCGAAGGCGGTGAACCAGCCGGCCGAGGCCGCCGCGCCGGCCGCGCCCGCGACGAGGGAGACGCGCCAGGCCGTGACGATGGCGAGCAGGCTCGCGCGTGATCGCCAGGCCAGCCAGCCGCCCAGCAGCAGGGTCTGCACCGACTGCGCCCACAGCACGCCCCACGCGCCGCTCAGCCAGGGCGAGACATCGGGCAGCTGCAGGGCCGCGCCGCGGTAGCCGACGGCCGACAGCGCGAAGCCGGCGCCGGAGGCCAGCCCCCAGGCCGCGGCGCGGCCGTTCCAGCGCGCGGTGACGCCGGCGGCATCCGTCTGCGGCCACGACAGCGCCACCACGCCGGCGGTGGCCAGCAGCATGGCGAGCACCGTCACCCAGCCGGGCCATTCCGCCAGGAACACCGAGGCGAACAGCGCCACCTGCAAGGCGTCGGTCTTGGACAGCGCGACGCCGACGACGAAGCTGCGCTGCTTCATCGTCGCCAGCAGGGCGGCCGTGGCGCCGAGCTGCCCGATCGCACCCAGCAGCAGCCAGCCGAACCACCCGCCATGGAAGGCGGGCACCGGCTGCGCGGTGGCCGGCAGCGCATGCAGCACGCCCACCCAGGCGGCGGCGAAGGGGATGCCGTAGAGGAAGCGTGCCAGCGTGGCGCCGAGCGTGCCGGCCTGGGCCACCAGCGCGCGCTGTGCGGCATTGCGGGCCGTCTGCGTGGCGGCCGCGGCCACGACGATGGGGATCCAGATCCAGGCCATCCAGGCCGGCGCCGTGCTTGTCATGGCGCCAATCTAAACCCTGTGCCCGCCACCGGCCGTACCCGATCGGCACGGCGGCATTCGCCAGCGGCGCCGGCGCGCGCGGGCCTTCAGGCGGGGCACCGGTCGCCGCTCGCGCGGCTGAACGACTGGCCGCGCGTGAGCGCCAGCGGCCCGGTGCCGTCGACCACGCGCAGCAGGCCCTGCGCGGCCTCCAGCACCAGCGAGCCGGTGCGGTAGCTGTCGGTCTGCACCCGCGTGCCATCGATCCGGCCGCTGAAGGCGCGCTCGCGCTGGCGGCGGGTGATGTGGCCTTCGATCACCTGGTACTTCTGGCGCAGGCGGATGCTGAATTCCTTCAGCGGCCCTTCGCCGCACCACAGGCCCTCCACCGGGGCCGGCACGATCCACAGGTGCACCTTGCTCGACTTCTCCAGGCCGACCTTCTTGTCCGGCACCGGCACCACGGTCGTGCGGTCCGGCGCCCAGTCGCCCATGTCCCAGTCGTGCGAGACGACGCGCGTGCCGGGCTTGAGCGCCAGCAGGCGCGGGCGCAGCTGCAGGTTCACCTCGGGCAGCAGGTACATGGTGACCACCGTCGCCGGCGACAGGTCGGTCTGGAACAGGTCCTGCTGCAGGAAGCGCACGCGGTCCGCCACGCCCGCATCGCGCGCGTGGCGGTTGCTCTTCTCCACCAGGTCGGGAACGATCTCCACGCCCAGGCCGCTGGCGCCGAAGCGGCGCGCCGCGGTGATGACGATGCGCCCGTCGCCCGAGCCGAGGTCGATCACATGGTCGGTCGGGCCGACCCGCGCCGCCTGCAGCATCTCGAGCGTGACGTTGTCGGGCGTGGTGATGAAGGGCACCTCTTCCTGGGCCCGGGCCGGGCTGGTGGCGATGCAGGGCAGGGCGGCGGCGAGGGCGATCAGGCCCCGGCGGAATCGACGGTCTGGCATGCGCGGCAACATACCATGCGCCGCCCATGCAACCCTTCAACTGGTTGCAATTCCCCGTGTCGGTGCCGCCCCGTGGCGCTACGATGCGCGCATGCGATGGACGACTTTCCGCACGGCCGCCGTGGCCTGCGTGCTGGGCGGTGCCCTGGCGGCGCCGGCACTGGCCTGGCAGGCGCCGATCTTCAAGTGCCAGACGCCCCAGGGCGTGACGTACAGCAGCACGCCCTGCCCGGGCGCCAAGGTCATCAACGAGCCGCCGCAGCGCACCCGCACGGAGCGCACCGAGCCCACCCCGCAGGACCGCGCCCGCGCCGCCAACCGCGCGCAGCTCGACCCTGAGCGCCGCCAGGAATGCGAGGAGCTGGAGGCCCTGATCGTGCGCGAGGAGGCCGCCTTGCGCGCCAAGGGTGCCCAGGCCACGGCGGACGACGAGCGGCCCCTGGTGCAGGCCCGCCTGCGCCTGCGTGACCTGCGCTGCCGCGGGTTCGGTTCGGCGCAGGCGGCCAACCAGGCAGCCGCGCAGGCTGCCGCGGCGGCCGCAGCTGCAGCCGGCTCGCAGCCGAAGCGCTGAGGCCGCCTCAGGCCGGCGCGCGCGCCATGAAGTCCGGCCGGGTGGCCTCGTAGGCGGCGGCCACGCGCAGCAGCAGGGCGTCGGCCCCGGGCGCGGCGATGAGCTGCAGGCCCATCGGCCAGCCGCGCACCGGGTGGAAGCCGGCCGGCATGCTGATCGCCGGCAGGCCGGCCAGCGTGGCGTAGATCGTCACCTCCATCCAGCGGTGGTACGTGTCCATGGTGCGGCCGGCGATCGTGCGCGGCCACCGTTCCTGCACCGGGAACGGCCACACCTGCGCCGACGGCAGCGCCAGCACGTCCCAGTGGCCGAACAGGTCGAGCATGTGGTGGTAGTAGCGGGTGCGGGCCTGGCTGGCGCGCATGAAGTCCGTCCAGCCCAGGCCCTGCGACTGGTCGTGTTCCCACAGCGCCTCGGGCTTGATCAGCTCCCGCGCGCCGGGCAGGTGCAGCAGGGGCGCGACGCGCGGGCCGGTGAGGGCGCGCCGCCAGGTGAGCCAGCAGTCCCACAGGGCGTGCGGGTCGGTGCCCAGCCGGGCTTCGTCCACGCGCGCGCCACCGGCGGCGAGGGCCGCGAGCGCTTCGCCACAGGCGGCCAGCACGCCATCTTCCATGGCCAGGTGGCCTTGCAGGTCGCCCAGCCAGCCCACGCGCAGGCCCTGCAGCGCGCGCGTGTCGCCGGCTTCGGGCGGCGCGTAGCCCAGGTCCGACTGCAGCGACAGGGGCAGCCGCGGGTCGTGCCCGCTCTGCGTGGCCAGCAGCCGGCCCAGGTCGCCGGCGGTGCGCGCCATCGGCCCCTCCGTCGACAGCTGGTCCACCCACACGTCGGGCCCGGGGCCGGTGGGCACGCGGCCCTGGCTCGGGCGCAGGCCGAACACATGGTTCCAGCCGGCCGGGTTGCGCAGCGAGCCCATGAAGTCGGAGCCGTCGGCCAGCGGCAGCATGCGGCGCGCCAGCACCACCGCCGCGCCGCCGCTGCTGCCGCCGGCGCTGACCGCGGGATCCCAGGCATTGCGGGTGGGGCCGAACAGGCTGTTGAAGGTGTGCGAGCCGAGCCCGAACTCCGGGATGTTCGTCTTGCCGATCACGATGCAGCCGGCCGCGCGCAGCCGCTCCACCATCACGCTGTCGCGGCCGGGCCGGTGGTCACGCAGCAGCACGCAGCCGCGCGTGGTGGGGAAGCCCTGCGCGTCCGCGGCGTCCTTGATGGCGATGGGCAGGCCGTGCAGCCAGCCGCGGCTGCGGCCGGCGGCCAGCTCGGCGTCACGGGCATCGGCCTGGGCGAGCAGGTTGGTCGGCCCGGCCGGGTTGACGATGGCGTTGAACGTGGGGTTCAGCGCCGCGATGCGGTCCAGCGCGGCCTGCATGAACTCCCGGCAGGAGAGTTCGCGGGCGTGGATGCGGCGCGACGCCTCGGTGGCGCTGAGCGACAGGGGGTCCATGCCCCATCATGCCAAAGCCGCGCCCATGGCGGGCGCAGGCCGTCAGGTCCCGTGCAGCAGGCCGTCGATCTGCGCGTCCTTCTCGCGCCACAGCTCGTCCAGCCAGCGGTGGAAGGCGCGGCGGTACTCGCCGTCGGCGGTGAAGTCACCGGCGGCGAACCCGGCCGGCACCTCCAGCACGCGCACGCGCACCACCACGCGCCGCACGCGCCCGCACAGCAGGTCCCAGAAGCGCGGCGCGCCGTCCGGGTAGACGATGGTCACGTCCACCAGCGCGCGGAACTTCTCGCCCAGCGCGCCCAGCGCCAGCGCCATCGCGCCCGCCTTGGGCTTGAGCAGGTGCCGGTAGGGCGAGCCCTGCGCCTGATGCTTGGCGGGTGTGAAGCGGGTGCCCTCGGCGAAGTTGGTCACGCTCGTCGGCACCAGGGCGAAGCGCTCGCAGGCGCGGCGCGTGGCCTGCTGGTCCTGCTGGCGCAGGGCCGGGTTGCGGCGCAGCGCGGCCTTGCCATGCCGGCGCATGAACGGGAAGTCGAGTGCCCACCAGGCGAGGCCGATCACCGGCACGAAGATCAGCTCGCGCTTGAGGAAGAACTTCAGCAGCGGGATGCGGCGGTTCAGCACCTTCTGCAACACGAAGATGTCCACCCAGCTCTGGTGGTTGGCGTTCACCAGGTACCAGCCGCCGGGCTGCAGCGACTCCGCGCCCTGCACGTCCCAGGTCATGCCGGGGTTCACCGCGGCCCACAGGGCGTTGTTGCAGGCGATCCAGTTCTTGGCGATGCGGTTGAGCAGCGGGTCGAGGTGGCGGCGGACCGCGGCCAGGGGCAGCAGGAGCTTGACGAGCGACAAGGTGAGCAACGGCGTGCACCACAGCACGGTGTTGGCGGCCAGCGCCAGCATGGCGAGGCAGCCTCGCAGGAAGGCGATCATGGGCGGGAGCGGGGGGTGAGAACTCGGCGGCGCATTGTGCGGCCCGCCACGCCGGCGTGACCTTGTGCCAGATCAAGCTTTGCATGCGTGGCGGCTGCGGCTACATTGCCCACACGGCGGGCGTCGCGGCCCGGCGAGGAACCCAAGATGAGACATTGCCTTCCCACCGCCCTGTCGCTGGCCGTCGCGCTGCTGCTGGCCACCGCCCCCGCCGCCGCGCAGGAGCGCCCCGCGTTCCGCTGCATGCAGAACGGCAAGCCGGTCTACACCCACACGCCTTGCGAGGGCGGCCGGCAGGTCACGCCCAAGCCGCGCAAGGCGGCCTCCTCCGCGCGCCACGTCAAGCCCCCGCAGGACCGCGCCAAGGCGGCCCGCCGCGCGCAGTTGACGCCCGAAGCGCGCAAGGAATGCGAAGGCCTGGAGGTGACGATTCCGCAGCTGGAAGACGGCGTCAAGGCGCAAGGCCCCAACGTCAAGCCCGAGGACGAGCGCAGCCTGACCGAGGCGAAGAAGAAGTATCGGGAAATGAAGTGCCGCTGAGGGCACGCCGCCGGGGTTGAGGCGGCGACCCGCTTCACGCCCGCAGGGGCTCCTGCGCTGGCGCGGCGGCGCTCAACGCCTGCAGGTCTTCGGCCGTCAGCCAGCGCCACTGCCCCGGCGCGAGATCGGCCGGCAGCGCGAGCGCGCCGATGCGCGCGCGGTGCAGGGCCGTCACGCGGTTGCCCACCGCCGCCAGCATGCGCTTGACCTGGTGGTACTTGCCCTCGGTCAGCGTCAGGTCGAGCGTGTGCGTGCCGGTGGCTTCGCACGCTGCCGCGCGCACCGGCCGCGGCGAATCGTCCAGCACCACGCCTGCCAGCAGGCGCTGCACCTGCTGCGGCGTCACCGGGTCGGCCGTGGTCACCTGGTACAGCTTGGGCACCAGCTTCTTCGGCGAGCTCATGCGGTGGATGAAGGCGCCGTCGTCGCTCAGCAGCAGCAGGCCGGTCGTGTCCTGGTCGAGCCGGCCGATGGCCTGCACCCCCGGCGTGGCGTTGCGGCCCGGCCGCTGCCGCAGCGGCCCGGGCAGCAGCGTGTAGATCGAGGGCCAGGCGCCGGGGCGCTGCGAGCATTCGTAGCCGGCCGGCTTGTGCAGCATGAGGTAGGCCGGTGCGTGATAGGCCCAGTCGACGCCGGCCACCTGGTAGGCCATGCCTTCGGTCGGCTCGACATCGGCCGTGGCGTCGGTGAGCGTCTGGCCGCCGGCACGCACCAGGCCCTGCTGGATGAGACCGGCGCAGATGCGCCGCGTGCCGAAGCCCTGGGTGAAAAGCAGTTCCTGCCATTGCATGGGCCGAGTATCGCAAGCCGCGGCGGCCGCCCGTTGCACCCGCGTGGCGCTGCGCCACAATGGGCATCATCGAGTGAAAGGATCGCCATGCGCCACCCCACCCTTGCCGCCGCCGCCCTTGCCAGCGTGATGCTGGGGGGCTGCGTCTCCACCGGCCCGCACGCCAACGGGCCGGTCGCGCCCGTGGTGGCCAGCCCCGGCAATGCGCCGCAGCCGCATCCGCTGGCCCGCTCCGCCACCTACACCTGCGAGGACCTGACCTCGGTCGCCCTCACCGAGGGCCAGCCCGATGCGTACGCCACGCTCAACAGCGGCATGACGCTGCGCCTGCAGGGGCAGGGGGGCGGCCGCTATGGCGCCGCGCCCTATGAGTTCCGTGCCTTCGGCGGCGAAGGCACCTGGGTGAACCAGGGCCGCGCCAATCGCTGCCGCGTGAAGTAGGGCCGGGCGCTCCGGGTTTGTCCGGGGTCGGACACCGTCGATCCGTGCGACGGTCGAGCGTCGTCCTGGCATCTGAAAGGAGAACGCCATGCCCATGCTCGATAGCTACATCTTCTTCGACGGCACCTGCGCCGACGCCATGCGCTTCTACCAGCGCGTGCTCGGCGGCGAGATGACGGCCATGATGAAGTACAGCGAGTCGCCGGATCCCGACCATTGCCCGCCCGGCTCCGCCGACCGCATCATGCATGCGAGCCTGCTGGTGGATGGCCGCACGCTGATGGCTTCGGATTCGCCGGCCGTCCAGCACCAGCCGATGCAGGGCTTCGCGCTCTCGGCCTTCTACGACTCGCCGGACGACGCGCGCAAGGTCTTCGCGCAGCTGGCCGAGGGCGGCCAGGTGATGATGCCCATGGGGCCCACCTTCTGGGCCCAGGCCTTCGGCATGGCCACCGATCGCTACGGCACGCCGTGGATGGTGAGCGGGGGCATGCTGCAGCCGGGCTGACGCTCAGGCCGCCAGTTCCAGCAGCGCGCCTTCGGGTACCGCCCACTCGGAGCCCGCGGGCGGCCCCAGACGCCGGATGTGCGCGGCCAGGGCGCGCCAGAGGACCGCATGGTCCTGTGACGACGCCACGGCGATGGGCTCGTAGGGCAGACCAGCGGGCGCCGCGATCGCGGCCATGCGGGCGTGGGTCTCCTCGTCCGGCGCCGAGGCCAGCAGCGAGGTGGGCTCGGGCAGCTCGGCGGCTGCCTTGACCATGCGCTGCATCAGCGTCTCGTCACCGCGGACCGAGCCGCCGAAGAGCATCAGCATGTGCTGCCATTCCGGCAGGTAGACGCGCAACAGGCCGTGCACCAGGCTCTGCCAGGGCAGGGCATTCAGCCGGCAGGGCAGGTTGTCCACCAGGATGTCGACCTGGTCCATGCCGGCATCCAGCCCCTCTTCGCCGGCCACGCGCCGGTGCCGCGTAGGCTGGCCCTGCTGGCCCGCGATCCACCGCACCAGGCCGAATGCCGGTGCGGACTCCGCCGCGCAGATGCCCACGCGATGAAACGATTCGGGGTCGGTCACGCCCGCGCCCAGCGGCAGGCCGAAAGGCGCGGCCACGCGGCGCAGTACCGAGGTGGGTGAGAACTGGCGCCCGCTCAGCAGCAGGGTACGCAAGGCATCCACGCGCTGGCCCACCGCATCGGCCGTGTCGCTGGAGGGCAGCATCATCATGCTCCAGGGGGTGGGCAGCAGGCGTGGGCCCTGGCTGAAGTGCAGCACGCGCGGCGAGTAATGGCGGGGGTCGCGCGCCACGCGGCGCAGGGCCTCGCGCACACCCGCGGAAGGCCCCTCGACCCACAGCAGGTACCAGCCGCTGAGGTAGACCAGCACGCCGTGCACGCCGGCCGGCACGTTCTGGCGCAGGGCCGCCGCCCGGATGCGCTCCATCTGGCCGTAGACCGAATCGATCGACGTGGCCCGGCTCGCCATGACGACGCGGTCCACGTCGTCGGGGCGGGGGATTCTGGCGGGTGCAAGCACGCGGGTCACCCCGATATGTTGGTGCCCATGCATGAAGGGCGAAGCGGCAGCCCGGGGAGTCCCTGCCGGCGGCACAGGTAAGGCGATGCAGCCCCCGCGCTGCGGTGGCGGCTGGCGTGCCTACCAGTCACCGTTGGCGGCGGCGCGGCGGAAGCGACCGCGGGGGACCGGTGCCGCATGGAGCTGCAGCCGGGTGAGCGCTGCGCGCAAGGCGCCGTCGGCGCCCACGGCGCAGGCGGGCACCAGATCGCAGCCGGGCAGGCCCAGGGCGCGGCGCATGGACAGGTTGGGCAGTTGTTCGCCGCGCTCCACGACCGACGGGTCCACGGTGCCGTCATCCACGTGGCGCCACAGGGCCGCCAGCGCGGGCAGGTCGCCGCGTGGCTCCAGTTGCAGCCAGTAGGGGCCGCCCATGAGGTCGAACGCGAGCACGCCGAACGGGTCGCCCACCACCACCCATTCGACGAAGCGATCCCGCAGGTAGCCACCGATCTCCTGCGCGATGTCCTCGCGCGCCAGCAGCGCGGCCTGCGCCGGCGTGAGCGTGGCCTGCCAGAGCTGCTGCTGGCGAGGCTGCGGCGTGGCCAGCAGCACCTCCACCAGGCGCGCGAGTGTGTGCACGGCGTCGCCGCTGCGCTTGCGCGCGAAGCGCGTGATCAGGTCGGCGTTGAAGCCGGCCAGTGCCAGCCGCGGGTTGTCGCTGGCGGCGGTGAGCACGCGCCAGCCGGGCCAGCCCGAGAGGTCGGCCAGCATCTCCAGGCCGGTCAGTTCCGGCAGGTCCTGATCCAGCACGAGCACGGCGGTCGACACATGCCGGGGCCAGCCGAAGGCCATGTCGTTCAGCAGCGGCTCCAGCAGCGGCTGGCCGCAGTGCCAGGCCGCGATGATCCCCTGCTGCGCGCGCAGCGCGGCCTCCCAGCGGGTGACCTCGGGCCGCAAGGCCGCCAGGCCATCGGCCGCGCTCATGAAGTGACGCACGCGTACGCCCGGCAGGGCGCACAGGAGCTGCGCGCACAGCGCGCCCATGAAGGCCGCATCGGCGTCAACACAGGCCACGCTGGCGCGAGGCTGGTAGAGCGGCAGGCCGGGCGCGCCGCTCGCGACCCGGTGCGCCGCCAGGCGGCCGCCCGCCCGTGGGACCGCCGCCGCATGCCAGGCCGGCACCACGCCGGGTGGCGGGCCGGTGGCCGGCTGCTGACCGCTGGCCAGCGAGATGAGCAGGCCGGTGCGCATGGCTTCAGCGCCCCAGCGCGCGCAAGGTGATGTCGTCGATCTCGATGAAGCAGGCCACCGTGAGCACCTGGCCGATGCGCAGCGGCGGACCCAGGCGATGCACGTTCACGCCCTGCTTGCGCAGCATGCGCTCGATGGCGGCGGTGGTCACCGTCACGTAGCGCGCGATGCCGTGCGCCTGCGCGAAGCGGGTGGACTGCGCCATCAGCGCCACCGACAGCTCGCCGAAGCCGATCTGGTGCGTGCCGGCGCTGTCGCTCGCGCCCACGCGTTCGGCCGCCACGGCGAAGCGGCTCAGCTCCCACACGTCGGCCGCCGCCGGCGCCGGCTGCCCATGCAGGAGCTCCGGGAACACATCTCGCAACATGTTCGGCCCCAGTGTCGGCAGCAGGCGCCAGCAGGCGTCCACGCGGCCCAGAGGATCGCGGGCAATGATGTAACGGGCCGTATCGACCTGATCGAACGGATCGATCTCCAGGCCGTCGTCCGTGAGCTGCACATCCCATCCCAGACGTTGTGAGAAGACCTCGGCTCGAAGCCTGAACATGCCCAGGCGGTCCTGTGCCGCCATGTCCCTGAGCGAATGCGTCTGGATGGTGTGACTCATGACCTGCGCCCCTCTGTGCAGGTCCATTGAACCGGCGCACGGCCGCGCAGGCACCTCTCCAGGTAGAGAGGCTGCGGATCTATACAGGCAAGCCGGCGTGCATCACGCCCGTGCGCACGGCAGACGACCAGCGCAGGGCCGCCAGGCGCGCCATCAGGGCCTGCTCATGGGCCTTGCCTGTGAGGTCGTAACCCTTACCATCCACCACTTGCAGATTGGTGCGCGGCGGCACGCGCGGCAGGGCCTGGATGGCGCCATCGGCGAGTTCCACCCAGTCCCACGCGAGCGAGACGGCCCGGCCCTGATGGTCGGCCGTCCACTCCGTCCAGCCGGCGCACCGAGGCTGCAGCGCGTGCGCGTCTTCCAGCACGGAGGGATCCATCACCGTGCACAGGTGCGTGAGCGCCAGCCGGTCGAGCTGGGCCAGGGTCATGCGCAGGCGGTAGTCGCCGCTGTGCAGCTGGGTGAAGGCCTGGCGGGGAGAGTAGGTCATCAAGGAGATCTCCGAAGGAGGCGCAGGATGGGGCAGGATGCACTGGGCGTGATGTGGTCGGTGCTGCACGCGCAGGACGAAGCGGGGCTACTGGAAGCCATGCGCGGTGCCATGGCCACGATCGGTTGCGAGCAGGTGCTCTACGGCATCGAGATGCGGCTGCCGCAGGTGGGCGTGGTGCAGCACATCACCAGCGGCTACCCCATGCCCTACCAGCAGCTCTATCACCAGCGCGCCTTCATCGCGCGCGACCCCACCGTCACGCACTGCCAGACGCGCAGCGACCCGCTGGTGTGGTCCGAGAAGATCTACGTGCCCTCCAGCTACGAGATCATGGAGGAATCGCGCCACCACGGGCTGGGCTATGGCGTGAGCCTGCCGGTGCACGAGAGCCCGCGCGTCGTGGGCATGCTGAGCCTGGCGCGCGACCAGCCCTTCGCCAACGAGGCCGAGCAGCAGCGCGCCATCCAGGCCGGCGAGGTGCTGGCCGCCTGCGTGCACATGGCCTCGCAGCGCCTCATCGTGCCCGGCATCCTGGAGAGCAAGCGCCCGCGCCTGAGCCCGCAGGAGGGCGAGTGCTTCAAGCTGGTCGCCATCGGCAAGAGCAACTGGGACATCGGCCAGCTCCTGAACATCTCCGAGACCACCGCCGCTTTCCACGTGAAGAACGTGCTGAAGAAGTTCGGCGTCTCCACCCGCATGCAGGCCGTGGCCATGGGGGTGGCGCTGGGGATGATCAGCTGATCGCAGGGCGCTCACGGGGCGCAGTCTAGCCCCGGGGCGGGCGGGGGGATGCTGTCCGGGTAGGGGGGCTGTCCGGGTGGAGAGGGGTTGGCCGACCCGGGTCCGTCAAGGCCGTGATGGGGATGGCGTCCCGCGTCGGCAAGCGCCGCGGCCCGGCAGCTGCTCTTGCATCAGAATGCGCGGCATCCATCGCTGATCGACTGTCACCATGCCCCGCCTGGCCCCCCTGCCGCCCGAGACCACGCCCGAACTGAAGCCGCACTTCGACTTCTTCCTGGGCACGCTGGGCTTCACGCCCAACAGCGTGCTGACCATGCAGCGCAAGCCGAAGCTGGTGCAGGCCTTCGCGCAGCTCAATGGTGCGGTGATGGACCCGGCGGGCGAGGTGGACCTGGGCTTTCGCCGCCTCATCGGCCATGTGGCCAGCAAGGCCGCCGGCTGCCTGTACTGCCAGGCGCACACGCTGCTGGGCGCGCACAACTTCGGTGTCAGCGAAGAGAAGCTCGCCGACGTGTGGGCCTACGCGAGCAGCCCGCACTACACGGCGCGTGAGCGGGTGGCGCTCGACTTCGCGCTGGCGGCAGCCGCCCAGCCCAATGCGGTGACCGACGACTTGTTCGACCAGTTGCGTGCCCACTGGAGCGAAGGCGAGATCGTCGAGATCCTCGGCGTGGTGGCCATGTTCGGTTTCCTCAACCGCTGGAACGACAGCATGGCCACGCCGCTGGAGCCGGTGCCGACGCAGGTGGCGCAGAAGGCTGCGGGCGCGCGGGGGTGGGGGCCGGGCAAGCACGCGCGCTAGCATCGGGCGAAGGGAGGATCGGAGTGGGATCCATGAGAATCAACATCCTGGGCGGCATCCTGCTGCTTGTGCTGGCCGGGTACCTCGCGAGCCCGTGGATCGCGCCTTACGTCTACAGGTGGCAGTACGGCGTGGCGCCGGAGCCGCCGTTGCCCGGCAAGAACGAGGTGAAGGGGGTCGACGTGGTCCCGCGGCCCGATGGCCAGTGGACGCTGCGCTTCGAGTACTTCTACACCGGCGCGCCGGAGGCGGTGAGCGTGGAGATCAGCCACTGGGCGGACCGCGTCGACGGGAGCGAGGTATCGCGGCAGATCACCCTCCCGGGGGGCGCGGCGGCGCAGCGTGGTGCCCACCAGCACGAGTGGGTGCTGCCCTTCACGAAGGAGACCGGGCTGGTCTCGCGCCGCGTGACGGTGGCGCTTCGCGATTTGTCGACCCAGGCCGAAGTGGCCAGTGCCTCCGTCGATCGGGATGTGCTGTGGCCTACTGCCGAAGCGGCCCAGGCCTACGCCATCCTCAACGGCAAGACGCCCGAGGCCGCCGTGAACCTGGCGGGCGCCTACGTGGACAAGGGCGACGAGGCCTCGCTGAAGCTCGCGCGGCGCGTGCTGCTGGCCGTGGTGAACGGCACGCCGCAGGTGGAGTCGGCGTACGTGGAACTCTCACGCGTGACGATGAAGCAGAACTGGACGCAGGAGGGCCTGCGCGACGCCGAGTCCCTGCTGCGCAGCGCCTTGCAGCTGCGCTCCGACAGCGTGGATGCGCGCGTGGTGCTGGCGTACGTGCGGGGCTGGCAGAACCGGGAGGCCGAGGCCGAGGCCCTCTTCACCGAGCTCGCGGCCATCCAGCCGCCGGTGGCCAACCTCTGGCTGTGGGTGAACTGGGGTGAGCTGCGTGAGCGGCAGGGGCGCGCGGACGAAGCGCTGGAGAAGTACCGCCAGGCGCTGGCCGTCAAGCCCACCGGCGACCGGATGGATCAGGCGCGGGAGTCCGCCTACGACCGCGCCATCCGCCTGCTGGAGCGCCGCAGCGAGGCCGACGCGGCAGAGGCGCTGCACCGGCAGCACATCGCCGACTACCCGCAGTTCTGGTGCCACCCGGCCGACTACGCCCGCTTCCTCGCGCTCTGGCGCGGCGACACGGCGGAGGCGCAACGCCAGCTGGACGCCGCCGCCCAGTGCGATCCCGAGTATCGGCGCGCGGTGGGCGCCCTGGTGACCTACATCGCGTGGAGCCAGGCAGAAGCCGCACCGGGCACGGAGTTGCTGCTGAAGGCGCGCGCACTGGCGCCGGTGTCCCCCCGGTTGATGGCCGATCTCGCCATCTCGGACCGCGGTGTGGCCGTGGTGCGCAAGCTCGTCGCCAATGCCGGGGAGAAGATCGACAGGACCGATGGCCAGCAGATGAACGCGCTGGCCTATGCCCTGGCCAGCGGCGAGATCGCCGCGACGGAGCGCCTGCTGAAGGCGGGGGCGAGGACCGATGCCCTCGTCGGCCAGCAGCCCGTGCCCGTCGCCCTGATCCCCGTGATGGCGCGCCAGTTCGATGCCATCCGGCTGCTGCGCAAGGCCGGTGTCGACTACGGGCGCCTGCGCCTGGACGGCGTATCCGTCCTGGAGCACGTGCGCCGCTCGGGTGACCAGGACCTGCTGCGCGCGCTCGAAGGTGGCGGTGGCAAGTCGGCCGGCAACCGCATCTAGCGGAAGGTGTCGCCCGTAGCCCCGGCTAGTGCGGGGCGCGCGGCGCCGCCAGCATCGCCTTCAGCTCCCCGCTGGCGATCAGCGCCTTCAGATCCTGCGCGCCGCCCACCAGCGTGCCGCGGACGAAGACCAGCGGCAGCGTCGGCCAGCCGGTCCACATCTTCAGGGCCAGGCGGCGCCGCCAGTCGCTGAAGTAGCTGCCGTAGGAAAGCAGGTGATAGCCCTGCCCGATCTCGTCCAGCGCCTTGCAGGCCGCCTTGGGGAAGGGGTTCATCGCCATGCCGACGACCACCACGTCATGCGTGGCGACGGCGTCCATCACCTCCTTCAGGATGGCCTGCTGGTAGCCGGCGACGCGGTCACGGATGGCGGGGTGGAGAGCGGTTTCGGGGAGGATGGGGCGGGGCATGGCTTGCAGTGTGACGGGTGAGAGTGAGCCTGGCGTGAGACAGCTGCAGCGTGCTCAAGCAGGCAGGAACAGCGCCGGATCCACCATCGTGCGATTCAGCAGCACGCCCCAGTGCAGGTGCGGGCCGGTTACGCGGCCGGTGGCGCCGACGGCGCCCAGGCGGTCGCCGGTGCGCAGGGTGTCGCCTGATTTCACGTCGATGGCGCTCAGGTGGCAGTACAGGGTGAGCAGGCCGCCGCCGTGGTCCAGCCAGACGGTGCCGCCGTTGAAGAAGTAGTCGCCAGTGTCCAGCACGCGGCCGGGCAGGGGCGCGGTGATCGGCGTGCCCGTGGGCGCGGCGATGTCCATGCCGCTGTGCGGCTGCCTCGGCTGGCCGTTGAACACGCGGCGCAGGCCGAACGAGCTGGATCGCGGGCCGGCCACCGGGGCCTGCATGCCCAGCGCTTCGGCATTCGGCATGGGAGAGGAGAACACCGCCATCACCTGCTGCTGGTGCACACGCTCGCGCTCATGGCGGGCCAGATCCTGCGCGGAGAGGTCCACCGTGCGCGGCGCGACCTGGAGCTTCTGCTGGGCATAGGCCTTGGCGGCGATGGTGTACGGCACTTCGCGCTCGGGTCCATCGGTCTTCACGCGGAGCGCTGCCCGGCCCGCCTTGGCCGCAAGCGGAATGCCCACCAGGGCGGTCCAGTCGGCGGGCGAGCCGATCACCAGCAAGGGCACCTCTCCCGCATGCGCAAGGGGCCTTTGCGCATGCGCCCCCAGCGGGATGCGGGCGATGCCGCCAGGCACGGGCAGGGCGCGCGGCAAGGCGGGGTCGGCGGCCGCAGCAGGCGGCGCGCCCATGCTCATCCCGGGCGCCACGCTCATGGCGCCCAGCAGCAGGCGATGCAGCGCGTTGCGACGGTTCCAGTGCATGGCGCACAGCATAGCCCGGCCGCGGCATCCGGGGAATCCATGAGGCACCAAATTACAATACGACCATAATGTAATTGATGACGCACCCCGCCATGCCCCCCAATCAGCACCAGATCCGCAGCGAGCAGACACGCCAGCACCTGCTGGACACCGCCGTGTCGCTGATGCAGGCCAAGGGGCACGGCCAGTTCTCCATCCACGAGCTCGCGCGCGCCGCTGGCGTCACGGCCGGGGCGGTGCAGCATCACTTCGGCTCCAAGGCGCTGCTGATGCTGCAGGTGCTCACGCATCTGATTGGCCAACTCGGCAGCGACAGCGACTTCTGGCCGTCGCCCGATTGGCCGCTGCAGCGCCGGGCCGATCACTTCGTGCGCGAGGCCTGGGCGCGCCTGTACGGGCAGCCGCGCTTCGCCGTCGCCTGGTCGGCCTACCTCGCGGCGCGAGACGACGCGGAGATGGTGGCCCACATCATCGAGCAGCGTGCCGAGCTGGCGGCCCACCTCCATCACCACATGGCGCTCAGCTTTCCGGAGATGTGCCGCGGCCCGCATGCAGCCGCCCGCATGCAGTTCGTGCTGTCCACGCTGCGCGGCATCGGCCTGCTGGCCCCCTTTGCCGAGCCCTCGGCCATCCCCCCGCAATTGCAGGAGCTGTCGCGCTACCTGCAGTCCTTCAACGACCCGGAGACTTCTTCATGACCCAGCCGTTCCTCGCGGCGGCCCTGCTGGGCGGCGCCGCCCTGCTCGCGCAGGCCCAGACCCCGCTGCAGGTGATCGCGCAGCAGCCGCCCGGCAGCGGGTCGGACGCCATGACCCGCGCCTGGGCCGAATGCACCGCGCGCCAGATCAACCAGCCGATGGTGGTGCAGAACAAGGCGGGTGCCAATGGCATCCTGGCCATCAACTACCTCAAGGGCCAGCCGGCCGATGGCGCGAACGTCATGACCATCGGCATGTCGCAGATGACCATCACCCCCTTCGTGCACAAGCAGATGCCGTATGACCCGCTGAAGGATTTCGACGGCATCTCGGTCATCGGCCTGTCACCCCTGGTGCTGGTGGCGCCGGCCGGCAGCGGCATCCAGAAGCTGGCGGATCTGGAGAAGGTGGCCAAGGCGCAGGCCGGCGGCCTGAACTTCGGCTCGCCCGGCAAGGGCAGCCCGGCGCATCTGCTGACCACGGCCTTGACGGATGCGATGCGCTGGCCCGCCACGCACGTGCCGTTCGTGGGCGAGGCCGCGGGCCTGACGGCGCTGATGGGCCAGCAGATCCAGGTGATGACGCTGGTCATCGGCACCGCCGCCGCGCAGGTGAAGGCCGGCAAGCTGGTGCCGCTGGCGGTGTTCGCAGCCGAGCGGTCGCCGCTGATGCCGGAGGTGCCCACCATCGCGGAAGCGGGTGGCCCGCAGGTGCTGGCGCGCCCGGCCTGGATCGCCGTCGTCGCGCGCAAGGGCACGCCGCCCGAGGTGGTGCAGCGCCTGAACGCCGCCACCGAGAAGTGCCGCGCCGACAGCGCCTATGTCAGCCGCATGCAGGCGATGAACGTGACGCTGGTGTCCAGCCGGCCCGCCGATGTGACGGCCTTTGCCGAGCGTGACATCGCGGTGTGGAAGCCGCTGATCGAGAAGCTGGGCCTGGCGACGGAATGAGCCTGGCCGCACAGAGCGCGGTCGCCCTGCGCAGCCTCATCGCGCGCGGGGAGGTGTCGCCGGTGGAGGTGATGCAGGCCTGCATCGCCCGCATCGAGCGGCTGAACCCGGCCGTCAATGCGATCTGCGCGACGGACTTCGAGCGCGCCCTCGCGACGGCGCGCGTGGCCGAGGCAGCGGTGCGCCGGGGCGACGCATTGCCACTGCTGCATGGTCTGCCGCTGGGCGTGAAGGACCTGCAAGCCACGGCGGGCCTGCTCACCACCAGCGGCAATGTGCGCTTGCGCGGCCATGTGCCCGCGGCCGACATGTCGCTCGTGGCGAAGTTGCGCGCGGCCGGCGCCATCGTCACCGCCAAGACCAACACGCCCGACATGGGCGCGGGCGCCAACACGCGCAACCCGGTGTGGGGCGCAACCGGCAACCCGTTCGATCCGACGCTCAATGCGGGCGGTTCCTCCGGTGGCTCCGCCGCGGCATTGGCCACCGACATGCTGCCCTTGTGCACAGGGTCGGACACGGGCGGCTCACTGCGCATTCCCGCCGCGTTGTGCGGCGTCGTGGGCCAGCGCACATCGCCCGGGCTCGTGGCCAACGATGCGCGACCGCTGGGCTGGTCGGCCATCTCGGTGCTGGGCCCGATGGGGCGTGACGTGGCGGACACCGCGCTGCTGCTGCAGGCCAGCCTGGGCCCGCACGCCATGGACCCGCTCAGCGCTGGCGTGCGGCACGAGGCCGTGTGGCCCGTGCCCGAGATCGACCCTTCGCGACTGCGCATCGCCTGGACGGAAGACTTCGGCTGCTGCGCGGTGGACCCGATGATCCGCCGCGTGTTCCGCCGGCGCGTCGCGGGCCTTAGACCGCACGTGGCCGTGTGTGAACCGCTGGATTGGCAACTGGATGACGAGGCACACCGCTGCTTCGACATCCTGCGGGCCGAGAGCTTCTTGGCCGCCTTCGCGGACGTCGCACGCACGGCGCCCGAGACGTTGGGCCCCAACGTGCGCGCCAACCTCGAGATCGCGTCCGGCATCACCCTGGCGGACCGCGCGTGGGCACACCTGGCGCAGACACGCATCCTGCGACAGTTCCAGCGCAGCTTCGAGCAATGGGACCTGATCCTCGCGCCGGTGTCGCCGGTGTCGCCGTTTCCGTGGACGCAGATGCACGCCGAGGCGATCGACGGCAGAGTCCAGCGCAACTACTACGAGTGGCTGAGCCTCACCTACGTGGTCACGCTGGCCACGAATCCGGCGCTGGCCCTGCCGTGCGGGCGGGATGAGGCGGGCATGCCCTTCGGCCTGCAGCTGGTGGCGCCCCTGCACCAGGATGGCCGGCTGCTGGCGATGGGTGCAGCGCTGGAGAGCATTCTGGCCGCGCACCCGGCCACGGCGCGACCCAGGCCAGACGAGGGCGCGCTGCTTCAGCTGCGGCCCGAGCTCAAGAGCATCGTGACGCATCCGCCGGTGCCGGGCGGAGACGATGCAACAGCCGGCGAGGGTGCGCGCACGGCCGTGTGAGGGGCGACGCCCGCGCCCTACTGCTTGTTCTTCAGCTTGCCCTTGGGCAGCACCGTGGTGGTGGGCGGCATTGGGCGGTCTGACGTGCTCTCCTTCGGCGCTGAAGTGTCCTTCTTGGGTTTCTTCACCATCTTGTTGCTGCGCTGGTCGCGGTTGGCCATGGTCGGTTCCTTCTTGATTGGCGTCCACTCTAGCAGCCGCGGCGCAGGCGTGGACCGGCGGTCATCGTGGTAGAAGGGAAGCCATGAGTCAAGCCATGCAGTTCGGCACCGCCCCTTCCACACGCGGTGCGGCGATGCCGCCGATGCGTCTGCGCTACGAAGTGGAGCTGGCGTACGACGTGCGGGGCCCCGGCTGTGACTTCATCTTCAACGTGCAGGCTGCACGCACGCCGCGGCAGAGGGTGATCTGGGAAACGCTCTCGCTCAGCCAGCCGCTGGACCGCCGGGAGGATGTGGACCCGCGCAGCGCGAGCCGGCATCTGCGCGTGCGCGCGCAGCCCGGTGAACTGGTGCTGCAGTATGCGGCGCTGGTGGACGTGTGCCACCACGTGCAACCCGCCCAACGACATTCCGGAAGTGTGGGTTCCCCAGCTGCCGGCGGAAGTGCTGCCCTACCTCTACCCCAGCCGCTATTGCGAGTCGGACCGGCTGAACACCTATGCCATGGCGCAGTTCGGCCACCTGTGGCAAGGCTACGGGCGCGTGCAGGCCATCTGCGACTGGGTGCGCCAGCACGTGCGCTTCGAATCCGGCAGCTCCACCGGCACGACCGGCGCGGCCGAGACGCTGGTGCATCGGCGGGGTGTCTGCCGTGACTTCGCGCACCTGATGATCGCCATGTGCCGCGCCGTGAACATCCTCGCGCGGTTCACCACTGGCCTGGACTACGGCGCCGACCCCATCCTCGGCCCGCCGGACTTCCATGCCTACGTGGAGGCCTATCTCGGCGGACGCTGGTACCTGTTCGATCCCTCCGGCACCGCCATCCCCATGGGCTTCGTGCGGATCAACGCCGGGCGCGATGCCGCGGACACTGCCTATGCGTCGATCTTCGGCAATGTGTGGCCCACGCGGCGCAGGCTGCTGATCGAGGCGCAGCCCGGTGTGGATGGCGTGCTGCGCGAGCCCTGGCGCACGGCGGATGCGCTGTCGACGGATGATGGGCCGTGACGCAGCGGCAAGGCTTGGCCCTGCAGGGAGGACGCGCATGCTGCCATCTGTGCGTGTAGTGGCACCCCAAGGCCACCTACACCACGATCGGATCCGTCAGCACCGTGTAGTCCCCCAGCACCTTGCGATGCGCGTCCGCGGGCCCGGGATAGATGGAGTACCTGAACCCGATCGCCCGTGAATCGACGATGCGGAACGGTGACCTGCGCAAGTGCGGCGCGATGGCCAGCGTGTAGCAGATCGGCCCGGTGGCGCGGAGCACACCCAGCGCACCGGTGCCGTGAAAGTCGGCGTCATAGGTGCGGAGGTTGAACAGGGCGCGGTTGATGACGTGGGCCAGGAAGGGGTGCCCCTGCGCCGCGACGATGTGCCACTGCTGGAACTCGCCGCCGGGGATGGCCGCTAGATCCGGATGCAGGCCGAAGCCCTGGAACTCCTCCCCCAGCTTGTTGTGCCACTGCGCCAGCAGGAAGTGGTCATCCGGCTGCAGCACGTCATCAAGCGGCTTCAGCGCGGTGGACTTGATGTCGAAGTACGCGCCCCCACACTGATGGAGCAGGAGGTACTTGAACAGATCGGCCTTCACGACGGGGTAGGCCGGGTTGACCTTGCGGAACACGCCGACCACCTCCGCGCCGTAGTGCGTGCGGATGAAGTCCTCCATCTCCGCGTTCTCATACAGTTGATGCTCCCAGCCCGGATTGAGCGCGCGCAGGAGTTCGACGTTGGCCAGCAGTTCGTCGGGCAGCGCGCGCTTGTCCTTGCAGGTCTGGTGGATGATGCGCGGGATGGGCATGGCGCGAAGATGTTATCGGGTCTCCGTGGCACGCGCCGATCAACGGATGGCACTCGCTCGCGTCGAGTGGCCGAAATCAACTGCAGCGGTGCCGGTCATGGCCCGCCGCGTGCCCCTCTGGGTTGATGGTGCGGCCACGCCGGTGGCGATGCGCGTCACATGATTCGTGCCCATGCCCTGCCTGTAGACTTGCGCGGAACGTCCATCCGCCTTCAGGCCGGATGACCAAGGAGAAGCTGCCATGCAGATCAGGGAGATTGCGCGCTTTGCGGCGGCCGGCTTGTCGCTGGTCTGTGCTTCAGTGGCGTCGCAGACGAGCGAAGGGGCCCGGCCGCCTGCGGACATCGCCGCCTTGGTGGCGCAAGACGCTGAACTCAACGCCGCCTATCGTGCCGCCGAGAAGGCCTCTGCCGGCGACGCGGCCACAGAGCTGCGGGCAGCGCAACGCAAATGGATTCAGGCCCGCAACGAGCTGTGTGGCCTGACCACCCGCGAGGCCGCCGCGCGCGACTGGCCGGCCAACCTGCAAGGCGCCAAGGCAGATTGCGTGATGCGCGTCACCCAGGTGCGCCTCGCTGCGCTGCGGCAGCACCGCCCGGTTGCCTCGTTGCAGGGGTTCACGGATCACGACAAGCTGCTGCCCATACAGGAGTACACCTTCCCGATCGGCAAGTCGACGGGCAAGTGGTACGCCGAGATCGAGGTGAACCGCGACGTTCTGGTGCGCCAGGGTGACAAGCGCTTGCACCTGGGGCTGGACAACGTCGATGGCTTCTACGCGCTCAGCGGCGACGCGAGGCTTCAGCCCGAAGGCCAGACCGAGGTGTTCGGCCTGGCGGTGGACCTCGATGCGCACCAGCTGTATTGGCGCTCGTCGTTGGAAGCTGCGGGCCGGGGCGTGCCGCTGAACCAGGGCACCAAGCCGTACGCGCTCAAGGTGAAGAGCGACAGGGATCTGGAGTTCCTGCTCTCACGCGGCCAGGTCCGGATCAATCCTGGCCAGCGGCCGTTCAAGTACGCTATCCCGGCGGGCTACCTGCCCTGGCACGCGCCAAAGGACAGGGATGAACCCGTGCGCTGGATCGTTCCCGCGTATGAGCGCGTCGCGGGCAAGGATCGGCCGGCGTTGGCCAATGGCTACTGGGATTGGCTGATGGGTCGCGACGCATCGCAGAACCCCACCAGCGACCGCACCGGGGCGCTGTGCTCACTGCAGCAGGGGCCGGACACCTGGTACCTGGCCGGCGCGGCGGAGGCGGACCGCATCGAGCGCCGTTGCACGGTGCCCTTCGGCCGCCAGATCGTGGTGCCGGTGATGGCGGTCTTTCTCAGCTTCGATACGCTCGAGATGTGCAAGGCCAACGAGAAGCTGGCCAGCCTGTCGCCCTACACGTTGCACAACACCTTCATGGAGCTGGACGGTCAGAGGTTCGACCGCGTGCAGGACTACGCGGCGAGTGTCTGGAGCTGTGCCGAGCATGTGGCGGCAGGCAAGCTGGTGACCCGGCACGTCCTCTGGCTGGGCATGTGGGTCCCGCTGCATCCGCTGCCGCGAGGTGAACACGTCATCACCTTCGGCGGGCGCTTCAACGCCCTGAATCTGGATCGCCGCGTGACCTATCGGGTGGTGGTGGAATAGCGCGGCGCCGTCGCTGGCATGCTCTCCATGATCTCGCCTGAACCGCTGCGGCGCGCCTGCTACTGGGCCGGCCTGGTGCTGGTGACTGCGGGTGTCGTTCTGCAGGGGGTTCTGCAGGGGAGCTAAGGGCTGGGTCTGGACGTGCCTCTCGCCTTCCTGGTCTGCTCGGGCGCGGTCGGGGAAGGGGCCTGGCAATGGCTCACCAGTGACGCAGCCATTGGGCTCGAAACCAGCCGGATCACTTGCGTGCCTCGCCGGTCGCGGGTTCGATGACCACGCCCATGGTCGACAACTGGATGAGCGCTCCCTGGTGTTCCACGAAGCTGATTGCGCCGACCTTGATGGTCTTGCGAAGAAACTCGATCGCCCGGGCCTGGTCGCCTCGGGCGAGGTGCCATTGAGCAATGGTGAAGCAGGCCTCCGACAGGGCCAGGTCCCGGTCCATCCCCGTCTTCGCTTCCGCAATCTCCATCAGCTCGTCGGGCGAGATGGCGCCATGCATCAAGCCCAGCAGCGGCTTGGGCCAGAGACCCTTCGGATCATCCAGGGCATCCTTGGCGAACGCTGGACTCATTGCACGGCCCAGGCGTGCAGTTGCGAATGCGTGCCAGAGCTGTCCATAGGGCCGCCTATCGTTGAACTCGTCGGTGCCGATCCTCTCGAAGTCCTCCGCGGCCTGCGCCAGCTTGCCGGCGAAGTAGAGCGCTCTGCCTCGCCGGTCATACGCCACCAGCGAAGGATCCAGGATGACAACCTGGTTCAGGTCCGCGAGCGCTTCCTGGAACCGGCCCTGCAGAACATGAAAACGGCCACGCGCGGCCAGCGGTACGGGCAGATGGGGGCCTGTCTTCAGCGCGAGCGAGACTTCTGCCCATGCGGCGTCCATCTGCTGCAAGGTCATCAGGAGCTCCCCGCGCTGTGCATGTGCGATGGCGGTCTCATCCGGCCCGAGGCGTCCGCTCTGGATGCTCCGCCCGAGTCGGTCGAGGGTGTCCTGCGCGCGCTTCTCCTGGAATTGCCTGGTCGTCAGGCTGGGCTGGACGGCGCCTTCCTTGGGTGCAAGGCTGGCCTTCGTGACGTAGTAGACGCCGCGCTGCATGCGTTGCAGGGCGCGGACGGCTTGCGCGTACTCCTGCAGGCGCCGGGGCTCCACTTCAGAGCCAGGGACGTCCAGAGCGATCTCCATTCCCGCACGGTTCCCGCGAAAGACGCCGCGAACGGTGGCACGCAGGTCCTGGCTCACGAACCGATTCAACCGAGGATCGGATGACGCGGCAACCTCGGGCGGGAACTCAATCAGGATGGCGTACCTGACCGACGCGTTGGTCGGCAAGGCGAGTGGTTGCCTGCGCCAGCTCGAGTCTGGCAGTTCCAGCAGGTCCTCCATGTTGCTGGCCGCATAGGGGACCTCCCATCGTTGTTCCGTCTCTCGAGCCAGCCGGGGGACCGTCATCTTGAAGACGGCCACCATGCGGTTGGTGCGCTTGTCTTCCTGCAGTTCGGGATTCCCTTCAAGCTTGAAGCCAGGGTAGCGCTTCTCATAAGGCGCGAGCAGGTAACGCGCAAGGCGCTCGTTCGATACCTCGTTCCTGAACTGGCGCATGCCTTCAGCCCTGAGGCCAGACCAGGTGCGCCGCACTTCGATGGTGCCTGCCTGGCCGAATCGCGTCAGTCGGACATGCTCGTGCAGTTCGTCGGCGGGTTGGTTGGGCCTGTCCGTTGCCACAACGGTACTGAGCGCCTGTGTGCCCGGAGTGGCCACCAGCACTTCGGCACCCTCCCATCGCTGGCCCATCGTCGCTAGCCGGCCCACTTGGCCGACACGCGTAGGATCCAGGAAGAACGGCTTGCCGTCGACGTGGGCCAACACGATGGCGTGATCGAAAGCGTAGGGCGACGGTGGCAAGTCCTGTAGCTTCCGCACATGGCGTGCGGAGACCAGGACGGGCTGCGCCTCGATGCCGAGCCGCCCCAGCAGCGCGATGAGCAGGGCGGTCTTGTCCTTGCAGTCGCCATAGCGCCGTGCGAGGGTGGCCGATGGGGCTGCGGGCCGATGCGAGCTCTCGCCAAGCGAGAGCGAGAAGTAGCGGATCTCCGACTGCACCCATTGAAGGGCCGCCGAGACGCGCTCTTCGTCGCTCGGCTTGCTCTTGATGGAGGTTGCCACGGCATCGAGTTCCCGTGAGGCCTGCGCCTCCGGCTTGAAGAGCTCGGCCGCCCACGTGGCCACGTCCCCCCAACTCCCGAACTCCGAGAAGTGGATCTCGCGGAAGGGTCGATAGTGGCTCGGTACGTTGCGATCGACCTCTACCCGAGGCATGGCCCGCGCTTCCCAGAACAGACGCGTCATGCCGTCGCGCTCGGACTCTATGGGTTGGAGCTGGTCCCGGGGGTCATTGCTGACCATGCGCCAGCGGATGTCACGATCCTTGGGCCTCATGAGGCTCACCCTGCGCCATTCGGTAGGCCATTCGCGGTCGAAGGTGCTGGAATCCACGAACCTGCCGCGAAGCACGGGGTTCTGCCCGCGCCGTGTATAGGCGTACTCCACGATGTCGCCTGCGCGCACATCGTCGATCAGGAACGAGGCCGACACTTCCCCGGTGTAGATGCTGCGATCGAGTTGTGTCTCCCTTTGCAGGAAGGCGGGTGCCGCGGTGGCCAGCCTGTCGAGCACGATCCCCTAGCGGACGATCCGCAGGACATGAAGGTCGACGTGCTCGAAGGCGGGGTTGAACTCGAGCGTGAAGGTGCCGACGTCATCGATCGCGCCGAGTGAGTTGACCTGGACGGCACGGTGCACATGGACTGCCGGGACTGCTCCTGCGTGAAACTGGGTGTCGGCGACCAGAATCACGGCGGGCGCCTGGACGCTGGTGGTGGGTAGCTGACTGACCGCATCCACCCACCCCGGGATCGGCGCGCCCTTTGAGAAACGCTCCGCAGCCGCCATGGCAGTGGCTGCCGTGGCGGGCGTCCGTGGCGGTTGAGTAGTCTGCGCCCAGGCAGAGAAGCCAACCAGCATCCATACAGCGAGCGCCCATCCGCGAAGCGTCAGCCCATGACCTTTCATGCTTACCCTCCTCCCCCGAGGCGGGCGGCTACCGCCGCCCGTCATGGGCTGTGATTCTCCATCAACCCGAGCGTGGCTGGCCAGTGCGACCAGGCGCGAAGGTCAGCGCGAGCAATATGTCGAGGAGCCTGGGGGGTCCACTTCCCGTGCGCGCTGCAGGACGCTGCGCGGGATCGCTGGGGTTCCCTCCGGTCACCACCAGCCTACGGATGCACCGCTACTTCCCCCAGCTGTCCTTCAGCCCCGTCACCCGATTGAAGGTGATGCCGCCATTGGCCGCAGCCCGATCCGGCGTGAAATAGCCATGCCGCTCGAACTGCAGTGAATCGCCGCTGCGCGCCGCAGCCGCTGACGGCTCGACGTATGCCGTCACCACCTTCAGACTCCCCGGATTCAGTTCCTCCAGAAAGTCCTTCTCCCCCGTCCCCGGCTGCGGCACGCTGAACAGGCGGTCGTAGAGCCGCACCTCGGCCTGCACGCCATCGGCCACGCTCACCCAGGTGATGTTGCCCTTCACCTTGATCGCATCCGCGCCCGGCGTGCCGCTCTTGGTGTCGGGTACCAGCTTGGCCTGGACTTCGACCAAGGTGCCATTCGCATCGCGCGTCGCGCCCGTGCACTCGATCACATGCCCGTACTTCAGCCGCACCTTGTTGCCCGGGAACAGGCGGAAGAAGCCCTTGGGCGGGGTGTCTTCGTAGTCGGTTCGCTCGATCCAGAGTTCGCGGCCGAACTGGAATTCGCGCTTGCCGCGCTCGGGCGCGTGGGGGTGCACGGGGGCGCTGCACGCGTCCAGGAAGCCGGCGCCGTGCAGGTCGTCCCAGTTGGTGATGACCAGCTTCACCGGGTCCAGCACCGCCATCGCGCGGGCGGCCTTCGGGTCCAGATCGTCGCGTAGCGCGCCTTCGAGGATGCTGTAGTCGATCCAGCTGTCGGCCTTGCTCACGCCGATGCGCTCGGCAAAGAGCTGCAGGCTCTCGGGCGTGTAGCCGCGGCGGCGCAGGCCCACGATGGTGGGCATGCGGGGGTCGTCCCAGCCGTCCACGTGGCCCTCGTCCACCAGCTGGCGCAGCTTGCGCTTGCTGGTGACCACGTACGTCAGGTTCAGCCGCGCGAATTCGTATTGACGCGGGTGCGGCGTATTGATCAGGCCGCCTTCGGCCAGGCGGTCGAGCAGCCAGTCATAGAAGGGCCGCTGGTCCTCGAACTCCAGCGTGCAGATGCTGTGGGTGATGTTCTCCAGCGCGTCCTCGATGGGGTGCGCGTAGGTGTACATCGGGTAGATGCACCACTTGTTGCCGGTGTTGTGGTGTTCCGCATGCTTGATGCGGTAGATGGTCGGGTCCCGCAGGTTGATGTTGGGGCTGGCCATGTCGATCTTGGCGCGCAGCACGGCGGCGCCGTCTGTCAGCTTGCCATCGCGCATCTCGCGAAAGCGCGTCAGGTTCTCGTCGATGCTGCGGCTGCGGTACGGGCTGTCCACGCCGGGGCGGCTGAAGTCGCCGCGGTTGATGCGCATCTGCTCGGGCGTCTGCTCGTCCACGTAGGCATGGCCCGCCTCGATCAGGTACTCGGCCGCGCGGTACATGAAATCGAAGTAGTCGCTGGCCTGGTACAGGTGGCTGGTGCCATTCGCATCCCAGCCGAAGCCGAGCCAGTGCACCACGTCCTTGATGCCCTCCACGTACTCGATCTCCTCCTTCTCGGGGTTGGTGTCGTCGAATCGCAGGTGGCAGATGCCGCCGTAGTCGCGCGCCAGCCCGAAGTTCAGGCAGATGCTCTTGGCATGGCCCACGTGCAGGTAGCCATTGGGCTCCGGCGGGAAGCGGGTGCGGATCTTCGCGGGGTCGGGCGTGCCCTGCTGGTGATGCGCGGCGTCTCCGGGCGTGCCGCCCCACTGGCGCTGGGCGTAGGTGCCTTGCTCCAGGTCGCGCTCGATCACCTGGCGCAGGAAGTTGCTGGGCTTGGCGAGGGATTCTTTATTTGAAGGGGACGCGGGGGCGGAACTCATCCTGTGGATTCTAGGGGGGCTACCGGGTTTCCCCGGGGCGGGCATCCATATCCGGGGCCGGCAGGGCTGGGCAGCCCGGCTGTGCAGGGTGTGCGGGATTTCTCGATTCGGCGCGTTGGCGGCCCCGGGCGTTACTTCTGGCAACGGCTTTGACGGAAGCGACGTCAATTGTTCGGGCATGCGGCGCGTTGAATACGCACCAAGGCACTGCCATCCTGCGGTTGCCGAACGGAAAGGAGCCCTCTCATGCCCCTCAACCCCTTGTCCAGTCTGCGTGCCGCTGCCGCCGTGCTAGCCCTGGCCGCCGCCGGCGCCGCCCAGGCCGGTGACATCCACTGGTCCATCGGCGTGCAGGCCGCGCCCGGCGTCACCATCGGCGTAGGCAACAGCCGCCCCGTGGTCGTGGCGCAGGCGCCGGTGGTGGTGTACCCGGCGCCGGTGGTCACGCACCGCCCGCCCGTTGTCTACGCGCCAGCGCCGGTGTATGTGCGCCCCGCGCCCGTGGTGTATGCGCCGCCGGTGGTGTACGTGCACCCGAAGCACCGTCCTCACGGCCACGCGCACGGCTGGCATCGCCATGGCCGTGGCCACGACCACGATGACCGCCGCCGCTGAGCGCGCGGCCTGACCCCTGATCCCTCCCGCGCGCACCGGCCATCCCGGTTCTCCAAGCGCGCTTTGCCCCGGTGCCGAAAGGCCCCGGGGCTGTTTTTTTGGGGGGCCTGGTAGCCCGCGCCCTTACGCGGCCTTGTAGAAGATGTAGTCGGCCTGGTACTTCACGATCTCACGCGCGCCCTGGCGGCTGGCGTCGCAGGCCTTGGCGGGCGCCACGCCCCCTTGCGTGGCCACGCGCTGGATGTAGCTCACGCCCTGCATGGCGCCCATGCCCATGGCGGGGTTGGCCTTCACCAGTTGCAGCGGGATGGCCCCTGCACCCGCGGGCGCCACGGCCACCTGCGTGGCGGTGACCTTGGATCCGTCCTGGCTCTCCCACGTAGCGGGCGGGCCGTAGTAGCGGCCGATCGGGCGGCCCGCGCGGTCCATCAGGCGGGCATCGGGCCCGACGAACACCCACTCGAACTGGCCGGCCATGTTGGCCTTGGCCCTGCACTCGTAGGTGATGTCGCCGGCGCCCACCGTTTCCAGCGCCACGCGGTGGCCGGCAGGTACTTGCACGGCCGCTGGCAGCATGGCCTGGTCAAAGGGCTTGGCCGGCATGGGGCCGCTGGCGCAAGCCGCCAGGGTGGCCGCGGCGGCCGACAGGATGAGGATTCGATGCATGCACTTCTCCTGAGCAAGAGTGGGTTCGTGTGGAAAGGCTGGGGTCCTTTGGCGGCCCCAGCGTCTCTACGCGTCTGCTCTGGCGGTGGATTCGGCGTGCCGCTGCGTCGGTGCGCGAACCGTGACGCAGTGCTCAGTGGCGGGTGTCGTGCCCTTCCGCGCGCGCGGGGTCAGGCTTACCAGGCGTCGGATCGAACCTGCGGCTCCCACAGACCGTTGCGGGCCAGGTAGACGCTGATCACGCCATAACGCTGCTCGCCGCGCTCATTGAACTTCATGGAGCCAGTCACCGGCGCATAGCCGTCGATGGCGCGCAGCGCCTCCAGCACCGCCTTGGGCTGGGCCGATTCGGCGCGGCGCATCGCGCTGGCCAGCACGTGCATGGCGTCGTAGCTGTAGTGGCCGCCGTAGGCCGGATCGGTCTTGTACGCAGCACGGTACGCCTCCAGGAAGCGCGGGCCGGAGGGGAACTCGCGCGGCTCCAGGATGGGCGAGGTGGCGTACAGGCCGCCCTGCAACACGCCCGCGGCCTTGAAAGCGGTAGGCGTCTTCAGCGTGTCGCCGCCCAGCAGCGCCACCTGCGTGTGGCCCGCCTTGCGCAGCGCCTCCACCAGCGCCACGACCTGGAAGTCGTTGAGGGTGGAGACGATGCCGTCCACGCCCGCCCCCTTCAGCTTCACGGCCAGCTCGTCGAAGGCGGTGGTCTTGTCGTCGAAAGACTGGCGCAGGGCCACGGTCTTGTTCGCCTTGGGCAGCTGCGCCGCGGCGCCGTCGGCCAGGCCCTTGCCGTAGGGCGTGCCGTCATCCAGCACCGCGAAGTTGCGCGCCGGCAGTTGCCCCGCGTAGGAGCCGATGGCCTTGGCCTGCAACGTGTCGTTGGCCACCAGCCGCAGGGTGGTGGGCAGGTTCAGCTCGGTATAGCGAGGGTTGGTGGAGATGGCGAGCTGCGCGATGTGCTTCTCGGCGTAGATGGGCGCGGCGGCGATGCTCACGCCCGAATTCAGGTGCCCGATCACGGCCACGATGCCGGCATCCACCAGCTGCTGAGCCACCTGCTTGCCGGTGGCGGCGTCGGCGCGGTCGTCCACCGCCACCACCTCCAGCGTGACGGGCTTGCCCTTGATCTTGAAGCCGGCCTTGTTCAATTCGTCCACCGCGAGCTTCACGCCCTGGTGCATGTCCTGGCCGAGCGCGGCGAGGTTGCCGGTCATGGGCTGGGCCACGCCGATCTTCACGGTGGCAGGTGGGTTGTCGCAGCCGGCCAGCAAGGTGGTGGCCAGGGCCAGGGCGAGCACGCTTGTGGCGGCGCGGCGGCGGTTGGGGTGGTGCATGGGGTTCACTCCGGGGTTGGGAAGTGCCGCGGACTGTAGAAAGTCGCGGCACCGCCGCCGCAGCGGGTTTGTACCCGGGCGCACCAGAGATCGCGGGGGATTAGCGGAACTGATCGTCCCCAGCATTCCCGCGCAGGCGGGCATCCAGGATTGTTCGCAATCCAGCAACGGTGCCTTCGGCGCCAGCGCCTGTTTCACGTGCGGCAGCCTGCCTAAAGTCCCCGCATCGACTGAAGCTCGCTCCCAACCTGGACCGCACCCATGCCCTTGGTTCCTGTTTCCCTCTCACGCCCATTCGCCTTGGCCGCATGCCTGCTGACGGCAACGCTGTCCCATGCGCAGGGAATGGACACAGCCCCCGCCGGATTGACGGCTCTGCGAACCGCCCCTGAGGCTGCAGGCACGTTGGTGTACCGCGGCGACACCTACTCACAGCGCCCGTCTGCAGGAGCGCCCATCTACCGCTATGAACGCCGCGTGCTGGCCCAACCGGGCGGACTGAGCGCCAGCCACATCACCATGGACCCCGACGGACGAGTGATCATCGTGGAGTCCGCGCTGCTTTCGCCGGACTACGAAACGCAGCGCTTCGAGGCCACCCACCAGCAGGCCGGCTTCACCGGATCGGTCAAGGTCAGCCAAGGTGGCCGCCATCTGACGTACGAACTCGTTGAGAACGGCAGGCGCAGCACAGCGTCTGAAGATGTCTCGGACCCGGTCGTGTGCGGACCTTCCCTGTTCGGCTTCATCGTGAAGAACTGGGATGCGCTCGTGGCCGGCAAGTCCATGCCCGTGCGAATGCTGGTGCTCAAGGACAAGACCACCTACGGGTTCGACCTGCGGTTCGAGAAGCTCGTCAATCGACAGGCCACGTTCGCTGTCACGCCCAACCACTTCCTGATCCGCATGGCCGTGGCGCCGCTGAGGGTGACTTTCGAAGCCAGCACCCGGACACCGGTCCGGTACGAGGGCCGCGTGCCTCCCATGGAGAACCGCTCCGGGACGTTGAAGGACCTGGACGCCCGCGTGGAGTACACGGTGATGGCGCCTGCCTACCGCTGATGGCCGTCACCGGAGCCACAACCCATGACATCGCTGTTTGCCGCCCTGCATCACGCAAGCATCCTGACGATGCTGGCCTGCACGCTGGTCACCCTCCATCAACTCGGGCAGCCCATCACGATCCGCAGCGCGCGGCTCTTGCGCCGTACCGACCTGCTCAATGGACTCGCCGCGACCCTGGTGCTGGCGGCAGGACTGGTTCGCGTCTTCTACCTGGAAAAGGGGCCCACCTACTACTTCGGCAACGGCCCTTTTCTGGTCAAGCTGGGCTTCTACGGGCTGGCCAGCGTGCTGTCATTGGTGCCCATGCTGGAGCTCAGGCGTTGGCGGGTTTCACTGGGGCAGGGGCAAGTGCCCGATCTGAGCGAGCGGAAACAGAAGATCCTTCGCGTGGTGGCGTGGCTGCAGCTCGCTGGTCTTGCCGCGATGGCCCTTTGCGCAAGGATGGCGGCACAAGGCCGCCTGTGATGCACAAGGGACCACCCCTGCAATCACGACCGATCAAGGCCGGCAGTCTGGAAGCCAAGGATCGTGCGGGCTTCCACCATACGTCTCGACCAGAAAATCCACAAACGCCCGCGTTCTCGCGGGAACATGTTTGCGCGTGGGCATGGCGGCAAACAGCTGCAGGGTTCCGCCGTTCCAGTCCGGCAAGACGCGGACCAGGCGCCCCTCCCGCAGGGCGTCTACCACCATGAAGGTTGGCAGCCCGGCGATCCCCAGTCCGTTGACCGCTGCGGCGTAAAGAATGTCCAGCTGAGCGGTCGAAATGGCGGGTCGTCGCGTGTTCAGCCTCAGCACGCGCCGCGCCTCGCCGGTGGCAGCAGGCAAGCCGTGAAAGAGGGTCAGTTCGCGCCGAACGGCGGCCACATCCGGAAGCAGGCCCAGGTGCTTCAGCAAGTCTTCTGGCTCGTGGGGCTGACCGCAGCGGCTGAGATAGGCAGGAGAGGCGCACAGAACCAGGGTGGATGCAGCGAGTGGGCGTACCACAAAGTCCCCCTGCAGGGCTTGCTGCCCGATGGACAGGATGGAGACATCGAAGGTCTCGTCGGCTGCCTCAACAGGCCCGACCGCGAGGATCTCCAGGTGGATGTCTGGAAACCGATCCCGAAAGGCAGGCAGGTGTCGCATGAGCTGGTGGCTTGCAAATGCCGGCGGGCACAGCAGGCTCAAGGTCCCCCTGGGCGCCTGGTTGTCGGTGGCAGCAAGGGCATCCGCCTCGTCGAGCTCGGCCAGCACACGCCGGGCGCGCTCAAGATAGCGCTCTCCCGCCTCGGTCAGCGCCAGCCTTCGGGTGGTCCGGTTCAACAACCGGACGCCCAGATGGTCTTCCAGATCAGAAACGGCCCGGGTAACGACCGCCGGCGCCAGATCCAGTGCCCGGGCTGCACCCGCGAAACTGCCTTCGGCGATGACCTGGGCAAAAACGCGGAGAGCGCGAAGTTGATCCACGCGAGCATTTTTCCACAGCCGCAGGCCCGAACACAGGCGGCAAGCCAGGAGAAGTCCGCACACCACGCCCTTCCGCCATTGGCTACATCGCCTTGAACAGATGCGCGTACAGCCGGCTCACCGTCACACGGTCCGCACGGCCGCGCAGGTGCAGGTAAAGCTTGCCCGCCTCGTCGCGCGTCACCGTCTCGATGGCCTCGGCGCGCACGACGGTGCCGCGATGCACCTGCCAGAAGCGCTGCGCATCCAGCTGTGGCAGCAGTTCCTTCAGCGGCGTGCGGATCAGGTACTCGTGCGCACCAGCCAGCACGCGAACGTACTTGTCGGCGGCCTCGAAGTAGTCCACCTCGTCCACCGGCACCATGCGGATGCTGGTGCCCACGCTGGCCTGGATCACCTTCAGCGGGGCGGCACCTGCCGGCGATGCAGCGGCCTGGCCGGCGCCAAGTGGCGCACCAGCGGCCAGCAGCGCGCGCAACTGGGCCAGCGTCGCGTCCAGGCCGGCGGTGTCCGACGCCGGGGCGGTCGCGGCTGCCTGCACCCGACCGGCCAGTTGCTGCTGCAGCTTGGCCACCGTGCGCGCCAGCCGAGCCCGCTGCACCGGCTTGAGCACATAGTCCACCGCCTGGGTCTCGAACGCCTGCACCGCGTACTGGTCATAGGCGGTCACGAACACCAGCGCGGGAAACGGCTTGCCGCCCTCGGGCCAGGCATCGGCCAGGTCGGCCGCGGCCTCCAGGCCGGTCTGGCCTGGCATGCGGATGTCGAAGAACAGCACGTCGGGCCGGTGGGCCAGCGCGCTGCGCACCGCCGAAGCGCCGTCACCCACCATCTCCAGCACCTCCAGGCCGGGCCAGGCCTGCTGCAACTCCATGCGCAGCGCGGCCGCGAGCAGCGGTTCGTCCTCGGCGATGATGGCGGTGGCGTTCATGCAGGCTCCTGGCTGGCGGTCAGCCCGCGCCCAGTGGCAGCTCGATGCGCGCGGTGGCGCCAGCCCCCGGCGCGATCTCGAAGCGCAGTTTGGCCGCGGGACCATACAGCGTGGCCAGCCGCTCGCGGATCTGCGCCAGGCCGAAGCCCTTGGCATCTTCCGGCACGCGCTCACCACCCACGCCGGTGTCGGCCACTTCCAGCACCAGCAAGCGGCCCTCGCGGCGCGCGCTCACCCGGATCGTGCCGCCGGCCACCTGAGGCTCCAGCCCGTGGCGGATGCTGTTCTCCACCAGCGGCTGCAGCAGCAGCGTGGGCACCTGCTCGCCCGCCAGGTCGTCGGGCAGCACCACCGCGTAGGCCAGGCGCGGGCCCATGCGGATGGCCATGAGGGCCAGGTAGTCGTGCAGGCGGTCGAACTCCGCCTGCAGGCTGTGCGTGGTGCTGCGTGAGCCGTCGAGCGTGGCGCGCAGGTACGCGATCATGTGGTCCAGCATCTCCTGCGCGCGCGCCGGGTCCACCGGGATCAGCGCGCGCAGGTTGGCCAGCGTGTTGAACAGCATGTGCGGTTCCAGCTGCGTCTCCAGCAGCTTCAGGCGCGCCTCGTCCGCATGCTGGCGCGCCTCGCCCATCTTGCGCTCCAGGTAGGCGCTCTTGTTCGTGCTATAGAAATAGTAGCTGACGACGATCCCCGCCATGGCGGTGATGAGGATGGAGCCACGCAGCCCGGGCATCTTGTCCAGGTGGGCGGTGCCGGGCTGGTACAGGCCGAAGGTGCGGCACAGCAGATCACCCGCGAGCGTGCCCAGCACGAAGCCGCCGACGATGCCCGTCGCGACGAGGGCGCCGCCTTTCAGGCCCGTGGGCCAGCCCGTCTCGCGGGCCGAGGGCATGAAGTCACGCCCCAGGTCGATGATGGCCCACGAGAAGAAGCCGATGGCCATGGAGTAGGCCACCACCGGCGCATAGGGCCGCTCGGGCGTGAAGGCCACCTGCAGCGTGGCAATCGCCAGGCAGAAGGCCAGGGTCTGCAGCAGGTGCCGCAGCTTGCCGATCCAGTCGATGCGCATCACTGCCGCCGGCGCAGGGCTTCGCGCTCGCGTTCTTCCATGCGCTCGCGCAGGCCGCTGCCCGACCCCAGCACGAAGACCGACAGCCCGTGCAGCACCACACCCAGCCCCCAGCCCAGCAGCGGATAGACGGACCAGGGGCGCTGGCCGAAGGCATGCTGCGACATCGCGAAGATGAACAGGTTCACCACCACGTAGATCGCGAGATGCATGTACCAGCCCAGCTTGGCGTTGGTGCGCTTGCGCGCCAGGCGGTCGATCTCTTCGTCGGTGAGCGGCATCTTGCGCACGATTCTAGGGGAGGGGGGTCACGGCAGGAGGTGCCGGCGCATGAACGCCACGACGCGGCCCTGCACCGCCGGCACGACGGTGGCGCGGTCGAACCCCGGCGGGTCCGCCAGCAGCGCTTCGGCGATGCTGCCTGCCGGCAGCGGCGGCATGGGCGAGAGCATCACGCCGTGGCTGGCATCGGGCAGGTCGGCCAGGTGCTCGCAGGTCCGGCACGCGGCCAGCACGGCGCTGCTGTGGAAGGCCGGGATCTGGTTCACGTCGCGCGCCGCGGTGACCAGCGCCAGCGGGATGCGGGGCGCCGCGAGGGAGGCCATGTCGAAGTCGGCGGCAAACGGTACGGCCGAGACGACCGCGGCGATGCGCGCGTCGGCGTGTGCCTGCCAGGTGTCGTCGTCGAAGCGCTGCCGGATCACGCCCAGCGCGATCGCCTTCTTCAGCCCGTCGAGCCAGCCGCCGCTCAGCCGGGTGATGAAGCCCACGCAGGAGGAGAAGTCGTCGCTGATGCGGGCTTCGCAGTGGCGGCGGAACTGGCCGGGCGACCAGCGGCCGCCCGCGAGGCTGAGCATGGTGTGGCCGCCGGCCGAGCCGCCGAAGGCGCCGACCTTGTCCAGCTTCAGCAGGGGCGCGAACCGCGGGTCCGCCGCGACCGCGTCGATGGCGCGGGACACCTCGGCGGGCCGAAGCTTCCAGCTCTCGGGCCCCGGTGTGCTGAAGTCGCCGGTGTGGTCGCCCCGGTGCTGCGGGAAGGCGACGATGAAGCCTTCGGCCACCAGCGTCCGGGCCAGATCGGTGTGCACCCACGGGTTACCGCCGGAGCCGTGGGAGATGATCACCAGCCGTCCGTTGCCGCGCGCCGGCTCGGCATCGGGCGCCAGCGGCACGGTGAACGGGCCGCGCTGCGTGGGTTGGTCGGGCGCGGCCGTCGGGTAGAAGGCCGTCACCGGGCCATCGCCCTGCAGGCCCGGCAGCGTGGTCTGGCCGGTGCCGGCGCAGGCGGCCGTCGTGATGATGGTGACGGCGAGGCCGGCGAGAAGCCGCCTCACTTCAGTTCCTTCGCAAAGAACGCGGCGATGCGCCGATAGCTTGCCGGCAGGGCTGCGCGGTCGAAGCCGGGCTCGGGGCCCCACCCAGGCACCTGCGCCAGGGGCTTGGAGATCGCCTCGGGCCAGGGCGAGAGCACGTCGAAGTGGCCGGCGCCCTGCAGCGGGCCCAGGCTCGTGCAGCGCGCGCAGCCGGCCAGTACGTAGGACGAGTGGAAGCGGGGGAGCAGCAGCTTGTCGGCCGAGGCCTCCATCACCCCCACCGGCAGCTGGATGCGCGCGAGGCTCTCGGGCGTGAACACCGCGGCCAGCGGCACGGTCAGGGCGATCGCCGCCACACGCGGGTCGCGCGCGGCCGCACCGCCCTGCAGCGCATCCGCACCGGGGGGCGCGTCGCCGCGTGCATACACGGCCGCGCGCTCCTCGCGCGCCGCGCCACGCAGGTCGTAGAAGCAGAAGCCGGCATCCGTGCTGGCATGGGTGACGCAGTGGCTGATCAGCCGCGCCAGGCTCCATTCGCCGCCGGCCAGCGCGAGGCCGGTCACGCCGCCGGCGGACATGCCGTGCACGCCGACGCGGTCGCCCTTCAGGAGCGGCGCGAAGCGCGCGTCCTTCAGCACCGCGTCGATGGTCTGGGTGATCTCGCCCGGGCGGCGCTTCCACGATTCCGGCCCGGCCAGGCGCTTGTCGCGCCAGTTGTCGCCCTCATGCTCGGGGGTGGCCACCACGAACCCGGCATCGGCCAGGGTACGGGCCAGGTCGAAGTGCGCGATGGCGCTGCCACCGGAGCCGTGGGAGAGCACCACCAGCCGGCCGTTGCCGCGGCGTGGCGCGGCACCCAGGGCGGCTTCGATGCGGAACGGGCCGAAGGCATGCGCCGTGTTGCGTGCCTCGGTGGGGTAGACCAGCGTGACGGGCAGGTTGCCGGCCTTCATCTCGGTCATGCCGGTCTGCGCCAAGGCGGGCGCCGGGTGGAGGAGGGCGCCGATCAACGCCAGCGCGGCCACGCCCAGATGCAGGCGAAGGGTGTTCACAGCGAGCCCTCCTTCGCAAGCCGGGCGCGTTCCTGCTGGAGCTGGCGTTCGTAGAAGCCACCGCCGCCCGTGCCGATGAACACCACCAGGCCGTGGATCGCCAGGCCGAGGCCCCAGCCCAGGGCCGGGAAGATCGCCCAGGGTTTGCCGCCCAGCATCGACAGCGTGGCCAGCATGGTGTTGACGGCGACGTAGACGAGGGCGTGGGTGTACCAGCCCATCTTCATGGCGGCCCGGCGGCGGGCGGTGCGCTCCAGGTCGGTGGTGGCTTCGGCGAGGTGGCGGTCGTGACGCATGATGAATCTCCAGATGAATGAGGGGGCGTTGCGTTCAGGCGGCCAGGGCCGGCAGGGCCGCCGGCCGCAGGGCCAGGCGCCACAGGCGGGCGGCGCGGCCGATGAACAGGCCGGTGAACACGCCGTACACGGCGGCCACGGGCAGGGTGAAGCCGGCTTCCAGCACCACGTTCGGCTGCATGGCGAGCTCGATGCCGACGGCGTACTTGGTCAGGAAGATGCCGGCGATCAGCAGCATCGGCATCCAGCTGCCAGGCAGCGTGTACTGGCGGCTGCGGGTGTCGTAGGTGGCGCCGGACTGGCCCAGCGCGACCACGCCCGCCACCACCGCGGCCACGGCCAGCCACAGGGCCAGCACGGTGGCGAGGCCCGGCACGCGGCCGAAGGCGGTGACGATGCCCGCGACCGAGAAGACGGTCATGGCGACGGGCATGACCGACACGCGCACCAGGCTGGCCGTGCGGTCACGCACCTGGCTGAAGCCCAGGGCGAGCAGGCCGGCGAGCAGGCCCCACACCCAGACCGGCGTGCCCTTCAGGATGGCCGCCACGGCCTGCGGCTGGAAGGCCAGCAGCTGCACCAGCTTCAGGGAATCCGCGTTCACGTGCGGCTGCAGCAGCGCCTGCAGGCCGGTGCCGATGGCCCCCCAGAACAGCCCGCCGAGGTAGCGGCCCGGCAGCAGGGTGAAGACGCCGGCCACCAGGCAGGCACCGATGTAGAGCTGCGTCATGTACTTGCGGTGCAGCGCGATGTTGCCCTGGGCGAGCGCCCGGAAGGAACCGAACAGGCTGGACAGCGTGAGCGGCACCAGCAGGTGGATCGGGGTGTAGCCGGCGATGTTGGGCAGGTTGTAGTCGCGGATGAAGAGGGCCGACACGGCGGCCACGACCATCAGCGTCACCCAGGCGTAGCCGAAGGCGCGGTGCAGGCGGGGGCGCTGCTGCATGCCGCGACGCGCCCACAGGGCGACCGGGCCGGTGACGACGGCACCGAGGGCGGCCGTCATGTGGACGGCGATCACGGGGGTCATTTGCATGGGGCTCTCCGGAAAAGGGGTTGGCTTGCGATGGGCGGACTGTGCCGGCCGCGCCCCCAGGCCCCAAGGCGGCTGAGACGAAACGGCCGGCGCCTGGCGCGAAATGCCGGCCGCGCGGCGCGAAATGCAGGCCGCCCGCGCGTGCCCCCGGGCTTCGCAAGAGCTTTACAAGCCCGAAACCGGCCATGGATGAGCGCTTCCTACAATGGCCCGCATGCGAAACGTCTCTTGGAAGTGGTGGGCGGCCGGCGCGGCGCTGGTGG
>NZ_JAYRZR010000011.1:0-66598 GCF_041916345.1 Ramlibacter sp.
CGGGCGCAGCAGCGCCATGAGCTGGCGCGCGAACTGCTGGTTCACCCGGCGGTAGCCGGTGATGGCGCCGCTGTCGAACGCGGCGAGGTCGAGCCGGTAGTGGAACACCGGCCAGAGGACGCCGTTCGCATAGCCCAGGTAGTACGCATCGTGGTCAGCGCGCGCCAGGTCCACGGTGGCCAGGGTCACCGTGCCGGCCTGGTGCAGGTGCGGCGGACCCGGCTCGTCCTCGACCACCTTGCCGCTGAAGCCGAACCACAGGCCGCCGGTGTCCTGCAGCACCTCGGCCAGCGCCACCGCCAGCCCGCCGGCAGCGGTGCGGCGTGGGTCCGCCACGCGGTTGGAGACGACGACCAGGCGGCTCACGGTTCGGCCCGGCGGCGCATCAGATCACGCTGTCCCAGCGCGCGGACAGCCGTGCGGCGGCCTGGATCAGGCCCACCATGGAATAGGTCTGCGGGAAGTTGCCCCAGGCCTCGCCGGTCACGGGGTGCGTGTCTTCCGACAGCAGGCCCAGGGTGTTGCGGCGGGCCAGCAGGGTCTCGAAGATCTCCCGCGCCTGCTCGCGCCGGCCGATGCGCGCCAGCGCGTCGATGCGCCAGAAGCTGCAGATGTTGAATGCGGTCTCGGGCCGGCCGAAGTCGTCCGGGGCCTCGTAGCGCCGCATGTACGGTCCCTCGCACAGGTGGCGCTCCAGCGCGTCCACCGTGGCCACGAAGCGCGGATCGCGCGGGTCGATCAGGTTCACCTCCGCCATCAGCAGCACGCTGGCGTCGAGGTCGCGGCCGCCGAAGCTCTCGGCGAAGGCCTGGCGCTCCTCGCTCCAGGCCTCGCGCAGGATGCGCTCACGCACGGTGTCGGCCCGCTCGCGCCACAGGGCCTCGCGCTGCGGCAGGCGCAGCGTGGCGGCCACCTTGGCCAGGCGGTCGCAGGCGGCCCAGCTCATGAGCGCCGACGAGGTGTGCACGCGGGCGCGGGTGCGCAGCTCCCACATGCCGGCATCGGGCTGGTCGTGCAGCCGGAACGCGCGCTCGCCCACCGCCTCCAGGTGGGTGAACTCGGCGGCGCCCGCCGGCCGCAGCAGCCGCCGATCATGGAACGCCTGCGCCGCGCCCAGCACCACGTTGCCGTACACGTCGTGCTGGAAGTGCTCCTGCGCCTGGTTGCCCACCCGCACCGGCCCCATGCCGCGGTAGCCCGGCAGGTGGGGCAGCACCTGCTCGGTCAGGCGGTCCTCGCCGCCGATGCCGTACAGGGGCTGGATGTGCCCGCCGCCGGAGCGCACCACCACGTTCATCAGCCAGCGCAGGTATTCCTCCATGGTGGCCACTTCCGACAGGCTGTTGAGCGCGCGCACGACGAAGAAGGCGTCGCGCAGCCAGCAGTAGCGGTAGTCCCAGTTGCGGCCGCTGTCCGGTGCCTCGGGGATGCTGGTCGTCATGGCGGCCACGATGGCGCCGGTGTCCTCGTACAGGGACAGCTTGAGCGTGATGGCGGCCCGGATCACCGCGTCCTGCCATTCCAGCGGCAGGGCGAGGCTGCGCGACCAGCCGCGCCAGTGCGTCGCCGTCTCCTGCTCGAAGCGGCGCGTGGTCTCGGCGATGCCGGTCTCCAGCGTCTCGTCGGGGCCGAGGATGAAGTGCATGTCGCGATCGACCACGAAGGGTGTCTCGGCCATCACGTACGCCAGCGGCGCGTCGCAGTTGAGCCGCAGCGTGAGCCCGGGGCCCACGTAGCGGATGTGGCTGCTGCCCTGCGTGACCACCGGCGCGACGCGGCCCCAGTCGAAGCGGGGCCGCAGCCGCACGCGCATGCGCGGCGAGCCCTGCAGCACGCGCACCGTGCGCATCAGCGTGACCGGGCGGAACATCCGTCCGCGGCTTGTGAAGCGGGGGGCGAAATCGGTGATCTCGATGCCGGCGCCGCGCCGGTCGTGCAGGCGCGTGCGCAGCACGGCGGTGTTGGGCTCGTAGGCCTGCTCCGCGTGCACCAGCTCCTCCAGCTCGAAGGCCCACAGCGCGCCCTCGGGGCTGTCGTCCAGCAGGGCATTGAACACCGGGTCGCCGTCAAAGCGTGGCAGGCAGCACCAGACGATGCGGCCCAGCGGATCCACCAGCGCGCTGTAGGCGCAGTTGCCGATCATGCCGAGTTGCAGGGAGGCAGGCCTCATGCATGACTCCAGGCCAGTGCCGCGAGGGCCTGCCGCACGGCATCCGGGTCGGGGATGCGGCCGCGTGCGGCGCTCGGCCCGTCACCGACCTTGAAGCCCAGCCCGCCCGCGGCCTGGGCCGCCGCGAAGCCGGCCTCGTCGGTGTGGTCGTCGCCGATGTACACCGGTCGCCGGCCGCGGAAGGGGGGCTCGTCGAGGAAGTCGCGCACGGCGCGGCCCTTGTCCACCGAGCCGGCCAGGGCCTCGACCACCTGCTTGCCCTGCTGAAGGCGAAGGCCCGGCGCACCGGCCACCACCTTGGCCAGCGTGCGATGGCACAGCTGTGCCAGATCGGGGGCCTGCCGGTAGTGCAGGGCGATGGCGCCGCGCTTGTGCTCGACCCGCAAGGCCGGGTGGCGCGCGGACAAGGCGGCCGCAGCGGCCGCCACCTCGGCGAGCGCGGCATCGGGCGAGGCGATCCGGGCCAGGTGGCCACTGGCGTCGCGCCGTTCGGCACCATGCACGCCGGCGGCCGGCAGGCGCAGCGGGGCCAGCAGGGTGTCGAGCTCGCTCACCGGGCGGCCCGACACGAGTGCAAGGGCGCCATCCAGACGGTCGGCCAGGCGGCCCAGGCTGGCCACCAGGCCAGGGGGCACGCGCACCGCCTCGGGCGCGGCGGCGATGTCGACCAGGGTGCCGTCGAAGTCCAGGAACAGCGCCGCGTCGCCGGAGAGGGCGATGGGAAGCATCATGCCGCCCCACTCTAGGCGGGCCCGGGGTGTCTGGCGAGACGCGGGCACCGCTGTCTCGCGTAGGACCGGGCCTACACCCGGGCGGCCACGCCACATCGGCGTGAACGCCACTTGCGCAGCCGCGCTGAGCTGTCCAACAATGCACCTCTCGCATGGAGGATCCCACGATGCAACCATCCACCCTGTCGCGCGCCCGTCGCGCCGGCGTCGGCCTGCTGCTGCTGACGTGCGCGATCACCGCCGCGGCCGAACACGTGATGGACCGCATCCGCCTGCGCGAGCAGATCAACATCGGCTTCCGCCAGGATTCACCGCCGTTCTCGTTCGTCGACGCCCAGGGCCAGCCGGCCGGCTACAGCCTGGAGCTGTGCAAGGGCATCGCCGAGGTGATCGCGGCGGAGGTGAACAAGCCCACGCTGCAGGTCCGGTTCATCCCGGTGCCGGCCGATCAGGTGGTGCGCATCGTCTCCGCGGCGGGCGTCGATCTGCTGTGCGCGGGCACTTCCGACACCGAGGAGCGCCGGCGCAGCATGAGCTTCTCGCCGCCGATCTTCGTGACCCACGCGAAGTTCATGGTCCGCACGCGCGACGGCATCACCTCCGCCGCGCAGCTCAAGGGCCTGCCGGTGGCGGTGGTCGGCCGCACCACGGCGGAACAGGCCGTGCCGGCCTACGGCGAGCGGCAGGGCCTGAACCTCACCATCTCGCGCGCGCTCACGGCTGACGCCGCGCTGGGTCAGCTGGACATCGGCCAGGTCAAGGCCTATGCCCGCGACGAGATCCTCATGCTCAGCCAGCTGGCCGCGTTCCCGCGGGCCGGCGACTTCACCATCCTGCCGGACATCATCTCCACCGAGATCAATGCGATCGCGCTGCCCAAGACCGATCCGGAACTGCAGAAGGCGGTGGACCAGGGCATGGCGATGATGGTGCGCAACGGGCGCGCCACCGAGCTGTACCGCAAGTGGTTCATCCAGCCCCATGCGGCAGCGCCAAAAGGCCTTCAGCTCGCGATGCCGCGCGAGCTGAAGGCCGAGTGGGACAAGCTGCGCTGATCACGGCGCGCGAGGCGCGCGCCGTGCGCCTCACTGGGCGGCCGGGTCGCCCGCCATCTGGTCGAAGCGCACGAAGTACTTGCGCGCCAGCGCGACGATCTGCGCGTCGCTGGGGTGATCGGACGGCACCGAATCCACGATCAGCTTCGCCGCCTCGGGCTGGTGCTTCTGCACCCAGGCGCGGAATTCCTCGCGCGCCTGGCCGGGGCCGGTGAGCAGCACTTCATGGTGGCCGCCGAGCGCCGCCGAGATGGCGGGGAAGTAGGTGGTGTCGCCGCTCTTGCCCTGGTGCTTGTGGTGGCTGCGCGAACGGATCTTCTGTGCTTCCACGTGCTCGCGGTCGAACGACAGGACATGGGCTTCGGTGTGGTCCATCCAGACCACGGCGTGATAGGTGCTCATCGATGAGTGGGGTTGCGTTGATTCGATGCTGCATCGTCGCCCCAGGCAGGGGGCGCGGCATTGACGATCATCAACCGGGTCCGCCATCGTCCCCGCGCCAGCGGCACTCGCGCACAATCGTTGCCATGCGCCTCCACCGAATCCTCGCCCGGCTGGCAGCCGGCCTCCTGCTGGCCCTGCCGCTGCCGGCCGCCTGGGCCCAGGCGCCGCGCGCCGACTGCCCGCCCACAGCGCCCACGGCGCTGCCCGACCCGGCCCGCCAGGCCGCCGCGGCCACCGACCGCGGCCTGCTGTGGCGCCTGGACAAGGATGGCCGCACCTCGTGGCTGTATGGCACCGTGCATGTCAATCGACTCGATTGGGCGCTGCCGGGGCCGACCGTGCGGCAGGCCCTGCGTGACGTGGACGTGGTGGCCCTGGAGCTCGATCCCTCCGACCCGGAGATCCCGCGCCGGATGCTGGCGCCAGTGGACGCGTCGCGCCGCCAGCGCGTGCTGGCGGGCGATGCCGGCGAGCAGCTGGCCGCTCTGTGGCAGGGCGCCTGCCTGCCGCGCGAGTCGCTGCTGGCCAACGCCGCGCCGCTGCTGCAGGTGATGACGGTGGCGCTGCAGCAGATGCGGCGCGATGGCTTCCATCCCGAGCTGGCGGCCGACGTCATGCTGTGGGCCGTTGCGCGCCGGCTGGGCAAGCCGGTGGTGGCGCTGGAGACGGTCGCCGCGCAGATGGAAGCGATCACCATTGCGGACGAGGCGGAGGAGCGCGATCTCGTGCGGCAGTCGATCGAGGAGCTGCGCAACGGCGACGGGCGCGAGGTGCTGCTTCGCCTGCTGCGGGCCTGGGAGCAGGGCGACGCCGCGGATCTGGCTGCCTACGCAAGCTGGTGCCGCTGCGTGGACACGCCCGCCGAGCAGGCCTGGATGAAGCGGCTCAACGACGACCGCAATGTCGCGCTCGCCGCCCGCCTGACCGAGCTGCATGGCGGCACGACCTTCTTCGCCGGCGTCGGCGCCCTGCACATGACAGGCCCCAACGCCCTTCCCCGCCTGCTGGCCGCCCGGGGTTTCCAGGTGCAGCGGGTTTCCTTCACCCCCCAGAAGCCATGACCATCGACTACTCGCACTACGAAACCCTGGCCATCACGCGCCGTGGCGTCAACGACGCCGTGCTGGACATCCAGATGCGGGCCGCCAACGGCAAGCTCCCGACTGCCGGCCACGCTGGTCACCGCGAGCTGACCGAGATCTGGCGCGACGTCAGCGCCGACGACAGCGTGCGCTGCGCGGTGCTGCGCGGCGAGGGCCTGGGCTTCTCCGGTGGCGGTGACCTGGCCCTGGTGCAGGACATGGCCAGCGACTTCGAGGTGCGCGCCCGCGTCTGGAAGGAAGCGCGCGACCTGGTCTACAACGTCATCAACTGCGACAAGCCCATCGTCAGCGCGATGCACGGCCCGGCCGTGGGCGCGGGGCTGGTGGCAGGCCTGCTGGCGGACATCTCCATCGCGGCGAAGGACGCGCGCATCGTCGACGGCCACACGCGGCTGGGCGTGGCGGCCGGCGACCACGCAGCCATCATCTGGCCGCTGCTGTGCGGCATGGCCAAGGCGAAGTACTACCTGATGCTGTGCGAACCGGTGAGCGGCGAGGAGGCCGAGCGCATCGGCCTGGTGTCACTGGCCGTGGACGGCGCCGAGCTGCTGCCGCGCGCCTACGCGGTGGCGGATCGCCTGGCCGAGGGCAGCCAGACGGCCATCCGCTGGACCAAGTACGCGCTGAACAACTGGTTGCGCCAGGCGGGCCCGAGCTTCGACACCTCGCTCGCGCTCGAATTCATGGGCTTCGCCGGGCCCGACGTGCGCGAGGGCGTGGCCTCGCTGCGGGACAAGCGGGCGCCGAAGTTCGGCGGCTGAGCGCCGCCCGTCGCGGGCAGGCCTTCGGCGGCGTGGACGATAATCGATCGCTCATGCACGCCCTGCGCCAAGCCCGCCACCTCGCCCGCCTCACGCTGGCGTGGTTCCTGCTGGCCCTCGGTGTCGCCGTGGCGGCGCCCATGGTGCAGCCGAAGGCCATGGAGCTGATCTGCACCGGCTCCGGCGTCATGAAGCTGATCGTCAAGTCCGCCGACGGCGGCGAGACGGTCTCCAGCCACACGCTGGATTGCCCCCAGTGCCTGGGGGCCGGCACGCCCCCGCCCGCACAGCCGCGCGTGAGCGAACCGCATCCGGCGCTCGCCCATGCCTTGCGGCCGGTCATCGCCGCCACCTTGGCCGCGCTCACGCGCGCGCCGTTGCCCGCTCGCGGGCCACCCGCCTACTCCTGATCCGCCTTTTCTCCGGCCTGGCCTGCCCGCCTTGATGCGTTGCAGGCGTGGCCGGCCGGCCTCTTTCATCAGGAGATTTCCATGCGGAAACACCGCCTGGCCGCGGCACTCGCCGCCGCCTTTCCCTTCGCCTGCGCCGTGCATGCGCAGGCTGTTCCCGGGCCCACGCGCGACCTGGGCATCGTCACCATCACCGGCGGGCAGCCGACCTCGCTGCCCACGCAGGTGACCACCACCATGGAGGGCATCACGCGCACCGAGATCGAGCGCGCCATCAACGCGACCGACAGCGAGGACGCGCTCAAGTACTTCCCCAGCCTGCTGGTGCGCAAGCGCTACATCGGCGACTACAACCATGCCATCCTGTCCAGCCGCGCCTCGGGCACCGGCAACAGCGCGCGCTCGGCGGTCTACGCGGACGGCATCCTGTTGTCCAACTACCTGGGCAACGGCGTCGGCGGCCTGAGCTTTCCGCCGCGCTGGGGCCTGGTCACGCCGGAGGAGATCGACCGCGTCGACGTGATGTACGGTCCGTTTTCCGCCGCCTACCCGGGCAACTCGGTCGGTGCCGTGGTCGATTACGTGACGCGCATGCCGACGCGGCTGGAGGGCCACGTGCGCGTGGGCTATGTGGTGCAGCCGTTCGAGCTCTATGGCACGAACGAGACCTACCGCAGCTGGCAGGCCAGTGCCTCCGTCGGCAGCAAGTCCGGCGACTGGTCGTACTGGATCAACGTCAACCGCACGGACAGCGAAGGCCAGCCCCTGGGTTTCGCGAGTCGCACGGTCTCCACCGGAACGGTGGGTACCAGCGGTACGGCGGTGACGGGCGCCGTGCCCGAGCGCAACACCGCGAACGCGCCGATCTACTACATCGGCCACAGCACGCAGTACCACACCATCCAGGACCACGCGAAGATCAAGCTGGCCTACGACTTCTCGCCCACGGTGCGGGCGGCCTACACGTTCGGCTCCTGGCAGAACACGTCGACGAACCGGCCGCAGAGCTACCTGCGCAACGCCTCGGGCGCCGTCGTGACGAGCGGTGCGATCAACATCAATGGCGCCAGCTTCGGCGCGGTGACCGGCGGCGACCTGCCGCTCACCGAAGAGAAGCTGACCCACTTCATGCACGGCTTCTCCGTCAAGTCGCGCACACAGGGCCTGTTCGACTGGGAGGTGTCGGCCAGCCTGTACGACTATGACCGCGATCACAAGCGGCAGAACGCGGGCGGCAACACGCTACCTGGCGCCGCCACCGGCGGCGCGGGCACGCTCGCGGACGGCAGCGGCACCGGCTGGCAGACCCTGGCCCTGCGCGGCACCTGGCGCCCCGGCGGCGAGAAAGGCGCGCACATCGTGGACTTCGGTTGGCAGCACGCCGGCTACAAGCTCGACTACCTGACCTCCAGCATCACCGGCAACTGGCTCGCCGATGCGCCCGGCGCGGTGTCCAGCGACGTGGGGGGCCGCACGCGGCTGCAGGCGCTGTGGGCGCAGGACGTGTGGCGTCTCGCACCGACCTGGAAGGCTGTGCTCGGTGGCCGGCTCGAGCGCTGGACGGCCAGCGAGGGCCGCACGCGCATCCCGGGTGCTACGCCCGCGATCAACACCGCCTGGCCGGATCGCACCGAGACGTCGTTCTCGCCGAAGGCGGCGCTGTCCTGGCAGTGGCGGCCCGACACGGTGCTGAAGGCCTCGCTGGGCCGGGCCGTGCGCTACCCGACGGTGGGTGAACTCTACGGGGCCACGAGCACCGTGAACTCCCAGTCCATCAACGACCCGAACCTCAAGCCCGAGAAGTCGTGGACGGCGGAGCTCTCGGCCGAGCGGGAGCTGGGCAACGGCCTGGCGCGCCTGACCTTCTTTGCCGAGAACACGCGCGACGCGCTTTACTCGCAGACCACGTTCGATCCGCTGGCCAACCGCAACGTCAGCCGCGTGCAGAACGTCGGCCGCATCGCCACCCAGGGCCTGGAGGCCGCGTTCAACGCGCAGGACGTCTCGCTCAAGGGCCTGGACCTGCAGGCCAGCGTGACCTACGCGCACTCCATCATCAAGGAGAACGCGGGCTTCGTCTCGGTGCCGGGCGACACGGTGGGCAAGCGCCAGCCGAACATCCCGCGCTGGCGCGCCAGTGCCCTGGCCTCGTACCGGTGGAACGACGCCTTCAGCACCAGCGTGGGTGCGCGCTACTCGGGCCAGCAGTTCCGCACTCTGGACAACGCCGACGTGAACGGCTTCACCTACTTCGGCGTCAGCCGCTTCTTCGTGGTGGACCTGCGCGCGCAGTGGAAGATCAGCAAGACCGTGACCGGGGCCTTCGGCATCGACAACGTGGGCAACGACAAGTACTGGAACTTCCACCCTTATCCGCAGCGCAGCTATGTCGCGGAACTGAAGGCGGACTTCTGACATGAACGCATCCCACCGACATCGGCGCGGCCGACTGGCCGCTGCCCTCGCCACCATCGCCGCGCTCGCTGCCTGGCCCGCGCACGCCCACGTCGTGCTGGAGTACCAGGTCGCCCCGGCGGCCAGCAGCTATCGCGCCACCTTCAAGGTCGGGCACGGCTGCGAAGGCACGCCCACGTGGCAGATCAGCATCGACATTCCCGCCGGCGTGCAAGGCGCCAAGCCCATGCCCAAGCCGGGCTGGGCGCTGGAGATCGTGCGCGAGAAGCTTGCCCAGCCCTATACCAGCCACGGCCGCACGATCACCGAGGACGTGAGCCGCGTGACCTGGACCGCGCGCACCCGCGAGGACCAGCTCCCCAACGACCAGTACGACGAATTCGTGCTCGCCGTGCGCACACCGGAGCAAGCCGGCACCTTGTACTGGCCCGTGCGGCAGCTCTGCGAGCGCGGCCGCCATGACTGGGTGGAGGTGCCCGCGCCGGGCCAGAAGCGCGGCGACCTCAAGTCGCCGGCCGCCGTGCTGGAGGTGCTGCCCGGCGCAGCGGCCGGCCATGCCCACTGAGCGAGCGCGCGAACCGATCCCCCTCCAACCGATCCAACCCTGAAAGGAAGATGATGATGAAGATGAACACCCTGAACCGCACCCTGGCCGGCCTGGCGCTGGCGTCCGCCGGCCTGCTGGCCGCCCAGCCTGCCCTTGCGCAGGCGCCCGCGCCGGTGAAGGTGGAAGGCGCCTGGATCCGAGCCACCGTGCCCGGCCAGAGCGGCACGGGCGGCTTCATGACGCTCACCGCGAGCGAGCCGCTCAGCCTGGTGGGCGTGGCTTCGCCGGTGGCCGGCGTGGGCGAGGTGCACGAGATGAAGATGGAAGGCGACGTGATGAAGATGCGCGCCATGCCCGCACTGGAGCTGCCGGCCGGCAAGCCGGTGGCGCTCAAGCCCGGCGGCTACCACCTGATGCTGATGGAGCTGAAGGCGCCGCTGAAGGTGGATACGCAGGTGCCGGTGACGCTGCGCCTGCGCGATGCCAAGGGCCAGGAGCGCACCATGGACCTGACCATCCCGGTGGCAGCCAAGGCACCAGGCGGCATGGCCGCCGGTGGCCACCAGAAGCACTGAAGCCGCAGCGGCCGGCCGGCCTGCGACGCCGTCTCGCGCCGGCCACGCCGCGTCCCGCCGAGCCGCCCTTTGGGGTAAGCTGCCGACCATCCCAACCCGAGGAGCGGCTTCGATGAGCGACCAACAGAACTTCGGCTTCGGCAAGTTCGTCCCGGGGTTCGACTTCCTGCAGAACCTGGCCAAGGGCGCCTCCAGCACGATCCCGCAGCTGCCCAACCTGTCCAACTGGGTGGCTCCCACGCTCAACGTGGAGGAACTGGACAAGCGCATCGAGGAGCTGAAGGCCGTGCACTTCTGGCTGGACCAGAACAGCAAGGCCCTGGGCGCCACCATCCAGGCACTGGAAGTGCAGAAGATGACCCTGGCCACGCTGCGGGGCATGAACTTCAACATGGGCGACGTGGCCAACGCGCTCAAGCTCAAGGCCGCGGATTCGGTGCTGGGCGGCGTGCAGAAGGTCACCGAGACGGCGGCCGGCGCCGCGGGTGCCGTGGCGGGTGCCGCCGATGCCATGCGCCACGGCGGCAAGGCACAGCGGCCCGCGCGCAAGGGCAAGACCGCGGCCGCGCCCATGGTGGACCCGCTGCAATGGTGGGGATCGCTCACCCAGCAGTTCCAGCAGATCGCCACCACGGCGCTGAAGGATGCCGCCAGCCGCACCGCCGCCGACACCGCGCGGCACATGGCCACCGGCGTCGCCAAGGAGGCGATGAAGGCAGCCACGGGCGCCGCCCGCCAGGCGGCCCGCCGTGCGGCCCCCGCGCCTGCCCCGGCTTCGTCCGCGACGTCGGTGCCGGCAACGCGACGCAAGGCCGCGCCGCGCAAGGCCGCACCTCGCAAGGCCGGCAAGACCTGAGGAGCAAGGTCCCGTGAAGCTCTTCCCCTTCGGGCATGCCACCCACCCCCAGTGGCGCATGGCCGCCGGGCTGGTGCTGGCGCAGCTGCGCGCGCAGATGCAGCTGCCCGACTACGCGGCCTCGCCCACACTCGGCCTGCTGTACGTGACGGACCACTACGCCAGCGCCGCGCAGGACATCCTCGACCACCTGGCGGCCGAGCTGCCCGAGGTGACGGACTGGTCGGGCACGGTGGGTGTGGGCATTGCCTCCAGCAACGTGGAGTACTTCGACGAACCCGCGCTCGCGGTGATGCTGTGCGCGCTGCCCCCGCAGTCGTACCGCGTGTTCTCGGGCGTGGCGCCGTTGCCCGCCAGCTGGCCGGCGCACACGGCCCTGGTGCATGCCGATGCGGCCACGCCCGACGTGAGCGAGCTGATCGGCGAGCTCGCCGACCGTACCGCCTCGGGTTACCTGTTCGGCGGCCTGGCAGCCAGCCGCGGTGACACGGTGCAGTTCGCGGTGGCGGCCGACGGCAACCTGCGGGGCCAGGGCCGCGCCGGCGGCGTATTCCGCGGCGGCCTGTCGGGCGTGGCCTTCGATGCCGAGGTGGCGCTGGTCTCGCGCGTCACCCAGGGCTGCCACCCCGTGGCCGGCACGCACCGCATCAGCGCGGCCGAGGGCAATGTGGTGCTGGCCCTCGATGACGAACCCGCGCTCGACGTGCTGCTGCGCGACACGGGTGTCTCGCTCGACCAGCCGCAGCTCGCCATGGGCACGCTGCGCGCCACGCTGGCCGGCTTGAGCGCGGCCGGTGCCGACGCAGCGGGGCGCGCGGGCCACTTCGGCAGCGAGGTCCTGGTGCGCCACCTGATCGGCCTCGATCCCCAGCGCCGCGGCGTTGCCGTCGCCAGCCCGGTCGAGACCGGCATGCGCCTGGCCTTCTGCCGCCGCAATGTGGAGGCCGCCCGCGCGGACCTGGTGCGCATCTGCGCCGAGATCCGCGAGGAGCTGGAGCCACAGGACCAGCCGCTCGCCGTGGCGGGCGCACGCGCCGCGGCCGAGCCGCTGGCCCAGCCGCATCCGGGCAACGGCATCGCCGGCGCGGTGTACGTGAGCTGCGCCGGGCGCGGCGGCCCGCACTTTGGCGGCCCCAGCGCCGAACTGCAGATCGTGCGCCGGGCGCTGGGGGATGTGCCGCTGGTGGGCTTCTTCGCCGGCGGCGAGATCGCCCATCGTCACCTCTATGGCTACACCGGCGTGCTGACGGTCTTTCCATCGGCCCCCAGGGAGGATCGATGAGCCGCGCCGACCCGACGCCCGTGCCCAGCGTGCTGCGCGGCCTGGCCTGGGCCTGGCAGCGCGGAGGCAAGGGCGCGCGCCGCTGGCGCTTCCTGGGCCGTGCCCTGCGTGTCACGCTCATCCATGGCAGCGCGCTGGCCCGCTGGATGGCGGTGGTGGTGGAGCAGCAGTCGCGCGGCATGGTGCATGACCTGCCCGGCGAATACCTGCGTGCCGTCCGGCCCTCGATCAATCGCCACACGGGCGTGAGCCAGCGCGTGCTGCAGCTCATCGAGCACGTCGACTGGCTGGAGACGGCCATCCAGCCTGCCTTCCTGGAACAGCTGATGCGCGGCGTGCCGCTGGTGCTGGCGGAGCTGCCCCCCCCGCGCGGCTACGACTTCATCCGGCTGCAGCTTGAGCTCGCGCCGGCCCGGCTGGTCGAAGGCGAACTGCTGCTCACGCTGCAGATGCAGCGTTCGGCCGATCTCCAGCAGGCGGCCTCTGTGCAGGCGGCAGTGCTGGCCTTCAGCCACTTCCGTGTGCAGGGCAAGGGCTGCCTGCTGATCGGCGGCGTGCGCGGCCAGCGCGATCCGGTGAACCGCGTCTCGCGCATCGAGCTCGGGCAGGCGCTCGCGGGCTGGCGGCCTTCCGTGCTGCTGGTGCGCGTCATGCAGGAGCTGGCGGCACGCTGGCGACTGGAACTCGTGGGCCTGGACCCGGCCGCGCACCGGCTGCAAGGCTGGACGTCGATGCTCAGTGCCCGCCGCCGTGACAACGCGGCCCGCATCTACGCCAGCTACGACTCCCTGTGGGAGCACTTCGGCGCCCGCAAGGGCCCCCCGGGCTGGCTGGTGCTGCCACGCCAGTCCGACGAGAAGCTGGAAGCCACGGACCTCTCGCCCGAGAAGCGCGAATCGCAGATGCGCCGGGCGGACTTCTGGATCCGCACCCGCAAGCTGCTGCGCACGCGCCTGCGCGAGGTGCTGCATCGCGGCACGCGCGAGGCACGCCTGTCGCGCAACACCCAGAGCCTGCAGCCGCCGGAATGGGACCGCCATGCGTCCGAAGTCTCCGTGCGCGGTCAGCGGCGGGAGGCCGAGGGGACGGAAGAAGACATGGTGCCCTCGCGCCTGGTGGAAACCTCTCACGGCCCGCTGCGCTGAGGCGCGGCCGCGGGGGCCTCAACGGCGCAGGGCGGCAAAGGCCTCGAACTCCCAGCTGCGCATGGCCAGCAGCAGCGTATAGCCCTCGCGCGACTTCTGCGGCAGCTTCTGGTCGGCCTGGTGCTGTTGCGCAAAGTCCTGCGCCACGCGCTGCAGGCGATCCACGAACGAAGGCGCGATGCCCTGCGCCACCGAGCCGTGGACCAGCAGCACGCACTCGGCCGGCCCGTCGAACCCGCCGCCGAAATAGTCCAGGACCGCGTGTTCGCGGAAGTACTGCATCACCGGCCCGTGCGGCCGCCAGCGGAAGGTCTTGGCCAGCTTCAGGCGGTAGCGGTTCAGCGGCTTGAGCTCGATGATGCCGATGCGATCGAGCTGCACCAGGTACTTGATGCACTCGGCCTCGCTCAGCCGGTATTCCGTCACCATCTGCTCCAGCGTCCACTGGCTCAGCACGCAGATCGCCACCAGCAGCAGCTTCTTGTCGGAGACCACCGCGCGCTCCTGCTCGTGCGTCATCTCCTTCAGCAGCGGCTGCGCGTCGGCCACGCGCCGCGCCAGCTCCGCGAAGTCGATCTTCAGCACGCGGCAGATCGCGTCCACCCGCGCCAGGGTCATGTCACCGCGGGACAGCATGCGCTTGACGCTGGATTCGGCCATGTCCAGCCCGCGCGCCAGGTCGGCGTAGGTGAGCTGCGCCGCCTTCAGCTCCTTCTTGATGGCCGTGACCAGATCGCCGGTGGTGCTCATGGAAGTCTCGTTTCGCGATACCGCGAGGGCATTGGGATGACAATGTAGCGGGAAAGTCGAGTGCCGCCGCGCGGCCGCCCGCACAGTGCGGCGCATCGTCACTGCTGGAGAAGCCATGCGTGCATCCCTGTCCCGAATCGAATTCGTGCTGCTCGCTGCCTGCGTGGCCGCCCTGCTGGCCGCGTGGTTCGCGCCACCGCTGCAGCAGCAGGCGCACATCCATGATTTCGCGGACCAGCGGCTGCTGTGGGGCGTGCCGTGCGCACTGGACGTGCTGTCCAACCTGCCGTTCGCTCTCGCGGGCCTGCTGGGCCTGCGCGTGCTGGGGCGGCTGCCCGCGGGTGCCGTGCCGCCGTCGCAGGCCTGGCTGGGCGCGCTGTTCTTCTCGGGGCTGATCCTCACGGCGGCAGCCTCGTCCTGGTACCACCTGCGCCCCGATGACGCGGGCCTGATGGTGGACCGGTTGGGCATGGCCGTGGCCTTCGCCGGCCTGCTGGGCCTGCTGGTGGCCGCCCAGGTGAGCGAACGGTCTGGCGCCGCGCTCGGCGTGGCGCTGCTGGTGGCGGGCCCGCTCGCGGCGTGGCTCTGCTGGCGGACCGGCAACGTGCTGCCCTGGGCGGTGCTGCAGTTCGGCGGCATGGCGCTCGTGGTGGCGCTGGCCTGGCGGGCACCTGCCGGCCCGGGCCTGCGCGTGCAGTGGGGCTGTGTGATCGCCGCGTACGCCGTGGCCAAGCTGATGGAGGTGGGCGACCACACGATCTTCGAGGCCACCGGCGGCTGGCTGAGCGGCCACACGCTGAAGCACCTGGTGGCGGCCCTCGCCGCCTGGCCGGTGATCGCCGCCCTGCGCCCCATGCAGAATGGCGTGCGCGAGCCGGCGCCGACGAGCCCCGCCCTGCACACTGGCCGCGCCTGAGGAGGAGAAGAGTCCATGACATCCAGCCAAGCCGACACCCTGCAGGGCCATGCGGCGCCCGCCGCCGCGGCCGATGCGCACCCGAACCAGTTCGCGCTGCTGAAGCAGCGCCGCTTCGCGCCCTTCTTCTGGACACAGTTCGCCGGCGCCGCGAACGACAACCTGTTCAAGTTCGCGTTCACCGTGATGGTGACCTACCAGCTGCAGGTGGCCTGGCTGCCGCCGGCGATGGCGGGGCTGGTGATCGGCGCGCTGTTCATCCTGCCCTTCCTGCTGTTCTCCGCCACCAGCGGCCAGCTCGCGGACAAGTACGACAAGCGCACGCTGATCCTGTTCGTGAAGCGGCTGGAGATCTTCATCATGGCGCTGGCCGCCTGGGGCTTCTTCAGCGCGAACATCCCCATCCTGCTGGGTTGCACCTTCCTGATGGGGCTGCACTCCACGTTGTTCGGCCCGGTCAAGTTCGCCTACCTGCCGCACCACCTGAACGAGCGTGAGCTGACCGGCGGCAACGGCATGGTGGAGATGGGCACCTTCGTGGCCATCCTGCTGGGCAACGTCGCCGGCGGCCTGATCATCGCCGTGCCCGAGATCGGCGCGCACCACGTGGGCTTCAGCTGCGTGGGCGTGGCCATCATCGGCCGCATCGTGGCGCACTGGATCCCGGCCTCGCCCGCCACCGATCCGGGCCTCGTGATCAACTGGAACCCGTTCACAGAGACCTGGCGCAACCTGAAGCTGGCGCACGGCAACGTCGTCGTGTTCCGCTCGCTGCTGGGCATCAGCTGGATGTGGTTCTTCGGCGCCGTGTTCCTGAGCCAGTTCCCCAGCTTCGCCAAGGAAGTGCTGCACGGCAACGAGCAGGTGGCCTCGCTGCTGCTGGTGGTGTTCTCCATCGGCATCGGCACCGGCTCGCTGATGTGCGAACTGCTGTCGCGCCGTCACGTGGAGATCGGCCTGGTGCCGCTGGGTGCCATCGGCATGAGCGTGTTCTCGATCGACCTGTACTTCGCCTCGCGCGGGCTGCCGCCGTCGGCCGCGCTCACGCTGTCGCAGTTCGTCGCCCAGCCCGCGCACTGGCGCGTGATGGCGGATCTGGCGCTGCTCTCGCTGTTCGCGGGCCTGTACAGCGTGCCGATGTATGCGCTGATCCAGCTGCGCGCCCAGCCCACGCACCGCGCCCGCATCATCGCAGCCAACAACATCCTGAACGCGCTGTTCATGATCGCCAGCTCGGTGATCGCCGGCGCGCTGCTGAAGGCGGGCTTCACCATTCCACAGATCTTCCTGCTGGTGGGCCTGGCCAACGCGGTGGTGGCCTTCCGCATCTTCATGCTGGTGCCCGAGTACCTGCTGCGCTTCGTGGCCTGGGTCGCCTCGCGCATCGTCTACCGCTTCAAGGTGCGCGGTGACGAGGCGATCCCGGTGGAGGGCCCGGCCATCCTGGCCTGCAACCACGTGAGCTTCGTCGACGCCGTGCTGCTGATGGCGGCCAGCCCGCGGCCGATCTACTTCGTGATGGACCACCGCATCTTCCGCTTCCCGGTGCTCGGTGCGCTGTTCCGCCTCGCCAAGGCCATCCCGATCGCGCCGCAGAAGGAGGATCCGGCGGTGTACCAGGCCGCCTTCGAGCGCGCGGCGCAGGTGCTGCGCGAAGGCGACCTGCTGGCAATCTTTCCCGAAGGCGGCATCACGCGCGACGGCCAGCTGCAGCCCTTCAAGGGCGGGATCATGAAGATCCTGGAGCAGGCCCGCGCCGATGGCATCGAGCCGCCCGTGATCCCCATGGCCCTGACGCACCTTTGGGGCTCTTTCTTCAGCCGCGTGGAGCAGGGCAATGCCATGGTGCGACCGTTCCGCCGCGGGGTGTTCAACCGGGTCGGGCTGAATGTCGGAACGCCGGTGCCGGCGCCGCAGGTGGAGCCGGTGGGGTTGCAGGCCTCGGTTGCGAAACTGCTGGCGGCCGGGTAGGCTTTGGCTTGCAACAAAAGTTCAATTTGAGGTGATCGATGTCGGATCCGCAATCGCAAGCGCCAGCGGCGGCCAGTTTCCAGCTGACGCCCCCCGAGGTGATCCAGCCGGTGGCCGTGGAGACCGCGCGCACCGCCGTACCGTTGCCACCCGAGATGAAGTCCGCAGTGGAAGACCAGGTGGTGCGCTTCATGGACGGCCTGCTCACCGAGGATGTGCAGAGCGAGGCCTTCAAGCAGCGGCTGGACAGCGCTTTCGCCCTCGGCCGTGAGGAGGTCTCGGTGGCGGCCGGCCTGATGCAGGGACCGATGCTCCAGCGCAACTTCGTCGGCCTGGAGGACAGCACGGCCTTCAAGGCGATCCAGGAGATGCGCGGGCACCTGGACAAGTTGAATCCCGGCAAGGAGGGCGACCTGTTCCAGCCGCAGAAGCTGCTGGGCATCATTCCCTACGGCAACAAGCTGCAGGCCTACTTCCGCAAGTACCAGAGCGCCTCCACGCAGCTGCAGAAAAGCATGGAGCAGCTCTACGCGGCACGCGATGACATGCAGAGGGATGTGGTGGACATCGAGGCCACACGGACCAAGTTGTGGGACGCGATGCAGAAGCTCGGTGCCGCCATCCACTTCGCCGAGACGCTGGATGCACGGCTGCATGCCAAGGTCGAGGCGCTGAAGGCCACGGACGCGCCGCGCGCGAAGGCCCTAGAACAGGAGGTCCTTTTCTACGTGCGCCAGAACCTGCAGGACATGCTCACGCAGCAGGCCGTGTGCACCAACGGCTACCTGGCGCTCGACGTGCTGAAGAAGACCGGCCGCGAGGTCATGAACGGCTGCAACCGCGTGGCCACCACCGGCATGAGTGCGCTGGCGGTGGCACAGACCGTGGCCCGCGCCACCGGCAACCAGATCCAGGTGATGGACATGCTGAGCGGCGTGAACAGCACCATCGAAGGGCTGATCGCCGAGAGCGGCCGCCAGCTCAACACCCACGTGGAGAAGACCACCCAGTTCGCCCAGAACCCGATGGTCGGCATCGAGAAGCTGAAGGAGATGTTCGACCAGACCTTCAAGGCCATGGACGCGATGGATGACTTCCGCTCCAAGGCCATCACCGTCATGGGGCAGAACAACGCAATGATCAAGGACCAGGTCGCCAAGGCCGACCAGTACCTGGACCGGGTTCGCCAGCAACAGGTCCGTGAGGCGACGAAGGCCGCCATCAGCGGACCGGTGGCGCTCTAGCCGCCTCAGCGGGTCTTGACCGGATTCTCGGGCGGCCTGAACTTCTCTTCCAGGAAGCGCGAGTGATTCAGGAACGCCTGCGCGTCCTGCGCGGCGAGGTCATCCGTCAGTTGCAGGACCTTGGCCGACAGGTCGTCGACCGTGGCGCGCAAGGTGTCCTCAGCCGTGCGGCCGTTGGCGAGGCGCCGGGTCTGCGCGAAGCGGGGCGGGATCGACAGGTAGGTCTTGATCGCATCGGGCAGGTAGCGCAGGACGATGTGGCGCGCCAGGAAGCTCTCTTCGAGCGACAGCGCGCCGCGACTGCGCTCCCATTGCGCCAGCAGATGGCCGAGCTGGTCGCACAGCTCCAGCAGCCGGGCCTGCAGGCTCGCGGACAGGCGTTCATCCGGGTTGTGCTGCACCAGCCGGCGGACCGAGTTGAGCGCCTGGCCCATGGCCTGGCGCGCGTCGCCCTGGTCCTCGAACGTGAGTTCCTGCTCCCAGGCGCCGGCGCGCCACTTCGGCCAGCCGAACCACAGGCCCGCGACAGCAAAGCCCACCGCATACCCGAGCGGCGGCAACAGCCAGCCGCCCGCCAGCGGCCAGCCCAGTGCCTGCGGTGCCAGCCCGACCGTGGCCAGCGCCAGGCCGGCCCAGTTGGAAGGGGACTGCAGGAGCCGCGACAGGCCTTGGATCATTGATAGGCCCGGATGTCCTTGAACACGCTGTAGAGCGAGGCCTTGCGGGCGTCGAAGACGCGTCCGCCCGTCGTGGCCACCAGCTCGCGCAACTCGCGTTCATTGGCTTCGCCGAACACGACCATGAAGACCGGGATGGCACGCACGTCCTCCGGCAGCGCGGCATAGGCCGCCTTGAACTCGGCGAGATTGCGCCCCCGGTTGTTCTCGCCATCGGTGAAGGCCACCACCGAATACTGGTACCTGCCATGGCGGGCGCGCTCATCCAGCATCAGCTGCAAAGCCTTCAGCACGGCGTCGTAGAGCGCGGTGGAGCCGGTCATGTTCAGGCGCTCGGCGTAGTCGCGCACTTCGGCCAGCGTGGCCTTCTTGGCGGCACTGTCCTGCTGCACCTGCACGCCGCGGGCACTGGGCCGGCTGGCGGGCAGCTCGAACAGGCGTGGCTCGCCCGGGGCGTCCGAGAACGGCAGCATCCAGACCTTCTCGCGGCTGGTCAATCGGGCGATGCGACCCGTCAGCGAAGCGTCGTCGCCAGCGATGTATTGCAGCGCCTGCACGAGCTGCGTACGGCGACCGCTGGCGTTCATGCTGCCGCTCGTGTCGAGCACGAACGTGGAGGCAATCGGGGTGCGGAACTCGTTCAGGTACGCGTCGATCAGCCCGTCGGCCAGGGCGCGATCCGGTGAGAAGGGCAGCTCCACCAGCAGGCCCCCTGACGGAAACAGCGAGGCCTGCGCCTGCGCCACCGCGCTGTTGACCGGGCGCCGCAGGGTCGTGCGCGCCAGCCACGTCTGGGCCGCCTCGCCCTTCAGGTAGTCCACGACCTTCTGGTAGTCCGCACGCCGCGCCTCGTTCAGCAGCATGAAAGGGTAGTCGGCCGTGGCAACGCCTTCGTGCGGGTAGACCAGCGTGAGCGGCTCCTTCAGCTTGCCGGACTGATTGAGCGACAGCAGCCAGCTTTCATAGTTGATGAAGGCATTCAGGCGCGGGCCCTGCTGCTCGATGAACTTCTCGCTCAGGTAGGTGCTGTTGTCGCCGGGCAGCTTGTAGCCACGGATGAAGGCGCTGATGGCGCTCCGGTCCACGTCGGCGGCTGCAAGGGCCTCCGGCTTGCCGGCGGCCGCGGCGGCGACGCCCATCAAGGCCATGAACCCCTGGTTGGACGTGGCGGGGTTGGAAAGGGCGTAGCGTAGCTGGCCTTCCTGGGCCGCCTGGGCCACGGTCTTCCATGTGATCTTGCCAGCCATCGCTGGCTGATCCCAGCCGAGTGCCTGGGCCTGGCTGCGGCTCACCCCCACGACGATGGGGGACAGCATGATCTTCTCCTGAAGCTTCACGCGCGACTGGCCCTGGGCGTCGGCCAGCAGGTACTTGGCATTGGCGAACCATGCGGCATCCGCACGCGTCGTGCCGGTCAGGACGGCTTCGGTGCTCTCCATGGTGCCGCCGAACGTGAACTGGAGGGGCACGCCGGTGGCCTTGAGGACCATCTCTTCCAGGGGCTGGGCGTCGCGCAGATCGCTGGTGGCCAGGACGCGGAATGCCTGGGCGACCGGGGCGGGTGGAGGTGAAGTCCTTGCGGAACTGGGCGGGTCCGCCGGCTTGCCGCAGGCCGCCAGCGTCAGCGCGGCGGCCAGTACGACGGCAAGCCATGGCCTGATGATCTGCATGTCGGACTCCCTGGTCGATGGCTCCACGGCGGCGGGGTCAGCGGCTCATCTCGGCGGCCACCACGTCGATCATCTCGGACATCAGGTCAAAGGTGGGTGGGTCCACCACCTGGGTCAGCCGCTCCTCCACCGCCAGTCCGGCGCCGCGCGCGACCTGCATGAACGTGCCCGTGTCACCGATGCGAAAGCCATGTTCCGCCGCCAGCCGCAGCAGCGTCGCGTCGCTGGCGAGTGCCTCGCCCAGCGCCTTGGCCTTGTCCCGCGCCGCCACGAAGACGACCTTGTTGAAGAGGGTGGGCTGCGGATACATCAGCACCATGTCAGCGGCGATGCCCTTGCGTGCCAGGGCGAAACTCACCATCTGATTCTCGTAGATGAACGCCAGCGGTGTCTTGCCCATGCCGATGGAGACATAGTCGTCGAAGTTGCCGTTGACGTAGTTCTCTTGGTAGCCCTGGCGCTTGAACAGCTCGCTCGCCTTCTGTGCCACCGACCGCGCGGTGGCGCGGTCGGCAACCACCTCGCCGCCATTCATCGCATGCGTGACCAATGCCAGGTACATCGCGGCCGAATTGCTGCGCCGGACGTCGGTGGTCGACACCAGGATGCTCTTGTTCACGTTGTAGGCCTGCGCGTCCCTGAGCTGATTCCAGCGCTTGCGCGCCAGCATGCCTGCCACGAGCTGGCCGAAATCCAGCGCCCACACACCGGGCTGGCTTTCCCGCGCCAGCCCGTTGGCGGCCAGCACCTGGGCCACTGGCCGCCACGATGCGATGACCATGGGGGTGTAGAAGGGCGAGTAGGCCGTCGTCGGGATCCCGGCCTTGCCGGCCGCGTCGGCGATCTGATTGGCCGCGACCACGCCCGAGGGGAAGAAGAAGTCCGGCGCCTGTCCGGGCAGTGCGCGGGCCGCCATCTCGCGCGACCCGATGCGGGCCACGCTGACCCTGAAGCCCTTGGTGGCCAGTGCCTCGATCACCCGCGGATCCTTGAAGTAGGGCTCGACGTCGAGCGCGATCAGGCCGGTCAGGTCCACGGCCTGTGCCGGCCGCCCCGTGAGCGCCGGCGGCAGCGTGGCTGGCGCGGTGCGGTCAAACGCCAGCCATGCTGCGCCACCGAAGAGCGCGAGCAGTGCGACGGTGATCAGTGCCTTGGCGACCTTGTGCATGCCAGACCCGGGATGGTGGCCTCAGGGTCTCATGGCTCGACCCGCCCGGCCATGCGCTTCACCGCGCGGCCTATCGCTCCTCGCCGTCCGCGTTGCCGCGTCGGTGCTCCACGCGATCAGCCAGCGCGTTGTCCCGTACGTTCTTCTGCACCGTGACCGCGCCAAACAGCGCGAGCAGGAACGACATCGCAAAGAATCCCTTCTCGGTGCCGTTCAGCGACGCGTTCCAGAGGCCGATGACCAGCAGCAGGATGGACAGGATCAGTGACGTCCAGCACAGGCTGTAGTAGATGTTGGTGACCGGGATGTTTTCCAGCCGGTCGCGCACGGTCTTCTGCAGGGAGACCGCGGAGAACAAGCCGTACATGAGCAGGGTGAAGTAGTAGCCCTGCTCATTGAGCTCCATCTTCGCGTTCCAGACGCCCCACAGGAACGTGAGGCCGCCCACGAACAGGGCGGTCCAGGATGCCGCCACGAAAGCGCCCGTCGGGCGTTGGACATGCAGTGCCAAAGTGTTGCTCCCGAAACCGGCGATGCCGCCGTGTCGCGGAGTATGCCTGCACAAGGAGTATCGCCAATGGCTACCGAATGGCCGATTCAGATCAACTGGTGTACTCGGTCGATCCCAAATCAGCCGTAGCCACGCAGACTGCGAAGCCTGTTCAACAGCCTGCGAGGGCAACGATGCAAGTCCTGATCCAACGCGATTCCTCAGCCTGGCAACTCCAGGTCTGGGCCTCCTTCCTGATCGCCGTCTTTCTGTGTGGCGTCGGCCTGGCGTACCTGCCCGGTCAGGATCTGGACCGGGCGTTCATGGTGATGGGGTACTTCTTTTGCCTGTCGGCGGCCTTCGTGCTGGCGAAGTTCGTGCGCGACAGCGAGAAGGCGCGGCAGGAACGGCGTCCAGCCGACACGCCGATGTTCAAGGTGGTGGTCTGGAGCGGCTTCTTCCTTGCCATGGTCTTGACGGGCTGGGGCCTGGCTCGCATGGACATCAACGTGACCTACAAGGCCTTCCTGCTGGTGAGCTGGCTGTACCTGATCACCTGCACCTTCACCCTGGCCAAGATGCTGCGCGACCGTCACGAGGCGGATCTCGCCGAGGCGCGCATGCAGGGCCGCGCCCAGCGCGATGCGGAAGCGGCGTGAGTGCCACGAATCATCCACCCAAGGAGCCTGTCATGAAGAAGTCCCTGTTGGTCTTGCTGCTGTCGGCCGGTCTGTGGTGCAGCGCCCATGCACAAAGCGAGGCGTCGGTCACCCTGTCGGTACTGCCGATCGCCTCGGTGGTCGCCACGGCCTCCGTGGGCGCGGCCGCCGTGGGGGCCGTCAGCGCCGTTCCCGTGGTGCTGAGTGCCGCTGGCGCCGTGTTCATCGTCAAGGCTGTCGAGGTCACGGCACGCGGCACGCTCTATGTGCTGGAGCGTGCTTCGGACGGCGCCCGCGTCAGTGTCGAGATCGCAGCCGGCGGTGCGGGCGTCATGGCCCTCGGCTTGGGCGCCGCCGTCACGACCAGCGTTCTGGCGTCTGGCGTCGTGCTCTCGGCGGCAGGCGAAGCCATCGCGTTCATTCCGAATGCGCTGGGCCGGGCGCTGCTGCACAACGAGCGCATCGCGCCTTGAGAGGCTGCGATGAACATGCTGCCCTGTGCCATGGCCGCGATCCTGGCCCTTGCCCTGCCCTACGCGCCGGACGCCCGGGCCGGCCGATCCTGCGAGCCGCGCAAGCTCACCCCCCGGACGCTGGAGACCAGCCTGGGTCTGGCCGGCAAGACGCTGGAGGCGCTGGAGGCCAGTGGCGCCCGAGTGGTGGTGCTGGCACGCGCCGGGCAGGACCTGCGCAAGTACGGTCTGCACTACTCGCACCTCGGCCTGGCCTATCGCACCCCGGCCGGCGCCTGGCGTGTCGTGCACAAGCTCAACCACTGCGGCACGGCGCAGGCCAGCCTCTACCGGCAGGGACTCGGCGAGTTCTTCCTCGACGACCTCTGGCGCCACGAGGCGGCCTGGGCGGTGCCCACGCCCGAGGTGCAGGCCCGGCTGCTGGCGCTGCTGGGGGACGACGCCCGCATCGCCACGCTGCATCAGCGACGCTACAGCATCGTCAGCTACGCCTGGGGACAGACGTACCAGCAATCCAACCAGTGGGCCATCGAGACCCTGGCCATGGCCATGGAGCCCGCGGCCAGCACGCGCGGGCGAGCCCAGGCCTGGCTGCAGCGCAAGGGCTACCAGCCCACCGTGCTGAGGCTGGGGCCGCTCACGCGGATGGGCGGCCGCCTCTCGGCGGCCAACGTCGCCTTCGACGATCATCCCGATGCGAAGCGCTTCACGGACCGCATCGAGACCGTCACCGTCGACTCCGTCTTCCAGTGGCTGCAGCGCAGCGGCCTGGCCGGCGCGCCGGTGAGCCTGCAGCCGTAGCCGCAAGCGCCGCTCAGACCCCGCGCGCGCGATCCGCCGCGAACTGCCGGCGGAAGGCCGCGAAGGTGCCCGTGTCCAGCGCGGCCCGCACCTCGCGCATCAGGTTCAGGTAGTAGTGCAGGTTGTGCACTGTGGCCAGCATGGGGCCGAGCATCTCGCCGCAGCGGTCCAGGTGGTGAAGGTAGGCGCGCGAGAAGCCGCCGCTCACGCTGCCGTCGGGTCGCGTGTGGCCACGGCAGGTGTAGCAGGTGCAGGTCTCGTCGAGCGGGCGCTCGTCGCTGCGGTGCTTCGCGTTGCGGATCTTCAGGTCACCGAAGCGGGTGAACAGGTGGCCGTTGCGCGCGTTGCGCGTGGGCATGACGCAGTCGAACAGGTCCACGCCCTGCGCCACGCCTTCCACCAGATCCTCGGGCGTGCCCACGCCCATCAGGTAGCGCGGCTTGTGCGCGGGCAGCCGGTGCGGCGTGTGGGCCATGATGCGCAGCATCTCGGCCTTGGGTTCGCCCACGCTCACGCCGCCCACGGCGTAGCCCGGAAAGTTCATGTCCACCAGAGCGGCTAGCGAAGCCTCGCGCAGGTTCTCGAACATGCCGCCCTGCACGATGCCGAACAGGGCGTTCGGGTTGGCAAGCCGCTCGAACTCGGCCTGGCAGCGCTTTGCCCAGCGCAGCGAAAGCTCCATCGAGGCGCGTGCCTCGCGCTCGGTGGTGATGTGGCCCTTGGTCTCGTACGGCGTGCACTCGTCGAACTGCATGACGATGTCGCTGTTCAGCACGGTCTGGATCTGCATGGAGATCTCGGGCGTGAGGAACAGCCGGTCCCCGTTGACGGGCGACGCGAACTTCACACCCTCTTCGCTGATCTTGCGCATCTCGCCCAGGCTCCAGACCTGGAAGCCGCCGGAATCGGTGAGGATGGGGCGCTGCCACTGCTCGAAGCGGTGCAGGCCGCCGAACTGCTGCAGCACGTCGAGCCCGGGGCGCATCCACAGGTGGAAGGTGTTGCCCAGGATGATCTGGGCGCCCATCTCCTCCAGCGAGCGCGGCATCACGCCCTTGACGGTGCCGTAGGTGCCCACCGGCATGAAGATGGGCGTCTCCACGACGCCATGGTTCAGGGTCAGGCGGCCACGGCGGGCCAGGCCTTCGGTTTGCAGCAGTTCGAACGCGAGCATGGGGGATGGATTGTCCCTGATGGCGCAGGCGTGACATGGATCACGGGCCAAGGGCATTTCCGCAGGCGTCGTGGGGCCAAGCGAATCTGCGCGCCAGGGCTACACGTAACGACTTGTGAACGGCTGCGTCGCAGCGCCTTCAGTCCCCTCACACACGGAGTACCCATGCAGATGGAAGAGAGAAGAAAGTTTCTGGGCGGCGTCGGTCTGGCCGCTGGCGCGCTGACCCTGGGCGGTGCCGCGCAGGCGCAACCCGCCCGCGCGGAGCGGCTCAGTACCACGGTGGAAGCCGTGCAGATGCCCTGCTGGGTGGAGCGCGCCGGCCAGCGGCTGCCGGTCGCCCCGGGCGACACCGTCACCACCGCCGATGAAGTGCGCACCGGCGCGCAGGCCGGCATCGTGCTGCGCCTGCCCGAGGGCAGCCTGGTGCGGCTGGGCGAGAAGTCACGCCTGGGCGTGCCCTGGATGGAATCCCGCGAGCGCGAGGGCCGGGTGCAGGTGCAGTCCGAGCTCAAGCTCTTCGACGGCTTCTTCCGCTTCGCCACCTCGGCCGTGTCGAAGGCGGTGGGGGAGCGCCAGGTGCAGGTGGCGCTGCGCACCGCCACCATCGGCATCCGCGGCACCGACTTCTGGAGCATGACGGACGACGAGCACGACGCCGCCTGCGTGTTCGAGGGCCGCATCGCGCTGGACACGCGCGATCAGGGCGCCCTCACGCTCGATCAGCCCACTGCCTTCTGGGCGCGCTTCTTCCAGCGGCCGGTGCAGCCGGTGGGCAATGCCACGCCGCAGCAGCTCAACACCTTCCTGAACTCCACCGAGCTCACGCCCGGCCGCGGCATCGCGCTGGCCGGCGGCCGCTGGCGGGTGGTGGCCTTCAGCGGCCGCGACGCGCGCGCGGCCCTGCAGGTGGGCGGGCGCCTGCGCGGCGAGGGCTATCCGGCGCGGCTGATCACACGCGGCGGCGAGCACGTGGTGCAGATTGCGGATCTCGCCTCCGAGGCGGATGCGCAGTCGGTGCTGACGCGTATTGCCGGCATCGAGGGCGTGCAGGGCCGCGTGGCCCGCATGGGCTGATGCCCGATCGCCGGGGTCTGCCGCTCAGGCGGCCTCGGCGCGCTGCAGCAGCATGGCATCGCCATAGCTGAAGAAGCGGTAGCGCTGCGCGATGGCGTGGCGGTACAGCGCCATCACCTTCGCGTGGCCGGCCAGGGCGCTCACCAGCATCATCAGCGTCGACTTGGGCAGGTGGAAGTTGGTCACCAGCAGGTCCACCACCTGGAAGTCGAAGCCCGGCGTGATGAAGATGTCGGTGTCGCCGCTCGCCTGGCCGCTGCGCGCCCAGGATTCCAGCGTGCGCACGGTGGTCGTGCCCGCTGCCACGATGCGCCCGCCGCGCGCGCGCGCGGCCTGGATCGCCGCCTGGGTGGCCTCCGGTACCTCGTACCACTCGCTGTGCATGCGGTGCTGCGCCAGATCCTCGGTCTTCACCGGCTGGAAGGTGCCGGCGCCCACGTGCAGGGTGACGGTGGCGCGCTGCACGCCGCGTTCGGCCAGCGCATCGAGCACGCCCTGGTCGAAGTGCAGCGAGGCGGTGGGTGCCGCAACCGCGCCGGGCCTGGCAGCAAAGACGGTCTGATAGCGCCGCTCGTCCTCCGCCGTGTCCTCGTGCGTGATGTAGGGCGGCAGGGGCACATGGCCATGGCGCGCCATCAGGTCATGCGGTTCGTCGCTGAAGGCCAGCCGGAACAGCGGGCCGTCGGCGTCGGGCCAGCGGCCCAGCAGCGTGGCCGTGAAGCCGCCGTCCATGTGCAGCACGGTGCCGACCGGCGGCTTGCGGCTCACCTTCATGTGCGCGGCCACCTCGCGCTCGCCCAGCACGCGCTCCACCAGCAGTTCCAGCCGGCCGCCCGAGGGTTTGCCGCCGAACAGGCGGGCCTTCACCACCTGCGTATCGTTGAAGACGATCAGGTCGCCCGGCGCCAGCAGGCCCGGCAGGTCCCGGAAGATGCGGTCCGCCGGCTGCGGGCCGGTGCCGTCCAGCAGGCGTGAGCTGCTGCGCTCCGCGGCCGGATGCTGGGCGATCAGTTCAGAGGGGAGGGCGAAATCGAAATCGCCCAGGGTGTACGTCGTCATGGCGGCGGGCAGCGCGGTCGCGTGGCGGCGCGGGGAAGAGGTGCGGGCAGAATTGTCCCATGCCCGCTGCCCAGCCGACCCCCGAGCGCGCCGCCTCCGGCCCGCAGGCGGCGTTGCGCAAGCTGGGTCTGTCCCGCGACATCGATCTCGCGCTGCACCTGCCGCTGCGCTACGAGGACGAGACGCGCCTCACCCGCCTGCGCGACGCGCGCGAGGGCGACACGGTGCAGATCGAGGCAACCGTCACCGACAGCGAAGTCCAGTACCGGCCGCGACGCCAGCTGGTGGTGACGGTGGACGATGGCAGCGATCGCTGCGTGCTGCGCTTCTTCAGCTTCTACTCGTCGCATCAGAAGACTCTGGCCGTGGGCGCGCGGCTGCGCATCCGCGGCGAGGTGAAGGGCGGCTTCCTCGGCTGGCAGATGGTGCACCCCAGCTTCCGGGCCGCCGGCGGCGAGCTGCCCGCGGCGCTGACGCCGGTCTATCCCACGGTGGCGGCGCTGCCGCAGGCGTATCTGCGCAAGGCGGTGCTGGGGGGGCTGGCGCGCGCGGATCTGTCGGAGACGCTGCCGCCGGACGTGCCGGCCGCGCCGGGCGGCGCCACCGGCTGGTCGCTCAAGCAGGCGCTGCAGTTCCTGCATCACCCCACGCCTGACGTGCCGCTGGCGACGTTCGAGGACCGCAGTCATCCGGCGTGGCTGCGGCTGAAGGCCGAGGAGCTGCTGGCGCAGCAACTCTCGCAGCTGGAGAGCCGGCGCGCGCATGATCTGCTGCGTGCGCCGCCGTTGCGGCCGGTGCCCGGCGGCCTGCACGCGCAACTGCTGGCGGCACTGCCGTTCGCGCTGACCGGCGCCCAGCAGCGCGTGGGCGAGGAGATCGCGGCCAGCCTGGCGCAGGACCGGCCGATGCATCGTCTGCTGCAGGGCGATGTCGGCTCGGGCAAGACCATCGTCGCGGCGCTCGCGGCGGCCATCGCCATCGACGCCGGCTGGCAGTGCGCGCTGATGGCGCCCACCGAGATCCTGGCCGAACAGCATTTCCGCAAGCTGATCGGCTGGCTGGAGCCGCTGCTCGCGCCACGCGGCCTGGGCGTGGCCTGGCTCACCGGCAGCCAGCGGCGCAAGGAACGCACCGTCATGCTGGAGCGCGTCGCCAGCGGCGAGGCGGCGCTCGTGATCGGCACCCATGCGGTGATCCAGGAGCAGGTGCGCTTCAAGTCGCTGGGCCTGGCGGTCATCGACGAGCAGCACCGCTTCGGCGTGGCGCAGCGGCTGGCCCTGCGCGAGAAGGCGCGCGGCGCGGCGGAAGAGGGCGCCGATTCGCATGCACAGTGGGAGCCGCACCTGCTGATGATGTCCGCCACGCCCATCCCGCGCACGCTGGCGATGAGCTACTACGCGGACCTGGATGTCTCCACCATCGACGAGTTGCCGCCGGGCCGCACGCCGGTGGTGACCAAGCTGATTGCCGAGACACGGCGCGCGGAGGTGGTCGCGCGCATCCGCGATCAGGTGGCCCAGGGCCGGCAGGTGTACTGGGTCTGCCCGCTGATCGAGGAGAGCGAGACGCTCGACCTGACGAATGCCACCGAGACGCACGCCGAGCTCACGCAGGCCCTGCCGGGCGTGATGGTGGGCCTGCTGCACTCGCGCATGCCGGTGGCGGAGAAGAAGGCGGTGATGTCGCTGTTCACCGGCGGCCAGATGGGCGTGCTGGTGTCCACCACGGTGATCGAGGTGGGCGTGGACGTGCCCAACGCGTCGCTGATGGTGATCGAGCATGCGGAGCGATTCGGCCTGTCGCAGCTGCATCAGCTGCGTGGGCGGGTGGGCCGTGGCGCGGCCGCTTCGGCGTGCGTGCTGCTCTAGGCGCCCGGCGAGAGCGGGCGCGTCGGCGAGACGGCGCGCGCACGGCTGAAGGCCATGGCCGAGACCACCGACGGCTTCGAGATCGCCCGGCGCGACCTGGAGATCCGCGGCCCGGGGGAGTTCCTGGGCGCGCGGCAATCCGGCGCGCCGCTGCTGCGCTTCGCCGACCTGAGCGCGGATGCCGCTCTCATTCCCTGGGCACGCGACACCGCCGCCGTGATGCTCGACCGTCACCCCGAGCAGGCGCGGCGCCATGTGGCCCGCTGGTTGGGTGGAAAATCCGACTATCTGAAGGCCTGACACCGGCATGACGCTCACCGAACTCAAGTACATCGTGGCCGTGGCGCGCGAGAAGCACTTCGGCCGCGCGGCCGAGGCGTGCTTCGTCTCGCAGCCGACGTTGTCCGTGGCGATCAAGAAGCTGGAGGAAGAGCTGGAGGTGAAGCTGTTCGAGCGCAGCGCCAACGAGGTCTCGGTCACGCCGCTGGGCGAGGAGATCGTGCGCCAGGCGCAGAGCGTGCTGGAGCAGGCCGCCGCCATCAAGGAGATCGCCAAGCGCGGCAAGGATCCGCTGGCCGGCCCGCTGAAGCTGGGCGTGATCTACACCATCGGCCCCTACCTGCTGCCGGACCTGGTGCGCCAGGCCATCGCGCGCACGCCGCAGATGCCGCTGATGCTGCAGGAGAACTTCACCGTACGCCTGCTGGAGATGCTGCGCACCGGCGAGATCGACGCGGCCATCATGGCCGAGCCCTTTCCCGATACCGGCCTCGCGATCGCGGCACTCTACGACGAGCCCTTCCTGGCCGCGGTGCCCAGCACGCATCCGCTGGCGGGCCACAAGACCATCCAGGCCGAGGAGCTGAAGAAGGAGACGATGCTGCTGCTGGGCACCGGCCACTGCTTCCGCGATCACGTGCTGGAGGTCTGCCCCGAGTTCGCGCGCTTCTCCAGCGACGCCGAGGGCATCCGCAAGAGCTTCGAGGGCTCCTCGCTGGAGACCATCAAGCACATGGTGGCCGCCGGCATGGGCGTGACGCTGGTGCCTCGGCTGTCCGTGCCGAAGGAGGCGCTGGCGCCGCGCGGGCGCCGCAAGGCCGACGACGAGGCCTATGTGCGCTACATCCCCTTCGAGGGGGTGCCGCCCAGCCGGCGCGTGGTGCTGGCGTGGCGGCGCAGCTTCACCCGCTACGAGGCCATCGCGGCCCTGCGCAATGCCATCTACGCCTGCGAGCTGCCGGGCGTGAAGCGACTGTCCTGATCCACTTCCATGCAAGCCTCCGCACTCGCCCAGCCGGGCATCCTCGCGCCGCTGCCGGACTTCGGCCGCTATCTCGACTTCCGCTTGGCCGAGCCGCCACCTCCGGCGGCCGTGATTCGCGCGGCGCTTTCGCGACTGGCAGGGCAGGTGGATGGCAACGCAGCCGTCGTCGGCGTGGGCGCTTCGCTGGCGTCCGCCTTGCAGGCACGGGTGCCGGGCCTGCGCGAGCTGAAGGACTTCTCCACGCCGGCCCTGCCGCTGCCGGTGACGCCGGGCCCGCTGTGGATCTGGCTGCGTGGCGATGCGCCCGGGCCGCTGCTGGAGGTGACGCGCCGCATCGATCGCGCCCTGGCGCCGGCCTTCGTGCTGGCCGAAGCGGTGGAGGCCTTTCGCCACGGCCGGGGCCCCAATGGCCACGGACTGGATCTCACCGGTTACGAGGACGGCATCGAGAACCCGGTCGACGAGGCGGCCGAGGCGGCAGCGCTGGCCACCGGTGACGGCCTTGCCGGATCCAGCTTCGTCGCCGTCCAACGCTGGCAGCATGACTTCAACGCCTTCGACGCCATGTCGACCATGGAGCGGGACCATTGCATCGGCCGCCGTCGGGCCGACAGCGAGGAACTGGCCGACGCGCCCGAGTCGGCGCACGTCAAGCGCACCGCGCAGGAGGACTTCGAGCCCGAAGCCTTCGTCGTGCGCCGCTCCATGCCCTGGGTGCGCGGGTTGCAGAGCGGACTGGTGTTCGTCTCCTTCGGCCATTCCCTGGACGCGTTCGAGGCGCAACTGCAGCGCATGACCGGCCATGACGACGGCATCACCGATGCCCTGTTCAGCTTCTCGCGGCCGGTCACCTCGGCGGCCTTCTGGTGCCCGCCGCTGCGCGAAGGCCGCCTCGACCTGCGGCTGCTGGGGGTGTGAGCGCCGTGCTGCGCGAGCGGTTCGCGCGCTACCTCGACCTGATCCGCTGGAACCGTCCGGCGGGCTGGCTGCTGCTGCTCTGGCCCACGCTGGCGGCCCTGTGGGTGGCCGCGCACGGCTTTCCTGGGTGGCACCTGGTGGCGGTGTTCACCCTGGGCACCATCCTCATGCGCAGCGCGGGCTGCTGCGTGAACGACGTGGCCGACCGCGAGTTCGACCGCCACGTCAAGCGCACCGCGCAGCGGCCGGTGACGACGGGCGCGGTGGGCGTGCGCGAAGCGCTGGCCGTGGGCGCGGTGCTCGCGCTGGCGGCGTTCGGGCTCGTGCTCACCACCAACGCAACCACCGTGGCGTGGTCGTTCGCGGCGCTGGCCATTGCCATCGCCTACCCCTATGCCAAGCGGCACGTCTCCATGCCGCAGGCGGTGCTGGGCGTGGCCTTCAGCTTCGGCATCCCGATGGCGTTTGCCGCGGTGCAATCCCGCGTGCCCCTGCTGGCCTGGGTGTTGCTGGTGGGCAACCTGTTCTGGGTCCTGGCCTACGACACCGAGTACGCCATGGTGGACCGCGACGACGACCTGCGCATCGGCATCAAGACCTCGGCGATCACCCTCGGCCGCGCCGACGTGCTCGTGGTCATGCTGTGCTATGGCGCCGCGCTGGCGATCTGGGCCCTGGCCCTGGCGGACCGCCTGCCGGTGGGGGTGATCGCGGTGACAGTCGTGATCGCTGCGGCCCAGGCGCTGTGGCACTACACGCTGATCCGTGACCGCAGCCGCGAGGGCTGCTTCCGCGCCTTCCGCCTCAACCACTGGTTCGGCTTCACGCTGTTCGCCGGCGTGGTGGCCGGGTACCTGCTCAGCTAGCGCCGAACTCGTTGCCCAGTTCGTCGGCCCGGCGGCAGGCGGCGTGCAGGGCGGTGACGAAGCTGGCCTTGACGCCAGCGGCCTCCAGTGAGGTGAGCGCGGCGTAGGTGGTGCCGCCCTTGGAGGTGACGCGCTCGCGCAGCGTGGCCAGCGGGTCCGGTGAAGCGGCTGCCAGCGCCGACGCACCATCGAAGGTGCCCACGGCCAGCGTGCGGGCCTGCTCGGCGGAGAGGCCCATCTCCACGCCGGCCTGCTGCATCGCCTCCAGGAAGTAGAAGACGTAGGCCGGGCCCGAGCCCGAGAGGGCGGTGACGGCGTCCAGGTGGCGCTCTTCGCCGACCCACAGCAGCTGACCGGTGGTGGCCAGCACCGATTCCACCTGGGCGCGGTCGGCGGCGCTCACCGCTTCGCGCGCATAGAGCCCGGTCATGCCGCGGCCGACCAGCGCCGGCGTGTTGGGCATGGCGCGCACGATGCGCTCGCTGCCGGTCCAAGCGGCGATGCTGTCCGACCGGATGCCGGCGGCCACGCTCAGATGGATGGCGCCCGGGAGATGCGGCCGGGCCTGCGCCGCGGCCTCGCGGAAGGTCTGCGGCTTGACGGCCCAGACCACCACCCCGGCGCCCTGCAGGGCGGGGCCGGCCGCAGGTTCCGCGGTCACGCCGTAGGCCTGTGCCAGGCGCTGGCGCGCCTCCTCGAACGGCTCCACCACCGCGATGCGATCCGGGGTGAGGCCCTGGCGGACGAGGCCGCCGATGATGGCGCTGGCCATGTTGCCGCCGCCGATGAAGGCGATGCGGCCGGTGGGAGAGGTCATGGGTGTGTTCCTGTGCAGCAAGGCAATCCGCTTCCGGTCAAGTCTAGTCCCGGCGCCCGCCATGCGGTACGCTGATGGCCCATGAAATACGTGCTGGCCCTGGACCAGGGCACCACCAGTTCGCGCGCCATCGTGTTCGACCGGGAGGGGCGCACCGTCGCCCTGGCGCAGCAGGAGTTCCGCCAACACTTTCCCCAGCCGGGCTGGGTGGAGCATGACGCCCGCGAGATCTGGGCCACGCAGCATGCGGTGGCCCTGCAGGCGATGCAGGCGGCCTGCGGCGGCACGCCCGATGCGCGCCTGTTTGCAGCGCTCGCCATCACCAACCAGCGCGAGACCACGGTGCTGTGGGACCGCGCCACGGGCCAGCCGGTCGCGCCGGCCATCGTCTGGCAGGACCGCCGCACCGCCGCTGCCTGCGATGCCCTGCGCGCGGCCGGCCACACGCCGCGCATCCAGCGCAAGACCGGCCTGCTGATCGACGCCTACTTCAGCGGCACCAAGCTCGCCTGGCTGCTGGATCACGTGCCCGGCGCGCGGGCCCGGGCCGAGCGCGGCGAACTGGCCTTCGGCACCATCGACAGCTGGCTGGTCTGGAACCTGACCGGTGGCCGCGTGCATGTGACCGATGCCAGCAATGCCTCCCGCACCATGCTATTCAACCTGCGCTCCCAGGCCTGGGACGACGAGCTGCTCACGCTGTTGCGCATCCCGCGCGCCGTGCTGCCCCAGGTGGTGCCGTCCAGTGGCGTGGTGGGCGAGACCGATGCCGCCTTGCTGGGCGGCGCGCTGCCCATCGCCGGCATGGCGGGGGATCAGCAGGCCGCCACCTTCGGCCAGGCCTGCTTCGCGCCCGGCATGGCCAAGAACACGTATGGCACGGGCTGCTTCATGCTGATGAACACCGGTTCGCGGCCGGTGACCAGCCGCAACCGCCTGCTCACGACCGTGGGCTGGCAGGGCCCCGAGGGGCCGCATCGCACGGCCTACTGCCTGGAAGGCAGCGTCTTCATGGCCGGCGCCACGGTGCAGTGGCTGCGGGACGGCCTCCAGGTCATCCGCTCCGCCGAGGAGGTGGAGTCACTGGCGGCGCAAGTGGAGGATACCGGGGATGTCTATCTGGTGCCCGCCTTCGCCGGCCTGGGCACGCCGGACTGGGACGGCTACGCGCGGGGGGCGCTGGTCGGCCTGACCCGCGGTTCGAATCGCGCCCACATCGCGCGGGCGGCGCTGGAGGCGATCGCGCTGCAGGCGGCCGACGTCTTCGGCGCGATGTCGCGCGATGCCGGCCTGGCGCTGGCCGAGTTGCGCGTCGATGGCGGCGCCGCGCGCAACAACCTGCTGATGCAGATGCAGGCGGACTTTCTCGGTGTGCCGGTGGTCCGGCCGCGGGTGACCGAGACCACGGCGCTGGGCGCGGCTTACCTGGGCGGGCTGGCCACCGGCTTCTGGCGCGATGCCGATGAGATCGCGCAGCAGTGGCAGGTGGATCGCCGCTTCGAGCCGCGCTGGCGCGAATCGGACCGCGTCGCCAAGCTGGCCCGCTGGCGCGAGGCGGTCGAGCGCGCCAAGAACTGGGCCCGGCCTTGAGCGCGGCCGCCTCGACAGCAGCCGCCCCCGCGCGGCGAGCCGATCTTCTGGCCCGTCTGGCCCGTGGCGGTACCTGGGACCTGGCCGTGGTGGGCGGTGGCGCCACCGGGCTGGGCGTGGCGCTGGACGCGGCGGCGCGCGGCCACTCGGTGGTGCTGCTGGAGTCGCATGACTTCGCCAAGGGCACCTCGTCGCGCGCGACCAAGCTGGTCCATGGCGGTGTGCGTTACCTGGCGCAGGGCGACGTGGCGCTGGTGCGCGAGGCGCTGCACGAGCGGGCCAACCTGCTGCGCAATGCGCCGCACCTGGCGCAGCCGCTGCCTTTCGTGATGCCCTCGTATCTCGTCTGGGAGACGCCGTTCTACGGCGTCGGCCTCAAGTTGTATGACGCGCTGGCGGGCTCGGCGGGCCTGGGGCCGACGGAGTTCCTCGGGCGCGCGGGCACCATCGCGTGCCTGCCGACAGTCCGCACCGAGGGCCTGAAGGGCGGGGTGAAGTACTGGGATGGCCAGTTCGACGACGCGCGGCTGGCCCTGGCCCTCGCCCGCACCGCCGCTGCGCAGGGCGCCCTGCTGCTGAACTACTGCCCGGTGGAGGCCCTGGTGCACGAGGCCGGGCGCATCACCGGCGTGCGCGCGCGCGACGCCGAAACCGGGCGTGCCTATGAAGTGCGCGCCCGCTGCATCGTCAATGCGGCAGGCGTGTGGGTGGATGAACTGCGGCAGCAGGACGGCGAAGCCATCGGCCGTACCGTCCGGCCGATGGTCGCGCCGAGCCAGGGCGTTCATGCGGTGGTCGACCGCGAGTTCCTGCCCGGCGACCATGCGCTCATGGTGCCCAAGACGGCGGATGGCCGCGTGCTGTTCGGCGTGCCCTGGATGGGCAAGGTGATCCTGGGCACGACCGACACCCCGCGGGGTGACCTCGCGCGCGAGCCGCGCCCCTTCCGCGAGGAACTGGCGTTCATCCTCAGCGAGTCGGCCCGCTACCTCCAGCGCGCGCCCCAGCCGGCCGACATCCGCAGCCTGTGGGTCGGTCTGCGCCCGCTGGTCAAGCCGCAGAGCGATGACGGCGAGGAAACCAAGGGCCTGAGCCGCGAGCACACCGTGATCGTCAGCCGCAGCGGCCTGGTGACGGTGACCGGCGGCAAGTGGACGACCTACCGGGCCATGGCGGAGGACGTGCTTGCGCGCTGCGCTGCAGCCGGCCTGCTGCCCGCCCGGCCCGCCGGGCAGACGACATCGCTGCCCCTGGTGGGGGCCGGCGCCGCGGGCCCGGCCGTGCGCATCAGTGCCGCGCCGGGGGTTCATCTGTATGGCAGCGAAGCGGGCGAGGTGGGTGCGTTGCCCGGCCACGCGCGGCACCTGGGAGGCGGTCTGACGGTGGCCATGGTGCGGTTCGCGGCACGGTGTGAGTATGCGCGTACTGTCGAGGATGTCCTGGCACGGCGGAGCCGATTGCTCTTCATTGATGCGGCGCTGGCAGCTTCGCTGGCGGCGGAAGTCGGCGCGATCCTGCAGGAGGAAAACGGCCGCGACCCGGATGCAGCGGGGTTCCGCGAACTGGCCGCCACCTATCTGCGCATGCCTGCCTGAGCGGCCGATTCAGCCCCGTGTTTGACAAACGGCCGCGATCGGTCATAATCGCGGGCTCGCCTTTTTTGGAGGCGAACATCTGCCCATTCGAAGCCTCGCCCGGCCAGCAGCCAGCGGGGGGACGGCGGGCCCAAGACTGCCCCGATGTCCTGCCGGAATCGTCCGCCAGGGTGCATTCGGGACAAGTTGGGAACAACTGAAATGATCCAGACTGAATCTCGGCTCGAAGTCGCCGACAACACCGGTGCGAAGTCCGTTCTTTGCATCAAGGTGCTCGGCGGTTCCAAGCGTCGCTACGCGAGCGTCGGCGACATCATCAAGGTCTCCATCAAGGAGGCCGCGCCCCGTGGCCGCGTCAAGAAGGGCGAGGTCTACAGTGCCGTGGTGGTGCGCACCGCCAAGGGCATCCGCCGCGGCGACGGCTCCCTCATCAAGTTCGACGGCAATGCCGCCGTGCTGCTCAACAACAAGCTGGAGCCCATCGGCACCCGCATCTTCGGCCCCGTGACGCGCGAGCTGCGCACGGAGAAGTTCATGAAGATCGTGTCCCTGGCCCCGGAAGTCCTCTAAGGAACCGCCATGAACAAGATCCTCAAGGGCGACGAGGTCGTCGTGCTGGCTGGCCGCGACAAGGGCAAGCGCGGCAAGGTGCTGCTGCGCAAGGATGCCGACCACGTGGTGGTCGAGGGCATCAACCTGGTGAAGAAGCACACCAAGCCCAACCCCCTGAAGGGCACGACCGGCGGCATCGTCGAGAAGTCCATGCCCATCCACCAGTCCAACGTGGCGATCTACAACCCCGCCACCGGCAAGGCCGACCGTGTCGGCATCAAGGTCGAGGGCGACAAGCGCGTGCGCGTCTTCAAGTCCAGCGGCGAAGCAATCAAGGTGGCCTGACCATGTCCCGTCTGCAACAACACTACCGCGAGAAGGTCGCTCCCGAGCTGACCCAGAAGTTCGGCTACAAGTCGCCGATGCAGGTGCCGCGCCTGACCAAGATCACCCTCAACATGGGCGTGAGCGAAGCCGTCGCCGACAAGAAGGTGATGGAGCACGCGGTGGCCGATCTGACCAAGATCTCCGGCCAGAAGCCCGTGGTGACCAAGGCCCGCAAGGCCATCGCCGGCTTCAAGATCCGCGAAGGCCAGGCCATCGGCTGCATGGTCACCCTGCGCGGCGTGCGCATGTATGAATTCCTCGATCGCTTCGTCACCGTGGCCCTGCCGCGCGTGCGCGACTTCCGCGGTGTGAGCGGCCGGGCCTTCGACGGCCGCGGCAACTACAACATCGGCGTGAAGGAACAGATCATCTTCCCCGAGATCGAGTACGACAAGGTCGACGCGCTGCGCGGCCTGAACATCTCCATCACCACGACGGCCAGGACCGACGAGGAGTGCAAGGCGCTGCTCGCGGGCTTCCGTTTCCCCTTCAAGAACTGAGAGAGCATCGTGGCCAAGACTGCTTTGATCCAGCGCGAACAGAAGCGCGACAAGCTGGTTGCCCAGTACGCAAAGAAGTACGCGGAACTGAAGGCCATCGCCGGCGATGCCAAGAAGAGCGAAGAGGAGCGCGCCGCCGCCCGCCTCGCGCTGCAGAAGCTGCCGCGCAACGCGAACCCCACGCGCCAGCGCAACCGCTGCGAGATCACCGGCCGCCCGCGCGGCACGTTCCGCCAGTTCGGTCTGGCCCGCGCCAAGATCCGCGAGATGGCCTTCACCGGCGACATCCCGGGCGTGACCAAGGCCAGCTGGTAAGCGCGAAGGAGACCCAACATGAGCATGAGTGATCCCATCGCCGACCTGCTGACGCGCATCCGCAATGCGCAGATGGTGTCCAAGTCGACCGTGAGCGTGCCCGCCTCCAAGGTGAAGGTGGCCATTGCCCAGGTGCTGAAGGACGAGGGCTACATCGACGGCTTCCAGGTCAAGACCGAGGGCGGCAAGAGCGAGCTCGAGATTGCCCTGAAGTACTACGCCGGCCGTCCGGTGATCGAGCGCATCGAGCGCGTGAGCCGCCCCGGCCTGCGCGTGTACAAGGGCCGCGACGCCATTCCCCAGGTCATGAACGGCCTGGGCGTGGCGATCGTCACCACCCCCAAGGGCGTCATGACCGACCGCAAGGCCCGCGCGAGCGGCGTCGGCGGCGAAGTCCTGTGCTACGTGGCCTGACCGGAGGAAGCAGAACATGTCCCGAGTCGGAAAATCCCCCGTCGCCGTCCCCGCGGGCGTCGAGGTGGCCATCCAGGAAGACCAGATCAGCGTCAAGGGTGCCGGTGGCACGCTCGCGCTGTCCACGAACGCGCTGGTGACCGTGTCCAACGAAGGCGGCAAGCTGACGTTCACGCCCGCCGACGAGTCGCGCGAAGCCAACGCCATGAGCGGCACCATGCGCCAGCTGGTGAACAACATGGTCGTCGGCGTCACCAAGGGCTTCGAGAAGAAGCTGAACCTGGTCGGCGTGGGCTACAAGGCCGCCGTGCAGGGCAGCAAGCTGAACCTCTCGGTCGGCTTCTCGCACCCCGTGAACATCGAGGCCCCCGCAGGCATCAAGTTCGAGACCCCCGCGCCGACGGAAATCGTCGTCAAGGGTGCCGACCGCCAGCGCGTGGGCCAGCTCGCCGCCGAGATCCGCGCCGTCCGTCCGCCCGAGCCCTACAAGGGCAAGGGCATCCGTTATTCGGACGAGAAGGTCGCGATCAAGGAAACGAAGAAGAAGTAAGGAGCATGACGATGTTGACCAAGAAGGAACAGCGTCTGCGCCGTGCGCGTCAGACTCGCATCCGCATCGCTACGCAAGGCGTGCCCCGCCTGACGGTGAACCGTACCAACCTGCACATCTACGCCAGCCTGATCTCGGGCGACGGCGCCAAGGTGCTCGCCACGGCCTCCACCGCCGAAGCCGAAGTGCGCAAGTCCCTCGGCACCACCGGCAAGGGTGGCAACGTGGCCGCTGCGCAGCTGATCGGCAAGCGCATCGCCGAGAAGGCCAAGGCCGCCGGCGTCGAGAAGGTGGCGTTCGACCGCGCCGGCTTCGCCTACCACGGCCGCGTGAAGGCCCTGGCCGATGCCGCCCGGGAAGCCGGCCTGCAGTTCTAACGGATACGAAAGCGCGATATGGCTAAGGTTCAAGCAAAGACGCAGGGTGACGGTCCGGAAGACGGCCTGCGCGAGAAGATGATCGCGGTCAACCGCGTCACCAAGGTGGTGAAGGGCGGCCGCATCCTCGGTTTCGCCGCGCTCACCGTGGTGGGCGACGGTGACGGCCGCGTCGGCATGGGCAAGGGCAAGTCCAAGGAAGTGCCCTCCGCCGTGCAGAAGGCGATGGAAGAAGCGCGCCGCAACATGACCAAGGTGTCGCTGAAGAACGGCACCATCCACCACAACGTGGTCGGCCACCATGGTGCCGCCCGCGTGATGATGGCCCCGGCTCCCAAGGGCACGGGCATCATCGCCGGCGGCCCGATGCGTGCCGTGTTCGAAGTGATGGGCATCACCGACATCGTGGCCAAGAGCCATGGTTCGACGAACCCTTACAACATGGTCCGCGCCACGTTCGACGCGCTGAAGAACTCCACCACTCCCTCGGAAGTGGCGGCCAAGCGCGGCAAGTCGGTCGAAGACATCTTCGCCGCCTGAGGAGCACACGATGGCTACCGAACAAAAGACTCTCAAGGTGCAGCTGGTGCGCAGCCCGATCGGCACCAAGGCCGATCATCGCGCCACCGTGCGCGGCCTCGGCCTGCGCAAGCTGAACTCCGTGCGTGAACTGCAGGACACCCCTGCGGTGCGCGGCATGATCAACAAGGTCGACTACCTCGTGAAGGTGCTCTGACATGGAACTCAACACCATCCAGCCCGCTGAAGGCAGCAAGAAGGCGCGCCGCCGCGTCGGCCGCGGCATCGGCTCCGGCCTGGGCAAGACGGCCGGCCGTGGCCACAAGGGCCAGAAGTCCCGAGCGGGCGGCTATCACAAGGTCGGCTTCGAAGGCGGCCAGATGCCGCTGCAGCGCCGCCTGCCCAAGCGCGGCTTCAAGTCCGCTGCGCTGAAGTTCAACGCCGAAGTCACCCTGGCCGCGCTCGAGAAGCTGGGCGCCCCGGAAGTCGACGTGCTGGTGCTGAAGCAGGCCGGCCTGGTCGGCGAGATCGCGCGCAACGTCAAGGTCATCAAGACCGGCGAGATCAAGCGCGCCGTCAAGCTGACGGGCATCGGTGCGACCGCCGGCGCCAAGGCCGCGATCGAAGCGGCCGGCGGCAGCTTCGCCTGACCCGGCCTCTGACCCGTTCGAAAGGCATACGTGGCAACTAGCGCAGCCCAGATCGCGAAGACCGGCAAGTACGGCGACCTGCGTCGCCGGCTCGTCTTCCTGCTGCTCGCCCTGGTCGTCTACCGCATCGGCGCCCACATCCCGGTGCCGGGCATCGACCCGACGCAGCTGCAGCAGCTCTTCCAGGGCCAGCAAGGCGGCATCCTGAGCCTGTTCAACATGTTCTCGGGAGGGGCGCTGTCGCGCTTCACGGTGTTCGCGCTGGGCATCATGCCCTACATCTCCGCCTCCATCATCATGCAGCTGCTCACGTACGTGGTCCCCACGTTCGAGGCGCTCAAGAAGGAAGGCGAGGCCGGCCGCCGGAAGATCACGCAGTACACGCGCTACGGCACGCTGGGCCTGGCGATCTTCCAGTCGCTGGGCATCGCCATGGCGCTGGAGAGCTCGCAGGGCCTGGTGCTCAACCCGGGCTTCGGCTTCCGCATGACCGCGGTGGTGAGCCTGACGGCGGGCACGATGTTCCTGATGTGGCTGGGCGAGCAGATCACCGAGCGCGGGCTGGGCAACGGCATCTCGATCCTGATCTTCGCCGGCATCGCGGCGGGCCTGCCCAGCGCGATCGGCGGCCTGCTGGAGCTGGTGCGCACGGGTGCGATGAGCATCCTGGCGGCGATCTTCATCGTGGCGCTGGTCGGCCTGGTGACGTACGCGGTCGTCTTCGTGGAGCGCGGTCAGCGCAAGATCCTGGTCAACTACGCGCGGCGACAGGTCGGCAACAAGGTGTACGGCGGCCAGTCGTCCCACCTGCCCCTGAAGCTGAACATGGCTGGCGTGATCCCGCCGATCTTCGCGTCGTCGATCATCCTGCTGCCCGCCACCGTGGTGAGCTGGTTCTCCACGGGCGACGGCATGCGCTGGCTGAAGGACATGGCCTCGACCCTGGCGCCCGGACAGCCGATCTACGTGATGCTGTATGCCGCGGCCATCGTGTTCTTCTGCTTCTTCTACACGGCGCTCGTGTTCAACAGCCGCGAGACCGCCGACAACCTGAAGAAGAGCGGTGCGTTCGTGCCGGGCATCCGGCCGGGCGACCAGACCGCGCGCTACATCGACAAGATCCTGGCCCGGCTCACGCTGGCGGGGGCGATCTACATCACCATCGTCTGCCTGCTGCCGGAGTTCCTGATCCTGAAGTACAACGTGCCCTTCTACTTCGGCGGCACCTCGCTGCTGATCATCGTCGTGGTCACCATGGACTTCATGGCCCAGGTGCAGAACTACCTCATGAGCCAGCAGTACGAATCGCTGCTCAAGAAGGCGAATTTCAAGAGTTGAGCCCTGCGATCCCTCGCGGGCACGAATCGTGTTCCGCGAAGTGAGCGGATGTTGAAAGGTTTAGGAGAAAGCAAATGAGAGTTTCGGCTTCCGTCAAGAAGATCTGCCGCAACTGCAAGATCATCCGCCGCAAGGGCGTGGTCCGCGTGATCTGCACCGACCCGCGGCACAAGCAGCGCCAGGGCTGACCCAACCGGTTTCGAAGGAAAAGACATGGCACGTATCGCCGGCATCAACATTCCGCCGCACCAGCACGCCGAGATCGGTCTCACCGCCATCTTCGGCATCGGCCGCACCCGCGCGCGCAAGATCTGCGAAGCCTGCGGCATCCCCTACTCCAAGAAGGTCAAGGAACTGTCCGACGCCGACCTGGAGAAGATCCGCGACCAGATCGCCCAGTTCACGATCGAAGGTGACCTGCGCCGTGAGACGACGATGAACATCAAGCGTCTGATGGACATCGGCTGCTACCGCGGTTTCCGCCATCGCCGCGGCCTGCCCATGCGCGGCCAGCGCACCCGCACCAATGCGCGCACCCGCAAGGGCCCGCGCAAGGCGGCCCAGGCGCTGAAGAAATAATGACCTGGGGTCGGGGTGCCTGGCGCGCAGCGCTGGTGTCCGGACCCCACTGACTAGGAAAAACACATGGCCAAGGCTCCAGCCAACAACGCGGCGCAGCGCGTGCGCAAGAAGGTTCGCAAGAACGTGTCCGACGGTGTCGCGCACGTCCACGCGTCCTTCAACAACACGATCATCACGATCACCGACCGCCAGGGCAACGCGCTGTCCTGGGCTTCCTCCGGGGGGCAGGGCTTCAAGGGCTCGCGCAAGTCCACGCCGTTCGCCGCCCAGGTGGCGTCCGAAGTCGCTGGCCGCGCTGCCATGGAGCAGGGCATCAAGAACCTCGATGTCGAGATCCGTGGTCCCGGCCCGGGCCGCGAGTCCTCGGTGCGCGCCCTGGCCGCGCTGGGCATCCGCATCAACTCGATTTCGGACGTGACGCCGGTGCCGCACAACGGCTGCCGTCCGCAGAAGCGCCGGAGAATCTGAGCGAACGAGGGTGCGGCGCCTCCGGCGTGCGACCCCTCGCGTTTTTGTAAGACCACCGCTGGCATCTCCGCATGCCAGCTCCCGCGGCAACAGGCCGCGGTAGTCGTTTGAAGGAAAGAGAAAAGTGGCACGTTACCTCGGCCCCAAGGCCAAACTCTCCCGCCGTGAAGGCACCGACCTGTTCCTGAAGAGCGCCCGCCGCGCGATCAGCGACAAGGCCAAGTTCGACTCCAAGCCCGGCCAGCACGGCCGCACCTCGGGCCAGCGTACCTCCGACTTCGGCCTGCAGCTGCGCGAGAAGCAGAAGGTCAAGCGCATGTACGGCGTGCTGGAGAAGCAGTTCCGCCGCTACTTCGAGGAAGCCGACCGCCGCAAGGGCAACACCGGCGCCAACCTGCTGTTCCTGCTCGAGTCCCGCCTGGACAACGTGGTCTACCGCATGGGCTTCGGCTCCACGCGTGCTGAGGCCCGTCAGCTGGTCAGCCACAAGGCGATCACGGTCAACGGCCAGCCGGTGAACATCCCGTCCTTCCTAGTGAAGGCGGGCGATGTGGTCGCCGTGCGCGAGAAGTCGAAGAAGCAGAACCGCGTGGTCGAGGCGCTTCAGCTGGCACAGCAGGTGGGCATCCCGGCGTGGGTGGAAGTCAACGCCGACAAGGCCGAAGGCACGTTCAAGAAAGTGCCGGATCGCGACGAGTTCGGTGCCGACATCAACGAATCGCTGATCGTGGAACTGTACTCGCGATAGACGCGAGTACCAACAGGAAACGAGGCTCCTGCGGAGCCTCGTCCTTGCAAGTTTTATTCCCTGGTGATCCAGGCCCCAGCCTTACCGGTGTAACGAGCCGGGGGTATTGAGAGGAAGCCCTGCATGCAAACCAATCTGCTGAAACCCAAGTCCATCAACGTGGAACAGCTTGGCACCAACCGGGCCAAGGTGACGCTGGAGCCGTTCGAGCGCGGCTACGGCCACACCCTGGGCAACGCGCTGCGCCGGGTGCTGCTCTCGTCGATGGTGGGTTACGCGGCGACCGAGGTGACGATCGCCGGCGTGCTGCACGAGTACTCGTCGATCGATGGCGTCCAGGAAGACGTGGTCACGATCCTGCTGAACCTCAAGGGTGTGGTATTCAAGCTGCACAACCGCGACGAGGTGACGCTGTCGCTGCGCAAGGATGGCGAAGGCGTGGTCACCGCGGCTGACATCCAGACGCCGCACGATGTGGAGATCATCAATCCCGATCATGTCATCGCCCATCTGTCGCAAGGCGGCAAGATCGACATGCAGATCAAGGTCGAGAAGGGCCGTGGCTACGTGCCGGGCACGATGCGCCGCTACGGCGACGAGCCGACCAAGTCCATCGGCCGCATCGTCCTCGACGCCTCGTTCTCGCCCGTCAAGCGCGTGAGCTACACGGTCGAGAGCGCCCGCGTCGAGCAGCGCACCGACCTCGACAAGCTGGTGATGGAGATCGAGACCAACGGCGCCATCACCGCCGAGGACGCCGTGCGCGCCTCTGCCAAGATCCTGGTCGAGCAGCTGGCCGTCTTCGCGCAGCTGGAGGGCAGCGAGCTCGCCGCCTTCGACCAGCATCCCGCGCAGCGCACCTCGCAGCAGTTCGATCCCATCCTGCTGCGTCCGGTGGACGAGCTCGAGCTCACGGTGCGTTCCGCGAATTGCCTGAAGGCCGAGAACATCTACTACATCGGTGACCTGATCCAGCGCACCGAGAACGAGCTGCTGAAGACGCCCAACCTGGGCCGCAAGTCGCTCAACGAGATCAAGGAAGTGCTGGCCTCGCGCGGCCTCACGCTGGGCATGAAGCTCGAGTCGTGGCCGCCGGCCGGTCTGGACAAGCGATAACGAACGAGGACGAGGCGCCTGGCAGAGCCTCGTCCTGATCTTGAATGGTGACCCCGCAGTACCTGACACGGCTGCGGGCTCGATAAGGAAAGGAAAACACCATGCGCCACGGACACGGACTCCGTAAACTGAACCGCACCAGCGAGCACCGCCTGGCGATGCTGCGCAACATGATGAATTCGCTCATCGAGCACGAGGTCATCAAGACCACCGTGCCGAAGGCCAAGGAACTGCGCCGCGTGGTCGAGCCCATGCTCACGCTCGGCAAGGAGCCCACGGTCGCCAACAAGCGTCTGGCCTTCGACCGCCTGCGCAACCGCGACAACGTGACCAAGCTGTTCAACGAGCTGGGCCCGCGCTACAAGACCCGCCCGGGCGGCTACACGCGCATCCTCAAGATGGGCTTCCGCGTGGGTGACAACGCCCCCATGGCGCTGGTCGAACTGGTGGACCGGCCCGAGCCCGCTGCTACGACCGGTGAACAAGCCGCCGAATGACGCTATAATCTCGGACTCGACGCGCGGTGGAGCAGCCTGGTAGCTCGTTGGGCTCATAACCCAAAGGTCGCAAGTTCAAATCTTGCCCGCGCAACCAAACACGAAGGGTCTTCCCTTCTGCAAAACGCCCACCTCACGGTGGGCGTTTTGCTTGGTGCCCCCGCACGGAAGAGTGGGTGCTGTTCAGCTGCCGCTGCCTCGTGGATCGATGCGGTCCTGACGGGCTCCGCACGGTCGCGATGCATCGGCGCCACTCGCGCGGGGCCCAATTCATGCCGGGCGCCTCATTCGCTACATCTGCCAGCGGCCCGCGTTTATCCGGGATTGCCCCGAGGCGCGATGTTGCATTAGGATCCAGCGGTAACAAAACCTATGCCCGGCCTGGGGCGCCCCGGTAGTAGCCGCTCCACGCAGACTGCCTGGGCCGCGGTGGCCCGGGTTCTGATTGCCAGCGTTCTTGAGTGGGGGTCTATCGATGAGGAAACAGGCTACGGGTTGGTTGCGCGGCATGCTGCTTGCCGTGTGCCTCGGGGGCCTCGCCGGCTTGTCCCTGGCGCAGACGCAGGCTCCCGCGCAGGCGGCCAAGCCCGCCGCGACGCCGGCCCGGTCGGCCGCCTCGGCGGCGGCGAACCCCGCGTTCCCGACACCCATGGCCAGCGGGCTGGTCAAGATGCCCGATGGCCGCATGCTGGCCCCCGACATTGCCCGCATCGCGGCCCGCGGCGAGCTCATCGTGGCCATGCTCGGCGTGGACACGCCTCCGTTCTTCTACGAGAAGAACGGTGAGCTGGTCGGCCTCGAGGTCGATCTCGCCAAGGCCATGGCCAAGGAGCTGGGTGTCAACGTGCGCTTCAATCGCGCCGCCAAGAGCTTCAATGGCGTCGTCGACATCATCGCCCGCGGCGAGGCCGACATCGCCATCAGCAAGCTGTCGCGCACGCTCGCGCGCTCACAGGTGATCTCCTTCACCGAGCCGTACCTCACGCTCAACCACGCGCTGATCCTGAACCGCGTTGCCTTCGCGCAGTTCGCGCGCGAACGCCCGCTGCCCGACGTGATCCGTCGCTTTACGGGCACCATCGGCGTGATCAACCGCTCGTCCTTCCAGGACTACGCCAACCGCTACTTCCCCAAGGCCCAGATCAAGACGTACCCGGGCTGGCCCGACGTGCTCAAGGCCCTCGAAAAGGGCGAGGTGATGGCCGCGTATCGCGACGAATTCGAGGTCAAGCGCATCCTGAAGTCCGACGCCACGCTGTCGCTCACGCTGCGCACCGTCACGCTGAAGGACCTGAATGACACCCTCGGCATGGCAGTGGGCATCAACGACCGCACCCTGCTGGCCTTCGCCAATGAATTCCTCGTCCAGCGCGGGGACAAGCTGACCATCAACAAGGTCCTGGCGGCCCTCGAGAACTGACACCGACACACCATGGACGCCAAGAAACTCTACGCACTCGCCCTCAATCCCTGGGTCATCCTGGGCAGCCTGGCGCTGGGCTTCCTGGTCGGCTCGATCGCGCCCAAACAGGCCATGCAGCTTGGCTTCCTGGGGGACATCTACGTCGACCTGCTGAAGATGATCACGCTGCCCTTCATGGTGTCGGCCATCATCTTCAGCCTGCAGCGGCTCTTCCGCGAGGGTGGCACGGGCAAGCTGCTTGGCCGCCTGGCGGTGGTGTTCCTGGCGGCATCGGTGTTCGTCGCCATCATCGGTGCGGTGGCGGTCATCATCCTGCGCCCGGGTGCCGATCTGCCGCCTGAGACCATGGCCAAGTTCGGCCAGATCGTCGGCAGTGATCTGAACTCCAGCGACACTGCGATGAGCCTGGAAGGCACCGACGAGGTGAAGAAGTCCATCACCTTCACCGAGATGCTGATCAGCATGGTGCCGGCGAACATCTTCAATGCCCTGGCCGTGGGCGACACACTGAAGGCGCTGGTCTTCGCCATGCTGTTCGGCCTGGCCGTGGGGCATGTGCCCACCAAGATCTCCGACGGCCTGACAGTCTCGCTGGAGACGATCTACCAGGCGTGTCAGACACTGGTGCGATGGCTGGCCTATCCGATGCCGATCGTGCTGTTCTGCATGAGCGCGGCACAGCTCGGCAAGACAGGCATGGAGCCCTTGAAGGCCATGGTTCAGTTCGTCGTGGCCTTCACCATCGCCAGCCTCATCATCCTGGCCATCTCGGTGTTCGTCATCTGGCGCCGCTCCGGCCGCAGCATGAAGGATGTGCTGGAGTCCCTGCGCGAGCCGTTCGCGCTGGCGCTCGCCACCCGCAGCAGCGCCACCTGCATGCCGGTGATGATCGAGGCGCTGGCCACCCATCTCGGCTTCGCCCGCGCGCGCATCGAACTGCTGGTGCCCCTGTCCGTGTCGCTGCTGCGCATCGGCCCGGTCGTGTTCTACGTCTGCGCCACGCTGTTCATCGCCCAGCTCTACGGACGCAGCCTCACGTTCACCGACGTCATGCTGGTCATCGCCACTTCGGTGCTGGCGGGCTTCGCATCCGCCGGGATGACGGGCCTGGTGACCGTGTCGCTCGTCGGGATGACCTGCGCCTACCTGGGCCTGCCCTTCGAGGCCGCGTTCATCCTGTTCCTGGCGGTCGATCCGATCTGCGACATGCTGCGGACCCTGGTGCTCGTGATCGGCAACACCGCCGCCGTCACGCTCATCGTGCCCCGGCCTGCCGACCTCTCCTACCTGCTGGCGCCTGGCGGGGCCTCGGCTGCCGTGGCTGCTGCGCCTGCAGCAGCGCCCGCCGGCGCGGAAGGCTTCAAGCTGGACATCCCATCTCCGGATGCACTCGGCGGAGCGTCGGGCTCGCCCGGTCGCTGACGCAAGGCCGCTGCGCGACGCGGGTCGCGCGCGGTCAAGTCAAAAAAAGGGGGGATGTGGCGCGGCTGGCGGGGATCGAACCCACGACCCTTGGCTTCGGAGGCCAATACTCTATCCACTGAGCTACAGCCGCGTGGCTGCTGAATCCGGCATTATGGCCGAAGCGCGCGGGCCTGGCCGCCACGCCCTACGCCCCACGGGCCGAAAAGTCACGCTGGCTATAATCGAAGGTTGATTTCGAACAAGGCGCGTCCACCGCGCCAACCACCGAGGACGCCATGAGCGACAGCACGCACGAAGAAGCCCACACCGGCCCGATCAAGACGCCCAAGCAACTGCTGCTGGCGGTGTTCTTCTCCTTCGTGGTGCCCGTCTTCATCATCATCGGCCTCGTGGCCTACGTGACTTCCGAGCCCAAGCCCGCGGGCAGCGCCGACGCCGATCGCCAGACGCTGGGCGGCGTGTCTGCCGACGCCATCGAGCGCGGCATCACCGAGCGCCTGCGCAAGGTCGGCACGGTCGAGATCCGCGATGCCAATCGCCCCCTGGCCGGCGGCGAGACCGTCTACAAGACCCAGTGTGCCGCCTGCCACGCCGCCGGCGCCGCTGGTGCCCCGAAGCTGGGCGACAACGCGGCCTGGGCCGCGCGCATCAAGACCGGCTTCGACGCGCTGGTGAATTCCGCGTTGAAGGGCAAGGGCGCCATGGCTGCGCAAGGTGGCGGTGACTTCCAGGATGTGGAGATTGCTCGCGCCGTGGCCTACATGGCCAACGCGGCAGGTGCCAAGTTCGAAGAGCCGAAGGGCCCTGCCGGTGCGGCCGCTGCCGCTGAGGCGCCCGCCGCAGCCGCTGCGCCGGCGGCCCCCACGGCGGCTGCCGCCCCTGCGGCTGCGCCGGCGCCTGCAGCCGCCCCGGTGGCGGCCGCTGCCGCGGCAGGCGGTGGTGAAGCCCTCTACAAGCAGGCCTGCGTGGCTTGCCACGCCGCCGGCGTGGCGGGCGCCCCGAAGCTGGGTGACAAGGCGGCCTGGGCGCCGCGCGTGGCGCAAGGCGTTCCGGCACTGGTGCAGTCCGTCGTCAAGGGCAAGGGCGCCATGCCGCCCAAGGGCGGATCCGCCGCCTCCGAGGCCGAACTGAAGGCCGCCGTGGAATACATGGTCGGCACCGTCAAGTAAGTCGCCGCTACCGCTGCAAGAGAGCCGGCTGCGTGCCGGCTCTTTTCATTCTGGCGCTGCCACCGCCGCCTGGGCGGCCCACGGACTGCGGATGAAGCCGAAGCGCGTGGGCAAGTCCGCGCTGGACACCTCGACAGGTTGCCATTCCCCGCTTTCCACCCGGTCCGCGGCCAGCGCCATGTCGAGCGTGTGCACCAGGCCCAGGCCGAGGTCCGTGTCGAGGTAGAGGCGTCCGGCCTCGTCGACGTACGCCGCCCGGACAACGGCGGAACGGCCGGTGTGCGTGGACAGCCCGCCCTGTCCATCCAGTCGCCAGATCCAGGGCGTGGCTTCCAGCTCCACGTACACCCGCTGCGGTCCGTTCTGGAAGTACCACTGCCCCTGGTCGTCGCGCTCGTAGTTGCGGTGGATGAAGGCGATCAGCTTGTCGTGGCGCAGCAGCGACCCCTTGCTCTGCGGAAAGGGCCCGGCGGCCTGCGTGCGGTCGTCCCGCATGTACCAGCCGCCGCGGGCATCCAGGCCGAGCCAGCCGTGGCAGTGAGGCACGCGGGGCCACTTGGCCATGGCCTGGCGCACGATGTCGTCCATGGCCTGATTATGCGGGGCGGTCCGGGCCAGACCACCTGGCCGGGCACCAAAAGAAAAGGCGCCGCAAGGGCGGCGCCTGGAGTGCGGCTGGCCCTGCGATGAGCCAGCGGCGAATATTCGTGTTGTTGCGGGGGGTTTGTCTCCTCGGTCCCTCGCCCCCAAGGGCCCCGTGCCGGGCCCGGTGCGAGTGCATGGAATGTAGCGGGCCGCACCCGCCCAGTGCATCCGGAGTAACCCGGGCTCCTCCCCACGGCGGCTTGTGAATACGAAAGTCCCGAAGCAGCCGGGTGCTGGATCCTGCGACGCGACGAGCTTCTCTCCGGGTCGGCGCCGCTGGTCACTGGCACAGCTTATGCGTGAGGTGATCGGACGTCACCCACTCCGCGTCCGCGCAGGCCCCTCTCATGCAACGAACACTCGCCGCCCTGCTCCTGGCCGCCGCGTCTGTCCTCTCGGTGCCCGCGGCAGCACAGGCCCCCCAGACGGCCCCCCCAGCGGCCCCTGAAGCAGCGCCAGCCGCCTTGCAACCGGCCGCAACGCTTGCCGCGCCGGCGGCGGCTGCGCCGGCCACTCCGTCTGCCGCACCGGCAGCCCCGGCGCCCATCACACGCCCGGCCCTCGTCGCCGCCGACCGCATCAATGGCGCCGACACGGCCTGGCTGATGACATCCACCGCGCTCGTCCTGCTGATGACGCTGCCCGGCATCGCGCTCTTCTACGGCGGCATGGTGCGGCGCAAGAGTGTCATCAACACCATGGCCAGCGTCGTGGCCATCGCCGGCGTGGTCAGCCTGTTGTGGTTCGCGGTCGGCTATTCCTGGGCCTTCACGCCGGGCAACGCCTTCATCGGCAACGGCAGCCGCATGGGCTTCGAGGGCATGGACTACCTCAAGGATGCCGGCAAGGTGATGGTCAGCCACATCGCGCCCAACGTGCCGGAGTCGGTCTACGCGATGTTCCAGCTCACCTTCGCGGTCATCACCGCGGCGCTGATCGTGGGCGCACTGGTCGAGCGCATGCGCTTCTCGGCCATGCTGGTGTTCGTGAGCCTGTGGACGGTGTGTGTCTACGCGCCCGTGGCCCACTGGGTGTGGGAGCCGGGCGGCTGGCTGGCGCAGATGGGCGCACTCGACTTCGCGGGCGGCGCGGTCGTGCACATCAACGCAGGTGTCACGGGCCTGGTGTGCGCCTACGCGCTGGGGCCGCGCCGCGGCTATGGCCGCGAGGCCTTCGAGCCCTACAACCTGGGCCTCACCATGGCCGGCGCCGGTCTGTTGTGGGTCGGCTGGTTCGGATTCAATGCCGGTTCGGCGGTCGCTGCGGACGGGCGGGCGGGCCTGGCGATGCTCGTCACCCACATCGCCGCGGCAGCGGGCGCGGTGGGCTGGATGGTGGGCGAGTGGACGATCCGTGGCCGGCCCTCGCTGCTGGGCCTGTGCTCGGGGCTCGTCGCCGGCCTGGTGGCCATCACCCCGGCCTCGGGTTTCGTCACGCCGCGCTCGGCGCTGCTGATCGGCGCCATCGCCGGCATCGCGTGCTACTGGGGGGCCACCTCGCTCAAGCGCATGCTGCGCGCCGACGACTCGCTCGACGTGTTCGGCGTGCATGCCATCGGCGGCATCATCGGCTCGCTGCTGACCGGCCCGCTCGCCAGCAAGGCCGTATCGGGCGTGGAAGGCAGCCTGCTGGTGCAGGCCCTCGGCGCGCTGGCGGTGTTTGCCTACGCGGCCGTGATGTCCGTGGTGCTGATTCTCGTGACCAAGCTGCTGGTGGGCCTGCGGGTCGATGAGCAGATCGAACAGACCGGGCTGGACATCGGCCTGCACCGTGAGCGCCTGGGAGGCTGAGCCCGCCAGGCCCTGATCGACTTCATCCACCAAGGAGCACCCTCATGCTCGCCAGTCAGAAGCTCGCCATCGCCGCGCACATGCACGTGCTGCTGCGGCGCAAGACCGGTCGTGTCACCGATACCGAGTGGATGGCCGAGAACCTGGAGTACGCGCTGGAGATCGTGCGCTTCGCCCGCGCGAAGGCCGACGAAGACGGTCATGCAGACTTGCGCGAGTGGGCCGACAAGCTGGAAAGTGCCGTGCTCGCGGCCAGCCCCGAGCCGCGAGCCAGGCCCCTGGTGCAGACGGCGGTGCAACTGCTCAAGGAGCGCGGTGGCCAGCCGGCGGTGGCCACCACGCAGCCGCCCGCCGTGCCCGTCACCGAACGCAGCGGGGCCTTTGCGGCATCCGCCTTCAAGGCTTCCGGTTTCGCCGATTCCACGCTCGAGCCCGACAAGCCCCGGCCCACCCCCGCGGTGCCGCGCTACGTGGGCGGCATCCGCTGAATCTGCGGCCGCTCTAAACGGCCTGCTTCGCCGCGCGGATCACCCATTCGGCCGCGCGTTCGGCCATCATCAGCGTGGGTGAGTTGGTGTTGCCGCTGGTGATGGTGGGCATGGCGCCGGCATCGACCACGCGCAGGCCCGCCACGCCCCGAACGCGCAGCTGGCTGTCCAGCACCGCCTGCGGGTCGCCGTCGGCGCCCATCTTCGTCGTGCCCACCGGGTGGAAGATGGTGGTGGCGATGTCGCCGGCCAGGCGGGCCAGATCCTCGTCGCTCTCGTACTGCGGGCCGGGCTTCCATTCCTGCGGCCGGTACTTCGCCAGCGCCGGCTGCGCCGCGATGCGCCGCGTCACACGCAGCGAGTCGGCCGCGACCTGGCGGTCTTCCTCGGTGCTCAGGTAGTTCGGCGCGATCTGCGGCGCGTCCTCGAAGCGCGGGCTGCGGATGCGCACCCAGCCGCGGCTCGTGGGGTTGAGGTTGCACACGCTGGCGGTGAAGGCATCGAAGCCGTGCAGCGGTTCGCCGAAGGCGTCCAGGCTGAGCGGCTGCACGTGGTACTCGATGTTGGGCCACTCGCGGCCGGAGTCGCTGCGCGTGAACGCACCCAGCTGCGAGGGCGCCATGCTCATCGGGCCGCTGCGCCGCAGCGCGTACTCGATCCCGATCTTCGCCTTGCCCACCAGACTGTTGGCGAGCGTGTTGAGCGTCTGCACGCCCTCCACCTTGAACACGGCGCGGATCTGCAGGTGGTCCTGCAGGTTCTCGCCCACACCCGGCAGTTCATGCAGCGGCTCGATGCCGTGTTCGCGCAGCAGCGCACCGGCGCCAATGCCCGACAACTGCAGGATCTGCGGCGATCCGATGCTGCCCGCGCACAGCAGGACCTCGCGCGTGGCCTCCACCGTCACCATCTCGTCGCCCGTCCACACCTGTGCGCCGGTGCAGCGCTGGGTGCCATCGGGCTGTCGCTGCAGCATCAGCCGCGCCACCTGCGCGCGCGTCCACAGCTCGAAGTTGGGCCGGCCGTAGCAGGTGGGGCGCAGGAAGGCCTTGGCCGTGTTCCAGCGCCAGCCGGCCTTCTGGTTGACCTCGAAGTAGCCCACGCCCTCGTTGCTGCCGCGGTTGAAGTCGTCGGTGCGCGGGATGCCGGCCTGCACGGCCGCCTCGGCGAAGGCATCCAGCACGTCCCAGCGCAGGCGCTGGCGCTCCACCCGCCACTCGCCGCCGGCGCCATGCAGCGCGTCGGCGCCGCGGTGGTGGTCCTCATGCCGCTTGAAGTAGGGCAGGCACTGGTCCCAGCGCCAGACCGCGTCGCCGGTCAGTCCCGCCCACTGGTCGTAGTCGCGCGACTGGCCCCGCATGTAGATCATGCCGTTGATGCTGGAGCAGCCGCCCAGCGTCTTGCCGCGCGGGTAACGCAGCTTGCGGCCATTGAGCCCCGCATCGGGCTCGGTGAAGTACAGCCAGTCGGTGCGCGGGTTGCCGATGCAGTAGAGGTAGCCCACCGGAATGTGGATCCAGTGATAGTCGTCGCGCCCGCCCGCCTCGATCAGCAGCACGCGCTTCGAGGGGTCCGCGCTCAGCCGGTTGGCCAGCAGGCAGCCGGCGGTACCGGCACCGATGATGATGTAGTCGAAGGTCGTGTCGCTCATGATGAGGTGCGCGGGGTCGCGGCCACTTTGTACTTCTCGAGATGGGGCTTTTCAAGCAGGTGCCACGTCACGACGGACAGCAGCAGGGTTCCGGCGAGGGTCACGAACAGCAGGTTGCGGCCGCCGAGGTTCGGGTGGCGCTCCAGCAGCGTGATGAGTACCAGCATGTGCCAGAGGTAGATGCCATAGCTGATGTCTCCCAGGTAGCGCGCTGGCGCCAGGAGTCGGCTCGATGCGGCGGGACAGGTCATGGCCGTCGCCAGCAGGGCAGCGAAGCCCGTGGCGAGCAGGGTGCGCCAGGCGACCAGCATCCACCGGTTGCTCCATTGCTCGAACGCCTGATCGGTCAGGGCGGCGGCGGAAAGCAGCGCCGCAGCCAGTGCGAGCCACGCCGTGAAGTTGCGCCAGCCTGGAACGAGCCAGGCGGCCAACGGTGCCGTGCCGCGGTGAACCACCATGGCGAGAGCGATGCCGACACCGAATTCGTCCAAGACCCCGGGCAGCTGTGTCAACGCCACGAACTGTGTCATGGTGTCCGATTCGCCCATGGGGAGCACGAGCGTCACGGCATAGCGCCAGGCAAGGGCGATGCCCACCAGTGCGACCAGTACGCCCGCGACGCTGCGGCGCGCCAGCCAGGGCATGGCCAGCAGCATGGCCAGGTAGAACTGCATCTCCAGCGCGACGGACCACGAGGGCCCGTTGATGGACCCATGCGTACTCGGGTGCAGGTTGTGCACGAAGAAGAGGTGGCTCAGCACATGCACGGCGAGCTTGCCTGGATCGATGCCCAGCATGGCCGGCCGCACCAGGACCAGGAACACGGCCCCGGTCAGCAGGTAGAGCGGCACGATGCGGGCCAGCCTGCGCGTGGCGAATGCAAGCCGCGCGCCGACCGGATCGCGTCGCAGGCATTCAAGCGCCGAGAGCGTGATGACGAAGCCGCTGGTCACGAGGAACAGGTCCACGCCCACCCAGCCGTGGCGAACCACGTAGCCGTAGCCGCTGTTGGGCATGGCCGTCCATCTGCCATGCTCGACCACGTGGTAGGCCAGCACCAGCAGCGCGGCGAATCCGCGCAACAGGTCGATGCCCGGGTAAGAACGGGCCTGGGTGCCAGGCAGCACCAGCGGCTACTTGGCGGTGGGCATCACGAACTCCGCGCCCTTGCCGATGCTCTCGGGCCAGCGCTGCATGATCGACTTCTGCTTGGTGTAGAAGCGCACGCCTTCCTCGCCGTAGGCGTGCATGTCGCCGAACAGGCTCTTCTTCCAGCCGCCGAAGCCATGCCAGGCCATCGGCACCGGAATCGGCACGTTGATGCCCACCATGCCCACCTGCACGCGCCGGCTGAACTCGCGTGCCACGTTGCCGTCGCGCGTGAAGCAGGACACACCGTTGCCGTACTCGTGCGCGTTGATCAGGTCCACCGCCTCGGCGAGATCCTTCACGCGCAGGCAGCCCAGCACCGGACCGAAGATCTCCTCCTTGTAGATCTTCATGTCGGGCGTGACATGGTCGAACAGCGTGCCGCCGATCCAGAAGCCGCCGTCGCAACCCGCGCCCGCCATCGCACCCTGGAAGCTGCGCCCGTCGACCACGAGCTTGGCGCCTTCCTGCTCGCCCAGGCCCACGTAGCCGGCGATGCGCTCCTGCGCCACCTTGCTGACGATGGGGCCCATCTCGGCGTCGAGCTGCTCGCCATCCTTCACCTTCAGCGCGCGGGTGCGCTCGGCCAGCTTGTCCATGATGCGATCCGCCGCGTCGCCCACGAGGATGCCGACGGAAATCGCCATGCAGCGCTCGCCCGCCGAGCCGAAGGCAGAGCCGATCAGGGCGTCGACCGCCTGGTCCATGTCGGCGTCGGGCATCACCACCATGTGGTTCTTCGCGCCGCCCAGCGCCTGCACGCGCTTGCCGTGGCGCGCGCCGGTCTCGTAGATCTTCTGCGCGATGGCGGTGGAGCCGACGAAGGAGATGGCCTTCACGTCGGGGTGTGCCAGCAGTGCGTCCACCGCGTCCTTGTCGCCCTGCACGACGTTGAACACGCCGTCGGGCAGGCCGGCCTCCTTCAGCAGTTCGGCCATGCGCAGGGAGGCGCTCGGGTCCAGCGGGCTGGGCTTCAGCACGAAGCAGTTGCCCGCGGCGATCGCCACCGGGTACATCCACATCGGCACCATCACCGGGAAGTTGAAGGGCGTGATGCCGGCCACCACGCCCAGCGGCTGGCGCATCGTCCAGTTGTCGATGCCGGTGGAGACCTGGTCGGTGTAGTCGCCCTTCAGCAGCTGCGGAATGCCGCAGGCGAACTCCACGATGTCGATGCCGCGCGTCACCTCGCCCTGCGCGTCGGTGAACACCTTGCCATGCTCGGCGGTGATCAGGTGGGCAAGCTCGTCGCGGTGCTGGTTCAGCAGCTCCAGGAACTTGAACATCACGCGGGCGCGGCGGATCGGCGGCGTGTCGGCCCAGGCCGGGAACGCGGCCTGCGCCGCGGCGACCGCGCGGTCCACCTCGGACGCGTTGGCCAATGCCACCTGGCCGCTCACGCGGCCGGTGGAGGGGTTGAAGACATCGGCGCGGCGGCCGCTCTGGCCGGGCACCACGCGGCCGCCGATCCAGTGCTCGATGGAGGCGAGGGCGGTGCCGGGGCGGTTCATGTCGGGGGCGTTCATGGGTCTTCCTCAGGTTCGGATGCCGGCCAGTCTAGGCGCCCGCCGCCGGTTTGGAAAGACCGCCGGCTTGACCGCATTGTTCAGATCCGTGAACAATGGACCTGTCACTGCCGCCCGCCGATGGATCCCGCGCTGCCCGCCTTCGCCGACCTGCACCTGCTCACGGTGCTGGCGCAGACGCGCAGCTACACGCAGGCCAGTGCCCGGCTGGGCATCTCCAAGGCCTCCGTCAGCATGCGCATCGCCGAGCTGGAGCGTGCCGCCGGCGTGCCGCTGGTGCGCCGCACCACGCGCAGCGTCGGCCTCACGCCTGCCGGCCAGCAACTGGTGGACGAGACGCAGGCCGCGTTCGAGCGCATCGCGCAGAGCTTCGCCGGCGTGCGCGATCTCTCGGGCGTGCCGCGTGGCCTGGTGCGGATGACGGCGCCGGTCGCGCTCGGCCGGCAGTTCATCGCGCCCACGCTGCCGGCCTTCCTGCGCGCGCATCCGCAGATCCGGCTGGAGCTGGATCTGAGCGACCGCCTGGTCAACCTGCCGCAGGAGGGCTTCGATCTTGCCGTCCGCCATGTGCAGGCCCCGCCGGAAACGCACATCGCCTGGAAGCTGCGGGCGTCGCGCTCGCTGCTGGTGGCCAGTGCCGACTACCTGCGCCGGCACGGCACGCCAGACCATCCGTCCGAGCTGGCCGGTCATGCCTGCCTGCTGTACCTGCGCCGTCCCGGCGGTCAGAGCTGGACGTTCGAGCGCGGCACCGGCAAGCGCGCCGAGCGTGTGGCGGTGGCCGTGGATGGCCCGCTTCGCGCGAACAACAGCGAAGTGCTGCGCGAGGCGGTGCTGGGCGGCCTCGGCCTCGCGCTGCTGCCCGACTTCAGCGCCGAGGCCCACCTGGGGCCCCGTCAGCTGGTGCAGGTGCTGCCCCAGTGGCGTCCGCTGGGCGTGTTCGGCGAAGGCCTGTATGCCCTGCGGCCCTGGTCACCCCAGGTGCCGCGCGCGGTGCAGTGCGTGGTGGAGCATCTGCGCGGGGTGTTCGCGGGGTAGCGCGCCGTCGCCCAGTGGGCGGCACTCGTGGCGGGGTTCGTAGGCTGGGGTGCAACCCCAGCGGTTTCGCCGGCGCACCCATCACCGCTGGGATGGCGCTGCGCTCCATCCCAGTCTACGGGACATCCGAGGTGCCGCCGGTCACCCAATCCGCCGGCACCCGCACCGGCATGGTCAACAGGATCTGCGCCATGCCCTTGCCCAGCGGATCGTTGCGCAGCGACGCCATGCCGCCGCCGCCCAGCGCCTCGGTGCAGAGGAAGTTCATCGCGTGGATGCCGGGCACATCGAACCGGCGCACCTCGCCTTCCACCAGATGCGCCAGCCACGTGCGCACGCGATCCTCGGTCAGTTGCGTACGCAACCACGGCAGCCATTCAGGCCGCCGCGCCAGGATGCCGATGTTGGAGTGATTGCCCTTGTCGCCGCTGCGGCCCCAGGCCACACGGACCAGCGGGACCTCGACCATCGGCCCGGCGGGCTCGGGCGCGCCCGATTGTGCCGGGTCTTCGGCCGGCGGCACTTCAGCCTGGCCGGTCGGCACGGCCACCTGCACGACCTCGTCATCGATGCGCACCTGCGGCTGCAGCCGCGCCTTGTCGATCAGGAAGGCGAACTGCCGGATCACCGGCGCCGGGCTGGGCCGCCCGCCTGCGCCCGTGGTGCCAGGGGACCAGCTGGTGCCCGCCGGCGCGATCTCGCGCGCGAACAGTTCCAGCGCGGCCTTGTCCTTGTGCGTGACGGCCAGATGCAGCACCGCCTCCCGCACGTCGCCCGTGCGGGCCTGCGGGCCGAAGTACGCGTGCTCCGAGCCCAGCACCTCGATGCGGGTGCGGCTGAAGTCGGCCAGCCCGGCGGCGGCGAAGAGCTCGCGCGTGCGCGCCAGGATCGCCTCACCCGTGCGCTGCGCCTTGCGCGCGGCGTCGATGCCGATGATCGTGAGCTGGGCGTTGCAGCGGAAGCCGTCCATCCAGGTGGCGGACACCTTGTACTGCGGCCCAGGCGCCAGGCCGCGCGCGCCCAACACGGTCACGCGGTCCGGGCCGGCCTGCGTCATCTGCACCGCGGTGAAGTCACAGGTCACATCGGGCAGCAGATAGCGGCGCGGATCGCCGATCTCGTAGAGCATCTGCTCGCCCACCACCGCCGGCGTGACCAGGCCGCCCGTGCCCTCGGGCTTGGTGACCGTGAACCGGCCGTCGGCGGTGCACTCCAGCACCGGATAGCCGATGTGCGGCCAGTCGGGCACCGCCTCCCAATCCGTGTGCAGGCCTCCGGTGGCCTGGCAGCCGCATTCGATGATGTGGCCGGCCAGGCTGCCCTGAGCCAGGCGGTCCCAGTCGTCGGCGGCCCAGCCGAAGGCATGCATCAGCGCGCCCAGCGTCACGGCACTGTCCACGCAGCGGCCCGTGATCACGATCTGCGCACCGGCGTCCAGTGCGGCCTTCACCGGCAGCGCACCCAGATAGGCATTGGCGGTCAGCAGGCGCGACGGCATCGCAGCGCCGGACTGCAGCTCGTGCACGCCCTCGGTCTGCAGCGCCGGTACCAGCGGCAGCACGTCGTCGCCTGTCACCACCGCGATCTTCAGGGCCACGCCCTGTTCCGCCGCGATCGCGCGCAGCGCCGCCGCGCAGGCCTGCGGGTTCACGCCACCCGCGTTGCTGATCACGCGGATGCCCTGCGCGGCCACGTCGCGCAGGATCTGCTTCATGGTCACCTGCACGAAGTCGGTGGCGTAGCCCAGCTCCGGGTTCTTGCCCCGTGCCGCGGCGAGGATGGACATGGTGAGTTCGGCCAGGTAGTCGAACACCAGGTAGTCCAGCCGGCCGTGGCGCACGAGCTGCGGCGCGCCCACGCTGCTGTCGCCCCAGAAGCCGGAGGCGCCGCCGATGCGCACGATGTGTGGGTCCTGCATGTTCCAGCCCTCCTTCAGCGGCCCGTCCACACCGGCGCCCGCTTCTCGCGGAAGGCCGCCTGGCCCTCTTTCGCGTCCTCGGTCAGCGCGAACAGCGCGATCTGGCTCTCGGTGAACGCCATCGACTCCTCGAAGGCCATGGTCTCGATCTTCTTCAGCGTGTACAACCCGCGCCGGATGGCGGCCGGGGACTTGTCCAGCAGGCGGCCCAGCAGGCGGGCGAGGGCGACATCGACGTCGTCTGCCACGCTGTTCACCAGCCCGAGTTCGAGCGCCTCACGCGCCGACAGCGGCTCGGCCGTCAGGCACAGCTCCACCAGCCGGCGGCGCGGGATCAGGTGCTGCAGCACCGCCAGCACCTGGGCCGGGAACACACCCACCTTCACCTCCGGCAGGCCGAAGCTGGCGTGGCTGGCCGCCACCGCCATGTCACACATGGCCAGGAGGCCCATGCCGCCCGCCATGCAGGCGCCGTTGACGCGCGCGATCAGCGGCACGTTGGAGGCCTTGGCCGCGCGCAGGAGGCGGGCGAAGTCGCCGACCGGCTCCGACGGGTCGAGCGCGAAGGCCTTGCCGGACTGCAGGTCGGCGCCGGCGCAGAAGGCCTTGCTGCCGGCGCCGGTGATCACGATCGCGCGCACCGTGCGGTCCCCCTGGGCCGCCTCGATGGCTTGCGTCAGCCCGGCCAGCACCGCCGCGCTCATGGCGTTGCGGCGGTCCTCGCGCTGGATGGTCAGGTGCAGCACGGCGTCTTGCCGCTCCACGCGCAGATCGTCTGTGGCGGGCGCTCGGTCGTTGGTCATGGCTTGTCTCCTGTATGCGATCCCGCGATCCTTATACCCGGCGCGCGACACCGCCGCTGTCACCTCTGAACGCGGGGGTGGCGGCCGGCTGCGAGCGGCATGCAGTACCGTTACGATGGCTGACCCCGACGGACCATGACCGACCCCACGCCCCGCATCGAGCACCCTGCTGGCGCGCCCGTGCGCCTGCACGGCGACTGGACGGCCGCGCAGTTCGCGCATGGCGAGCGGGTGGTGCGGCTCATGGCGGCGCTGCCCGCCGGGGCGCCCGACCGCGGCTGGGACCTGCACGGCGTGGGCCAGCTGGACCACGTGGGCGCCCAGCTGCTGTGGGACCACTGGGGTCGCGCCTGGCCGGCCCGGCTGGATCTGCTGCCGGCGCAGCGCGCCGTGCTGGAGCGCGTGGCGCAGTTCACCGTCACGCGGCCGCCGCGCCCCCGCACCAGCCTGTGGACCCTGTTTCTCGCCTTCGGCGCCGCCCTGCTGCGGCTGCTGGGCCATCTGCGCGGCTTCATCGGCCTGGTGGGCCTGCTCACGCTGGACGTGCTGCGGCTGCTGCGTCGCCCGGGCCAGGGTCCGTGGCGCGACATTTCGGGCCACCTGTACCGCATCGGCGCGATGGCCCTGCCCATCACCGCGCTGGTCGGCTCGCTGATCGGCGTGGTGCTGGCCTACCTCACCTCGCAGCAGCTGCGCCAGTTCGGCGCCGACGCCTTCATCGTCGACATCCTCGGCGTCTCGCTGGTGCGGGAGCTGGGCCCCATGCTGGCCGCGATCCTGATCGCCGGCCGCTCGGGTTCGGCCATCACGGCGCAGATCGGCGTGATGCGCGTCACCGATGAACTCGATGCCATGAGCGTCATGGGCATCTCGCACAGCTACCGCCTGGTCATGCCGCGCGCGCTGGCGCTGGCCGTTGCCATGCCGCTGATCAGCGGCTGGACCACCGTGGCCGGCCTGATCGGCGGCATGGTGGCGGCCGACCTGTCGCTGGGCATCACGCCCTCGTTCTTCCTGAACGCGCTGCCGCAGGCCGTGCAGGTGCAGAACCTGGTGCTGGCCACGGCCAAGTCGGTCGTGTTCGGCGTGCTCATCGCGCTCATCGGCTGCCACTTCGGCCTGCGCGTGCGGCCCAACACCCAGAGCCTGGGCGAAGGCACCACGGCCTCGGTCGTGACTGCCATCACCGTCGTCATCCTGGTGGACGCGCTCTTTGCGGTCCTGTTCAGCCATGTGGGCATCTGAGGACGACGAGGGCGCGGTCGAGGGCCTGCCGGAGGACGGCATGCCGGTGGTGGAGATCCGCGGCCTCACCTCGGCCTTCAACCTGCCGGATCGCCGCGTCGTGATCCATCGCAACCTCGATCTCACGGTGCGCCGTGGCGAGGTGCTCTCCATCGTCGGTGGCTCCGGCACCGGCAAGACGGTGCTGCTGCGCCAGATGCTGGGCCTGGAGACGCCCGCGGCGGGCGAGGTGCGGGTGATGGGCCAGCCGGTGCGCAGCCTGTCGCAGCGCGGCGCCTCCAGCCGCATCGGCATGCTGTTCCAGCACGGCGCGCTGTTCTCGGCCTTCACCGTGCTGGAGAACATCGCGTTCCCGCTGCGCGAGCTGAAGACCCTGCCGCACCGTCTGGTCGAGCAGGCTGCGCTGGTGAAGCTGCAGATGGTGGGCCTGAAGCCCGCCGACGCCGACAAGATGCCGGCGGAGCTGTCCGGCGGCATGATCAAGCGCGCGGCGCTGGCCCGCGCGCTGATCATGGATCCGCCGCTGCTGCTGCTCGACGAGCCCACCGCCGGCCTCGACCCGGACAGCTCCGACGGCTTCGTCAACCTGCTGCGCTCGCTGCACCGCGACCTGGGCCTGACCGTGGTGATGGTCACGCACGACCTCGACACGCTGTACGAGCTGTCCACGCGCATCGCCGTGCTGGCCGAGCAGCGCGTGATCGTTTCCGGCCGCCCGCGCGACGTGATCGCCTTCCAGCATCCGTTCATCCATGATTTCTTCCTGGGCGAGCGCGGGCAGCGCGCCATGGAACTGCTGCGCGAGTATCCGTTCGCGATCTAATGGGGGTCCCCGATGGAAAACAAGTCCCATGCCCTGGCCGCCGGCCTCTTCGTGAGCCTGGTGGCCATGATCACGCTGGCGCTGGCGGCCTGGCTCACGCGCGATGCCGGCATCCGCGACGCCTACGAGATCTCCACGCGTGACGTTGTCACGGGCCTGAAGGCGCAGGCGCCGGTGCGCCTGCGCGGTGTGGATGTGGGCAAGGTCGCCTCCATCGGCTTCGATCCGCTGCAGCAGGGCAACGTGCTGGTGCGGCTGGAGATCGACCGCGGCGCGCCCATCACCCGCGGCACCTACGCCACGCTGGGCTTCCTGGGCGTGACGGGCCTGGCCTTCATCCAGCTCACCGACGACGGCAAGCCAGCGCCCCGCCTGGAGGCCGACGCCGGGCAGGTGCCCCGCATCCCGCTGCAGCCCGGCCTGCTGGCCAAGCTGGAGTCACGTGGTGAGGTGCTGCTGCAGCGCGTGGACGAGGCCGCCCAGAAGGTGAACCAGCTGCTGGCGGAGCCGAACCAGCAGCGCATCGCGCGCACGCTGGACCAGCTGGGCACCGCCGCCGAGCGCGCGGGCGCGCTGGCCCTGCGGCTGGAGCAGACCACGCAGGCGCGGCTCGATCCCATGCTGTCGGAAGCCACGGCCACGTTGCGCAACGTGCAGAAGAACGCCGACGAGGTGGGCCGCACCGCGGCCGACTTCAGCGCCACGGCCCGCCGGCTGAACCAGCCCGACGGTCCGCTGGACCGCATGGCCGAAGGCACCGAGGCGCTCTCGCGCGCGGCGGACGGCTTCAACAACGCCACGCTGCCGCGGCTGAACCGGGTGTCCGAGGACACCTCGCGCGCGGTGCGGGCGCTGGGCCGCGCCGCCAACCACATCAATGACAACCCGCAGGCCCTGATCTTCGGCGCCGGCTCGGTGAACCCGGGCCCTGGCGAGCCCGGCTTCCAGGCGCCCGCGACAGGAGGCCGCTGATGCGCCGTCGATCCCTGCTGCCCCTGGCCGCCGCGCCGCTGGCCCTGCTGGCGGGCTGCGCCGGCTTCGCGCCCGACAAGCCGCAGCGGCCCACGCTGTACGACTTCGGCCCCTTGGCGGATGCGCCGGCCGCGGCGCCCGCGGGGCCGCCGCTGGTGCTGGGCGAGGTAGAGGCCAATGCCGCGCTCGACGGCACGGCCATGCTGTACCGCCTGGGCTATGCCGATGCGCGGCAGTTGCGGCCTTATGCGCTGGCCCGCTGGAGCGCGCCGCCCGGGCAACTGCTCGGGCAGCGCCTGCGCCACGCCCTGGGTCAGGTGCGGCCGGTGCTGGACCCCGGCCAGGCCACCGGCCTGGCTCGTGCGTCGGCGGCCGGTCTGCGCATGCTGCGCGTGGAGCTGGAGGAGTTCAGCCACCACTTCACCTCGCCGCAGGCCAGCCAGGGCGTGGTGCGCGTGCGTTGCACGCTGCTGGAGAACACGGCCGCCGGGGATCGCCTGCTTGCGCAGCGCGGTTTCGCCGCCGAGCATGCGGCCGCATCGCCCGACGCACCGGGCGGGGCCCAGGCCCTCGCCGCGGCCAGCCAGGCGCTGGCGCAGGCCGTGGCCGCCTGGATCAGCGCGCAACCTTGAGCGGAGGGGCCCCATGCCGACCTTGCTGGAAGACATGGCCACCGCCGGCCTGGAGGTGCTGGGCCCCTGCGAGAAGCTCTCGTCCTGGCCGGCTGTGCTGTCCGAAAGCCAGCTGCTGCAGGACTTCACCCTGGCCGAGGCGGATGAGCTGGGCCGGCTGATGCTGCACGTGCGCGCGCGCTCGGGGCAGGAGCTGATCCATGAGGGCGACGCGAACGACTGGCTGATGCTCCTGCTCGCCGGCACGGTGGATGTCGGCAAGCGGCGCATCGGCGCCGATGGCGAATCGGCCGATACCGACGTCACCCGCCTGGCGGTGCTGCGCGAGGGCGCGGTGCTGGGCGAGATGTCCATGTTCGACGGCGAGCCGCGCTACGCGAGCTGCTGGGCGCTGGGCGACGTGGAGGCGGCGGTGATGGACCGCGCCTCGGTCGCGCGGCTGATCCAGGAGCGCCCGGCGCTCGGTGCCAAGCTGCTCGTCAAGCTCACCCAGCTGCTGGCCCAGCGCCTGCGCAACACCAGCAACCAGCTGGTGCGCGTGCTGCGCGAGCGCGGCGCCGCGGACTGAAACCATCAAGGAGACACACACCATGTTCAAGGCCCTGGTCCTGGAGAAGACCCCTGATTTCCAAGCCACCGTGCGCGAGGTGGATGACAGCTTCCTGCCCGAGGGCGACGTCACGGTGGACGTCGCCTGGTCCACCCTCAACTTCAAGGACGGCCTGGCGATCACCAACCGCTCGCCCGTGGTGCGCAGCTGGCCCATGGTGGCGGGCATCGACGGCGCCGGCACCGTGGTCGCGAGCGAGTCGCCTCGCTGGCGCGTCGGTGACCAGGTGGTGCTCAACGGCTTCGGCGTCGGCGAGACGCACAAGGGCTGCCTGGCTGGCCGCGCGCGGCTGCGCGGCGAGTGGCTGGTCCGCCTGCCGCCGGCCTTCACGCCGCGTCAGGCCATGGCGATCGGCACGGCCGGCTACACCGCCATGCTGTGCGTGCTGGCACTGGAGCGTCACGGCGTGAAGCCGGGCGCCGGCGAGGTGCTGGTCACTGGCGCCACCGGCGGCGTGGGGTCGGTCGCGGTGGCGCTGCTGGCGAAGCTGGGGTACACCGTCGTCGCGGCCACCGGCAAGGCGGCGGAGGCCGACTACCTGCGCGAGCTGGGCGCCTCGCAGGTGATCGACCGCGCGGAGCTCGCCGCGCCCGGCAAGCCGCTGCAGAAGGAACGCTGGGCCGCGGTGGTGGATGCCGTGGGCAGCCACACGCTGGCCAATGCCTGCGCGCAGACGCGCTACGGCGGCGCTGTGGCCGCCTGCGGCCTGGCCCAGGGCATGGACTTCCCGGCGACGGTGGCGCCCTTCATCCTGCGCGGCGTGGCGCTGCTCGGCGTCGACAGCGTGATGGCGCCGCTGGCCCTGCGTGAGCAGGCCTGGGCACGCCTCGCGCGCGACCTCGACGCGACCCTGCTGGAGCGCATCACGACGGAGGTGTCGCTGGAGGAGGCCGTCGCCGCCGCGCAGCGTCTGATGGCGGGCCAGGTGCGCGGCCGCATCGTCGTCCGCACGGCCTGACGGGTTCGTCATTGCCGCCGCGCGGGGACGACGGCCTCAGCGCATGCCGCGTCGCCAGTCGCGCACCGCCTCGACGGTGGTGCACAGCAGCCCATGCTGCTGCGCGAAGGCGGCCACCTGCTCGCCACGGGCCATGCTGCCATCCGGGTTCATCAGTTCGCACAGCACGCCCGCCGGCTGGCAGCCGGCTAGCTCGGCCAGGTCCACCGCGGCCTCGGTGTGGCCCTGCCGCTCCAGCACGCCGCCGGGCCGCGCGATCAGCGGGAACACATGGCCAGGGCTCACGATCTCGTTGTGCTCCAGCGTCGAGCGCAGCGCGCACTGGATGGTCTGCACGCGGTCGGCCGCGCTGACGCCGGTGCTCACGCCATGCGCGGCCTCGATGGACTGGGTGAAGGCGGTCGCATAGCGCGAGCGGTTCACCTCCACCATCGGCTTCAGGCGCAGCGCGCTGGCCTGCTTGGGCCGGATGCACAGGCAGACGATGCCGCTGCCCTCGCGGATCAGCAAGGCCATGGTGTCGGGGCGGATGCGGTCGGCGGCGACGATGAGGTCGGCCTCGTTCTCGCGGCCGGCGTCGTCGAGCACGAGCACGGGTCGCCCGGCGGCCACTTCGCGCAGCACGTCGGGCAGGGGACTGAGCACCACGGTGCCCGGGGATTCGATCGTGGAAGGGGTCATGAAACGCTCCTGTTGGTTGAACAAAAACGCTTCAAGGCGGCAAGAATGCCCGCGCCCGCACTCTGGCGAAGGCCGGCGCGCGCGCAGCACGGCCCCCA
>NZ_JAYRZR010000012.1:0-26059 GCF_041916345.1 Ramlibacter sp.
GCCCCGCTCGCACGTCGGGTGGCTCGATCGCCCCCCGGAAGAAGGCGCTGCCCTACACTTATGCACAGCCGGCGACAACGCTGCCGGCTTCCATCCCCGGGTCAGAATTCAATCGGCAGGGGGGGTCAAAATTCAAGCGGCGCCGACATAAACCCCTGGATCGCCATGCAACCACCTCCGGACCGCTATTGTGGAGCTTCCGCGGACGATCGCATCACCCGCCAGCAGGAACGGCTGGCGGAGGGTAGGATTGAGCGATGACGTTCCCGTGCTGCGCCCGCATACGCCCGAGCCATCGGCAGCATTGAGCGGAGCTTTGCCCGCTCGCGCGGGCGTAGCTCAAGGTAGAGCGGAGTCCCTTATAAGGCTTGCGTTGCGGGTTCAAGTCCCGCCGTCCGCACCATTTCAATGAGTGAGGTCCGCCATGTCTGCACACGCCCCGGGCACACGAGTCGATCGCGTCTCATGCACGTCTACTTTGGGCGTGTGCTCTGCTGAACGCACTACATTCGTCGCCGAGGAGAAGCTCTGGGCGTACAAGCGCCAGAAGCAGCTGCGCGACTTGGAGCAACTCGAGGCCGGTTTCGCCACCGAAGATCAAATGAGTTGGTTTTCGGGGGGCCGGGCAAGAGCTTGCCGGCTGCTCAATTCGCCTTACTAGCGCTTCTCAAGTCCGGCACGACGTGCCGATGCTGACCTGCCGCTGTACAATCAGGTGAAGCGCTCCGCAGTGCACCGCGGGCTGCGCGAGGAGGAACGACCTCCCCCGTTGTGGGAAAAAATGTCCGGGACGGCCCGGCACTTCTTCTACCCACAATGACACCCACCACCCGCCGCGTCGTTCAAGCCATCCTGTACGAGGTGATCGCCATCGCCTTCGTCGGGCCTGTGCTCAGTGTTGCGTTCGACGAGCCGCAAACATCCACGTTTGGATTGGCAGTCGTCCTGTCGACGATTGCTTTGACGTGGAACTACGCATTCAACTGGGTCTTCGAGCGCTGGGAATCGCGCCAAGCTGTCCGGGGCCGCTCTTTAGCGAGGCGCCTTGCGCATGGCGTTGGATTCGAAGGAGGGCTCGCCGTCATCCTCATTCCGGTGATGTCGCTCTGGCTGGGCATTTCGCCGGCGGCTGCGTTCGTGGCCAATCTGGGGCTGCTCGCCTTCTTCTTCATCTACGCAGTGGTGTTCACCTGGGGGTTCGACCGTGTGTTCGGGCTGCCAGCATCAGCGGAGGCTGGAGAGCATGAGCAACGCTCGCACGTCCGGTCCGGCTTGTGAGCCGCTACGTCACAGGTCGCAATAAACGCTTTGATCAAGGAGCATCGTATGTACATGCCCCCGCAATTTGCCGAAGTTCGCGTCGATGAACTTCATCGGATCATCCAGGAGAACTCACTCGGGATCCTGGTTCGTCGAACCAGTGGCGGCCTTGAGGCGGACCACCTGCCTTTCCTGATCGGTACCGACGGTGATCATGGATCCCTCATCGCGCACGTGGCACGGGCAAACCCGGTCTGGCGCGAAGTTCGAGACGGAGACGAGGTCCTAGTCGTCTTCCGCGGCGTGCAGGGCTACATCTCGCCGAACTGGTACCCCGGAAAGCAAGAGACGCATCGGTACGTGCCGACCTGGAACTACGAAGTGGTGCACGCGCACGGCACGATCCACGTTCGCGACGACGAGAAGTTCGTGCGCGGCGTCGTGGCGCATCTGACGCGCAAGCACGAGGCGGATCAGCCCAGGCCGTGGAAGATGGGCGATGCGCCCGCGGACTACCTGACGGAGCAACTTGGGAACATCATCGGCATCGAGATCCGCCTCTCACGCCTGGAAGGCAAGCGCAAGCTCAATCAGCACCACAGGCAGCAGGACCGGGAGGGTGCGATTCAGGGCCTCGAATCTCAAGGCAACGTGGGACTGGCAAAGGCCATGCGTGACACCACCAAGCCTTCTCCCTGAGACTGTTCGATGTACACCGCTACGTTCACGTTTGCCAAGGGCGAGTACGACGACGAGTTCCACCAGCGTGACCAAGCCATAGCAGAGATGGCAAGGTCGATCCCGGGCTACCTGGGCGAGGAGGCTTGGGAAAACGCGGCATCCGGGCTGATCTCGACCGTCTACTACTGGCAGTCGCTGGAAGCACTCCAGCAGCTGATCGACCACCCCACGCATGTGGCCGCAAAGGAGCGATACGGCCGCTGGATCAAGGGGTATCACGTGACCATCGCACAGGTGCTTGACACCTACGGTGATGGCGGCATCGCCCACCCGCTCGGGAATGCAGCGGGGCGTGCGCCCCGCTTCAAGAAAGGATCGTCCACATGAGCAAGCCCCCGTCCGATCTCAAGCTGGAATCTTGGCTCGTGACCGCAGGCCGCAGCAGCGAAGCAGGCGCACCGTTGAACGTGCCGCTCGTGCCCGCGTCCAATTTCATGCTCGGGACTGCCCGCGCCTACGCGCGCGATGACGGAACACCCACGTGGGAAGCGCTGGAGGAGCTGCTGGGCGGCCTTGAGGCGGGTCGAGCTGTTGCGTTCGCCTCCGGCATGGCTGCGATCGCGGCTGTTTTCGACCAGCTCGCAGCTGGTTCGACAGTTGTGCTGCCCGACGACTGCTACCAGGGTGTCGCGGGTTTGGTGGAGGCCGGCGTGGGGCGCGGCCGCTGGTCGGTCCGGCGCATTGCGCTGCAGGACACGGCGGGGTGGGTAGAAGCTTGCAAGACGGCGGACCTTGTCTGGCTCGAGTCCCCGTCGAACCCTTTGCTCGGCGTAGCTGACCTGGAAGCTATTTGTGCCGCGCCGCGCAAGGCGGGGACGATCGTGGCCGTCGACAACACGTTTGCCACGCCGCTGAACCAGCGGCCGTTGGACTTTGGCGCCACAGTGGCGCTGCAGTCGGCCACCAAGTTCATTGGCGGCCACTCCGATCTGCTCGCAGGCGTCGCAACCACCCGCGACGAGGCGCTGTGGCATGCCCTCAAGAGCTCACGCGAACTGACAGGCGCCACACCAGGCACGCTCGAGGCATTTCTCGCCGTCCGAGGCGCGCGCACGATGGCGTTGCGCCTGGAGAGGGCTCAGCAATCGGCGATGCAGATCGCGGAGCGGCTCGCGGCGCATCCTGCCGTGGAACTGACCCGCTACCCCGGGCTTGCCTCTCACCCGACCCACGCCACGGCGAAGAGAGTGCTCAAGGGCTTCGGGACCATCATCTCCTTCGACATCCGTGGCGGCGCCGAGGCGGCAGACGCCTTGTGCAACCGGGTAACGTTGGTTCGACACGCGACCAGCCTGGGCGCCGTGGAAACAACCATGGAGCGCCGGGCCGCCGTGCCTGGCCAAGGCCACCTGCCGCCGTCTCTCTTGCGGCTGAGTGTGGGCATTGAGGATGTCGAAGATCTCTGGAAGGACCTCGACGCCGGCTTGCGCGCAGCTTCTCGGTAGAGCCGGGACGCGCGCGCCGGCTACGCACCCCTGAGCTGGGGGATCAGCTGCAACAGCAGCCAGTCGCGCCGCGCGCATCGGGCCGTTGCGCATGCGGCTGTGGTCCGAAAACGGCTGCTGTTGATGCGCGTCAACCCCCGAAAGACATGCCGACCACACAAAGGTGGCCCGGGACCACAGGCCTCTCCCGAACTCAGCCAGCGAAGAATTCGGCCTCGTACATGTACTGCGCATGGGCGACGACAACCTCGGGGTCGCTGTCGAACACGTCGCGCGGGCGTTTGCCGGCCAGGAATCTCGAGGGGTTGTTAAACCAGACCCGAAAGGCTTCGTCGCTATAGTGCGCGAGGATCTGCCGCGCTCGGGCGATAGCCGGGTGGGCAGGATCAGGGTCAATGTCGCCGGATCTGGCCATGTCCGCAGCTTACGACCGCAGCCCCGTTGGAATCAACTCGCGTCGGCTGGTATTTGGACGTTCGAAGAGGGGCTGCTGTATGCCTATAGCGACGCTAAGTACGCGACGCCATTGGACTTTTCGGCATTCTTGGTGCGTCAGCTAGATAATGCCGGGCCACATGAAAAAAGCCGCCCGAAGGCGGCTTTTTCATGACGCTGAAGCCGAAGCTTACTTGGCGCCCGAAGCGGCCGGGGCGGCAGCGGAGGCGGCGGCAGCAGCAGCACCCGCGGCGGCAGCGGCGGCGCCAGAGGCGGCGTCGGCGGCGGGGGCAGCGGCCGGCGCGGGGGCCGGGGCCGGAGCAGCAGGCGCGGGGGCCGGGGCCGGAGCGGGCGCCGGGGCTTCGGTCTTGCCACAAGCGGCCAGCGCGGCAGCGGCAACCAGCGTGGCCAGAACGAGCGACTTCTTCATTTCAGTTTTCCTTTGGGGGTGGATGAGGGGACAACAGTTTCCGGAAGATGGCCCCGGCGGCGATCCGCCGCCAGTGACAGAGGAGGAAAGCCTCGAGCGCCTTCCAGCTCAGCCGGCGATTATAGCTCGACAGTGCAAGTTCCTGCGGGAATACCCGGATGGAAAAGCCCGACGGGGCGAGCGGTCATCGCCTGCCGCTCATCCATGAGCCAGCTGTCGGCTTGCCTCAGAGGCCCAGCGTCGAGGCGGGAAACGCCGGCGAGGCCTTCTGCAGCCACTCGTTCATCAGCTCCCGCAGCGCCACGCGGCGCTCGGGCTCGGTGCCGCAGTAGCCGTTGCTGCGCTCGATGTCGCGCCGCTCCAGCACCCAGCCGGGGCTCCAGATCACGCTGGGGATGTCCAGCGGGTCGGCCGCGGCGCAGGCCTCGGCACGGATGATGTGCGCCCAGCGGCTGCGCCAGGCGACGAAGCGCGCATGCCGCCGCACCACGTCGTCATAGCGCTTGGCGAGCAGCGTGATGTGGCGGCCAGTCTTGGACCAGTCGGCGAGCGACTCCACCACCGCGCGCTCGCCCAGCGGCCAGTCCTCGAAGGTGGCGTCGCTCAGGATGATCTCGCGCCAGCCCTCGCGCGCCGCGGTGGCGAGCGCGTCGCGCACGAGCTGGCGGAAGGCCTCGCGGCCCTCGAAGCGGCCGGTGGGCAGCGGCGCCGGCGCGGCGCCTTCGGCAGGGGTATCGGTCATGGCGTTGCTCCTTCGGGGTGGACCCAGCCGGCCTCGCACCACAAGGCCAGCAGGGACTGCGCGTCCTCGCTGGCGGCGCGGACGGCGGGGGCATCGAGGCGGCGCGCATCGGCCAGGCGGCGCATCAGCGTGGCGTCTCGCCCGGCGGCGCGCCAGCTCTCGCCGTTCACGAAGATGTGCCGGGCGTCATACATCATGCGGGTGCGCGCATCCAGCACCACCGCACCCAGCCGCCGTGGCGCGCGGCCGGACTCGAACCACACGTTGGGCTTGGGCTCGGTGAGAGATTCGCCCAGGGCGCGGTCGAGCGCGTGCGGGTCCTTCAGCGCGGCGGCCACGGCCTCGGCGGCAAAACGCTGCAGCGCCTCCGGGATGGCGCCGGGCGTGGCCGTGGCGGGCTGGCCGGCATCGCGATACAGGCGCTCTGGCAGCTCACCGGCTTCGTCGGCCACGCGCTGCAGCAGGTCGCGCGCGAGGTCCGCGCGGGCCGGCACGCGAAAGCCGATGGAGTAGGTCTGGCACTCGCCCTCGGCGATGCCGTCGTGCGCCCACTCGGGCGGCAGGTAGAGCATGTCGCCGGGCTCCAGCACCCATTCGTGCTCCACCTCGAAGTGCTTCAGGATCTTGAGTGGCAGGCCCTCGACCAGCGTCAGATCCTTCTGGCGGCCGATGCGCCAGCGGCGGCGGCCATGCGCCTGCAGCAGGAAGACGTCGTAGCTGTCGTAGTGCGGGCCCACGCCACCGCCATCGGTGGCGAGGCTGATCATCAGGTCATCGAGCCGCGCGGCGGGCACGAAGGCGAACTGCTGCAGCAGCGCGTGCGAGGCAGGATGATGCAGGTCCACGCCCTGCACCAGCAGCGTCCAGTTCGGGCGGGTGAGCGGGGGCAGCGCGCGGCGCGCGAAGGGCCCGCGCTGCAGGCGCCAGCCCGCCTTGGGATCCTGCGCGACCAGGCGCGACTCCACCTCGTCGCGCGCAGCCAGCTCGAACAGGGTCTGGCGGCTGATGGGCGCGCGGAAGCCGGGGATGGCCTGGCGCACCAGCAGCGGCTTGCGTTGCCAGTACCGGCGCATGAAGGCGGCGGGCGAGAGGCCGCCGAGCAGGGTGAGCGGTGTGTCGATGTCCATGGGGTGCTGCGACAATTCTCCTATGGAAATCACACCGCAATGCGTCGTCGCGCTCTCCTGGACCCTGAAGGACACACTGGGGGAAGAGCTGGACCGGCTCGACGAGCCCGTGGAATTCTTCGTGGGCGGCCAGGACCTGCTGGCGAAGATCGAGGAGGCGCTGCAGGGCCACGAGCCCGGCGACCGGCTCGATCTGCACCTGGAGCCGGAAGATGCCTTCGGCGACTACGACGAGACGCGCGTGTTCCTGGAGCCACGCGGGGTGTTCCCGGCGGAGCTGGAGGAAGGCATGACCTTCGAGGGCCTGCCGCCCGGCGCCACCAGCGCGGACGCGCCGAAGGACCTGCTCTACACCGTGACGGAGATCTACCCCGAGCACGTGGTGCTGGACGGCAATCACCCGCTGGCCGGGATCGCGCTGCGCCTGCACCTGAAGGTGGAGGCCGTGCGCGAGGCGACGGAGGCGGAAGTCGGCGCGGGGACGCTGGGGACGGGGTTCTTCAGGGGGGGGGGGGGGGGGCATCGCTGGGGTTGCGCTGTCGCTCCACCCCAGCCTACGAAAACCAGCCCCTGCCCCTCGTCGTTTCCTACCCCTTGCCGGTCGACCCGTAGCCGCCCTCGCCGCGTTGCGTGGGCGGAAACTCGCTGACCACGTTGAATTGCGCCTGCACCACCGGCACGATGACGAGCTGGGCGAGGCGCTCCATGGGCTGCAACGTGAAGGCCACATCGCTGCGGTTCCACGCGCTCACCATCAGCTGGCCCTGGTAGTCGCTGTCGATCAGGCCCACCAGGTTGCCCAGCACGATGCCGTGCTTGTGGCCCAGGCCCGAGCGCGGCAGGATGAGCGCGGCATAGCCGGGGTCCTTCAGCCAGATGGCGATGCCGGTGGGCACCAGCTGCCAGGCATTGGGTGCCAGCGTCAGCGGGGCGTCGATGCACGCGCGCAGGTCGAGCCCGGCGCTGCCTGGCGTGGCATAGGCGGGCATCTGGTCGACCATCCGCGGGTCGAGCACTTTCACGTCGATTTGCATGGGGGGTCCTCAGGTCGCGATGCCACCGGGCAGGCGGCGGGCGATCTCGCGCACCAGCAGGCGCGCGCATTCGGTCTTGCTGGCGCGCGGCAGCTCCTGCACGCCCTGCGCGTCCACCAGCAGCATCTGGTTGTCGTCCTGGCCGAAGGTGAGCGGGCCGATGTTGCCCACCAGCAGCGGGATGCCCTTGCGCGCGCGCTTGGCCGTGGCATGCGCCACCAGGTCATGGCTTTCCGCCGCGAAGCCCACGCAGAAGAGCGCGCCGCTGCGCGCGCGGTCCGACTGCGCGACGGTGAGCAGGATGTCGGGGTTCTCGGTGAAAGCGACGGTGGGCGCGTCCCCGCTGCCATCCTTCTTGATCTTTTGGTCGGCCTGGGTCAGCGGCCGCCAATCGGCCACGGCGGCGGTGGCAATGAAGATGTCGGCCGCCGGCACCTCGGCCTGCGTGGCCGCCAGCATGTCGCGCGCGGACTTCACGTCCACCCGGCGCACCCCGCGCGGCGTGGCCAGGCTCACCGGGCCGGCGACCACCACCACCTCGGCGCCGGCCTCGCGCGCGGCGCGGGCGATGGCAAAGCCCATCTTGCCGGAGGAATGGTTGGTGATGCCGCGGATCGGGTCCAGCGCCTCGAAGGTGGGCCCGGCCGTTACCACCACGCGCCGGCCGGCCAGCACCTTGGGCTGGAAGAAGGCCACCAGGTCGGCCAGCAGCTCGGCCGGCTCCAGCATGCGGCCATCGCCTGTCTCACCGCAGGCCTGGTCACCGCGGCCCACGCCCAGCACCACAGCGCCGTCGGCCGCCACCTGGGCCAGGTTGCGCTGCGTGGCCGGATGCGCCCACATCTCGCGGTTCATGGCCGGGGCCAGCAGCAGCGGCACGCGCTCCACCGGGCGCGCCAGGCACATCAGGCTGAGCAGTTCATCCGCACGGCCCTGCACCAGGCGCGCGATGAAGTCGGCGCTGCACGGCGCGATGAGCATCGCATCCGCCTCGCGCGACAGGTTGATGTGCGGCATGTTGTTGGGCTCGCGGCCGTCCCACTGCGAGGTGTAGACCGCGCGGCCTGAAAGCGCCTGCATCGTGACGGGCGTGATGAACTGCTCGGCCGCTTCCGTCATGACCACCTGCACGGTGGCGCCCGCCTTCACGAGCAGGCGGCACAGCTCCGCCGACTTGTAGCAGGCGATGCCGCCGGTGAGGCCCAGGACGATGTGCTTGCCGGCGAGTTCCATCGGGCGAGTTTAGCGCCCCTATAATCCCGCTTTACCACCTCCCCGGGGGCCACGCGCTTCCGACCTGACATGACCAAATTCGTCTTCGTCACCGGCGGTGTGGTGTCCTCCCTGGGCAAGGGAATCGCCTCAGCCTCCCTCGCAGCGATCCTGGAGTCGCGGGGCCTCAAAGTCACTCTCATCAAGCTCGATCCGTACATCAACGTCGATCCGGGCACCATGTCGCCGTTCCAGCACGGCGAGGTGTTCGTCACCGACGACGGCGCCGAGACTGACCTGGACCTGGGCCACTACGAGCGTTTCGTCACCACGCGCATGCGCCGCGCGAACAACTTCACCACCGGCCAGATCTACAAGTCGGTCCTGGAGAAGGAACGCCGCGGCGACTACCTGGGCAAGACGGTGCAGGTGATCCCGCACATCACCAACGAGATCCAGGAATTCATCCGCCGGGGCGCCGGCGTGGGCACCCCCACCGAGATGGACGTCGCCATCGTGGAGATCGGCGGCACCGTGGGCGACATCGAGTCGCTGCCGTTCCTGGAGGCGGTGCGCCAGATGGCGCTGAAGGCCGGCCCCAACAACGCCGCCTTCGTGCACCTGACCTACGTGCCCTGGATCGCCGCCGCGGGCGAGCTGAAGACCAAGCCCACGCAGCACACGGTGCAGAAGCTGCGCGAGATCGGCATCCAGGCCGACGCCCTGCTGTGCCGCGCCGACCGCAAGATCCCCGAGGACGAGGCCGAGAAGATCAGCCTCTTCACCAACGTCGCCAAGTGGGGCGTGATCAGCATGCCCGACGTGGACACCATCTACAAGGTGCCGCGCGTGCTGCATGAGCAGGGCCTGGACGGCCTGATCTGCGACAAGCTGCGGCTGAACACGCCGCCGGCCAACCTGAAGCGCTGGGACGACCTGGTGTACGAGGTGGAGCACCCGCGCGGCGAGGTCACCATCGCCATGGTCGGCAAGTACGTGGACCTGTCGGACAGCTACAAGTCCCTCAACGAGGCGCTGCGCCACGCCGGCCTGAAGAACCACGTGCGCGTGAAGATCGACTACGTCGACTCCGAGACGCTGACGCCGGAATCCGTGGGCCAGCTCGGCAAGTACGACGCCATCCTGGTGCCGGGCGGCTTCGGCAAGCGCGGCATCGAGGGCAAGATCGCCGCCGCCCGCTTCGCACGCGAGAACAAGGTGCCCTACCTCGGCATCTGCCTGGGCATGCAGGTCGCGACCATCGAGTACGCCCGTGACGTCGCGGGCCTGCCGGGCGCCAACAGCACCGAGTTCGATCCGCATTGCGCACACCCGGTCATCGCCCTCATCAACGAATGGCAGGACGCCGATGGCTCCATCCAGACGCGCAGCGAGCAGTCTGATCTGGGCGGCACCATGCGGCTGGGCGCGCAAAGCTCGGATGTCGCGCGCGGCACGCTCGCGCACCGCATCTACGGCGACGTGGTGACCGAGCGCCACCGCCACCGCTACGAGGCCAACGTGAAGTACCTCGACACGCTGCGCAAGTCCGGCCTCGTGATCTCCGCGCTCACCCAGCGCGAACAGCTGACCGAGATCGTCGAGCTACCGCAGGAAGCGCACCCCTGGTTCATGGGCGTGCAGTTCCACCCCGAGTTCAAGTCCACCCCCTGGGACGGCCACCCGCTGTTCAACTCGTTCGTCCAGGCCGCGTGCGAGCACCAGGCCGCCGGCGGCGGCAAGGCGCAGCTCAAGGCCGTGAAGTAGCACCATGCAGCTCTGCGGATTCGACGTCGGCCTCGACAAGCCCTTCTTCCTGATCGCCGGCCCCTGCGTGGTGGAGTCCGAGCAATTGCAGATGGACGTGGCGGGGCAACTGAAGGAGATGACCGGTGCGCTGGGCATCCCTTTCCTCTTCAAGAGCAGCTACGACAAGGCCAACCGCTCCTCGGGCAGCAGCTTCCGCGGGCCCGGCATGTCGCGCGGCCTGGAGATCCTGGCCAAGGTGAAGAAGGATCTGGGCGTGCCGGTGATCACCGACGTGCACACCGAGGCCGAGGTGCCCGAGGTGGCCAAGGTGGTCGACATGCTGCAGACGCCCGCCTTCCTGTGCCGCCAGACCGACTTCATCCGCGCGGTGGCGCAGAGCGGCCTGCCGGTCAACATCAAGAAGGGCCAGTTCCTCGCGCCGCACGACATGAAGCACGTGATCCAGAAGGCCCGCGACGCCGCGCGCGAGAAGGGCCTGTCGGAAGACCGCTTCACGGCCTGCGAGCGCGGCGCCAGCTTCGGCTACAACAACCTCGTGTCCGACATGCGCTCGCTCGCCATCCTGCGCGAGACGGGCGCGCCGGTGGTCTTTGACGCCACGCATTCGGTGCAGCTGCCCGGCGGCCAGGGCGCCAGCTCCGGCGGCCAGCGGGAGTTCGTGCCCGTGCTGTCGCGCGCCGCGGTGGCGGTCGGCGTGGCCGGCCTGTTCATGGAAACCCACCCGGACCCGGACCACGCCCTGTCTGACGGGCCGAACGCCGTGCCGCTGAAGCACATGCGCGCCCTGCTGGAGACGCTGGTCGAGCTGGATCGCGTGACGAAGAAGAACGGGTTCCTGGAAACGTCCTTTCAACCGTGAACCCACTGCCGTCCGATCCTGAACTGGCTGCGCTGATGCGCAGGCTGCTGCCGCATGCGCAGGCCGCCTGGCTCTTCGGCAGCGCGGCTGAGGGTCGCATGCGCACTGACAGTGACGTCGACATCGCCGTGTGGCACCCCTCCCCGTTGACCGGGCCGGCCCGGTTCGAGGCCGCTTGCGCCGCTGCAAGCGCCATGGGGCGGGATGTCGATCTGCTTGATCTGCTGCGCTTGCCGGCCGCGATGCAGGCTCATGTGCTGCAGTCCGGCCGGCTGCTCTTTGCCGAGTCGCCGCTTCAGTTGCTCCACCTGAAGGCAAGGGTGATGCGCGACTACCAGGACATGCAAGCCTGGCATGCGCCGATGGTCGCTGCCCTGGCGGACAGGCTGCGGCAGAAGGTGGCGGCATGAATCGGTCCGTGTTGCGTGATGCGCTGGCGCAGAAGGCCGACCGCATCACCCGCTGCATCGCCCGCGCCCGGGCAGAACGTGCGGCAGCCACGAACTTTGCCTGTGACCTGACGCATCAGGACGCAGCCATCCTCAATGTGCAACGCGCCTGTGAACTGGCGATCGACATGGCCAACATGGTCGTGGCCGAAAAACAGTGGGGTTTGCCGGCCAGCGCTCGCGAGTCGTTCGCGTTGCTTCATTCGAACGGCTGGATCGACGCTGATCTCGCAGGCAGCCTGGGCCGCATGGTCGGGTTCCGCAACGTCGCCGTCCACGCCTATGATGACCTCGATCTAAGCATCGCCGAGGCCGTGATCGACTCGGACATTGATTGCCTGAGCCGCCTTGCCAGCATCCTCCTTGACCGCACCGCCTGATCCCATGCCCAGCGCCTACATCTTCGCCAACGTCGACGTCCTGGATCCCGTAGCCTACGAGGAATACCGGCGCGTCTCCACCATCGCCATGAAGGCCCACGGAGCCGAGGTGTGCATCCGCGGCGGTGCCCACGAGACGCTGGAGGGCGATCCCGGCCTGCAGCGCGTGGTGATGCTCAAGTTCCCGAGCAAGGAGGCCGCGCGCGCCTTCTACGACTCACCCGAGTACACCGCCGCCCGCAAGGCCCGCGAAGGCATCGCCGTGATGCGCATGGCCCTCATCGAAGGCGCCTGACGCGCCCCCCAAGAACCCCAAACTTCAAGACTAGAGAAACTGCACCATGAGCGCCATCGTTGACATCGTCGGCCGTGAAATCCTGGATTCGCGCGGCAACCCCACCGTGGAATGCGACGTGCTGCTGGAATCCGGCACCATGGGCCGCGCGGCCGTGCCTTCCGGGGCCTCCACCGGCAGCCGCGAGGCCATCGAGCTGCGCGACGGCGACCCGAAGCGCTACCTGGGCAAGGGCGTGCTCAAGGCCGTGGAGCACATCAACACCGAGATCTCCGAGTCGGTGCTGGGCCTCGATGCCTCCGAGCAGGCCTTCCTGGACAAGACCCTGATCGACCTGGACGGCACCGACAACAAGAGCCGCCTGGGCGCCAACGCCACGCTGGCCGTCTCCATGGCCGTGGCGCGCGCCGCCGCGGAGGAATCGGGCCTGCCGCTGTACCGCTACTTCGGCGGCATGAACGGCAACCTGCTGCCCGTGCCGATGATGAACGTGGTCAACGGCGGCGCGCACGCCAACAACAACCTCGATCTGCAGGAGCTGATGATCATCCCCGTGGGGGCGCCGAGCTTCCGCGAGGCGATGCGCTACGGCGCCGAGGTCTTCCACGCGCTCAAGAAGATCATTCACGACAAGAACATGTCGATCGCGGTGGGCGACGAAGGCGGCTTTGCGCCTAACGTCGAGAACCACGAGGCCGCGATCCAGATGATCCTGCAGGCGATCGAGAAGGCCGGCTACACCCCGGGCGAGCAGATCGCGCTGGGCCTGGACTGCGCCTCCAGCGAGTTCTACAAGGACGGCAAGTACGTGCTGGGCGCCGAGGGCCTTTCGCTGCCCGCGGGTGAGTGGGCCGGCATCCTGGAGAGCTGGGTCGCCAAGTACCCGATCATCAGCATCGAGGACGGCATGGCCGAGGGCGACTGGGACGGCTGGAAGCTGCTGACCGAGCGCCTGGGCCAGAAGGTGCAGCTGGTGGGCGACGACCTGTTCGTCACCAACACCAAGATCCTGAAGGAAGGCATCGACAAGGGCATCGCCAACTCGATCCTGATCAAGATCAACCAGATCGGCACCCTGTCGGAGACGTTCGCCGCCATCGAGATGGCCAAGCGCGCCAACTACACGGCCGTGATCAGCCACCGCAGCGGCGAGACCGAGGACTCCACCATCGCCGACATCGCGGTGGGCACCAACGCCGGCCAGATCAAGACCGGCTCGCTCTCGCGCAGCGACCGCATGGCCAAGTACAACCAGCTCCTGCGCATCGAGGAAGACCTGGGCGACGTGGCGCAGTACCCCGGCCGCGCCGCCTTCTACAACCTGCGCCGCGTCTGAGCCCGCCGTGAGCCACCGCGCCGTCGCCGCCTTGCTGCTGGGCCTGCTGGGCATGGTGCAGGCCCAGCTGTGGTTCGGCCGCGGCAGCGTGGGCGAGGTGGCGCAGATGCAGCGCAAGCTCGACGAGCAGAAGGCCCGCAACGTCGTCGCGGCCCAGGCCAACGAGCGGCTCTCCGCCGAAGTGCGCGACCTGCAGGAAGGCCTGGAGACGGTCGAAGAGAAAGCCCGGCTGGAGCTGGGCATGGTGCGGCCGAACGAGATCTACGTGCAGGTGACGAAGTAGCGGGCGTCGTCCACGGACAAGGCCCCTCACGTCACCCAGCCCCACGTGCTGCCCGACGCCTTTCTCGCCGCCGCCTTCACGGCCTTCGGCGCCCCGGTGAGCTGGCTGGAGCTCATCGCCGTGGTGCTGGCGCTGGCCATGGTGGGCTGCAACATCCGTGAGATCCACTGGGGCTGGCCACTCGCCATCGCCAGCTCGCTGCTGTACTTCGAGCTCTTCTGGCGCAGCCGGCTCTATGGCGATGCGTCGTTGCAGATCTTCTTTGCGATCGTGGCCGGCTGGGGCTGGTTCCAGTGGCTGCGCGGGCGCCGCGCGGACGGCAGCGCGCTGCGCGTGGCGCGGCTCACCATCCGTGGACGCTGGGCCGTACTCGCCGCGTGCGCGGTGCTTTGGCCGCTGACCGGCGCCTTCCTGCTCACCTTCACGGATACCGACGTGCCCTGGTGGGATGCCTTCCCCACGGCCGTGAGCGTGGTCGGCCAGATCCTCCTGGGCCGCAAGTTCATCGAGAACTGGCTGGTGTGGATCGTCGTCAACATCGTTAGCGTGGGCCTGTTCGCCTACAAGGGGCTGTGGCTCACCACTGGCCTCTACGTGCTGTTCATCGCGCTCAGCGTGGCGGGCTGGCGCGCCTGGAAGGCCCGGCTGTGACCGCGCGCCGCATCGCCCTGCTGGGCGCCGAGAGCACCGGCAAGACGCAGCTCGCGGCCGACCTGGCCACCCACTGGCGCTCGCGCGGCCGCCGCGTGATCGTGGTGGACGAGGTGCTGCGCGAGTGGTGCGCGCGCGAGGGCCGCACGCCCCGCCCCGAGGAGCAGGAGCCGATCGCACGCGAACAGGAGAGGCGCGTGGACGAAGCAGCGGCCAGCGGCGCCGAGATCGTGATCGCCGACACCACGGCGGTGATGGTGGCCGTCTACAGCGCGATGCTCTTCGCCGACGGCTCGCTGCTGCAGTTCGCCCTGCAGCGCCAGCGCACCTACCACGCCACGCTGGTCACCGGCCTCGACCTGCCCTGGGTCGCCGACGGCCTGCAGCGCGACGGCCCGCACGTGCGCCCGCCGGTCGACGCGCAGGTGCGCGAGCTGCTGGCGCGGGGCGAGGTGCCCTATCAGGTGGTCTACGGCAATGGGCCGCAGCGCCTGGCGCACGCGCTGCGTGCGCTGGGTGAGGCGGACGATCTCGGGGACGGTGGCGCCGCGCTTGCTGCCTGCTGCGAACGCTGTGGGGACGGAACCTGCGAGCGGCATCTGTTCACGCGGCTGGTGGGCGCGAGGGGCGGCCAAGGGGTCTGAGGCCCTGATCCGAACCGCCACGCACGTCACGCCATTGCACTGTCGATCACCACGGTGACCTGCGCTGCGCCTGAGCGCCGCAGTCGTAGCACTTAGGCCAGTCCATTGGCTTGTGATGCCTCACAGGCGCGGTTGGCGCCCGCGCCGTGCATGCCAGAACGCCAAGACTTGAAGATCGTCACCGTTGACGCAGTAGTAGATGAAGTAGCCCACGCGGCCCATGTACAGACGTCGGACCTGGCCAACGCGTGTGCCGCTGTACATACTCCCGATCCGTGGCTGATCCGCTAAGAGCGCAACGCATTCCTCAAGATCCTGAGCGATCGCTCCGGGCGCGCTGGCACGGTTGTCCGCCCACCAGTCAGCGGCGCGACGAATCTGAGCAGCGGCGCGCGACGATATCTTGACGCGCAGCGTCATCGTCTATCGGGGCAACTCACGAAGCAGATCGTCGATGGTTACGTATTCGCCATGCTCCATCTCGGAGATGGCAGCAAGAAGCTCGTCTTCGTCTTCAGCACTGAGCGCAAACGCTTCATCCGCACCACGCGCAAGAACGGCCACAACCAATCCCTCAGGCAGATCGACGCCTTCGACCACAATCTTCCCGTTGATGACGGTGCCGGTAGCTACTTGCATAAGCCAATGGTACTCGGCCGGCAGCGAAACACCAACTGCGCTGAGGCATCTGGAGTGCCAGCCCTCCGCACCACGCGCTGCACTAGGCCGAAGGCGGCACGTACGCGATCACGTTGAACACCGCCCCCTGCGGATCCTGCAGCACGGCAAAGCGCCCGACCGAGGGGATGTCCATCGGCCCTGCGCAGACGCGGCCGCCCAGCGCCACGCACTTGTCGACGGCGGCATCGGTGTCGGGCACGGTCACGTAGGCGCACCACATCGCCGGGGCGCCCTGCGCATCCGGCGGGGCGGACATGATGCCGCCCACCGAGGTGCCGCCCGCCTTGATCACGTGGTAGTCGCCCTGCCCCATGTTCATCGCTTCACTGGTCCAGCCGAACATCTGGCCGTAGAAGGCAAGCGCGGCCTGGGGATCGGGCGTCACCAGCTCGGTCCAGCTGAAGGCGCCGGTGGTCTTGTAGATGTCGTCGTAGGACTGCATGGCGCTGGCCTCCTTGGGCTTGATCAGGAAAGCCATCGTGTGATTGGTGCCCGGTTGCGTCAAGTGCCGGCTGTCACGCGGCGCGCGCGCGCAGGCGGTTGACGCCGACGTGAAGCCGGCGCCCAATCCGGGGCATGGCACCGCTGTCCTTCCGCACACGCCTGGCCTGGCTCGCACTGGGTGCTGCGATCACGGCGGGCTGTGGCGGTGGGGGAGGCTCTGGCCCAACGACGGCGGAGCCGGTTGCCCCGCCCGCGCCCGCTGCCTCACCAGCAACCTCGCCGGCTCCTTCTCCCGCCCCCGCCCCCGCCCCTTCGCCGGCGCCAGCGCCAGCGCCCACGACATCGCCCGCCAGCGCCTTCCTGTACCAGGACGTCACCCCCTCCGGCAACAGCGTCCGCATCGGCCTCACCACCGATGGCCACACGATCACGGCGTACCAGCGCAGCGTGCTCACCTGGCAGGTGCGCGGCACCGGCGCACGGCCCTATGGGGACCCGGTGTTCAGTCGCCTCGCCAACGGCCGCTGGCAGATGACGGCCAACACGCCGCCGGGCGACGCGCGCGGGTCCATGGCGTTGCTGATCCACGAAGGGGCCTGCCCGGTGGTCGATGAGGCCGCGGTGCGCGCCCTCAGCCGCTCCAGTGCCGCCGGGTGCGAGCCCGCGGGCAACCTGGCGATGGCCAAGACCTCACAGGCGGTGGAGCATGGCGGCAGCCGCTATCTCTTCCACATGGCTGATGGCAAGGTGATGCTCATGCGGCTGACCGACGCCACGCGCGGCGTCAGCGACCTGTCGTCCATCTGCGTGCGCCGCACCGCCGCGACGACGCTGGCTGATCTGGCCTGGGGCGAGTCCACGACAGTGCTCGACGGGGCCGCCACCGGCCTGCTGCTGTCGGACGCGGCTGCCGCTCGACGCGCCGATGGCACGTGGGCGCTGTTCGTGAAGGGCATCGCCAGCAACAGCGGCTGCTCGGGTGGCCGCCTGTGCGAGTTGTGCAGCCGATCCATCTGGCGCACCACCAGCAGCGACCTGATCCGCTGGTCGCCGCTGGAGAAGGTGGTGGACCAGGCCAGCGTGCCCGATGCCTCGCTGGCCGGTGACGGCCGCGTGTGGCTGTACTGGCAGGATTTCGGGCCGACCTGCAAGGCGCAGAACCTGGCACTGGCCGCGCGGGCCCCCATCCGCGGCGGGCCGGAGCTGGACCTGGCCAGTGCCCAGCCGGTGCGCATTCCTGACGAGCCCTTCGAGGCCAATACGCAGCTGCACTACCCCACCAATGGCAACCCGGTGCTGCTGCCGGACGCGGCCGCGCGATCCACGCTGGAGGCGTGCCTGCGGCCGTGAGGCTGCAGGGACCTCAGTGCACGCCCGGATTCACCGGCGGCTGATCCCCCGGCGCCATGAACAGGCGCGCGGCATCCACCGCGTCGAAGCGGTAGTGCAAACCGCAGAAGTCGCAGCCGACGTCGATGACGCCCTGCTCCGCGATGATGGAGTCGGCTTCGGCCTGACCCAGCGCGCGGATCATCGCGCTCACCCGGTCGCGGCTGCAGGTGCAGGCGAAGCGCGGTGCCTGCGGCTCGAAGCGCATCACGCGCTCCTGCCAGAACAGGCGACGCAGCAGCGTATCCACATCCAGGCTCAGCAGCTCCTCGCGCGTCACGCTGCCGGCCAGGGTCGCGATGCAGTTGAAATGCTCCAGCTGTTCCTCGGCTTCCATCGGCTGCCCGCCGGCGAGGTTGCCCTTGCCCTCGGCCGGCAGCCGCTGGATCAGCAGGCCGGCGGCATGCTGGCCATCCGCTGCCAGCAGCAGCCGCGTGTCGAGCTGCTCCGACTGGCGCATGTAGTGCTCCAGCACGCCGGCCAGGCGTGGCTGGCCCTCGGTCAGCGAGGCATTGAGCGGCACCACGCCCTGGTAGGGCTGCTGGCCCGGCAACTTGTCCTTGGGGTCCAGCGTGATGGCGCAGCGGCCACGGCCGCCCACGTTCACCAGCGCCTGCAACGTGGCGTCTTCGGCCACGTCGCCCATCACCTTGGCCGTGACGCGCAGGCTCAAGTCGGGCTGCACCTCGGCCACCGCCACCTTGACGGGGCCCTCGCCGAAGATCTGCATCACCAGGGCGCCGTTGAACTTGATGTTGGCCTGCATCAGCACGGCAGCGGCGGCCATCTCGCCCATCAGCTCGCTCACCGGGGCGGCCCAGCCCTCGCCGGCCGCCTGGCGGCGGCGCAGGATCTCCTGCCAGGCGTCATCCAGCCGCACGAACACGCCGCGCACCGGCAGGCCTTCGAACAGGAACTTGTGCAGGTCAGACATCGATCAGCGCTCAGCCCACTCGCTTGAGGCCGCGGCCATGGCGGCGCGCGTTCTCGACGTAGTGCGCGGCGCTCTGCGCGATACGGCGCGCGGCCTCGTCGTCCAGCGTGCGGGCCACCTTGGCGGGCGCGCCGATGATGAGCGAGTTGTCCGGGAATTCCTTGCCCTCGGTCACCACGCTGCCCGCACCCACGATGCAGTTGCGGCCGATCTTGGCGCCGTTCAGCACCACGGCCTGGATGCCGATGAGCGTGTTGTCGCCGATGGTGCAGCCGTGCAGCATCACCTGGTGGCCCACCGTCACATCGTCACCGATGGTGAGCGGCTTGCCGAAGTCGGCGTGCAGCACCGACAGATCCTGGATGTTGCTGTTGCGGCCGATGCGGATGGTCTCGCCCGTGTCGCCACGCACCACCGCGCCGTACCAGACGCTCGCGTTCTCGCCCAGCTCCACCAGGCCGATCACCTGGGCGCTGTCGGCCACCCAGGCCCCCTCGCCGAGCTGGGGGGTCACGCCGTCGAGTTCGTAGATCGCCATCTCTTGCCGCCTTGCAGGGAAAGACGGCATTGTAGGGAGGGCGCGTGGGGCGCGTCGTGCCCCTACTCGACCGTGATGCCGCGCTCCTTGACCACGCGCGCCCACAGCGCCATCTGCGCGCGGATGAACTGCGCGGCCGAATCGGGCGTGCCCTTCTGCGACTCGCCGCCGAGTTGCGCGATGCGCGCCTTCACGTCGGGCGCGTCCAAGGCCTTCTGCAAGGCGGCGGCGAGCTTGTCGACCACCGCGTCGGGCGTGCCGGCCGGGGCGAACACCGCGTTCCACTCGTAGATCTCGGTGCCCGGCAGGCCGGCCTCGGCCAGCGTCGGCACGTCCGGCAGGATCGGCGAGCGGCGTGCCGAGGTGACTGCAAGTGCGCGCAACTTGCCGCCCTGCACATGCTGCAGCGTGGAGGCGAGGTTGCCGAAGAAGAGCGGCACCTGCCCGCCGATCACGTCGTTCAGTGCCGGACCGCCGCCCTTGTAGGGCACGTGCACCATGTCCACCTTGGCGGCCGACTCGAACAGCGCGCCGGCCAGGTGCTGCGCGGACCCGTTGCCGGACGACGCGAAGGACACCGCGTCCTTCTTCGCGCGGGCGGCGGTGATCAGGTCGCCCACGTTGCGGGGCGGGAACTGGGCGTTGACCAGCACCACGTTCGGGAACTGGGCGATCAGGCCGATGGGACGAAAAGCCTTGGCGGTGTCGTAGGGCAGCTTGCTGTACAGGGCCGGGTTCACCGCGAAGGAGGAGGCGTCCAGCATCAGCGTGTAGCCATCGGGCGCGGCCTTGGCCACCGCCGCCGCGCCAATCTGGCCGCCGGCGCCGGGCTTGTTCTCCACCACCACCTGCTGGCCGAGGGCCTCGCCCAGGCGGGGCGCGATGAGCCGCGCCATCGCATCAGCGCCACCGCCGGGCGGATAGGTCACCACCAGCGTGACCGGACGCGTGGGCCAGGCAGCGGGCTGGGCCAGTGCCGGTGTGAACATGGACGCTGCGCCGATGCCGGCGATCAGGGCGCACGCGGCGCGGCGCGCGGGCAGGCGCGGGGTGGGGATGGGCATGGAAGTCTCCTTGGTAGGGGGTCACCGCACCTGGGCGGTGTATTCGAAAGCGAAGGCATCGCCGCGCGTGGCGCGCAGTTCCACACAGCGGCCGGCGAGGTCGAAGGCCTCCCGCCGCACCAGCACGCAGGGATGGCCGGCCTCCAGGCGCAGGCGGCGCGACTGTGCCGTGGTGAGGCGACCGAAGCTCAGGTGGTCGCTCGCGTGGTGGATGCGCACGCCGCAGCGCGCCAGGTACTCGGGGTACAGCAGGTCGCCCCACTCGTCGGGGTCAGACTCGGCGAGCGGCCCGAACAGCGGCAGCGGCAGCACGATGGATTCCAGCAGGCACGGCTCACCGCCCTGGCTGCGCACGCGTTCGAGCTGCAGCACCTGGGCGCCGGGCCCGGCCGCGAAGGCCGCGGCCTCGGCCGCCGTGGCCGGCCGCAGGCGACGCCCGACGATGCGGGATTGCGGCGCGGCCTCACCACCATCGGCCGAGCGGAAGCGGAAGAAGCGCAGCAGCGAGGCGCCGACCAGCCCGCGCGAGACGAAGGTGCCCTTGCCATGCTGGCGCTCCAGCAGGCCGTCTTCCACCAGCAGGGCGATGGCCTGGCGGATCGTGCCCAGCGCCACGCCGTAGGCGCGCGCCAGCGCCGCCTCGGCCGGGATCGCGTCACCCGCGGCCCACTCCCCCATGAGGATGCGCTCGCGCAGCGCAGCGGCCAGGCCGCCGTAGCGGCTGAGGCCCGGCTGCGCCAGCGCGGCCGGCGGGCGGTTTCGATGATCAAGCGCCTGAGGCATGACAAATAGTCCTCTAGATGACTAGAATGTAGCCGGTGACTCCGACGCTGTCAAAACCTGATCTCGCCGCGCGCCCTGCCGCGCCGGTGGACGTGCACTTCCACGTGTTCGGGGCCGGCGTGGCAGTGCCCGGCGCGCGCTACGTGCCAGGCTACGCCGCCACCCTCGCGGCCTGGGAGGCCGCGGCCGTCGCCTGCGGCATCCGGCACGGCGTGCTGGTGCAGCCCAGCTTCCTGGGGACGGACAACCGGCTGCTGCTGCGCACGCTGGCGCAGCGGCGCGACACGCTGCGCGGCATCGCCGTCGTGGCACCCACGACAGACCGCGCCACGCTGGCGGCCCTGGATGCGGCCGGCGTGCGCGGCATCCGGCTCAACCTGGCGGGCGCGGCGCAGGCCCTCGAAGCCTGGTCAACGGCGAGCCCGCTGTGGGACCTGCTGGGCGAGTTCGGCTGGCACGTGGAGCTGCACACCGACACAGGCGCCCTGCCCGGCGTGCTGGCGCGATTGCCGGCGCACCTGCCGCTGGTGGTGGACCATCTGGCGCGGCCCGAGTCCGCTTCGGTGGGCGACGCCACCTTTGCCGCACTGGAACGACGTGCCGCGCGGGCACGGGTGCACGTCACCTTGAGCGGCGCCTATCGGCAAGGCGGGCGCGATGCCGCCGTGCTGGCGCGCCGCTGGCTCGCGACGCTCGGCCCAGGGGCGCTGCTCTGGGGCAGCGACTGGCCGTGCACGAACCACGAGGCGCAGGCGGACTACGCCCGGTTGAAGGCCGAGGCGGACGATTGGGTGGGCGCCGCCGCGGCCGCACAGGCGCGGGGCACGAATGCGCAGCAGGTGTACTGGCAGCGCTGAGCAGCGGGCGGGCCGCCCAAGAAAAAAAAGGGGCCCGAGGCCCCTTCTTGCATCAGCGTCGGACCGGTGGCCGCCGCTGGGCACCGCCGACCGGCGCGCGCCGCTCCGGCAGGTGGCGGAACATGATCCGCCCCTTGTTCAGGTCGTAGGGCGACAGCTCCAGCGTCACATCATCGCCGGCGATCACGCGGATGCGGTTCTTGCGCATCTTGCCGCCGTTGTAGGCGATGAGCTCGTGGCCGTTCTCCAGCGTCACGCGGAATCGCGAGTCAGGCAGGACTTCGTCCACCCGACCGCGCATCTCGATCAGTTCTTCCTTGGCCATGTGGCATCTCCGGGCTGCGCCGCGTGCGCGGCAGGGGCGGTCAAGCCGCCAGGGGGCGCTGCGGCGCCCCACGGATCCAGCGCAGGGCTTCGGCGTGGGCATGCGCCACGGCCTCGCCCGAGCTGCGGAACAGCCGCGTGAGCCGCAGCACGCGCTCAGGCGTGGCGCGGCCGCAGCCGGGTCGGATGGAAACCGAGCCCGCGAACCACCCGCCGGCCAGCCGGCCGATGAGCGGTGTCACGAGGTACCGGCCGACCTGCAGGGGTGCTGCGTCGGCCGCGGGAGAGGGGCAGTGGGTCGAGGCTGCCAGGATCAAGCCATCGGCCGGATGTTGGCGGCCTGCAGGCCCTTGGGGCCTTCAGCCACGTCGAACTGCACGCGGGCGTTCTCGGCCAGGGTCTTGTAGCCCTCGGTGCGGATTTCGCGGAAGTGGGCAAAGAGGTCCTTGCCGCCGCCGTCCGGGGAGATGAAGCCGTAGCCCTTGCTCTCGTTGAACCACTTCACGGTTCCGGTCTGGTTGGTCGTCATGTCTTGTTCCTTCGATGGAATGGGGAAAAGGCCGCACAGGCCATGGCAGCGCCGCGCGGTGCGAACGCCAAGAAAACCATCGGGGGGAGAATCAACAACGGCCCGCCGCGAACACGGGGACAGGGGTAGAGCAGCCTGTAGATGCAGGTTCTTGTGGAACGTCAGCAAGGCGCATCATACCCCATCGACGCCTTCCGCGCGCGACACGGCTATCCTTCCTGCCATGACCACCCTTCGCCGGCAGGCCATGGCCGTGCTGCAACAGCCCGATCCGACGCGCAAGGCGGCGGCCGCGCGCGCGCTTCCGATCGAGGGAGACGTCGGCGCGGACGAGATCCTCGAAGAGCCGCCCGGCCTGCCGGGGCGCCCGGCGCGGCCGCGCCTGGTGCCCCCCGCCAGCCTGACGCAGCGCGCGGTGGGCACGCCCGAAGGCCGCGCGGCGCTGCTGCACGCGCTGGCGCACATCGAGTTCAACGCCATCGACCTCGCCTGCGACGTGGTGTGGCGCTTTCACGCCATGCCCGTGGCCTTCTACCGCCAATGGCTGAACATCGCGCGCGAAGAGGCTTTGCACTTCGAGCTGCTGCGCGAGCACCTGCGCGGCCTGGGGCACGACTACGGCGACTTCGACGCGCACAACGGCCTGTGGGAGATGGCGCAGAAGACCCGCCATGACCTGCTGGCGCGCCTGGCCCTGGTGCCGCGCACCCTGGAGGCGCGCGGCCTGGACGCCGCGCCGCCGATCCGCGACAAGCTGGCGCGCGTGGGCGATGCGCGCGGCGCGGAGATCCTCTCGATCATCCTGCGTGACGAGGTCGGCCACGTGGCGGTGGGCAACCACTGGTACCGCGTGCTCTGCGCCGAGCGCGGGCTGGACCCCGTGACCACCTACGCCGAACTCGCCCGCGTGCACGGGGCGCCCCGCCTGCGCGGGCCGTTCAACCTGGCGGCCCGCCGCGCGGCCGGATTCGCCCCCGAGGAGCTCCAGGCCCTGGAAGGCTGACGCCCGCGCGCGCCCCTTCCGCGTGCCCCTGACTTGGGCGCAAAATGCGTGATGGCGGGTTTGCCGCGGCAGGAGCAGTTGCATGGGGTTGCTGGATCGTTGGCTTGGGGCGGGTGACAAGGCGCAGGCCCCCCACACGCAGTTGCGCACGGGGTTCGCCTCGACGAACAACTCCAAGTCGCTCGCGCCCACCACCGGCCCGCAACGCCGCGAGGTGCTGGTCAACGCCCTGCGCGACACGCTCGCGCGGTACGGTATCCCGCCCACCTGGGTGACCGCCGACATGCTGACCGCCAAGTCCCGCAATGGCGAGGCCGGCATCCACTGGCGAATCGCCATCCGCCACTGGGACCCGCGTCTCATGCTCTACCTGGTCGCGCTGCAGAACGCGCTGATCACCCGCGTGCACACCTTCGACCCGGTGGCCGAGCAATGGCTGATGGGCATCTCGTGGCAGGTGGTGCTGGACAACGAATCCGACTGCCCGGCCCTGCCGCCGCCGCACGTGTGGGCCAACGAGGGCCGCGACTTCCAGGAAACCACCGTCCGCGACGATCTGGTGGAAGAGCCCTCCGCCGGCGTGATCGCCGGGCCGACGAACCTGCAGGCCGCTGGCGGCAGCGACCGCCGCGCCGAGCTGGACCGCCTGCTCGCGCAGATGGACAGCGAGTACCAGTCCAAGGCGAGTGCCGGCCGCGGCTTCGAGAAGACGCAGCCCGCCGGGCTGGACCCGCTGCCGCCCAGCCGCTGAGGCGCGGCACCCGCGCGGCCTCAACCCCCTGGCCCTGCACCCTCCGGTGCGGGCGTCATCGCTTCCCAGCCCTTTCGCGACAGCATCAGCAGCCACAGCCCGGCCGCCAGCGGCACGGCGTACAGCACGCCCTGCGCCAGGCCATGCAGCAGCGGCTGCCCGGCCAGCCCGGGCACGAACTTGCGCAGGTACATCAGCAGCAGGCCGAGCGCCAGCCACGCCGCCAGTTGCCGGCCACGGCCGAAGGTATCGCCCAGCACCTCGCGCCCTGCCAGCAGGAACAGTGCCGAGGCGACGAACACCAGCGTGTAGAACGTGCCCGCCACGGCCTGCCCGCGACCCAGCACCGCCTGGTTCGGCAGGTAGACCAGCCAGCTGAGGCAGGCGATGCCCAGCACCAGGGCAAGCTGCCGCGCCCGCGCCGATGCCAGTGCATCGGTGAAGCGCTCGCTGCGCACCATGGCCGGCAGCAGCAGCACGCACAGGGGACCGGTGATCGCGTCGACGATCAGCGTCACCTGGTAGCCCCAGGCCTCCACGGCGGCGCCCTGCCAGGTGGCGGCGAAGGCGATGGCGAGGTTCATCATCGCCATGTAGGCGGTGAACTGCGTCGCGGCCACGCGCGGGTTCGTCACGTCCATCATGATGGCCGCGCGCGTGCCGTACATCAGCCCCTGGAACAGCGCGTACGACAGCGTGGCGATCCACAGCCCGGTGATGAGCGCGGGCAGCGGCTCGCCCCCTGGCGCCCGCGGCATGTCGTAGCCGTTCTGCCGCAGGACCCACAGCAGATACAGGACGGGCAGGCTCATCCCGGCGAGGTACACCGCCAGCGTGCGGCGGCGCCCCCAGCGGTCGCTCAGCCAGCCGCCCCACACCATGGCGGCGGCGGCGATCAGCGACGACCACAGGTTCAGGGCGGCCAGTGCGTCGTCCTTCATGCCGAACTCCACCGCCAGGTTCGACTGCAGCGCCAGCCCGAGCGACATGGCACCAGCCGGCAGCAAGGTGAAGAACAGGCCCCGGAAGGCCCCGCGCGTGCCCAGGAACGACTGGAAGGCCTGCACCGCGAAGCCGCGCATCTCGGCGGCCGCCTGCCGCAGCAGCGCACCGCCCGTGGCGGCGGTCGCCGTGACCGGCGCCAGCGCCTCGCGCATCGGCAGCACCACTGCCAGCGTCACCGCGGCGATGGCCGCCGCCACCACGACGAAGCTGCCCTGGAAGCCGGTGTACGCCATGAGGAACAGCACGCCGCTGCCGCCGATGGCCTGCCCGACCGAGGCACCCGCGAACATCAGGCCATTGGCGAGCCCGCGCTCGTGCTCATCCAGCGTGTTGCACGCCAGCGAGTCGATCGCCACGTCCTGGATGGCGCCAAAGGTGTTGTGCACCAGCAGGATGGCGGTGAAGAGGCCCAGGCTCTCGGGCAGCGGGATCGGGATCAGCAGCAGCAGCGTGGCGACCATCACCATCTGGGTCAGCAGGATCCAGCCGCGCCGATGGCCCCAGCGCTGCGAGCGGAACACATCCACGAAAGGCCCGAAGGCCCACTTGAAGGCCCAGGGCAGGTAGAACGAAGCCACGAAGGCACCGATCTCCGCCGGCCCCACGCCCTGGCGGCGCAGCTGCGCCGCCACCGCCGTGGCCGCGAAGCCGAGGGGAATGCCCT
>NZ_JAYRZR010000012.1:26069-66468 GCF_041916345.1 Ramlibacter sp.
GTAGTTTATACCCACCCCACCTGGCCCCGCCTCGCGGCGCCCCCCCCGGGGGGGGGGCGCCGCGGCCCCCCCACCGCCGTGGCCGCGAAGCCGAGGGGAATGCCCTCGGTGATGTAGAGGCCGAAGAAGGCGGCGAGCCGCCCGCGCCGGGTGGCCAGCAGGTTCGGCAGGCGGATCATGCGTCGACCAGCCCGCGTTGCGCCAGCAGGGGTTCGATGCCGGGCGCACGCCCGCGGAAGGCCTGGTAGGCAGCGCCGGGCTCCACGCTGTTGCCGGCGGCATAGATGCAGCGACGCAGGCGCCCCGCGACCTCTGGCGCGAACGGATCGCCCGCCTCGGTGAACGCGCCCCAGGCGTCGGCCTCGAGCACTTCCGCCCACAGGTACACGTAGTAGCCGGCCGCATACGAATCGGTGGAGAACAGGTGCTGGAAGTGCACCAGCCGATGCATCACGCCCACCGCCGGGTCCAGGCCCAGGTCGGCCAGCGTGCGCGCCTCGAACGCGCACCAGTCCTCCACCGACGCGGGGTCTTCATGGGCATGCGCGGCCATGTCCACCAGCGCACTGGCCGTGTAACGCACGGTGTCGAAGCCCTGTCCGAAGCGGCGTGCCGCCTGCAGGCGCGCGATCAGCGCGTCGGGCAGCGGCTCGCCCGTCTGGTAGTGGCGCGCATGCCGGCGCAGCACGGCCGGCTCCTCCATCCAGTGCTCGAAGAGCTGAGAGGGCAGCTCGACGAAGTCCCGCAGCACCGCGGTGCCGGAGAGCCTGGCGTAGGTCACATCCGACAGCAGGCCATGCAGGCCATGACCGAACTCGTGGAACAGCGTGCGCACGTCGTCGAACGACAGCAGCGTGGGGCTGCCCTTGGCGAAGTTGTTGTTGTTGCTCACCACCGGCAATTGCACATCGCCGTTGCGCCACTGCAGCGCATAGCTGCTCATCCAGGCGCCACTGCGCTTGCTCGGCCGCGCGAAGTTGTCCTGGATGAACAGGCCCAGGGCACGGCCCTCGGCGTCATGCACCTCGTAGGCCCGCACGTCGGCGTGATAGAGGGGCAGCTCGGGCCGCGGCGTGAAGCGGATGCCGAAGAGCCGCGTGGCGCAATCGAAGGCTGCCGCCACCATGGCTTCGAGCGGGAAGTACGGCTTCACCTCCGCGTCGTCCACCGCGAAGTCGCGCTGGCGCACGCGCTCGGCCCAGAAGCGCCAGTCCCAGGGCTGCAGCGCATGCGCCTCGCCGGCCGCACGGGCCGTGGCCTCCAGCAGCGAGCGCTCGCGCGCCGCCACGCGCCGGGCACGCGGCCACACGTCACCCAGCAGCCGCTGCACCGCCGCCGGCTCGCGCGCCATGCGGTCCACCAGCGCGTAGTCGGCATAGCTGCGGTAGCCCAGCAGCCGGGCCTGCTCGGCGCGCAGCGTGAGGATGCGGCCGATCAGCGGGCGGTTGTCGTGCTCGCCCGCGTGCTCCCCGCGGGCCACCCACGCGCGCCAAGCCTGCTCGCGCAGGTCGCGCCGCGCCGAGAAGGTGAGGAAGGGCACGATCAGCGAACGCGAGAGCGTGATGACCGGGCAACCGGGCCGACCGCGCTCGGCGCCGGCGGCCAGCGCCGCCTCGCACAGGAAGTCGGGCAGGCCGGCCAGATCGTCATCGTGCAGGAGCGGCAGCATCCAGGTGGACTCGTCGTGCAGCACGTTCTGCGCGAAGGCCGTGGTGGCCTCGGCGAGTTCCTCCATCACCTGCGCGTAGCGTTGCCGCGCCGGCCCTTCCAGCAGGGTGCCGGCCCGGACGAAATCGAGGTAGATGCGTTCCAGCAGGCGCAGCGCCTCCGGCGCCAGCCCTAGGGTGTCGCGCCGGTCATGCAGTGCACGGACACGCGCGAACAGCCCGGCATGCAGGTAGATGGCGCTCTGGTGCGCCGCCAGCGGTGCCGCCATCTCGCGCTGCACCGCCTGCAGCTCCGGCGACGTGTGCGAAGCGCAGAGATTGGAGAACACCGCATGGACGCGCAGCAGCAGCCGGCCGCTGCGGTCGTAGGCGGCGATGGTGTTCTCGAAGTCGGGTGGCTCGGGGTTGTCGGCAATGGCATCCAGCTCCGCGCGCTCGGCCGCCATCGCGGCGATCAGCGCGGGCTTGAAGTGATGGGGTTGCACGGCCTGGAACGGCGGCAGACCGTGCAGGGCGGGCCAGGCGCCCAGCAGCGGGTTGGCTTGGGTGTCGATGGCGGCCAGGTCCATGAGGGCTCTCCTTGCGCCGCGGCGCGGGCGGCGGGTGCGTGAAGCCAGCCATTCTGCGCGAACCGGTTATCATCCGGCCACTGCATCGGGAGAGCCCGGCCCCAGCGCCGGCGCCGAAGGAGCAACCGCCCCGGAAACTCTCAGGCCCCAGGACCGGTGCAGTGTCTCGCACTCTGAAGAGCAACGGGCGGCATCGTCGGCCCGGCGCACCGAAGGAGCAAGCGGCCCCGCGCGCGGCCGTGAATCTCTCAGGTCCCGCAACAGAGGGGGTGTCCGTTCCACGTGGTGTGGGCGGTCCCAACCCTTTCTGACGGTGCGGAGACTCTTCATGCAATCCATCGCAGTCCTCGGCGGCGGCATCACCGGCGTCACGACGGCCTACGCGCTCATGCGCCGCGGCTTCCAGGTCACCCTCTTCGAGCGGCATCGCTACGCCGCGATGGAGACCTCGTTCGCCAATGGCGGCCAGTTGTCGGCCTCCAACGCCGAAGTCTGGAACCACCCCTCCACCGTGTGGAAGGGCCTGAAGTGGCTGCTGCGCCAGGATGCGCCGCTGCTGGTACGGCCGCACCCCACCTGGCACAAGCTGTCATGGTTCGCCGAGTTCCTGGCCGCGATGCCGCGCTACGAGGCCAACACCGTGCAGACCGCCCGCCTGGCCATTGCCGCGCGCGAGCACCTGTTCGCCTGGGCGGCGCAGGAAGGCATCGCCTTCGACCACAAGACCCGGGGCATCCTGCACATCTACCGCGACCGCCAGGGCTTCGAGCACGCCGCGCGCGTGACCGAGCTGCTGCGCCAGGGCGGCCTGCAGCGCCGTGCGGTCACGCCCGAGGAGATGCGGGCCATCGAGCCCACGCTGGCCGGCCAGTACCACGGCGGCTTCTACACCGAGTCGGATTCCACCGGCGACATCCACCTGTTCACCACCGGCCTGGCCGCCGCCTGCGCGCGCCAGGGCGTGCTGTGCCTCTACGGCCAGGAGGTGACGCGCGTGGCGCACCGCGACGGCCGCGTGCAGGTGACCACCGCCACGGCGGGCGGCAGCGGCACCTCGACCTTCGACGCGGTGGTGGTCTGCGCCGGTACCGCCAGCAGAGCCCTGGCCGCGCAACTGGGCGACCGCCTCAACGTGTACCCGGTCAAGGGCTACTCGATCACGGTGATGCTCAACGACGAGAAGAGCCAGGCCGCCGCCCCGCAGGTGAGCCTGCTGGACGACGAGACCAAGCTGGTGACCAGCCGCCTGGGCAAGAACCGCTTCCGCGTGGCCGGCACGGCGGAGTTCACCGGCTTCAACCGGGACATCCGCGCGGAACGCATCGAGCCCCTGGTGCGCTGGGTGAACACCTGCTTCCCGGAGGTGAGCACGCGTCAGGTGGTGCCGTGGGCCGGTCTGCGGCCGATGATGCCGGACCTGATGCCGCGCGTGGGCCAGGGCCGCAGTGCCCAGGTGTTCTACAACACCGGCCATGGCCACCTGGGCTGGACGCTCTCGGCCGCCACCGCGGAGCTGGTGGCGGACGCGGTGGCCGGGGCGCGTCGGCCCGCGGTGTGGGCGCGTCCGGCCACGGCTGGCGCCGCTTGACGGAGCGCCCGCGCGGCGCCGATCAGCCGCGTGGATGATGGCGCGCGTGCAACTGCTTCAGCCGCTCGCGCGCCACATGGGTGTAGATGGTGGTGGTGGAGATGTCGGCATGCCCCAGCAGCATCTGCACCGCCCGCAGATCCGCACCGTGATTGAGCAGGTGCGTGGCGAAAGCGTGCCGCAACGTGTGCGGTGACAACGGCACGGTGATGCCGGCCTGCGCCGCGTGCTTCTTCACCACCAGCCAGAACATGGCACGCGTCATGCCGTGGCCGCGCGCGGTGACGAACAGGTCTTCGCTCTGGCGCGGCCCCAGGATGGCGGGCCGCGACTCGGCGAGGTAACGCACCAGCCAGTCTCGCGCCACCTCGCCGAAGGGGACCAGGCGCTCCTTGCCGCCCTTGCCAGTGACGCGCACCACGCCTTCGGCCATGCCGACCGCGAAGGTCTTCAGGCCCACCAGCTCGCTCACGCGCAGCCCGCTGGCGTACAGCAGCTCCAGCATCGCGCGGTCACGCAGGCCCAGCGGCGTCTCCACGTCCGGCGCCGCGAGCAGGGATTCGACCTGGGCCTCGGTCAGCGTGCGCGGCACGCGCAGCGGCTGGCGCGCGGACTGCAGCTTCAGCGTGGGGTCCGCCGTGACCAGCCGCTCCCGGTGGGCCCAGCGGTAGAAGCGCTTGAAGACGGTGAGACGCCGGTTGGCCGAGGTGGCCTTGGTGTCGGCGTGGCGGGCGGCGAAGTAGGCCAGCAGGTCCGCCTCCGAAGCGGCGAGCAGCGCCGGCCGCTTCTGCGCGGCCAGCCAGCCAGCGAACAGGGCGAGATCACGCCGGTAGGCCGCCAGCGTGTTGCGCGACAACCCCTCCTCCAGCCAGAGGGCGTCGATGAAGGTGTCGATGGCGGGGTCGGTCAATCGGCGAAGCGCTGGGGTTCCCGCGGGTCACCCCAGCCTACGAATCACGGGTTGGCCCCGTAGGCTGGGGTGGAGCGTAGCGCAACCCCAGCGATCCCCCGGGGCGTGCGCTCAGTCCAGCTTCAGCTTCGCCGAATCGACCACCTTCTTGTACACCTCGAACTCGGCCTTGATCTGGGCCGTGAACTCCGCCGGGGTGTTGGCGACGATGATGGAGCCGGTGTCCTCGATGCGCTTGCGCACCGCGGGGTCGTTCAGGGCCTGGCGCGTGGCGCCGGAGATCTTGTCGACCACCTCCTTCGGCAGCCCCTTGGGGCCCAGGATGCCGTAGTAGGCCATGCGGTTCACCGGCTCCAGGCCCACCTCCTTGAAGGTGGGCACGTTGGGCAGGTCCTTCAGGCGCTGGGGGGCCGCCACGACGATGGGAATGAGCCGGCCGTCGCGGATGAAGGGAATGGCCGAAGGCAGGTTGTCGAAGATGATCGGCACCTGGCCGGCCACCGTGTCGTTGAGCGCCGGGCCGGCGCCGCGGTACGGGATGTGCGTCACGAAGGTGCCGGAGAGGTTCTTGTACAGCTCCATCTGCAGGTGGCCGATGCCGCCGGTGCCCGACGACGCGTACGAGTAGCGGCCCGGGTTCTTCTTCAGCGCCTCGACGAAGGTCTTGTAGTCCTTGGCCGGGAAGCTGGGGTGCACCGCGATCACGTTGGGCGTGGCCGCGATGTTGATGATGGGGGTGAAGTCCGTCGTCGGGTTGTACGGGATCTTCGGGTTGATGGCCGGGTTGGCGGCGGTGGTGGAGACCGTGGCCATGCCGAGCGAGTAGCCGTCGGGCGCGGAGCGCACCGTCTCGGTGGCGCCGATCACGCCGCCGCCGCCGGCCTTGTTCTCGACCACGACGCTCTGGCCCAGGGCCTTGCCCAGCGGCTCGGAGATGACGCGGGCGATGATGTCCGTGGTGCCGCCCGGTGCAAAGGGCACCTGCAGCTTCACGGGCTTGTTCGGATAGGACTGCGCCAGCGCGGGGGCGGCGACGACAGCGAGCGCGCTGGCGGCCAGGGCAATGCAGGAACGGCGTTTCATGGTCTGGGTTCTCCTTGAGTCGTGCGAATCGAATGCGTGCAAGTCAAAAGACCCGTGCATCCTAAGAGCAGAATCCGCTAGCGATGCTGTGGAATTCACATAAGGGTTAGCCCGGGTCAAGGTTCAGCTCATCCGCTATCCTCGACCGGTGAATTTTGCCCAGCTGCTGTTTCCCGATTTCTCGCTCATTGCCTGCGGCTTCCTGCTGTGCCGCTACACCGCGCTGGACCGCGCCGTGTGGGAGCAGGTGGAAAGCCTCGTCTACTACTTCCTGTTCCCGGTGCTGCTGTTCCACAGCATCGTGCGCAGTCCGCTCGACCTGGGCGCGGCCTCGGCGCTGATCGCCGCCGGGCTGCTGCTGGGCGTGACCGGCATCGCGCTCGCCTACAGCCTGCCGTGGTGGCCCGCACTGGGGCGGCACATCGACCGTCGCGAGCACGCGGCCAGCGCACAGGTCGCCTTCCGCTTCAACTCCTTCATCGGGCTCGCGCTGGCCGAGCGGCTGGCCGGTCCGCAGGGCCTGCTGATGATCGCCGTGCTCATCGGCGTGTGCGTGCCGCTGTTCAACGTGGCCGCGGTCTGGCCCATGGCCCGGCATGCCAAGCAGGGTTTCGTGGGCGCACTGCTGCGCAACCCGCTCATCATCGCCACGGCCACCGCTCTCGCCGCCAACCTGCTGGGCCTGCGCATCCCCGGCTGGATGGAGCCGACCGTGCAGCGCATCGGTGCCGCCTCGCTCGCGCTGGGCCTGATGGCCGCAGGGGCCGGCATGCAGATCGGCAAGCTGGCCGAGGCCAAGTCGCTCGCCATCGCGGTGCTGGCCATCAAGCACGCGTTCATGCCGCTGGCCGCGGCCGGCATCGCCTGGGCCATGCGGCTGGATGGGGCCCAGGCGACCATCCTGCTGGCCTTCTCTGCCCTGCCCACCGCTTCGAGCTGCTACGTGCTGGCCTCGCGCATGGGCTACAACGGCGCCTATGTCGCGGGGCTGGTGACACTGTCCACCCTGATGGGCCTGGCGAGCCTGCCGTTCGCGCTGGGCGTGCTGCGCTGAGGGCGCGCGGGCCTCGCCCGGCCGAGGATTGACAGCCGGCGGAACTGCTCGACAATGCCTCGGTCCCCGACTCCGAAGGCAACCATGCTTGACCGCCTGCGAGACAGCTTCCAGCGCCTGCTGGCCACCAACGGCCTGCGGTACGCCGATGACGCGGAGGAAGCTCGCTTCGAGGACTTCTACGTTCACGCCCACGTGGCCAAGACCCGCGCGTTCATGCTCATGGGCGGCGCGCTGGTCTACATCTTCTTCAACTGGGACCGCATCATCGACCCCGTGGGCTGGACCTACGGCCACGCCATGCGCGGCTTCGTGCTGGCGCCGGCCGCCGTGCTCGCAGCCATCCTCATGAGCACGCGGCGGTGGCGCCCGCATGAGGAGACCATCAACGCGCTGACCATGCTGGCCGCCTACGTGGGGCTCACGCTCATCTACATGCACCTGCACGAGGGCTTCCGCCATGGTGGCGTGGGCATCGTGCTGGTCATGATGTTCGAGGCCCTGCTGCTGCGCATGCGCTTCGCGTGGTTCGCCGCCAGCGCGCTGGCCGGCTCGGCCTTCTTCCTGGCGGTGCACGCCATCCACTTCGGCCACCTCGACATCCTGCTGATGAACACCCTCGTGGTCGCCAGCTCGCTGCTGTTCGGCCTGTTCGCCACCTGGTCGCGCGAGAGGGAGAACCGCCGCCTGTTCGACCTGATGCACCAGCTCGAAGCCGCCAAGGTGCGGGTGGAGGATCTCGTCTACTCCATGCTGCCCAAGGAGATCGTGAGCCGCATCCAGGGCGGCGAGACCACCATCGCCGACTCGCATGCCGAGGTGAGCATCGTGTTCGCCGACCTGCAGGGCTTCACCAGCCTGATGCGCAAGCTGTCGGCCAAGCAGGTGGTGGAAATCCTCAACACCCTCTTCACCCGCTTCGACGCCATGGCGGAGCAGCACGGCATCGAGAAGATCAAGACCATCGGCGACGCCTACATGGCCGTGGGCGGCATGCGGCAGGACGACAGCCACGCGGAACAGGCGGCACGGCTGGCGCTGGCCATGCGCGACGCGGTGACCGATCTCTCGCGCGAGCTGGGCATTCCGATCCACCTGCGCATCGGGCTGCACGTGGGCCCCTTCATCGCCGGCGTGATCGGCCTGCGCAAGCCGGTGTTCGATTGCTGGGGCGACTCGGTCAACATCGCCAGCCGGCTCGAATCCACCGCGCCGGTGGGCACGATCCAGATCTCCGAGCCGGCCTACTGGCGGCTGCAGAACCGCTTCGAGGTGCGCGCGCTGCAGCACGTGGACCTGAAGGGGATCGGGCCGACGCAGACGTATCTGCTGCTGGGGGCGCTGGAGCGCGCCAATGCGCCTGGCGAGGCCCGCACCAGCAGCGCCCTTGCCGAGGCCGCGCCCAGCGCATAGAGCCCTCGCTAAGGGGGAGGCCGTGCGCGCGTGCCAGACCGCGGACACTGCCCCAGCGCCCAGGCCACATGCTCGCGCACCAGCTCGCTGGGATGCGCCACTCGGGCGGCCAGCGCCGACCGTATCGCCGCATCGTCCGCAACCCGCAGCGCATTCCCCATCGCCACCGCGACGTTGCGCAGCCATCGCTCATGCCCGATGCGGCGGATCGGGCTGCCTTCGGTGTGGTGCAGGAACTCGGCTTCGCTCCAGGCGAACAGGTCCACGAGATCGCGGCCCGTCAGTGCCTCGCGCGCATCGAAATCCGGCAGCGTGGCGCGCTGGGCGAACTTGTTCCAGGGGCAGGTGAGCTGGCAGTCGTCGCAGCCGTAGATGCGATTGCCCATCAGCGGGCGCAGCGCCAGCGGAATCGGCCCCGCGTGCTCGATGGTCAGGTACGAGATGCAGCGCCGCGCGTCCAGGCGGTAGGGCGCCAAGATGGCCTGGGTGGGACAGACGTCGATGCAGGCGCGACAGCTGCCGCAGTGGTCCGCCACCGGCGGCGTGGCCGGCAGCGCCAGATCCAGGTAGATCTCACCCAGGAAGAACATCGAGCCGGCGTCGCGATGCAGGGCCAGGGTGTGCCGGCCGCGCCAGCCCAGGCCGCTGCGGGTGGCGAGCTCCACCTCCAGCACCGGCGCGGAGTCGGTGAACACGCGGTGACCCAGCGGGCCTACGGCATCAGCGATGCGGTCGGCCAGCTTCTGCAGGCGGCCGCGAACGACCTTGTGATAGTCCCGGCCGCGGGCGTAGAGCGAGACGATGCCCTCATGGGGTAGCTGCAGCCGTGCGAACTCGATGGCCTGCCAGCCCTCGGGCGTTGCGGCGGGCAGGTAGTCCATGCGCGCAGTCAGCACGCTCACCGTGCCCGGCACCAGCTCCGCCGGGCGTGCGCGGCGCAGGCCGTGGCGGGCCATGTAGTCCATGGAACCGTGGAAACCGGCGGCCAGCCAGTCGGCAAGCCCCTGCTCGGCGGCGGAGAGATCGACGCCGGCCACGCCGATTTGGGAAAATCCCAGCTCCGCCGCCCAGGCACGCGCCCGGGCCAGCAGGGAAGGACCATCCATCTGAACGCCGTCACGCCTCACGCGCCGATTGTAGGAACGCCCTGCGCCAGCGAAACCTGGCGCAGCGAGGACGACACCCGCGCGTTCGCGCTGCGCCTGGCTGGCCGCCCGGCGGTGCACGATGCGTTCATCGCGCTGCATGGCGATCTGGGTGCGGGCAAGACCACGTTCGTGCGCCATCTGCTGCGGGCGCTGGGCGTGGCAGGCCGCGTCAAGAGCCCGACCTATGCGGTGGTGGAGCCGCACGAGGCGCCGGGCCTTTCGATCTGGCACTTCGACTTCTACCGCTTCGACGATCCGCGGGAATGGGAGGACGCCGGCTTTCGCGACGTGTTCGCCGCGCCCGGCCTGAAGCTGGCCGAGTGGCCGGAAAAGGCGCAGGCCGTGCTGCCGCCGGCTGACCTGGACCTGTACCTCACGGTGGAGGCCGATGAGACGCGCACGGCCCGCCTTTGCCCGCGCACCGCGCGCGGGGCGGAGTTGCTGGCATGAGACATCCTGTGCCTCCCGTCGTCCTCGCGAAAGCGGGGACCCAGGAGGTGGTGGACGGGGTGACGTGATGACCGACCGCCGCATTCTGTTGCGCACCGCAGGCCTCGTGCTGCTGGCCTCCCTCAGCCGGCTTGCGCACGCGGCCGGCATCCTGGCCGTGCGCCTGTGGCCGGCGCCGGACTACACGCGGCTCACGCTGGAGTCCGACACGCTGCTCGTGCATCGGCAGGTGAGCGTGAACGACCCGCCGCGGCTGGCGCTGGACATCGACGGCATCGGGCTCGACGCCACGCTGCGCGACCTCGTGGCCAAGGTGCAGGCCGACGACCCGTACATCGCCGGCATCCGCGTGGGCCAGTACACGCCCACCACGGTGCGGCTGGTCATCGACCTCAAGCAGCCGGTGGCGCCCCAGGTCTTCGCGTTGCCGCCCATCGCGGCCTATCAGCATCGGCTGGTGGTGGATTTCTTTCCGGTGCGGCCGGTGGATCCGCTGGAGGCCCTGATCGCCGACCGGCTGAAGGAGCGCGCGGCGGCGCCCGCTGCGGCGGGCGCCGCAAGCGCCCCGGATCCGCTGGGTGACCTGATCGCGCAACATGCGCAGCGGGCCGCACGGGCGCCATCACCGGGCTTGCCCGGTGCGCCGACGCCGCCTGCCCCGGCGCCCTCCCCCCAGCCTGCAGCCCAGGTGGCCGCGCCCACCATCGGCAACCGCACCGACCGCCTGATCATCGTCGCGCTGGACCCCGGCCACGGCGGCGAGGACCCCGGCGCCATCGGACCGGCCGGCACGCGCGAGAAGGATGTGGTGCTGCGCGTCGCGCACCTGCTGCGCGATCGCATCAATGCCACCACCGTTGGCGGCAACCCGATGCGCGCCTTCCTCACCCGCGACGGCGACTTCTTCGTGCCCCTGCACGTGCGGGTGCAGAAGGCCCGGCGCGTGCAGGCCGATCTGTTCGTGAGCATCCATGCCGATGCCTTCGTCACGCCCACGGCGCGCGGCGCCAGCGTGTTCGCGCTCAGCCAGAGCGGCGCCTCCAGCACGGCGGCGCGCTGGCTGGCCGACAAGGAGAACCGGGCGGATCTGATCGGCGGCGTCAACGTGAAGGTGCAGGACGCGCACGTGCAGCGGGCGCTGCTGGACATGAGCACCACCGCGCAGATCAACGACAGCCTCAAGCTCGGCGGGGCGCTGCTGGGCGAGATCGGCACCGTGGGGCGGCTGCACAAGCCGCGCGTGGAACAGGCGGGCTTCGCGGTGCTGAAGGCGCCCGACATCCCCAGCGTGCTGGTGGAGACGGCCTTCATCAGCAACCCGGAAGAAGAGCAGAAGCTGCGCAGCGAGGCCTACCAGGAGCAGCTGGCCGATGCGCTGATGCGGGGCATCGAGCGCTACTTCGCGCGCAACCCGCCGCTGGCACGCGGGCGGGTGACGTAGCTCACACCGGATAGATCAGCGAGTTCAGCACCATCTCGCTGTCATACACGCACAGCCGGCTGGCGAAGCGCAGACCCTCGGGCGTGCGAACGATCTCGTCGATGTAGCGGCCCACGTTGTAGACCTCGCTGCTGTCACCGGGCTTGGTGCGGAACACGGCGTAGTTCGCCTCCGCGCGGATCACGCCCCCGGCATCGCCCAGCACCCGGGCAGTGCCGATCACGTGCCTCGTGTAGTAAGGCCCGTGGTAAATGGTCTGGGTGATGCCGTACACGCGGTCCTTCATCATGCCCTGGCTCTCCAGGGCCATCAGCGCCAGTGGCAGGCCGCGGTCGAAGTTCTCGCGCGCCTGCACCTTGTAGGTGGCCTCGGGCGTGAAGAAGGCGGGCCAGTCGGCGAAGCGGCGCTCGTCCAGCGCGGCGGCGTAGTCGGCGTTCAGGCGGTCGATCTGCTGCTGCAGCAGCACTTGCTGGAGGGTGGCGTCCATCACAGCTCCATTGCCCGGCGCCAGTACGCGTACATGCTGCGGATCAGCGTCTCGGTCACCATGTGCTCGGTCATCTCGGTGCCGGTGCCACCCAGCTCGCACAGCGTCTCGCCGCCTTCGCCCCACTGGCGGAAGCCCTGCTGGCTGAACTCGATCACCTCGCCGTCGTCGGCGCTCACGAAGCCGGCCGGGCCGAACAGGTTGGCCTGGCGCAGGCGGCGCTGCGTCATCTCGGGCGTGTCGTCGGCGAAGCCGAAGTGCGTCCAGACGAAATCGAACTCGCCCTCGCCGCGCGGCACGATGTGGCGGGTGGACAGCGAGTTCACCTGCTGCTGGATGATGAGGCTGGGGAACAGCGTGATCATCGTGACCGTGGGCATGATCTCGGTGCCGGGGTGCGATGGATCGGGGATCTTCCACCACGGCTCGGGCACCACGTCGAGCAGGCGCTTGTCGTTCAGGCTCATGTCGGCCTTGAAACTGGTCACGCCCTGCGTCACCGCCTGGTTCTCGCCGCCCTCGTTGCGGCGACTGATCATCACCGCGTGCCGGCCATGGGCATCCATCACCATGCGGCTCTTCTGGTCGGCGCGCCACAGCCCGAAGGTGACGAACCAGGTGTGCAGCAGGCCCGGGTGATACGGGTCCTTGATGTTCTCCATCATCAGCTTCCAGTTGCCCGGAATGCGCTGGCGGTTGTAGCCCAGCAGGGTGAGCGTGCGGCCCTGGAAGATGCGGTCCAGCCAGGGCATGACCGCCGGGCCCAGGTAGTCGCACAGCGGCTCCACCGTGTCGCTGAAGGTGGCGAACACCAGGCCATGCAGCACCTCCACCCGCAGGCGTGTCAGGCCGTGCTGCTTGAGATCGAAGTCCTTCGGCATGCCACCATTCACGCAGGGCTGGCCGGCCTCGTCCGTCGCTGGCACGCCATCCTTGAAGGGCAGGCCCGCGAGCTCGCCATTGAGCTTGTACGTCCACTGGTGATAGGGGCACACGAAGCTGCGCGCGTTGCCCTGCGGCTGCTGGCAGAAGCGCACGCCGCGGTGCGCGCAGCGGTTCTCCACCACGCGGATGCCGGTGTCCACGCCGCGGTCCTTCGGGGCCACGCGGTCGCGCACCAGGATCACCTGCCGCTCGCCCACCCACGAGAGACGGTAGTCGCCCACGTTGGGCACCTCCGCCTCCAGGCCCACGTAGCACCAATGCGGGCCATGGAAGATCTTCTCCAGCTCGCGCTGGTAGAGCTGCGCGTCGGTGTAGGCCCAGAAGGGCACGCGGCTGGATCGGGGCGTGGGCCAGCGCGACAGGGGTTGGGGCGCGTTCATGGTGCGGGGTCTCCAGACCCCATCATATGTATTCTTACGATTCCGGGGAAGATGGCCGCCGGGCCCATTCACCGACGCGTGAGATTGCAAATGCTGACATCCATTGACCCTGATTGAAACCGGTTCTTTGCCGGCACCGCGTTTGCGAATCCGCAACAGATTGTTAGATTCGCGTCCGCTTATTCGTCCCACGTCATGCAGTACCCCCCAATCCGCCCCCCCCTGCGCCTCGGCACGCTCGGCCTGCCCCAGGCCGAGGCCGGCCTGGTGCGCGCGTGGCTGGTGCTGGCCGCCACGGAGCCCGGGTTCGACTGGCGCCTCGGTCAGGAGCCCCCCTACGACGCCCTGCTGGCAGACGGCGCCCACCTCTCCCTGCGCAGTGAAGGCCTGCCGGTGCTGGGCGAGCGGCTGTGCGTGCTGGGCCAGACCAGCGCCACCCTGCCCGCCGGCGCCACGCTGATGGAACGGCCACTCCGCCAGGAGGCCCTGACAGGCTGGCTGTCGCGCCTGGGCGTCTCGATGCGCGCCACGTCGGCGCTGCAGGTGGCCCAGCCCGCCGCCACGCCCGCAGGTGCCGGTCTTGCGGACGCGCCCGCCATACGCTGGAAGCTGCGACGCTGGCCACCCCAGCAACTGCTGCGCGACAGCCGCACGCGCATGCGCATGGCCTCGCTGCTGTCCAGGCGAGCGCTGAGCGTGGATGAGCTCGCCTACCTGAGCGGGGGCGATCCGGCGGACTGCCAAGTCTTCCTGCAGATGCTGCAGGGCTTCGACCTGCTGGAAAAGGTGGTGCGCCCAGCCGCCACCCCTGCGCCGGCCCCCGCTGACAACCCCGCCAAGCGGGCGGCGAGTGGCGCCAACACCGCCTTGTCGCGCGTGGTGCGCGGCCTGCGGCTGCGACTGGGACTGGCCTGACATGAGCGACCACAAGATCGTGTTCACCGGCACCACGGGGGCCGGCAAGACCACCGCGATCGCGGCGATCAGCGACACCCCGCCCGTGATGACAGACGTGCCGAGCACGGATCCGTCCACCGGCAAGCCGATGACCACCGTGGGCCTGGATTTCGGCCAGGTCCGCCTGGACAGCGGGGAGCAGGTCCGCCTGTTCGGCACGCCGGGGCAGGTGCGGTTCGACTTTCTCTGGCGCATCCTGGCGCGCAACGCCATCGGCGTGGTGGTGCTGATCGACAACTCGCGCCCGGATCCCCTGGCGGACATGGCCACCTACCTCGACGCCTTCCGCGCCGAGCTGGACGTGATGGCCTGCGTCGTCGGGGTCGGCCGCACCGAGCAGCACGCCAGCCCCACCATCGATGACTTCGTCGACGCGCTGGCCGCGCGCGGCCTGGTGCTGCCGGTGCTGCCCGTGGACGTGCGGCAGCGGGACGACGTGCTGATGCTGCTGGACACGCTGCTGGCACAGATCGAGGCCAGCAATGCAGAGTGAGGCGTTCCACGCCCATGTGCCGCCGGCCCTGCGCGCCGCCGCGCAGGCCCAGGCCGAGGCGCTGCTGCGCGAGGTGAGCGGCATGCGGGCCGTGCTGGCTGCCACGGCCGACGGCTTCGAGCTGGCCGCCGCTCTCGCCGCCGCGGTGGACACGGCGCGGCTGGCCGCGCTCGCCAGCTCGATCGCGGCCATAGGCGAGGTGGTGTCCGCCGAGGCCGGCATGGGCGACAGCCGCACCGTGATCGTCGAGACGGCGGGCGGCCTGGTGCTGGTGCACCGCGTGCCACGGAGCGACGTTTCCTGCGTGCTGACCGCGCTGGCCGGCCCCGATGCGCTGCTGGGCCAGGTGAAGTTCCAGCTTGCAGCGGCCGCGTCCGCCCTGGCGCAAATATGAGCCGCTGGGCCGCCCCAAGGCGAATCCCGCAGCGCGCAGCGCGGAGGGTCGTGCCATGACAGGGTCCCGACTCCAGCAGGCCCTTGCGCAGATGGCCAGCCTCCCCGGGGTGGGCGGCTGCGCCATCGTCGAGGCCGACACCGGCATGGTGTGGGAAAGCGCGGGCGAGCTGCCGGGCGTGCACCACCTGAGCGAGGCCGTCAGCGACTACTGGCGTCTCTTCCTGCGCCGCAGCGAAGACTTCGCCGCACTGGGGGAACTGCGGGCGCAGGTGCTGATCCACTCGCACCGGCGCGTCACCCTGGTGGGTTGCGGCGAAGGGCTGGTGCTGGTCACGGTCTCGGGCGAGCCCGACCAGGTTCGATGGGCCGACTGGAAAGGTGCCGTGGGCGGCCTGCAGCAATTGGTGGCCTCGATGTGAGGCAACGGCCGCCGCGCGATGGCGTCGCGCTCGGCGAACCGACAAGACGACGCCGAAGTTGAGAGAAGGAATCGCCACATGGCAACCATCAAGCAATCCCTGGACGAACTGCTCACCCTGGACGGTGCGCTCTGCTGCGCGATCGTCGACTCCTCCAGCGGCATGATGCTCGGCTCCGCCGGCATGGGCGTGGATCTCGAGGTCGCGGCAGCGGGCAACACCGAGGTCGTGCGCGCCAAGCTCAAGGTGATGCGGGCCCTGGGCCTGAACGACGTGATCGAGGACATCCTCATCACCCTGGGCAAGCAGTACCACATCATCCGCCCCTCCTCGCGCAAGGAAGGCGTGTTCATCTACTACGTGCTCGACAAGCAGCGCTCCAATCTCGCGATGGCGCGCCGCAAGGCGCAGGACGTCGACAAGGAACTGATGTTCTGATGCCCCGTCGCCCCCGCGCAGGCGGGGGCCCGGGATCGACAGGCCCCTCATGCGGGCTTCCCACAATGCCCGGCCGCAGCCTCACGCCTACCATGCCGGCATGCGACATCTCGCCCTCACGACCCTGGCCGTCCTCACCCTGGCCGGCTGCGCCAGCCTGCCCGAGCCGCGTTCGCAACCCGTGATGCCCGAGGTCGCGCGCGCCCCGGCGCCCGAGGCCAGGCCGTGCCCGAAGGAAGTGCCGGCCGATGCGCGCTGCTTCACCGGTGAAGACGCCGCCGGCTCCTTCTACTGGATCGCCCTGCCCGCTGGCTGGGAGGCCTCGCGCGGGGTGCTCGTGATGCACGCGCACGGCGGGCCGGCCGACACCGGCCCGGCCCGCGCCGAGCGCAGCCTGGAAGACCTGCAGCGCTGGGCCATCACGGTCCGCGCCGGCCATGCGTGGGCGGGTTCCACCTATCGCCGCGGCGGCTATGGCGTGACGATGGCCGCGGAAGACACCGAGCGCCTGCGCCAGATCTTCGTGCGGCAGTTCGGCCAGCCGCGCCGCACGATCCTGCACGGCCAGAGCTATGGCGCCGGCGTGGCCGCCAAGGCGGCGGAGCTGTATGGCCGCATCGATGGCCAGCGGGGGCCGTACGACGGCGTGCTCCTCACCAGCGGCGTGCTGGGCGGCGGCAGCCTGGCCTATGAGTTCCGGCTCGACCTGCGGGCGATCTACCAGCATGTCTGCCGCAACCACCCCAAGGCGGACGAGCCGCAGTACCCGCTGTGGATGGGCCTGCCGGCCGACAGCAAGCTCACCCGCGCCGAACTCGCCGCGCGCGTGGACGAATGCACCGGCGTGCGCAAGCCCGCCGCGCAGCGCACGCCGCAGCAGGCCGCGAACCTCGCCGCCATCGTGAAGACGGTGCGCATCGAGGAACGCTCGCTGATCGGCCACCTGAACTGGGCCACCTGGCTGTTCCGCGACCTGACCCAGCTGCGCCTGGCCAGCCGCAACCCCTTCACCAACGTCGGGGCGATGTACACCGGCTCCGGCGACGACGCCGCCCTGAACCGCGCCGTGGCCCGCTATGCGGCCGACCCGGCGGCGCGGGCGGAGCTGGACAAGGACAGCCGCCCGGAGGGCCGCCTCGCGATGCCGGTGCTGAGCTTCCACGCCATCCACGACCCCACCGCGTTCGTGGAGCTGCAGTCGCTGTACCGCGACCAGGTGGCGCGCGGCGGCAGCGCAAGCCGGCTGGTGCAGGTGTACAGCGACGAACGCGAGCACAGCTACCTGGGCGAGGCGCAGTACCCCGCGCTCTTCACCGCGCTGCTGCAGTGGGTGGACAGGGGCGACAAGCCGTCTCCGCGCAGCGTGCTCGCCCTGTGCCAGGGTTTCGAGGCCACGTACGGCAAGAGCTGCCGCATCCAGCCCGACTACCAGCCGCCGCCCATCGATGCGCGGGTGACGCCGAGGCCGCACTAGCGAGCGCTCAGGCAGCGGCCTTGCGCTTCGCGTTCCAGGCCCCGCCGATCACCAGCAGGCCGGGGATGATGATCATGGCCCAGATGATCTTGTCCAGGTTCTGCTTCACCCAGGGGATGCTGCCCAGGAAGAAGCCCGCGGTCACCAGGCCCACGACCCAGATCGCCGCGCCCACGATGTTGTAGAGCGTGAACTTGGTCCGCGTCATCGCCGCGACGCCCGCCACGAAGGGCACGAAGGTGCGCAGGAACGGGAAGAAGCGCGCCAGGATGATCGAGATGCCGCCGTGCTTCTCGAAGAAGGCATGCGCGCGGTCGAAGGCCTGCTTGTTGAAGAAGCGCGACTGCTCCCACTGGAACACGCGCGGGCCGAACCAGCGGCCGATGGTGTAGTTGCACTGGTCGCCCAGCACCGCCGCCAGCCACAGCAGCAGCACCGCGAGCGGATAGCTCATGAGCCCCAGCCCGCACAGCGCCCCCACCACGAACAGCAGCGAATCCCCCGGTAGGAACGGCATGACCACCACGCCCGTCTCCACGAAGATGATCAGGAACAGCAGCGCGTAGACCCACGCGCCATAGGTGACAACGAAGTGCTCGAGGTGCCGGTCGACATGCAGGATGAAGTCGATCAGAAAGCTGGCGATTTCCATGGGCCGCGATTATCGACGGGCCGGCCGCCGCCCCTCGCCGCGCGGGGCCATGCCTCGGTGGATGCCGCCCTAGAATGCCCCTTGCCCATGAACGCCATGCTCTCCCCGCCCCCGCGCCGGCCCATCCGCGAACTGCCGGACGAACTGGTGAGCCAGATCGCCGCCGGCGAGGTGGTGGAGCGCCCCGCCTCGGTGGTGCGGGAACTGGTGGACAACGCGCTGGACGCCGGCGCGCGCCAGGTCACCGTGCGGCTGCTGGCCGGCGGCGTGCGGCTGGTGAGCGTGGAAGATGACGGCGGCGGCATCCCGCGTGAGGATCTGCCGCTCGCCCTGCGTCGCCATGCCACCAGCAAGATCGGGTCGCTGGCCGATCTGGAATCGGTGGGCACCATGGGCTTTCGCGGCGAGGCGCTGGCCGCCATCGCCTCGGTGTCGGAGCTGACGCTGCTCTCGCGCTTCGAGGGCGCAGCCTCGGCGTGGCTGCTGGAGGCCGCCAGTGGCGAGCTGCGCCCTGCCGCGCGCGCCACCGGCACCACGGTGGAGGTGAAGGAGCTGTTCTTCAGCACGCCGGCGCGCCGCAAGTTCCTGAAGACCGACGCCACCGAACTCGCGCATTGCGTCGAGGCGGTGCGCCGTCATGCGCTGGCGCGGCCGGACGTGGGCTTCGCCATCTGGCACGAGGGCCGGCTCGTCGAGCAATGGCGCCCCGGCAGCGCCGACCAGCGCCTGGCCGACGTACTGGGGGATGACTTCCTGACCGGCAGCGTGGTGGTGGACTTCGCCGCCGGCCCGCTGCGGGTGACGGGGCGCGCGGGCGTGCCGGATGCCGCCCGCTCGCGGGCCGACTGGCAGTACGCGTGGGTCAACGGCCGCTACGTCCGCGACAAGGTGCTCACCCATGCCGCGCGCAGCGCCTACGAGGATCTCCTGCACGGCCACCGGCAGCCTGTGTACGCGCTGCACGTGCAGGTGGATCCGGCGCGGGTGGACGTGAACGTGCACCCCACCAAGATCGAGGTGCGCTTCCGCGACAGCCGAGAGGTGCACCAGGCCGTGCGGCATGCGGTGGAGGCCGCGCTGTCGGCGCCGCGTGCTGGCCAGGCGGGCGGTCCGCCCGCGGCGGAAGGCGCAGGCGCGCCCTCGCCCGCCCCGTGGCGCGGCGATTCGGCTGCCGCCCCTGCATGGCAGCAGCCGCGCTTCACCTTCGCACCCAGCGCCGCAGAGGCCGCACAGTCCATGGCGCAACTGCAGGTGCTATGGGGCACCCCGCGCGTGGCCGCGGAGCCCGCGCTTGCGGCCCCGCTGCCGCGGGCAATGGCTGAAGGCTCGGCATTCGAGCCCCCCTCGCCGGCGGATGCGCAGCCGGCGGCCGAAGCGTGGCCGCTGGGCCAGGCCATTGCCCAGCTCCATGGCGTCTACATCCTGGCCGAGAACGCCCAGGGCCTGGTGGTGGTGGACATGCATGCCGCGCACGAGCGGATCGTCTATGAACGGCTGAAGACGCTGATGGACGCGCGCCAGCTGCAGGCGCAGCCGCTGCTGATCCCCGCCACCTTCGCCGCCACCCCGCACGAGGTGGCCACGGCCGAAGCGCACGCGGACACGCTGGCCGCGCTCGGCCTGGAGGTGACGCCCTTCTCGCCGCGCACCCTGGCGGTGCGGGCCGTGCCGGCCACGCTGGCGCAAGGCGACCCGGTCGCGCTGGCGCGCAGCGTGCTGGCGGAGCTGGCGCAGCACGACGCGAGCACCGTGGTCGAGCGCGCCCGCAACGAGCTGCTCGCCACCATGGCCTGCCACGGCGCGGTGCGCGCGAATCGCCGCCTCACGCACGCGGAGATGAATGCGCTGCTGCGCCAGATGGAGGCGACCGAACGCTCGGACCAGTGCAATCACGGCCGGCCGACGTGGCGGCAGGTGACGCTGCGGGAGCTGGATGGGTTGTTCCTGCGGGGGCGGTAGGGGCGCGGGCGGGGTTGAATCGCTGGGGTTGCGCTGCACGCCGCCCCGCTTCATGCGAAACTTTCTCCCATTCGCCCGGTCATTCCTGGACACCTGCTCCCGCAACCGGGTGACCCGCCCCGATGAAACGCCTCCTGCCCCTCCTGCTGGCCGCCCTGGCCGCGCTGCTGACTGTCGGCTGCGCGACGCTGGACGAGCGCCAGCGCCAATGGATCTTCCAGCCCAGCGACCGCAGCTGGGGCTACACCGCGGAGCTGGCGCGCGAGATGGACGAGGTGTGGATCGAGTTTCCCTCGCAGGTGACCGGCGAACCCACCCGCCTGCACGGCCTGTGGACGGCCGCTGCCACCCGCCCGAAGGATGGCCCGGTGCTGCTGTACCTGCACGGCGCCCGCTGGAACGTGGAAGGCTCGGCGCCGCGCATCCGCCGCATGCAGGAGCTTGGCTTCTCGGTGCTCGCCATCGACTACCGCGGCTTCGGCAAGAGCACGCCGCGCCTGCCCAGCGAGGACATGGCCTATGAGGATGCCCGCGCCGCCTGGGACTGGCTGGCCGCGCGCTACCCCAACCGACCGCGCTACATCTTCGGCCACTCGCTGGGCGGCGCCATCGCCATCGACCTCGCCGCGCGCGTGGACGACGAGCGCGGTGTCATCGTCGAGGGCACCTTCACCAGCATCCCGGACGTCGCCAGCACCATGAAGTGGGGCTGGCTGCCGATCGGGCCGCTGATCACGCAGCGCTTCGAGTCAGTGAAGAAGGTGGCCAAGGTCAACTCGCCGCTGCTGGTGGTGCACGGCTCCGAGGACCGGCTGATCGCCAGCGACCTCGGCCGCCGCCTCTATGAGGCCGCCACCGGGCCCAAGCGCTTCGTGCTGGTGGAGGGCGGCTCGCACTTCAACACCAACGCGGTCGGCCAGGGCCTGTACCGCGAGGCGCTGGCGCAGCTGTTCAGCCTGAAGTAGCCCGCTGCAGCACGGCCAGCGCCGCGCGCACGTCGGCAATCGGCATCTGCCCCGGCGCCGAGGCGGCCGACCCCACCGCGAAGGTGAGCGCCGAACCGAACACGCCGCCGCACAGGCGCGTGACGGCGCCCAGGCCGCCCATCGCCATCGTCACCACCGGAATGCGCAGCGTCTGCGCGGCCTCCAGCGTGACGCCCAGCAGGGCATGCACGTCGGCCATCGACTGCGGCATCACCGCGAGCTTGGCCACGTCGGCGCCGGCCGCGTCCATCGCCTGCAGCGTGGCCAGCATGTCGGCGGGCGCGGGCGTGCGCGCGAAGTCATGGCACGACATCACCACCTGCAGGCCGGCGCTGCGCGCGGCGGCCTGCACGCGCGCGCGCAGGGACGCGTCGGCGGACAGTTCCCAGTCCAGCCACTGCACCGTGCCGTTGATGGCCACGGCCTCGTAGAGTGCGGCCACACCGGGTTCGTCCAGCGGGATCACCTGGCCACCCTCGCGGATCGAGCGGCGCGTGAACAGGATCGGCAGATCGCCCACGGCCTCGCGCAGCGCCCGCGCCGCGGCCAGCACCGCGGGCGTGTCGGCGATGCGCTGGAAGAAGTCCACCCGCCACTCCAGCAGGTCGGGCTGCAGCGCGGCCACGCGACGGGCCTCCTCGACGAGGGAAGCGATGTCCGTGGCGACCAGGGGCGCGCAGACGGCGGGCAGGCGGTCCTGGGCCACGGGGCGGCCGGCGACAGTGAGGGGGCGAAAGACCATGGGCGCGGATTGTAGGCAAGCGACCTCGGGGACAATCGCGCCTTCGCATGTCGTCGCCCAAGCTGCCTCCCGTCATCGCCCTCGCCGGCCCCACCGCCAGCGGCAAGAGCGCCGCCGCCATGGCCCTGGCCGGGCGCCTGGGCGCCGAGATCGTGAGCGTGGATTCGGCACTGGTCTACCGCGGCATGGACATCGGCACCGCCAAGCCCTCGCACGAGGAGCGCGCGCGCGTGCCGCACCACCTGATCGACATCCTGGAGCCGACGCAGGCCTACAGCGCCGCGGCCTTCGCCACGGACGCCTTGCGGCTCGTGCGAGAGATCCGCGCGCGCGGGCGTCCGGTGCTGCTGGTGGGAGGCACCATGCTGTACTTCAAGGCGCTGTTCGAAGGGCTGGATGCGATGCCGGCGGCGGATCCCGCGGTCCGTGCCGGCATCGAGGCCGAGGCGCAGCGTCTGGGCTGGCCCGCGATGCATGCCGAGCTGGCCAAGGGTGACCCCGAGACGGCAGCGCGCCTCGCGCCCAACGATGCACAGCGCATCCAGCGCGCGCTGGAGGTGCTGCGCGTGAGCGGACGACCGATCACCGCGTTCCATGGCGAGGCCCGCACCGAAGGCTTCACGCCGGATCGCTTCCTGTCGCTGGAACCTGCATCTCGCGCCTGGCTGCACGAGCGCATCGCGCAGCGCTTCGACGCCATGCTGGCCGCCGGCTTGCTGGACGAGGTGCGCGCGCTGCGCGCCCGGGGTGACCTGCACGCCGGCCTGCCCAGCATGCGCTGCGTGGGCTACCGGCAGGCGTGGGAAGCGCTGGAAACCGGTGCGCCGATGGCGGTACTGCGCGAGCGCGGCATCGCCGCCACGCGGCAGCTGGCCAAGCGCCAGCTCACCTGGCTGCGCGCCATGCCGGCCCGTGAGGTGATTGCATGCGACGCGCCGTACGCCCTGGCGCAGGTGCTGCGCGCGGCGGAGGGGGCGAGGTGATGCTGTCGGTACAGGGACTCGTCAAGCGCTATGGCGAGGTGGACGTGTTCCGCGACGTCACCTTCGAGGTCGCCGCCGGCGAGTTCGTGGCGGTGGTCGGCGAATCCGGCGTGGGCAAGTCCACGCTGCTCAACTGCCTGGCCGGCCTGGAGACCTGGGATGCGGGCCAGGTGCGCGTCGACGGCCTCGACCTGGGGTCAATGGACGACGAAGCGCGGGCCCTCCTGCGGCGCGACCGGCTGGGCTTCGTGTTCCAGGCCTTCCATGTGCTGCCGCACCTCGATGTGGGGCAGAACGTTGCGCTGCCGCTGCTCCTGCAGAAGCGGCCGGATCCCGCCCGTGTGCAGGCCATGCTGGCGGCTGTGGGCTTGCAGGGCTTCGAGTCGCGGCTGCCGGCCACGCTGAGCGGCGGGCAGCTGCAGCGCGTGGCCATCGCGCGCGCGCTGGTGCACCGGCCGCGCGTGCTGCTGGCCGACGAGCCCACGGGCAACCTCGATCCGAAGACCGCTGCGATGGTGATGGAGGTACTGCGCACCCAGGCCGCCGAGGCCAGCGCGGCGCTGGTGCTGGTGACCCACTCGGAAGCCGCGGCCGGGCTGGCCGACCGCGTGCTGCACCTGCGCGAGGACGGCATCGGCTGATGCCGGCGCCCGCGCGGGGTGCGGGCGGGCTCAGGAGCCCGCGGGGGCGTTCAGGCCGAGGCGCTGGGCCAGCACGTCCGTCGGGGCGGAACCCTCCACCGTGACGAGCTGGCCGGTCTGGCCGTGCTTGGCCACCACGGTGGGTACGCTGCCGAAGCCGAACTTGGTGAACAGCGCGGTGTTGCGCTTCACCTGTTCCTTGCGCTCGTCGGTGGCGTTCATGGCGGAGATGCCGCCCTTCTTCTCGGCCATCAGGGCCTCATGCTCGTCCATCGCGGCCACCGGGTCTGCCGCGGCCAGCAGCGTGGCCCCCTGCGGCGCACTCTTGTCGTTGAGCAGCGAAACCGGGATCCAGACGAAGCGCGTCTGCGCCTTGAGCGGCCGCGAGGTCTTCCAGAGCACCGCGCAATGCGGGCACTGCGGATCGAAGAACACGTAGGCCACCTTGGTGACCATGGAGGAGCCGACGTTGAAGCCGGTCGCCTCGGCCGTGATGGCCTCGATGCTGGGCGCCACGCTGCCCGGCTTGGCATCGGTGGCGGCGGGGCCACTGCTGCTGCCGCCGGCGGGCGTTTCCTTGCTGCACGCGGCGAGCGTCAGGACGGATGCGGCACAGGCCGCCTGGAGGAGGGATCGTCTTTGCACGGGGGGATTCTAAGTGGCGGGAAGGGGCCGCGCAGGCAGCCCCTGGTGGGAGGCTGGCGGCCGGTTGAAGTTCCCTGGTGCCCGCGTCACTTCCAGTACTGGTACCCCCATGCGGTGGCAAAACCCGCCCGCCGATACAGCGCCTGCGCCCCCGTGTTCCCAGCCTCCACCTGCAGGAAGGCTCGCGCTAGCCCGCGCGCCTGTGCCGCCTGCCCCAGCGCCGCCAGGATCGCACTGGCCAGCCCTTGGCCGCGCCAGGCCGGCAGGGAGCGCATGCCATGGATGCCACACCAGCCATGGGCCAGGCTGGCCGAGCCGACCGCCACGACCTGGCCGTCGCGCTCGATGCTGGCGAAGACGGACGAGCGCGCCCGCGCCAGTATGGTGAGGCGGCTCGCGCCGTCGACCGGATCGAAGCCTTCACCCAGGAACACCTGGCGCCATGCGGTCGATGGTGTGTCGGCCAGAAGCACATCCGCGCGCGACGGGTAGACACTGAACCGCGCGAGATCGGTCGCCTGCACCAGGGTGGGCTGGGTCGGCGTGAAGCCCGCCGCCTGCAGCGCCGCGTGGTGGCGTTCGAAGACCGGCACCTCGGGCAACCGCAGCACGGGCCGCAGGCCGCGGGTGCGGTACGCCGCCACGGCCTGCGGCCAGGCGGCCGCGGTGGCCTCATCGTGCGCCAGCGGCACACCGCTGTGGGCGCGGCCGACGGTGCCGCTGTCATAGGCCAGCAGCCAGCCCGCAAGCGTTTCCTGCGCCTCGGGCGGCACGGCCGCCAGCGTGGCACGCTCGATGGCCTCGATGTCGGTGTCCTTCTCCATCACGCCATTGTGCAAGGGCGCGGCACGCCACAATCCCCACCATGGATGCCCAGGCCCGGCCCGTGTTGCCCACGCTGCTGGCCACGTTCTCGTGGCAGGAGCTGCGGCATCACCCATGGCGATCGGCCGCCGCGGTGCTGGCGGTGCTGCTGGGTGTGGCGCTGGGCTTCTCGGTGCACCTGATCAACGCCTCGGCGCTGGACGAGTTCACCGCCGCCGCACGGTCCGCCGGCGGCCAGCCCGACGTGGAACTGCGGGCCGTGCAGGGCGGCTTCGACGAAGCGCTGTACGCGCGGATCGCGGCCGACCCGCGCGTGACGGTGGCAGTGCCGATGCTGGAGGTGCAGACGCTGGCCGCTGGCGAGGACGGCCGGCGCCATACCCTGCGCGTGCTGGGGCTGGACGCGCTGCAGATCGCCGCCATCGCACCCGGCCTCATGCCCGTGCCGGGCACCGATGGAGAGCGGCTCGCCATCCTCGCGCCGGGCCGCGTGTTCCTGAACCCCGCCGCACGGGTGTTCTGGTCCGGCAACCAGTTGCGGGTGCAGGTCGGCATGACGCTGCGCGAGGTGAGTGTGGCCGGCACGGTGGCCGCGGGCGGCGGGCCGCTGGCGGTGATGGACATCGGCGCCGCGCAGGATCTGTTCGGGCGCGCCGGTGAGCTGACGCGCATCGACGTGCGCCTGGCGCCCGGGACGCCCGTGGCGGACTGGCTGCGCGAGGTCTCGCTGCCGCCCGATGTGCAGCCCGCCGACCCCGGCGATGCCGGCCGCCGGGCCGGTGCGCTCTCGCGGGCCTACCGCGTGAACCTCACGGTGCTGGCGCTGGTGGCGCTCTTCACCGGCGCCTTCCTCGTGTTCTCGGTGCAGGCACTCAGCGTGGCGCGGCGCACGCGCTCCTTCGCCCTTCTCGGCGTGCTGGGCCTGACGGCGCGCCAGCGCCTGCGGCTGGTGCTGGCCGAGTCGGCGGTGCTCGGTCTGGTGGGCAGCGCACTCGGCATCGCCGTGGGCACTGGACTGGCCCTGCTCGCGCTGCGGGTGCTGGGCGGCGACCTGGGCGGCGGCTATTTCGCGGGCGCCGCGCCGCGCCTGCAGTGGGACACGCCGGCCGCACTGCTCTACGGCCTGCTGGGCGTGGCCGCGGCGGTGGTGGGCGGCTGGCTGCCGGCGCGGCAGGCGGCCGTGCTGCCACTGGCGCAGAGCCTCAAGGGCCTGGGCGCCGCCTTGCCACCGGCACGGCGGCATCTGGCCGGCGCGGCGCTGATGGCCGCGGGTGGCCTGCTGGCCCTGCTGCCACCGGTGGCCGGTGTGCCGCTGGCGGCGTATCTGAGCGTGGGCCTGCTGCTGGTGGGCGGCATCGCCGCGCTGCCGCCGCTGGTGGCGGTGGTGTACGACCGCATCGCGCCGCGCGTGGCGACGCGCGCGCTGGCCCTGCTGGCGGTGGAGCGGGCGCGTCGCGTTCGCGAGAGCGCCGCGGTGGCGGTGAGCGGCGTGGTGGCCGCGCTCAGCCTGGCGGTGGCATTGACGGTGATGGTGACGAGCTTTCGCGCCAGCGTGTCGCAGTGGCTCGACGTGCTGCTGCCGGCGGACCTGTACGCGCGCACGGCCCTTTCCACGGCGACGGGGGACGCGGCCTTCCTCACGCCGGGCTTCGTCGACGCGGCTGGCACACTGCCGGGCGTTGCGCGCATCGCCACCCAGCGCGTGCGGCCACTGACCCTGGATTCCGCGCGCCCACCCGTCGCGCTGCTGGCACGGCCGCTCGACGACCCCGCCCGAACCCTGCCCCTGGTGGGGAACCTGCTGCCCACACCGCCCGGCCAGGTACCGATCTACGTGAGCGAGGCGCTGGTGGACCTGTATGGCGCGAAGCCCGGCGAGGTGTTCCGTCCGCTCGCGCAGGCCATCGGCGGCGGACCGTACGTCGTGGCCGGCGTGTGGCGTGACTACGCCCGGCAGTCCGGCACGCTGATGATGGATCTGCGCGCCTATCGCGACCTCACCCAGGACGTCCGGGTCAATGAACTGCACCTCTGGCTGGCCCCGGGCGCGGACGCAGCGCAGGTGCAGGCCGGCCTGCGCGCGGCGGCTGCGCGCGAGGGCGGCACCGAAGGCCTGATCGAGTTCGCCTCGGCGGCCGAGATCCGCGCCATCTCGCTGCGCATCTTCGACCGCAGCTTCGCCGTCACCTACTGGCTGCAGGCCGTGGCCATCGGCATCGGCCTGTTCGGCGTGGCGGCGAGCTTCAGCGCGCAGGTGCTGGCCCGCCGCAAGGAGTTCGGCCTGCTCGCCCACCTGGGGCTCACGCGTCGGCAGATCCTGGCCGTGGTGGCCGGTGAAGGCGCGGCCTGGACGCTGATCGGCGCACTGGCTGGCCTGGCGCTGGGCATCGCGGTGGCGATCGTGCTGGTGCACGTGGTCAACCCGCAGAGCTTCCACTGGACGATGGATCTGCGCGCGCCCTGGAACCGGCTGGCCCTGCTGTGCGCCGCGGTCGTCGTGGCCGGCACCCTGACCGCCTGGCTCGCGGGCCGGGCCGCTGCCACGCGCGACGCGGTGCGCGCGGTGAAGGAGGACTGGTGATCGCGCGCCGGCCCTTGCTGCTGGGCCTGGCCGCCCTGCCGCTGGCGGGCACGCCTGCCGCCGCCAGCGCCTTGCCGCCACGCCAGCTGCAGTTCCCGCGCGACCACGGCGCGCACCCAAACCTGCGCACCGAGTGGTGGTACGTGACCGGCCATGCGCGCGCGGGCGAGCGGCAGTTCGGCTTCCAGGTCACCTTCTTCCGTTCGCGGGTGGATTCGACGCAGGGCATGCAGTCGCGCTTCGCCGCACGCCAGCTGATCTTCGCCCATGCCGCGGTCACTGACGTGCAGGGCCGGCGCCTGTGGCACGACCAGCGCATCGCGCGCCAGGGCTTCGGCATCGCCGAAGCGGCGGAAGACGACGCCCGGCTGCGGCTGCGTGACTGGTCCCTGGACCGCGCCGACACCCCGGCCGGCGGCGAGGTGTGGACGGCGCGGCTGCCGGCCGGCGACTTCAGCCTGGACCTGCGCTTCGCGGCCACCCAGCCGCTGCTGCTGCAAGGCCGTGATGGGCTCTCACGCAAGGGGCCCCAGCCCGAGCAGGCCAGCTACTACTACAGCATCCCCCAGCTCGCGGCCAGCGGACGCATCGTGCTGAAGGGGCAGGCCTTCGAGATCACGGGGCAGGCCTGGATGGACCATGAGTGGAGCGAGGCGCTGCTGCACCCCGAGGCCGTGGGCTGGGACTGGATCGGCATGAACCTGCAGGATGGCAGCGCCCTCACCGCGTTCCGCCTGCGGCGCGCGGACGGCAGCAGCCTGTGGGACGGCGGATCCTTCCGCCACCCGAAGGCCGGCCTGTACATCGCCAGCCCCGGCGAGACGCAGTTCCAGCCGCGCCGCCGCTGGACCAGCCCTGCCTCGGGTGCGAGCTACCCGGTGGAGTGGATCGTGCGCACGCCCGCGGACTTCTACACCGTGCGCGCCGTGGTCGACGCGCAGGAGCTGGACAGCCGCGCCAGCACCGGCGCCATCTACTGGGAAGGCCTGTCGGACCTCATCGACAGCAATGGCCGCCCCGTGGGGCGCGGGTATCTGGAGATGACGGGGTACGGGCAGCGGTTGCGGATGTAGGGGCCAGCAGGACCTGGCGCTCGTTCAGAGCGCTCGCGCTTCGAAGCCGACATGATCCACCGCATGGCCGCAAGCAGTCACCATGACCGTCGTCTCCATTGCACGTCGACTGCCGTCGGCCCACGGCAGGCTGACTGTCACCAGCGCGTAGTTCGGACAGAAGAGATCCGTCAGGGATCGGCCCTGCAGGGATCGATCCAAGTGGCAGCAGTCAGGGGCCAGCCTCTCGCTGAGAAACGGCACTTGCCGACCGAATGAGTCCATTGCCGAGTGACGCTGCCTGGCATAGGCCGTTGCACTGTCGAACAGTTCCGCGTCTGACAGGAAGCGAAGCTTCGAGAAGCAGAACCCGTTCAAGGCCAGGGAAAAGTAACCCATCAGGGCCACCAGGCCGAAGACTCCTGGCACACGCATTGAAACGCCATGGCGGCCATCTGAAGGCGTCATGCCATGCTCTTCTGCTGACGCCACAGCCCTCTACGCCTGAGCGCCATCGAGCTTGGCTCGCTTGATGCCACGCAACAAGGGAGCGCGCGCCTTCCTGGCCTGAGCCAGGTCATAGGCAGCCTGCAGACGCAACCACAGCTCGGCGGAACCGCCATTTTCGGGGCCCAACCATTTCTCGATGCGCAGGGCCATTTCGGGCGACACGGCGGCCGAGCCGTTCAACACCCTCGACAGCGTGACACGGGTCACCCCCAGTTGCTCGGAAGCCTGGGTGACCGTCAAGCCGAGCGCCGGCAGAACGTCCTCGCGCAGCGTCTCGCCCGGATGAGGCGGCATGTGCATGTGTGCCATCGAGTACTCCTTTCGAGGTCAGTGATAGTCCAGGTAATCCACCAGTTCGGCGTCGCCCCCGTCGAACCGGAAGATCAGCCGCCAGTTTCCACTGACTACAGTCGGCATGCAGCACCCGGCACCCCGCTACTTCTTCTCGATCCACGCCAGCAGATCCCCCAGCCGCTTCGCGCCGCTCACGTCGAAGCCCTCGATGCCGATCGACTTGAGGATGTCGGGCCCCATGGGGATCTGCTCGATCCCCGCGAGTTGCTTCTGCGCGGCCTCGACCTGCGCGGGGGTGATGCCCTTGCCGGCCACGAGCGGGAAGTACGGCTGGGGCGTGCTCTTGTGCAGCACCGTCAGGCCGTTCTTCTCCAGGTCGCGCGCCAGGCCGGAGTACGACGCCACGCCGCCCACGTCGGACAGGCTGGTCTGCAGGTACTGGCCGATGGAGGCCTGCTCGCGCACGTAGGTCACCTTTTCCTTCGTCAGGTCGATGCCCTGGTCGCGCAGTTCGGCGGTGCAGAACTTCGTCATGTAGGCAGCCTGTTCGGGCAGCACCCACCGCTTGCCTCGGGCTTCGGCCAGGCTCTTCATCGGCGAGGCCTTGGGCACGACCAGCAGGCATTGGCCGTCGGGCCTGGCATGGGCCACATACCGGTAGCCGTGGTTGCGCACGCCGCGCGCGGGGTAGTCGCTGGGCCGGGCCATGACGAAGTCGAAGCGGCCGGTCTTCATGCCCTCCTCGAGCTGCGCGAACTCGCGAACGAACACCACGACCACGCGGCGCTTGATGGCATCCCCCAGCACGTTGGCGAGCCCGCCGTACTTGGCGACCACGCGGGCATGGTCGGTGCCGCCGGAGGTGCCCTCGCTGATGGCGAGCACGAGATCCCGGCCCTGGGCTTGTGCGGAAAAGGCGGCGGCAGCCAGCAGGGCCGCGACCGCGAGGCGCGTCTTGAACATCATCACTCCCTTTCAACGGCCTGCGGGGGCCGCGTCACCATTTTGCGCAGGATGCTGCCTCTGGCAAAGCCTGGATACGGTTTGAAACGATGCATGGGTCGCCCGCCCCCTCATCGGAGACGAAGAATCGGCCCCTACACTCGGTGAATGACAGAAGGTGCTGCGAAGTCCCCCCAATCCCTCTCGGGGCTGCTGCCCTTCCTGCGGCCCTACCGCTGGCGCATCGCGGCGGCGGGCCTGTTCCTGCTGGCCGCATCGGCTGCGATGCTGGCCTTTCCGATCGCGCTGCGCGGCCTCATCGACGGCGGCCTGGCCGCCGACCCCGGTGAGCGGCTGGTGGCCTTGCGCGGGCACTTCCTGGCGCTGTTCGGCGTGTCGGTGGCGCTGGGCGTGGCCTCCGCCGCGCGCTTCTACATGGTGAGCTGGCTGGGCGAGCGCGTGACGGCCGACCTTCGCACCGCCGTCTACGCGCACGTCCTGGAGCAGAGCCCCGAGTTCTTCGAGACCACGCAGACGGGCGAGGTGCTGTCACGCCTGACGACCGACACGACACTGGTGCAGACGGTGGTGGGCTCCTCGTTCTCGCTCGGCCTGCGCAACCTGGTGATGGGCGTGGGCGCCCTGGGCATGCTGGTGGTGACGCACCCGATGGTGATGCTGCAGGTGCTGCTGGTGGTGGTGCTGGTGGTGCTGCCTGCCATGGCCTTCGGCCGCCGGGTGCGGCGCCTGTCGCGGGCCAGCCAGGACCGCGTGGCCGACTCCAGTGCCATCGCGGCGGAGGTGCTGAACGCGATCCCCACGGTGCAGAGCTACACCGCGCAATCGCGCGAGGCCGGGCGCTTCCGGGATGCGACCGAGAACGCCTTTGCCACCGGCATCCGCCGCACGCGCGCGCGGGCCGTGCTGGTGGCCTTCGTCATCATCGCCAACGCGGCGCTGGTGCTGTGGGGCCTCTACCAGGGCACGCAGGCCGTGATCGCGGGGCGGCTGACCGCGGGGCAGCTGGGGCAGGCGGCGTTCTACGTGGCCATCTTCGCCGGCGCCGTGGCGATCCTGGGCGAGGTGTATGGCGATCTGCTGCGGGCCGCCGGTGCGTCCGAGCGCCTGATGGAGCTGCTCGCCAGCCGCTCACCCGTGGCGTCGCCCGCGCAACCCGTGCCGCTACCCGCCGTGGCCGGTGGCAGCACGGTGAACCTGCGCGACGTGGGCTTCCACTATCCCTCGCGCCCCGGCACACCCGCGCTGTCCGGCGTGACGCTGGAGGTGGCCGCGGGCGAGACCGTCGCGCTGGTGGGCGCCAGCGGCGCGGGCAAGACCACCGTGTTCCAGCTGCTGCTGCGTTTCTACGATCCGCAGGCTGGCCAGGTGCGGGTGGATGGCGCGCCGGTGCGTGAGCTGGCCCTGGCGGACCTGCGCGGGCGCATCGGCCTGGTGGCGCAGGAGCCGGTGATCTTCTCGACCTCCGCGCTGGAGAACATCCGCTACGGCCGTCCCGGCGCGACCGATGCCGAGGTGCAGGCCGCTGCAAAGGCCGCGTACGCGCACGACTTCATCACCGCCCTGCCCGAGGGCTACGACACCTTCCTGGGCGAACGCGGCGTGCGCCTCTCGGGTGGGCAGCGACAGCGCATCGCCATCGCGCGCGCGATGCTGAAGAACCCGCCGCTGCTGCTGCTGGATGAAGCCACGAGCGCGCTGGACGCCGAGAGCGAGCGCGTGGTGCAGGCCGCACTGGAATCGGCGATGCGCGGTCGCACGACGCTGGTCATCGCGCACCGGCTGGCCACGGTGCAGAAGGCGGACCGCATCGTGGTGCTGGATCATGGCCGCATCGTCGAGACGGGGCGGCATGAGGACCTGGTGGCCCGCGGTGGGGCGTATGCGCGGCTGGCGGCGTTGCAGTGGCTGGATTGAGGGGGTGGAGCGTTGGGGTTGCGCTGGCACTCCACCCCAGCCTACGAGAGGCCTAACAAGACCGTGCCCGCCTTCGTAGGGCCCCCTACTGCACAGGCCCCTTCAAGCCCTTGGGCAGCGGCAACGGCAGCACCGGGATGCCCTCCTCCAGCAGCTCGCGCGTTTCCTCGCGCGAGGCCTGGCCGCGGATGCCGCGCTCCTCGGTCTCGCCGTAGTGCATGCGGCGGGCTTCCTCGGCGAAGCGCTCGCCGACGTCCTCGGTCTGCGTCATCACCTCGTGCACCATGCGCAGCCAGGCCGCCTGGAGCTGCGCATCGGGCGTGGTGGCCACGGCCTGGCGCTCGGCCGGCGCCTCCACCGGCGCCGCGGCACCGAGGTTCAGCCGTGGCGCAGAGGGCATCTTCGCGATCTGGGCGTCCGCGCACAGCGGGCATTCGACCAGGCCGCGGCCCAGCTGGGCCTGGAAGTCGTCTTCCGAGGCGAACCAGCCTTCAAAGGCGTGACCATGGCGACACTGGAGGTTGAGGACCTTCATGGATGCGAGGATGGGGGCCGCCAGTCCAGATTCCAGGCCCCCGAACGCACATTCTGCAGCCACAGCGCCGAGGCCAGGGTCTTGCAGTCGCGAATGACCCCATCACGGCACCAGGCGAGGAACTCATCCGCCGTGGCGGTGAACACCTCCAGGAACTCGCCCTCGTCCAGGCGGGCGGTGCCGGCGGTCAGGCCGCGGGCGAACCAGATCTCGATGAACTCGTCGGAGTACGCCACCGTGGGGTGCAGCGTGAACGCATACGCGTACTCACTGGCCACGTAGCCCGTCTCCTCCAGCAGCTCGCGCTGGGCGCAGGCGATGGGCCGCTCACCGGGATCGAGCTTGCCGGCGGGGATCTCGATCTGCACCGCGCCCACCGCATGCCGGTACTGCCGCTCGAGCACGATGCGGCCGTCGTCGAGCAGCGGCACCACGGCCACCGCGCCGGGATGGAGTACGAACTCCCTCGTGGCTTCGCCGCCATCGGGCAGGCGCACCGTGTCGCGCACCACGTGCAGGAAGCGGCCCTTCAGCAGCTCCTGTCGGCCGGTCCGCTGCTCGATGAGGTGGGCGTCTTCGGCCATGGGCAGGCGGTCAATCGCGGTGCTTGTACAGGTAGCGCCACACGAAGCCGGGGAAGGCCAGCGTGAGGAAGAGCGCGCCGGTGATGGCGTAGAACTCCCAGCCCTGCGGCGCGATGCGCCCGGCGCGGTTCTCCAGCGCCAGGCCGACACCGCCGACCAGGAAGTACAGCACCAGCACCTCGGCCAGGTGGATGCCCAGGTGCTTGGGCCGCGCGAACGGCACCACGCCCAGCAGGCGACGCGTGAGGAAGGGCAGGTTCGCCGCCGCCAGCGCGAGCAGGATCACCAGCCAGATCGATGCGGTCAGTTCCATGCGGCCAGCCCGCCCGCGCCTCAGGACCCGAGGGTCTTGACGATGGCCTGCGCGCACAGCGTCATCAGGCCGCCGGGCAGGATGCCCAGCACGAGGATCAGCGCGCCGTTGATCGACAGCACCACCCGCACGTCCACCGGGGCGGAGACGGTGGTGGCCGTGATGGGCTCATCGAAGTACATGACCTTGATGACGCGGATGTAGTAGAACGCCGCGATCAGGGACATGAGCACCGCGAAGACCGCCAGGCCGATGTAGAGCGGCGCGCCGGAGACCACCAGCGCCTGCAGCACCGCGAGCTTGGCGTAGAAGCCCACCAGCGGGGGGATGCCGGCCAGCGACAGCAGACACATCGTCATGATGCCGGCGTACAGCGGGCTGCGCTGGTTCAGGCCGGCGAGATCGGCGATCTCTTCGCTCTCGAAGCCCTCGCGCGCCAGCAGCAGGATGATGCCGAAGCTCGCCAGCGTGGTCAGCACGTAGGTGATGACGTAGAACATCGACGAGCTGTACGCATTGGCGGCCGACAGCGTGTTGCCGTTGACGACGCCGGACATGAGGCCCAGCAGCACGAAGCCCATCTGGCCGATGGTGGAGTAGGCCAGCATGCGCTTGAGGTTGGTCTGCGCGATGGCCGCCAGGTTGCCGATGAAGAGCGAGGCCACGGCCAGCACCATGAGCATCTGCTGCCAGTCGATGGCCAGCGGCAGCATGCCCTCCACCAGCAGGCGGATGACGATGGCGAAGGCGGCCAGCTTGGGCGCCGAGCCGATCATCAGCGTGACGGCCGTGGGCGCGCCCTGGTACACATCGGGGATCCACATGTGGAAGGGCGCGGCACCGATCTTGAACGCGAGGCCGGCCACCACGAACACCAGGCCGAACACCAGCACCTGGTGCTTGATCTGGCCGGTGCCGATGACCTTGAACACGGTGGCCACGTCCAGCGAGCCGGTGGCGCCGTACAGCATGGACAGGCCGTACAGCAGGAAGCCGCTGGCCATGGCGCCCAGCACGAAGTACTTCATCGCGGCCTCGGTGGCCACGGCGTTGTCGCGCCGCAGGGCCACCAGCGCGTAGCTGGAGAGCGTGAGCAGTTCCAGGCCCAGGTAGATGACCAGGAAGTTGCTGCCGGAGATCATGACGAAGATGCCCAGCAGCGCGAACAGCGACAGCGTGAACAGCTCGCCGCCGCGCAGCATGTCGCGGTCACCGGCGTAGGGACGGCCATAGACCAGGCAGACCATCATGGCGATGGCCGCGAAGCACTTGAGCCAGTTGCCCATGGGGTCGCTCACGATCATCTTGCCGAAGGCATAGCTCGTGACGCCGGACTGGGCGAAGTCGGCGCAGAACCACGCGACCACGGCCAGCGTGAGCATGGAGAGCCAGTAGGTGCCGTCGCGCAGGCGCGTCTTGACGCCCAGGTCCACCAGGGCCACCACGCACGCCATCACGAGCAGCAGGATCTCGGGCGAGACGAGGATGAGGCTGAATGTATCGATCATGGTCGGGTCCTCGGCTTGCCGCTCACAGCTTGGAAGCCGACACGTGCTTCAGGAAGTCCGCCACCGAGACGTTCATCACGTCGGTGAAGGGCTTGGGGTGGATGCCCATGTACAGCACGGCCACGGCCAGGATGCCGAGCATGAGGAACTCGCGCGCATTGATGTCCGTGAGCGCGCGCACCTTGTCGTTGGCGATCGGGCCCAGGTACACGCGCTTGACCATCCACAGCGTGTAGGCCGCGCCGAAGATCAGCGCGCTGGCGGCGAACAGGCCGAGCCAGAAGTTGTACTTGACCGCGCCCAGGATCACCATCCACTCGCCCACGAAGCCGGCGGTGGCGGGCAGGCCGCAGTTGGCCATGGCGAACAGCACGGCGAAGGCGGTGAAGTTCGGCATGGTGTTCGCCACCCCGCCGTAGTCGGCGATCTGGCGCGAATGCACGCGGTCGTACAGCACGCCGATGCACAGGAACATGGCGCCCGAGACGAAGCCGTGCGCGATCATCTGCACCAGGCCGCCGGCCACGCCGAGGTCATTGAAGATGAAGAAGCCCAGCGTGACGAAGCCCATATGCGCCACCGACGAGTAGGCCACCAGCTTCTTCATGTCCTGCTGCACCATGGCGACCAGGCCCACGTAGACCACCGCGATGATGGACAGGCCGATCATCAGCCAGGCCCACTCGCGCGAGGCATCGGGCGCGATGGGCATGGAGAAGCGCAGGAAGCCGTAGGCGCCCAGCTTCAGCATGATGGCCGCCAGCACGGCGGAGCCGCCGGTGGGCGCCTCCACGTGCACGTCGGGCAGCCAGGTGTGCACCGGCCACATCGGCACCTTCACCGCGAAGGCGGCGAAGAAGCCGAAGAACAGCAGCGTCTGCGCAGTGCCCGACAGCGGCAGCTTGTGCCAGGTGGCGATGTCGAAGCTGCCGCCCGACTTGGTGTACAGGTACACCAGCGCGATCAGCATCAGCAGCGAGCCCAGCAGCGTGTACAGGAAGAACTTGAACGCCGCGTAGATCTTGTTCGGGCCGCCCCAGATGCCGATGATCAGGTACATCGGGATCAGCGTGGCCTCGAAGAACACGTAGAACAGGATGGCGTCGAGCGCGCTGAACACGCCGACCATCAACCCCGACAGGATGAGGAAGGCGCCGTAGTACTGGTTCACGCGCTCGGTGATCACCTCCCAGCCGGCGATGACCACCACCACGGTGATGAACGCGGTGAGCAGCACGAACCACAGCGAGATGCCGTCCACGCCCAGGTGGTAGTGCACCGCGAAGCGGTCGATCCAGGGCGCCTTCTCGACGAACTGCATCGCGGAGGTGGCGGTGTCGAAGCCGCCGTACAGCGGCAGCGTGACGAGGAAGCTGACGATGGCACCGACCAGCGCGACCCAGCGCACCACGCGCGCCTGGTCATCGCGGCCGAGCGCGAGCAGGATGACGCCGAAGACGATGGGCGTCCAGATGGAGAGGCTCAGAAGTCCGACTTGCATTGTTGTTGTTCCCCTACTTCCTGAGCCAGTCGGTGATCATGGGCCAGCTCACGAACCAGGTCATGAGCACGATCACGCCGAGCAGCATCGCGAAGGCGTAGTGGTAGATGTAGCCTGACTGCACCCAGCGCACGATGCCGGCGAACCAGCCGACCGCGCGCGCGCTGCCGTTGACGAACACGCCCTCGATCACGCCCTGGTCGCCGCCCTTCCACAGGCCGGTGCCCAGCGCACGCGCCGCCCGCGCGAGGATGTTCTCGTTGATCCAGTCCATGTAGTACTTGTTCTCCAGCAGCGTGTGGATCGGCTGGATGGCCTTCTGGATGCGCCCGGGCAGCGCCGGGTTGACCATGTACATGTAGTAGGCCGTGCCCACGCCGGCCAGCGCCAGCCAGAAGGGCGCGGTCATCAGGCCGTGGGCCGCCATCTGCAGCGGGCCGTGGAAGATCTTCGCGAGTTCCGCCATGGCGGGGTGGCGCGCCGCATCCACCACGATGGCGTCCTTGAAGAAGTCGCCGAACAGCATGGGGCCGATGAACAGGAAGCCGATCACCACCGAGGGGATCGCCAGCAGGATCAGCGGCGCCGTCACCACCCAGGGTGACTCGTGCGGCTCATGATGATCGTCGTGGCCATGGCCGTGGTCATCGTGGTGCGCGTCCGGGTTCTGGTCGAAGCGCTCCTTGCCGTGGAACACGAGGAAGTACATCCGGAAGGAGTAGAAGGCGGTGACGAACACGCCGGCCAGCACCGCGAAGTAGGCGAAGCCCGCGCCCGGCAGCTTGCTGAAGTGCACCGCCTCGATGATGCTGTCCTTGCTGTAGAAGCCGGCGAACAGCGGCGTGCCGATCAGCGCCAGCGAACCCAGCAGCGCGGTGATCCAGGTGATGGGCATGTACTTGCGCAGCCCGCCCATCCAGCGGATGTCCTGGTTGTGGTGGCAGCCCATGATGACCGAGCCAGCCGCCAGGAACAGCAGCGCCTTGAAGAACGCGTGCGTCATCAGGTGGAACACCGCCACCGAGTAGGCCGACGCACCGAGCGCCACCGTCATGTAGCCGAGCTGTGACAGCGTGGAGTACGCGACCACGCGCTTGATGTCGTTCTGGATGATGCCCAGGAAGCCCATGAACAGCGCCGTGATGCCGCCGATGACGAGGATGAACGACAGAGCGGTGTCCGAGAGTTCATACAGCGGCGACATGCGCGCCACCATGAAGATGCCGGCCGTCACCATGGTGGCGGCGTGGATCAGCGCGGAGATGGGCGTGGGGCCTTCCATCGAATCGGGCAGCCACACGTGCAGGGGGAACTGCGCGCTCTTGCCCATGGCGCCGATGAACAGGCAGATGCAGATCACGGTGATCAGCATCCAGTCGCTGCCCGGGAAGCCCATCTTGGCCAGGTCGCCGGCCTTGGCGAAGGTCTCGCCGTAGTTCAGCGTGCCCGCGTAGGCGGCGATGAGGCCGATGCCGAGGATGAAGCCGAAGTCGCCGACCCGGTTGACCAGGAAGGCCTTCATGTTGGCGAACACCGCCGTCGGTCGCGTGAACCAGAAGCCGATGAGCAGGTAGGAGACCAGGCCCACCGCCTCCCAGCCGAAGAACAGCTGCAGGAAGTTGTTGCTCATGACGAGCATGAGCATGGAGAAGGTGAACAGCGAGATGTAGGCGAAGAAGCGGTTGTAGCCTTCGTCCTCCTCCATGTAGCCGATGGTGTAGATGTGCACCATCAGCGACACGAAGGTCACCACGCACATCATCATGGCGGACAGGCCGTCGATCAGGAAGCCCACCTCCATCTTGAGGCTGCCGATCACCATCCACTCGTAGATCGTGGCGTTGAAGCGGGCGCCATCCACCGCCACCGACCACAGCGTGTGGGCCGACAGCACGAAGGCGATGAACACGCCCAGGATGGTCAGGGTGTGGGCCAGGCGGCGGCCGATCCAGTTGCCGCCGAAGGTGGTGCCAAATAGGCCTGCCAGCGCGGCGCCGGCGAGGGGCGCCAGCGGCACGGCGAGCAGGGTCGACGCGTTGAGGGTTTGGCTCATAGGGGCTTGGTCGGCTCGGTGGCGGTCGGGGCGTCAGCCCTTGAGGGTGTCGAGTTCCTCCACCGCGATGCTCGAGCGGTTGCGGAACAGCAGCACCAGGATGGCCAGGCCGATGGCGGATTCGGCGGCGGCGACCGTGAGGATGAAGAACACGAACACCTGGCCGTGCATGTCGCCCAGGTAGTAGGAGAACGCCACGAAGTTCATGTTGACCGCCAGCAGCATGAGCTCGATGGCCATCAGCAGCACGATCAGGTTGCGGCGGTTGAGGAAGATGCCCACCACCGACAGCGCGAACAGGATCGCGCCGAGGGTGAGGAAGTGGCCGAGGGTGATGATCATCGGGTTCTCCGGTGCGCGCGGGCCATCACGCCTTGGGCTCGGCCGGGGCCGCGGCGGCGGGCGGCTGCGGCAGCGAGGGCGGGAGCTTGACGATCTGCACGCGGTCGGCGGCCCGCACGCGCACCTGCACGGCCGGGTCGATGTGCTTGCTGTCCTTGCGCTGGCGCAGGGTGAGCGCGATGGCGGCAATGATCGCCACCAGCAGGATGACGGCGGCCACCTCCAGCGGGTACAGGTACTCGGTGTAGAGCAGCTTGCCCAGTTCCTTGGTGTTGGAGTACTGAACGCCGGCCTGCGCCGCGGCGGCCACGCCCGGCAGGGCCTTGGGCTCCTCGGCAACGCGGAAGCCGCCCATCAGCACGGCGGCCATTTCCAGCGCGATCAGCGCGCCCACGGTGGCGGCGGCCGGGAAGTGCTTCCAGAAGTTCTGCCGCAGCGACTGCAGGTTGATGTCGAGCATCATCACCACGAACAGGAACAGCACCATCACCGCGCCCACGTAGACCAGCACCAGCGAGATGGCCAGGAACTCGGCCTTCAGCAGCAGCCACACGCCGGCCGCCTGGAAGAAGGTGAGCACGAGGTAGAGCGCCGCGTACACCGGGTTGCGGGCCGTGATCACGCGGAAGGCCGCGAACAGCAGCACCGCGGAGAACAGGTAGAAGAGGCCGGTTCGGATATCCATGTTTCGTTCAGCGTTGGGCGTTGGGCGTTCGGCATCGGGCCTGGGGGTTCGGCGACAGGGCATGCCCGCCCATCGCCAGAAGCCTGTGGCGCCACGCCATCGTCGTCACCGGTACTTCGCGTCCGCCGCCTTGTTGGCCGCGATCTCGGCCTCGTAGCGGTCGCCCACGGCCAGCAGCATGTCCTTGGTGAAATACAGGTCGCCGCGCTTCTCGCCGTGGTATTCGAGGATGTGCGTCTCCACGATGCTGTCCACCGGGCAGCTTTCCTCGCAGAAACCGCAGAAGATGCACTTCGTGAGGTCGATGTCGTAGCGCGTGGTGCGGCGCGTGCCGTCGGCGCGCTGGTCGCTCTCGATGGTGATCGCCATCGCGGGGCAGACCGCCTCGCACAGCTTGCAGGCGATGCAGCGTTCCTCGCCGTTCTCATAGCGGCGCAGGGCGTGCAGGCCGCGGAAGCGCGGCGACAGCGGCGTCTTCTCCTCCGGGAACTGCACCGTGATCTTGCGCGCGAAGAAGTACTTGCCGGTGATGCGCAGGCCCTTGAACAGTTCCACCAGCATGAAGCTGGACAGGAAGTCCTTGAGCGAGAACGCCGACTGATGGGAGGCCAGTGCCTGGTGTGCCATGGCTTGCCTTACTTCCAGGGGTTGAAGGGGGTCTGCATGATCGCGCCGACCACCACCAGCCACAGCAGCGTGACCGGGATGAAGATCTTCCAGCCCAGGCGCATGATCTGGTCGTAGCGGTAGCGCGGGAAGGTGGAGCGCACCCAGAGGAACAGCGTGACCACCGCGAAGGTCTTGGCGGCCAGCCAGATC
>NZ_JAYRZR010000013.1:0-45674 GCF_041916345.1 Ramlibacter sp.
ATTCTAAGGGGCGGCCCGCCTGCGGGCCGCGCGTCCGGTTCAACGGCTGGCGTAGAAGATGGGCGCCCAGCTGTGGCCCCAGTCCGTCAGCTTCTGCACGTAGGCCTGCCTGGCGGGATCGGCTTCGATGCGGGACTTGTGCCATTCGCTCGCGGCCCAGCTGGTGGCGGCACTTCGCTGCCCCTCCTCGAGCGGGTCGAAGTAGTAGAACACCGTGGCATGGCCGCGCGGCGTCGAGCGATGGAACCCCACGTTGATGAAGACCGAAGAGGCCTGGATGCCACGCTGCTCCAGCTCGAGCTGCGCCGACCGGAACAGGTTGTGATCGCCCCAGATGCTCGTGGCATGGTTGATCCACCAGCACTGCGCCATGTCGGCGCCGCCCGTGGGATTGCTGTTGAACAGGATGTCCTGCCGCACGCAGGATCGCGGCAGCGCGGGGCGTGTCCCGGGACCCGCCTGCGCGACCACCAGCCGCCGAAGCGTCTTGCGGGCAAGCTGGCCGAGCACCATGCTGTCCAGTTGGCCGCCCGCGCCCCCCTTGAAGTGGGCCAGCACCGTCCAGGGGCCATCCGGCAACGGCACGCTCTGGCTTCCCACTTCCACCGATCCCTGCATCACCTTGCCGATGAGCGTGTCGATCGGTGGCGGGGCCGCGGCTGGCATGGCCCGCGCCGTGGCAGGAGCCACCGACGTGGCACCTGCCGCGATGGCGCGACCGGTGGTGCCATACGAGTCGAAGCCCGCCGGCAGGGCGTACTTGAACTTCTGCCCGCCGAAGTTGGCGATCCAACGGTCGCTGTCCGGCGTGCCGTCGCGGCCCGGCTTGGCAGCCTCTGCGAACGCGAAGAACTGTTCGCCGGGCGCCAGCTTCATCTGCGTGCCACCCGCCTCCCCTGGCACGCCGTTGCGCCACTGGCCGTTGTGTCCCCAGAACATCAGCCGCTTGTCGACATCGAGCGCGAACATCAGCACATCGCCGTTGACGATCGACCGGTCGCGGCCGGGCGTGATCTGGAACACCGTCGAGGTGTCCCGCGAGCCCTTGATGCGGAAGATGAGGTCCCTGGCCTCGTCCTCGGGCTTGCGGGCCACGACGCCCGCGGCGGTCCATGTCGAGGCGAAAGGCTCACCGGGCTGCACCGCGAGCATCACCTCCCAGTAGTGGCGGCCCGAGCTCAGGCCCTTGGTGGCGACCGCCGGCGCGGAGCCGCCGCCTGGCAGGCTGCTGGTGATCAGGCCACCGCCAGAGATCGGCGGTCCGCCTATCGGCCCCGTGGACATGGCCCACACGACCGTGCTGGGCGATTGCCGCTGGGCCGTCACGGGCGGCGGCACGGCCGGCGCGGGCGTCGGTGAGGGGGCCGGCGTGGCCGGCTGCGCCACGCGAGACGGTGCCTGCGCATCAGAGCCGGCCGCCTGCGGTGACGTCTGCGCTGGTGTCACGGCCGTGGACGTCGGCGCGCCCGCGCCCGGTGGCGGCGCCGGGGCGGCCGGTGGTGCATAGGTGGCCGGACCGCCGGACGTGGGCACGTTCGCTCGCCAGGGCGACCCCAGCAGGCCCAGCCCGGCGGAGACGATGGCGAGCACGACGATCCAGCGCCACGAGGACGCTTCGCGCCAGAGGCTCGCGCGCGGCGTCACGGACGGGGCTTCGCGACGGGCTCCGCCCACGCGCGCGCCTTCACCTTGCCGTCCTCCATGCGCAGCTCGATGGTGCGGTAGCCGAGCTGCTTGGCCTTGATCAGCGAGTCCGCAATCGACTCCTCCAGGGCCCGCACGACATCCCGCGAGGACGCCGCGGTGCCCATGCGCCGGTAGCGCTGCATCAGCTGCACGATGATGTCGGGGTCGACCCCGCCGCGCGCCACGTCGAGCCCGTAGCCCCGGATCATGGCCTCCATCTCGAGTGCGCAGACGCGGGCGACGTCCAGGCCCGCCAGCGGCGCGAAGACGAACAGCCGGTCGATCCGGTTCAGCACCTCCGGGGCGAAGCCCTGCTCGCGCAGCGCGCTCACCGATGCCATGCGCAGGCCATCCGGATCGGAAGCCAGGTCGCGCTGGAGCTGGGACAGCGCATCCGTCGCGGCGTTCGACGTCAGGATGAAGATCGCGTGCGTCGTCGGGATGTGCTTGCCGTCGGAGGCCTCGGTCACGAAGCCGTCGTTCCAGGCCGTGAGGAAGCCCTTCAGGACCTCCGGGTGCGCCTTCTCGATCTCGTCGAGCAGCACCACGGCCGCCGGATGGTCCCGCAGGCCGCCGGTCAGCTTGCCGTAGCTGTCGCTGCCCACGTAGCCCTTGGTCATGCCGAACAGCTGCGTGGCCGAGTGCGACCCCGCGGCGAACTGCGTCATGTCGAAGTGCAGCAGCTTGCGCGACAGCTCCGCGGCCAGGACCTTGGCGAGGTAGGTCTTGCCCGTGCCGGGCGGCCCGGCGAACAGGAACACCCCGATCGGCTTCGAGCGCTGCAGCAGGGCCATGCGCCGCCGCACCTGCTGGGCCAGGTCTTGGCAGACCGCGTTCTGGCCCACCACCTTGGCCTGCAGCGACGCGGCCAGGCTGTCGGCGTCGATGACGAGCGCCTCGTCGTCCATGCGCGCGGCAGCCTCTTCCACCTGCTGCTTGTTGGTCAACCGGTCCAGTATGTCCATGGATATCACCCGATAAAGCCAGGCGGGCGCCTTGCCCTGCCAATGCACGCGACAGGCCCAGGCCAGCGCGCCGAGAAGAAGGCCGAGCGCGAGGAAGTACCACCCCCACGCATGCAGGAACGCCCGCATGGCCGCGAACGCGCTGGCCGAGGGCCAGACCTGCCTGAGGAGCTGCGCGATCATCAGCAGCACGCTGATGGCGATCAGGAGCGGCAGATTCCGGCTCAACCAGGCCCGCATGGAATCATCCTACCGGAGGCGGATGCCGAGGTTCAGCACCTGGCCCGGGCTCATCACCGGCATCAGCATGGCATTCTGCGGGCCGCGAACGCCCAGGGTGATGCCACCGCCCCCGTCATGCACACCCTGGATCTGCAGCACCCCCGAGCCATCGACAGGGACGAACACCACCGTTGGCGTCCTCGACAGGACGACATCGCGGCTGAAGCCGGCGCTGCGCACGCGCACGACATCGCCATCGGGCGAGTGCGTGTCCCACAGCACGACCTCCACCAGCTGGCGGGCGCTCGGATCCGGCGCCAACTTGGCGGTCGGCGCTGGCGCTGGCACCTGGGCCTGGGCAGGCAACGGGGCCGTGGCCGGCGCCGTCGCGATCCCGAGGTCACTTCGCAAGGCGTCCTTCTGCGCGGCCGGCATGTCCATGGCCGAAACGACGGCGTCCGCCTTGTCACGCGGGATCGACTGCAGCAGCAGGGGCTGCGCCCGGGCGAAGTCCTGCAGGCGCGCGTCGGCCTCCTGGGGTGTCACCCGGTCCGCCGCGGAAGGCGGGAAGAAGAACGTCAGGCCGAAGCCGGCGCCACCGGCCAGCAGGATGATCAGGGCCGCCAGCTTCCAGAGGGAGGGCTTTCGCGCCGGCTGACGCTGCCGGTCGCGCCGCTCGCGCGGCTGCATTTGTTGGGGTTCGAGGTGGCGCATGCCGTCAGGATTGGGCGGGATTCTGCCATGCATGAATGCAAAGGTGCTCGAAAGCAGGCCCGCAGGCGTTCGTATACTCGCGGCCGACCCGCGGCGCCGCCGCATCCACCCACTCCCGCGTGCACGCCCTGCTCCCCGCCATCACCGCGCTCATCCAGGCCGGACGACTCGACGACGCGCGGGCGATCTGCCTGCAACTCGTGCGGCAGGAGCCGCGTGCCGCCGAGCCCCGCACCTGGCTGGGCACGCTCGCCGCCCAGGCCGGCCGCTACGAAGAGGCGGTCACCTGGTTCGAGGCGGCCGTAGCCCTCGCGCCGGCGCAGGAGCAGATCCGCAACAACCTCGGCGTGGCGCTGCGGCGGGTGGGCCGCATCGACGACAGCATCGGCCACCTGCAGGCGGCCGTGGGCCTGCGCCCCTCGTACGCGGAGGCGCACGTCAACCTGGGCAATGCCCTGCGCGACGCCGGCCGGCTCGAGGAAGCGCGCAGCGCCTATCGCACCGCCGTCGGCCTGATGCCACCGCATGCCGGCACCTGGAACGCCATCGCCCGCGTCTGCCTGGATCTGGGCCGCCCCGACGAGGCACTGGACGCCGGCCTGCGCGCCACCACGCTGGCGCCGGGCGATGCCGACACGTGGCTCAACTTCGCGGGCGCGCTGGGGCAGTGCGGTCGCCACGAGGAGGCCTTGGCCGCGCTCGACAGGGCCCTGGCGCTGCGGCCGGACGACCCGGCGATCCATGCCGATCGCGGCAACGCGCTGATGGCCTTGCAGCAGCACGCCCGCGCCATCGAGGCCTTCGACCGCTCGCTCGCCCTGGCTCCCCTGCAGCCCGACGTGCTGGAGGCGCGGGCCGACTGCGCGCTCAAGGCCGGCCAGCCGGATGCGGCGGCAGAGGGCTTCGCGCGGCTGCTGGCCGTGGCGCCGGATCAGCCCAGCGCCGCCGGCAACCTGCTGCACGCGCGCATGCTCGGCTGCGACTGGCGCGACCATGACGCCACCCTCGCCGCCATCGACACCGCGCTGCGCGAGGGCCAGCCCGCGGCAGAGCCCTTCGGCTACCTCGGCATCGCGACCGATGAGGCGCGGGCACGCACCTGCGCCGAGCTGTTCAGCACGCGCGAGTTTCCGGCCCGTGCGCCCCTGCGGACCACGCGTGCCAGGCCCGACGCGCCCCGCATCACCATCGGCTACCTCTGCGGCGAGTTCCGGCGTCACGCCACCACGCTGCTGATGTGCGGCGCCTACGAACAGCACGACCGCGGCCGCTTCCGGCTCGTCGCGCTCGACAACGGCTGGTCCGACGGCAGCGACGAGCGCGCCCGCGTGGAGGCCGCCTTCGACGAGATCGTGCCGATCCGCGCGCTGAGCACCGACGAGGCCGCCCGCCGCATCGCCGGCCTGGGCGTGGACATCCTGGTCAACCTGAACGGCTACTACGGCGAGCACCGCATGGACGTGCTGGCGCGGCGGTCGGCGCCCATCCAGGTGAGCTACCTGGGCTTCCCGGGCACGCTGGGTGCGCCCTACATCGACTACGTCATCGCCGACCGCGTGGTCCTGCCCGAGGCCGCGTGGCCCCACTTCAGCGAAAGCGTGGTCTGGCTGCCGGACAGCTACCAGATGAACGACGACCGGCGGGCCGTCGCGCCTTCGGCCGGCACCCGCGCCGACCACGGGCTGCCGGCGCAGGGCCTCGTGTTCGCCTGCTTCAACAACAGCTACAAGGTGACGCCCGCCACCTTCTCGGTCTGGATGGGCATCCTGCGTGCCGTGCCGGGCAGCGTGCTGTGGCTGCTGCAGCCGCCGGGCTCGGGCGCGGCCCGCCTGCGGGCGGAGGCCGCGGCACGCGGCGTCGACGCCAGCCGACTGGTGTTCGCCACCTGGGCGCCGCCGGCCGACCACCTGGCGCGCATCGCCCACGCAGACCTGTGCCTCGACACCCTGCCCTACAACGCGCACACCACCGCCAGCGACGCCCTCTGGGCCGGGGTGCCGTTCGCCACCTGCGTGGGGACCACCTTCCCCGGCCGGGTCGGCGCCAGCCTGCTCGGCGCCATGGGCCTGCCGGAACTGGTGGCGTCCGACCCCCACGCCTATGAACGGCTGGTCGTGCAGCTGGCACTGGACCCAGGTCGCCTGGCGGCACTGCGCGAGCGGATCGGCGCCTTGCGTCGCACCAGCGCGCTTTTCGACACCCGCCGCTCGACGCGCCACCTCGAAGCCGCCTATCAGCAGATGGTGGATCGGCTCGCCGCCGGCCAGCCGCCCGCACCCTTCGCCGTCGCTCCGGCCTGAGCCCCGGCGCAGCGGCGGCCCCGGCGGTAGAATGCGCGCTGACGGGCCTCCTCGCATGGTGAAGCGGCCAACCGGGTCAGGTGGGGAACCAAGCAGCCCTAACTGTGGAGCCAGTGCCGGGGGTAAGGCTCGTCAACTCCCCCTTCAGCATCCTTGCGCCGTCCGCCGTGGCACGGCCGCATCAGCCCTGAGCGCGTCCACGCGCCCCTGGGCCACAATCGGCCCATGGCCGACACGCCCACGCCGACCGATCCCGCCTCCCCCGCCACGGCCCTGGTCGTGGAAGACGACGACCACATCGCGCACCTGCTGCGTTTCATGCTGGAGCGCGCCGGCTGGCGCGTGACCCTGGCGCGCGACGGGCGCGAGGCTCAGGCCTGCATCCAGCAGCTGGCCCCGCCCGACATCGTGCTGCTTGACGTGATGCTGCCCTTCATGGACGGGCTGGCCCTGCTCGCCCTGCTGCGCCGGCAGCCGGGCTGGGCGCAGGTGCCGGTGCTAATGCTCACCGCCAAGACGCAGGAGCGCGACATCGTGCGCGCGCTCGATGCCGGCGCCAACGACTACATCCTCAAGCCGTTCCAGCCGGAGGAGCTGCTGGCGCGCGTGCGCCGCTTCGCCCGTGCCCGGCCCGCCAGCGCATGAAAGCCCACACACCGTTCCACCCTCATGCGCGCCGTTCCGCCGCGGCGCTTGGCCTGGCGGCCGCGCTGGGGGCCACCCTGCCCGCCACCGCGGTGGCGCAGGCTGCCGCCGGGCCAGCCTGGCGCGCCACGGCCAGCACCGAGTACAGCCTCCTCGACCGCGGCCTGCCCGCGTGGCAGAGCCAGACGCTTCGCCTGGGCCGTCACTGGCAGGCCCGGCAGTGGGTGGAAGTGGAGGCGACGCACACCCGCCGCTACGACCAGGACGACACCGAACTCGCGCTGGCCGGCGCCGTGCCGGTGGGCGACACCCTCACGGCGACGGCGCGGGTCGCGCACAGCCCCACGCACCGCGTGCTGGCCCGCGACACGCTGGCGGCCGGGCTGCAATGGGCCGTGGCGCCCGCCTGGCTGGTGCACGCCGGCCTGCGCCACACCCGCTACACCGACAACCGCGTCGAGCAGGCCACGCTGGGCGTGGAGCACTACTTCGGCGCCTTGGGCGCGACGCTGCTCGCGCACCAGTCCCGCGGGCTGGGCCGAAGCACCGGCGCGGGCGAACTGCGCCTGGCCTGGTACTACGCCGACGCCGCTTCGGTGACGCTGTTCGCCGGCAGCGGCGACGAAGCCACTGCCGTGGGCGCCGGCGCGGTGGCGCTGGCGCGCGTGCGTTCGCTCGCGCTGGCGGGCCGCCACCCGCTGGCGCCGGGCTGGTCGCTCGAATGGGGCCTGCACCGCGTGCGCCAGGGTGACTTCCACCGGCGCGGCGGCGCCACGCTCGGTGTTCAGCACACTTTCTGACCCCATCCTGCGGCTGGCGCTGGGCATCGGCCTCGTGGCCGTGGCCCTGACGGGCCTGCTCACGCTGGCCATTGTCTTCCTGCGGCTGCGCCTGACCGTGCGCGAACGTCGCTGGGAGGCATTCGTCGCCCGCTGGCGCCCCCCCTTGCTGCAGGCCGCCCTGGAGGGGCCGGATGCCGCGTCGCTGCCGGCGCTCGCCGCCAGCGAGCACGGCCTGTTCCTCCGCCTGTGGACTTACCTGCACGAGTCCTTGCGTGGCGAGGCCGCCGACCGCCTGAACGAGACGGCCCGGCGCCTGGGCCTGGACGCCAGCGTGCGCCATCTGCTGCTGCATGGCTCGCGGGCAGAGCGCCTGCAGGCCACGCTGGCGGCCGGCTACCTGCGGGATGCGGCGGCCTGGGACGCCCTGGTGGCGCTGGCGCGCGAGCGGGACGCGCTGATTGCCGTGCATGCCGCGCGGGCCCTGGTGCGCATCGAACCCCTGCGGGCCGTCAACGGCCTGCTGCCGCTGCTGCTGGATCGCGTCGACTGGGACTTGAGCCGCGTCGCCCTGGTGCTGGCCGAGGCGCGCCAGCCGTTCTGGCTGCTGCTCGCCAAGGTGCTGCCGCGCCTGGCGCCGGAGCGGTTGCCGCGCGCGCTGCAGCTGGCCGAAGCCGTGCGGATCCAGCCGCCGGCGGCCACGCTGGCGCGCCTGCTGCAGCCCGCGCAGCCACCCGAGGTGCTGCGCGCCGCGCTGCGCCTGTGCGACAGCCCCTCGCTGGGCAACGAAGTGCGTGCCTGCCTGACCCATGCCGACGCCGGCGTGCGCGCCGAGGCGGCGCGGCACATGGCCCGCCTCGGCGCGCCGGGCGACGTGGCGCGGCTGGCCGCGCTGCTGGACGACGCCGACTGGGACGTGCGCATGGCGGCCGCCCAGGCGCTGGGCCGCCTGCCTTTCCTCGCCGACACGGAACTCGCGCGCCTCGCGCATTCCCATCCGGCGGCCGAGCCGCTGCTGCGCCAGGTGGCGGCGGAAAGGGGCCTGGGATGAGCGTGCAACTGGCGGTCGAACTCGCGACCTGGTTCATCCTGCTGTACTTCGCGCTGCTGAACGGCGGCTACCTGCTGCTGAACGCGCTGTCGCTCACGCGGCTGGCACGCGGCCTGCAGGAGCAGGTGCTGGACGAGCTGCCGCAGGCCTTCAGCGGACTGGAGCCGCCCATCAGCATCCTGGTGCCGGCCTACAACGAGGAGGCCTCGATCGTCGCCTCGGTCGGCTCGATGCTGCAGCTCGCCTATCCGCAGTTCGAGATCATCGTCATCAACGACGGATCGAGCGATGCCACGCTGGAGCGCCTGCGCGAGGCCTTCGACCTGGAGCGCTTTCCGCAGGCGGTGAACGAGCGGCTGCCCACCCAGCCGGTGCGCGCCATCTGGCGCTCGCGCACGCACGCCCACCTGCGCGTGATCGACAAGGCCAACGGCGGCAAGGCCGACTCGCTGAATGCCGGCATCAACCTGGCGCGGCACCCGCTGTTCTGCGGGGTCGACGCCGACTCGGTGCTGGCGCGCGACAGCCTGCACCGCGTGGTGCGCCCGTTCCTGCGCGATCCGCGCGTGGTGGCCAGCGGCGGCACCGTCCGCGTGGCCAACGGCTGCGACATCCAGGGCGGCTTCCTCACGCGCGTGGGCCTGCCGAGCAACCCCTGGGCGCTGTTCCAGGTGGTGGAGTACCTGCGCGCCTTCCTGTTCGGCCGCCTGGGCTGGTCGCAGCTCAATGCGATGCTGATCATCTCGGGCGCCTTCGGGCTGTTCCGCACCGACGTGGTGGTCGCCGCCGGCGGCTACCGCACGCGCACCATCGGCGAGGACATGGAGCTGGTGGTGCGCATGCACCGCATGCTGCGCGCCCAGGGCACCGACTACCGCATCGAGTTCGTGCCCGATCCGGTGTGCTGGACCGAGGCGCCGGAGGACCGGCAGACGCTGCGCAACCAGCGCATCCGCTGGCAGCGCGGCCTGTCCGAGAGCCTGGCCCCGCACTGGGGCCTGGTGTTCAGCCGCCGCGGCGGCCCGCCCGGCTGGCTGGCGTTTCCCTTCATGGTCGCCTTCGAGTGGCTGGGCCCGCTGGTGGAACTGGGCGGCTACCTCTTCATGGCCTTCGCCTACGCCACCGGCCTCATCTCGTGGCAGGCGTTCGCCGTCTTCCTGTTCCTGGCCATCGGCCTCGGCATCCTGCTGTCGGCCTCGGGCCTGCTGCTGGAGGAACTGGCCTTCCACATCTACCCGCGACCCGCGCAGCTCGCCATGCTGGCCGTGGTGGTGGTGGCCGAGAACCTGGGCTACCGCCAGCTCAACACCTGGTGGCGCCTGATCGGCCTGTGGCGCTGGGCAACCAACCGGCAGTCGACCTGGGGCGCAATGAAGCGCAAGGGGCTCTAGGCTTCGCCCTCGCCGGCCAGCGGCAGCCTGAACCAGAACTCGGTACGCACGTCCGGCTCGCTCAGGAAGCCGACGTTGCCGCCATGCGCCTCCACGATGCTGCGGCAGATCGAGAGGCCGAGGCCGGTGCCGCTCTTCGCGCGGCGGTCGGAGCTGTCGGCCTGCGCGAAGCGTTCGAAGATGCGGTCCCGGAAGGCCGCCGGAATGCCGCTGCCATGGTCGATGACGGCCACACGGGCCATGCCGTCGCGCAGCCCGATCTCGACCTCCACCGCGCCGCCCCGCGGCGAGAACTTGGCCGCGTTCGAAAGCAGGTTGACGCACACCTGCACGATGCGGTCGCCGTCGGCCAGCACCTCGGCTTCCGGGCCGTCGGCCAGCACGAGCCGCACGCCCAGGCCCTCCGCATAGGCGGCCGTGTCGCGCAGCGCCTGCGCCACCAGGGGCCGCAGCGGCTGGCGTTCCAGCCGGTAGTCCAGCTTGCCCGAGGCCATCTTCTCCAGGTCCAGCAGGTCGTTGATCAGCCGGATCAGCCGCTCCGTGCTCTCGTGCGCGATCGCCAGCAGCTGGCGCGCGTCCGCCGGCAGATCCCGCGCGAGCGGGCCGATCAGCAGATCGAGCGAGCCGTAGATCGAGGTGAGCGGCGTGCGCAGTTCGTGCGACACCGTGGAGACGAACTCGTCCTTCATGCGCTCCACCTCCTTGCGCTCGGAGATGTCGTGCACGAAGGCACCGAAGAACTCCTCACGGCCGGTGGCCACGTAGCCGACCTTCACCTCCACCGGGATCTCGCGCCCCTGCCGGTCGACCATGAGGCGCTCGATGGGCCGGTGCAGCATGTCACCCTCGCGCGCCTGGCGGAAGCCGCGCAGCGCCCGCTCGAAGGCTTCGGCATAGCGCGGCGGCACCAGGGTCTCGCCGACGCGGCGGCCGAGCACCTCTTCGCGCGCCCAGCCGAACACGATCTCGGCCTGCGTGTTCCAGTCGGTGATGCGCCCATCGAGGTCGACGCCGATGAACGGGTCCTGCGCGGCCTCCAGGATGGTCTGGATGCGCTGCTCGTTGGCGCGCACGCGCTCGAAGGCTTCCTGCAGTTCGTGCGTGCGGTCAGCCACCCGCTGTTCGAGGTCCACGTTCAGGTCGCGCAGCGCCTGCTGGTTGACATGCAGCTCGCGCAGCAGGGTCGACAGCGAGGAGGCCAGGCTGTCCACCTCGCGATACGCGCCCGGCTGCTCCACCAGCTCCCCTTGACCGGTGCCGACGGCCCGCGCCGAATCGGCCAGGCGCTTCAGCGGCCGCGTGATGCCGTGCGCGGCGAGCAGACCGACCAGGCTGAACAACGCCGCCAGCACCAGGCCGGCGGCCCACACCTCGTGCTTCAGCGCCAGCAGCGGCGCATTCGCCTCGGCCAGTTCCTGGCGCACCAGCACCGTCCAGCCCAGCCCGGGGGAGTCCTGCCAGCCGCGGCTGCGGGCGAAACCCACCACATAGCGCTCGCCATCGGGCCAGGTCTCCACCTCGAAGCCGGTCTCTCCGGCCAGGGCCCGCCTCACACTGGCCAGATGCAGCCGCTGGTCCATCACGTCGCGCGGCCCCAGCAGCACCACGCCGGCGGACGACAGGATGAGCGGGTCCACCTCGTGGGCGCGGCCGATGGGCCGGAAGACGGCGGCCCGGACATCCTTCGCCCAGTCCCAGTTCACATGCGCGCCGAGCACACCGCCGTCACGCAGCGGGAAGGCGATGTCATAGAAACGCGGCGGCTCCTCGCCCGCGCGGCCCATCAGGCCGGCGAGCAGCTTGGCCTCATGCACGTCGCCCAGGTGCACGCCCCGCAGCGCCTGCTGGAACCAGGGGCGGCTGCTGACGTCCGCGCCTGCCAGCAGGCCGCCGCTGGCCGCCCGCACGCGCCCCTGCGCGTCGGTCACGCCGATCCAGGCGTAATAGGCATAGCTCGCCTGCACCGTGTCCAGCTCGGCCTGCAGGGTCCGGGTGTCGGCCAGCGTCTCGACGCGGCGGGCCAGCAGGCGGATCTCGCGGTGGCGCTCATGCATCGAGCGATCCAGTCGCGTCACGGTCTGGTTGGCCAGCTCCGCCAGGTAGGCGCCGGCATCGCTGCCGATCTGCACGCTCGCGCGACGGTCGATGACGAGCGAGAGCACGAAAGCCAGCAGCACCGCCAGCATCGAGAAGGCGAAGGCCAGCAAGGCCCCCAGGCCGGGCCGCAGGACAGAGGGCTCGCGCGGCGGCGTCATTCGATCTCCAGCCAACGGCCCTGGCCGTTGATGAAGGCGGCGCGCACCACGCCGCCCTCGAGCGCTGCGCCCACCGCCTCGCGGTAGCGGCGCAGCTGGTTCACCAGCGCCACGTCGTCCTGCGGACGCAGCGCCGACTTGTAGTCGATCACCCACCAGCCGCCGTCGTCACGCCGCCGCACCAGGCGATCCAGCCGCAGCAGCGTGCCGGCGTGATGAAGCTCGACCTCGTTGCCATGCCAGTCGATGACAGCCGGGTCCCACGCCCACGCGGCTTCGCCGTGCAGGATGCGACCGGCCATGTCGGCGGCGCGGCGGATCGCCACGGCGTCCAGGCCGAACTCGCGCTGGGCCTGGCGCAGCCGAGCCGGTGACTGCGCAACGCCCGGGGCGTCGGCCCACTCCAGCAGGCGGTGCAGCGCGCTGCCAAAACGCGCCGCCTCGGCATCGGCGGTCTCCCCGGCATCTGCTGGCGGTGGCGCGGGCGGCGGTGTCCAGGCCGGCAGATCCGGCATGGGCCAGGCCGCGTCGGACTGCGGCGCGCGGTCCGGGGCCGCTGCGGGCTGCGTCGGCGCGGCGTGGGGTTGCAGGCGCTGCCACCAGGTCACCGTCGCGCGGCGATGCGGCTCCAGCGACGACAGAACGAGCCGGCGACGGGCGCGCGTGAGCGCCACGTACAGGGCATTCAGCTCCTCGCGGCCGCGCGCCTCACGCTCGGCCGCGAGCGCCTCGGCGCAGCAGGCGGGCGGGCGCTGCTCGCTGGCCAGGAACACGAAGCGCCGTGGCGCGGGCGCCTCCACCGGCCAATCGCACAGCACGCCCATGGACTCGGTGGCTGGCGGCGGTGCGTCGGTGTCCAGAAGCAGCACCACCGAAGCCTCCAGGCCCTTGGCGCGATGCACGGTCAGCAGTTGCACGGCGTCCGCCGCGCGGCGCGCCGGCGCCTCGATGGGCGCGGTCTTCAAGGCCCGCACCAGCGCATAGGCCGTGAGCTGCCGGCCCCCGCGGATTTCCAGCGCAGCACCCGGCACCGCGCTCACATGGGCGGCCACCGCGGGACGCAGGGCAGCCGGCGCGGCGGCGGTGAAGCGCGCCACCACGTCGCCATCGCGGTAGATCGCCGCCAGCGCGTCGTGCGGCGGCAGCTCGTCCAGCCAGGCGCGCCAGCGCAGCAGCCGCTGCGCCACGGCCTCGAACTCGCGCGGCCCCTCCCGCGCATCGGTGAGCACCTCGAACCAGCTGCGGCCCGGCGTCGCCTGTGCGCGGACAGCGGCCGCGAGCCGCGCGAGCGCCGCGTCGTCCAGCCCGAACAGCGGCGAACGCAGCGCGCGCGCCAGCGACAGATCGTGCCCCGGCGACACCAGCACGTCGAGCAGTGCGACCACGTCCTGCACGGCCGGCTGCTCGCGCAGCAGCGCTGCATCCGGCTGCTGGGCGGGGATGTGCAGGGCGCGCAACTCGGCCTCCATCTCGGCCAGGCGATCACGCCGGCGCGCCAGCACGAGGATGTCGCCCGCCCGTGTGCCGGCGGCGATCTCGCCGGCGATCCACGCCGCGGCCTGCCGGGCCTCCACCGTCACCAGCCGCTCCTCCTCGGTCTCGCGCGGGGTCGACAGGCTGTCACGCCACACGGGTGCGGCGTCGGCCGCCGCTTCCCGCTCAGGCCGGGGCACCTGTGGCAGCGCGAGCACCTCGCCCGCCTCGTCCGACTCGGTCGTGTGCACGCGGAAGCCGAGGAACAGGCCCTCGCCCTGGGCGACACCGAAGACGGCGTTCACCGCGGCCAGCACGGCCTGCGCATTGCGCCGCGTGTGGTCGCAGGCGAGGTGGTCGCCGCCGAGCGCCTCGCGCACGAAGGCCTGTGCCTGGCTGAACACGCGCGGCTCGGCGCGGCGGAAGCGGTAGATGCTCTGCTTCGGGTCGCCGACGATGAACACCGCGGGCGCACCGGCGCCCGCGCCCGCGTAGGCCGCCAGCCACTGGGCCAGCGCCTGCCACTGCAGGGGATTGGTGTCCTGGAATTCGTCGACGAGCAGGTGGCGCACGCGAGCGTCCAGCCGCTCCTGCACCCAGCCGGAGACGACCGAATCGCCCAGCAGCGTGAGCGCGCCGTGCTCCAGGTCGTTCATGTCCACCCAGCCGTGATCACGCTTGAGGGCGGCGTACTCGCGCAGCAGCAGGCGCGCCAGGCGCGCCATGCGCTGCTGGTGCAGCCAGCCCTCGTGCTGCTGCACCGCCGCCGCGAGCTGCTCGGCCAGCGCCTGCGCGGCGCGCACCGTCTCCAGGCCGGCGACACGGTCGCTGAAGCGACGGGGCTCGCCCTTGTCGGTGAAGAGCGCGCCGCGGACGGCGGCGAGATCGCCTGCGCTCACGCCCTGCTCCAGCTCGACACCCTTGGCCGAGAAACTCGCTTGCGACGCGCGCCCCAGCACCAGGGCCGCCGCAAGCAGCGGCTCGCGCACCTGCGGCAGCGCCAGCAGCCCTGCCGGCTCGCCCACCCCGGCCCAGGCGGGAAACCGCTGGGCCATCGTCTCGACGGCATCGGCCACATGGCCCTGCTGGTCGGCCAGCGTGAATTCCACGCGGCGCTCCAGCGCCGCCGCCAGCGCCTTGCGCGTCAGCGTGCGCCCGTGCGTGGCGACGCAGGCCTCGAAATCAGCGCGCGCCTGTGGCTCGGCGGCCAGCGCGCGGTGGAAGCGGCGCCACAGGCGATCCGTCGCCTCGGTGTCATCCAGCAGCAGCTGGTAGTTGGCGGGCAGGCCCAGGCGCTCCAGCACCGCCAGCGGTGCCGCGCCCAGCAGGGCGCCGAACCAGCCATGGAAGGTGCGGATCTGCACCGTCTCGCCGCTCACGAGCAGGCGGTGCTGCAGCGTGCGCAGGGCCTCGGCCTCGGCCGGGCCGGCCGCCAGTCCGCGCTGCCGGAGTTCGTCCACCAGCCGCTGGGGGGACGCGTGCGCCCATTCGCCCAGCCAGTCGTCCAGCCGCTGGCGCATCTCGCCGGCGGCCTTGCGGGTGAAGGTGATGGCGAGGATCTCACCCGGCAGGGCACCCGCCAGCAGCGCCCGCACGATGCGCGAGACCAGCATCCAGGTCTTGCCGGCGCCGGCACAGGCCTCCACCGCCACGCTGCGGCGCGGATCGCAGGCCACGGCGTAGAAGGCCTCGCGGGTGACCGGGCGGCCGTTGTGCTCGTAGGCAGCCGCAGGATTGCTCATGCCCAGAAGTCCTTGCGGCAGAGTCCGCGGGCGGCGCACAGCTCGCACGTGCGGCCAGCGCCGATGGCCCGCAGCGGCGTGCCGGCCGCCACACGGGCCAGGTCATCCGCGATACCCACGGCGAGCGCTTCGCGCGCGGCCTCCAGCTCGCGATGCGGCACCAGCACGGTCTCGCCCCGTTCGCCCAGGTTGAGATAGGCCGCCTGTACCGCCTCGCCAGGGAACAGCAGCGCGTAGAAGGCGAGCTGCGTGTCCTCCAGCGGATCGCGCAGGCGGTCCCGCGTGGCCTGCAGGGCTTCCGTCTTGTAGTCGATCAGCAGGCGGCCGCCGGGGGCGCGGTCCACGCGGTCGATGCGGCCCTTGAGCCGAACCAGCCCGGCCGGCTCCTCGCGGGCCTGCTCGCCGGCCTCGAAGGCGTGGCCCGAGGCCTCGTGGCGACCGAGCCACGCGAGATAGCCGTCGCGCACGGCCGGCCAGGCGGCCTCGAACGGCAGGAAGTCACCGCCGGCCAGCCGCAGCCGCGCGACCTCCGCCTTCGCCAGCTCGTCCAACAGTGCCGCGCGCCCCGCGGCCGGCTCGCCCTGATCCCGCAAGTGTTCATGGAAGTGGCGCAGCACCGCATGCAGCCAGTCGCCGAAGTCGCGCTTGTCGGCCTCCGTCTCCAGTTCGTCCTCCTCGCGCAGCCCGAGCTGGCGCAGGGCATGGAAGCGATAGGGGCAGCGCCGCAGGTCCTCGTAAGCACTGGCCGACAGCGTGGCGGGCATCAGCGCCGAGCCATCGGCGCACGGCGGTGCCACCGGCGCCGGCGTGACGGCGCGCGGCGGTCGCGGGTCCGCGGCGCTGGCGACGCCATCGCCCGCGAGCAGCCGCACCAGCGGGCTGGCCAGCACCGCCTCCCCCTGTGCGTCGGTGGCGCGCCAGAGCACGTCGACCTCCGGCGTGGCCAACGCCTGCTGCCAGGCCGCCTGCTGCGCCTGCGCCAGCCGCTCGCGCGTGGGCAGACCGAGGGCCAGGCGTTGCGCCGGCGTCCAGTCACCCGGCGGCTGCGGTTGCGCGGGCAGGCGGATCTCGTCGCAGCCCGGTAGCACGGCGGCCGCGAACGCACGGCCCAGCATCTGCGCCAGCGGCAACACCACCACCTGCGCACCGGGCGGCGCTGGCGGCTGGAAGCTCGCGGCCTCCAGGACCTCGTCGACCCAGGCGCGGAAGGCGGCCGGCCGCAGGCGACGGTCGGCCTGCGGCAGGTCGCGCAAGTCGTCCGGGCCGCGCAGGCGCAGGGCCTCCAGCATCTGCACCCCCGCCGCGTCGCGGGCCAGCTCGGTGGCCAGGCCTGTCTCGTCGAGCACGCCCCGCAGCGCGTCGAGCCAGCCTGCGAGCGGCATGGCCTGCTGCAAGGCGCCGCGCCACGTCTCGATGCGCGCGTGCCAGGTGGCCAGCGATCCGTCCGGCTCGCCCAGATCCGAAGGGCGCACGGCCTGCCAGTCGCGCAGGCCGGCCCTGCGTGCGCGGCGCTCGATGGCGATGGTCACCCCTTGCGGCACCACGGGCAGGTTCTTCAGGGCGTCCAGCACCGCGTCGGTGGGCGCCTCGCGCTCGCTGGCGGCCAGCAGGGCCGCCAGCCGGGCCGCACTGCGCGTCGTGGAAAGCTTCCAGCCCTGTTCATCGTCGAGGGTCACGCCGGCCTGTCGCAGCAGCGCCGCGATGCGCCGCGTGAGCGCACGATCCGTCGCCGCCAGCGCCACCGGCAGGCGCCCCGCGGTGAGATGACGCAGCACGCAGGCGGCGGCGCGCTGGGCTTCGTCGGCCGCCTCCGCGCAGGCATGCAGCCCGATGCGGCCGTGCGCGGGCGCATCCTCCGCCAGCGGGAGCCGCTCGCCGCGCTCGCCCGCGGTGGCCAGCAGCGCGTCGTGCAGGGGCGGGTCGTGCAGGCCCTGCAGCACCACCAGCAGATCCACGCCGTCCAGAGCCTGCGGCTGCAGCAGCACGTCAGTGGCGTAGCCCGAGGCCGCCGCCCACTCCACGGCCACACGCGCCACGGCGGCCTCCAATTGCACGGCATCGGCTTCCATGCCCAGCGCCGCCGCCTGCCGGGCACGGGCAGCCCAGGCACCGCGCGCCGCTGGCGCCACCGCCGCGGCCAGCGGCGCCAGCTGCAGCGTGGCATCGAGCAGGCGTGCGGCCAGCACGTTCGCGCGCTCGCCGAGCCCGGCACGCGACAGCAGCGCCTGCGCGGTCAGCAGGTCACGTGCGCGGTCGAACGCGAGATCCAGCAAGGCGGGCTCGAAGGCCGCCGCGGCGGCCCAGTTGCGCGTGGTCTGGAACCGCGGCGCGAAGCCGCCCGGTTCGTGGCGGCCCCAGGCGGCGCGGCCGGCCGCCATGAGCTGCGCGTAGGGCACCAGCACCACCACGCGCGAAGGGTGGACACCCCGCTCGCGCACCCGCTCGCGCAGGCGCCCGATGGCGTGGTCCCACAGGGCCTCGGCTGGGTGGGCGGGGCCGGCGTCTAGCATGGCCCGGGACACTCGTCCCGCCTCCGGCGGGGACATGGGGTTTCTGTCACAATGCCTCGACTTTAGCGGGACAAGCACCGCCCCAGACGAGGAAATCATGGCCAGTGACCTGATCAAGCACATCTCCGACGACACCTTCGAAGCCGACGTCCTGAAGTCCGGCAAGCCGGTGCTGGTGGACTACTGGGCCGAATGGTGCGGACCGTGCCGCATGATCGCGCCCATCCTCGACGAGGTGTCCGAGACCTACAAGGAAAAGCTGCAGATCGCGAAGATGAACGTGGACGAGAACCGCGACATCCCCGCGAAGTTCGGCATCCGCGGCATTCCCACGCTCATGCTGTTCAAGGACGGCCAGCTGGCCGCCACCAAGGTGGGCGCGATGAGCAAGGCGCAGCTCACCGCCTTCCTGGACCAGCAGCTCGCCTGAGCACGCCCGCGCGGCGGGCAGCATGGGGCCCCGCGGGGCCCCTGCTTTTTTGCTCTATACTTTGACGCAGTTCACCGGTGCCCGGCCACGGGCGCCCGGTTCGATTTCCGGTCTGCAGGGCAGCCTCGCCCCGCATCAAGCCACCCCCCGAAAAGCCAACCAAGAACTCCCTGGAGGAGTCCCCCCATGCACCTGAACGAGCTCAAGGCGCTGCACGTTTCCGAAGTCCTGAAGCAGGCCGAGGAACTGGAGATCGAGAACACCGGCCGCATGCGCAAGCAGGAGCTGATGTTCGCCATCATCAAGAAGCGTGCGCGGGCGGGCGAACAAGTCTTTGCCGACGGCGTGCTGGAGATCCTGCCCGACGGCTTCGGCTTCCTGCGCAGCCCGGACACGAGCTACACCGCGAGCACGGACGACATCTACATCTCGCCCTCGCAGGTGCGCCGCTTCAACCTGCACACCGGCGACATGATCGAGGGCGAGGTCCGCACGCCCAAGGACGGCGAGCGCTACTTCGCGCTCACCAAGCTCGACAAGGTCAACGACGGCCCGCCCGAGGCGAACAAGCACAAGGTGATGTTCGAGAACCTCACGCCGCTGTTCCCGCGCGAGCAGATGCGCCTGGAGCGCGACAACTTCAAGGGCGAGGAGAACATCACCGGCCGCGTGATCGACATCATCGCGCCCATCGGCAAGGGCCAGCGCGCGCTGATCGTGGCGCCGCCCAAGAGCGGCAAGACGGTGATGATGCAGAGCATCGCCCACGCCATCGCCGCCAACCACCCCGACGTGCACATGATGGTGCTGCTGGTGGACGAGCGCCCCGAGGAAGTGACCGACATGCAGCGCTCGGTGAAGGCCGAGGTGATCGCCTCCACCTTCGACGAGCCCGCCGCCCGCCACGTGCACGTGGCCGAGATGGTGATCGAGCGCGCCAAGCGACTGGTGGAGCTGAAGAAGGACGTGGTGATCCTGCTGGACTCCATCACCCGCCTGGCCCGCGCCTACAACAACGTGGTGCCCTCCTCCGGCAAGGTGCTCACCGGCGGCGTGGACGCCAACGCGCTGCAGCGGCCCAAGCGCTTCCTGGGCGCGGCGCGCAACGTGGAGGAAGGCGGCTCGCTCACCATCATCGCCACCGCGCTGATCGACACCGGCAGCCGCATGGACGAGGTGATCTTCGAGGAGTTCAAGGGCACCGGCAACTGCGAGCTGCACCTCGACCGCCGCCTGTACGAGAAGCGCGTGTTCCCGTCCATCCAGCTCAACCGCTCGGGCACCCGCCGCGAAGAGCTGCTGCTCGCCCCCGAGATCCTGCAGAAGACCCGTATCCTGCGCCAGTTCATGTACAACATGGACGAGATCGAGGCGATGGAGATGGTGCTGAAGTCGATGAAGGCGACCAAGACCAACGTCGAGTTCTTCGACATGATGCGCCGCGGAGGGTGAACCCCCGCGACGCCCTGCGCCGCCGCCTCACGAACCCCCTCACCCCGGCCCTCTCCCCCGACGGGGCGAGGGGAGCCTGCGCCGCGCTGGCGCACCATGACCGTGCATGCGCGCGCACGATTCTTGCGTGTCAGCACGCATGGATCCCCGGCTGTCCAACGACTTCTCGACCCTGTTCGACCTGCTGCCCATCGGGGCCTACCGGGCCGGCGCGCAGGGGCAGCAGTGGCGCGTGAATGACGCGCTGGTGCGCCTGTACGGTTTCGCCTCCGAAGCGGCCGCCCTGGCCGCCTTCAATGACCCCACGACCCGCTGGTACGTGGAGCCGGGCCGGCGCGAGACCTTCCGCGCCCAGCTGCGCACCCACGGCAGCGTGCGGCACTTCGTCTCCGAGGTGTACCGCCACGACAGCGACGAGACGCTGTGGGTGGCAGAGAACGCGCACGTGGTGCGTGGCAACGACGGCGAGATCCTCTACTACGAGGGCACGGTCGAAGACATCACCGAGCTGCGCCGCGCCGAACAGGCACTCGTAGCAGCCCGCGACGCCGCCGAGGCTGCCGGCCGCGCCAAGGCCGAGTTCCTGGCCAACATGAGCCACGAGATCCGCACGCCGATGAATGCCGTCATCGGCATGAGCGACCTGCTGCTGGACACGCGCCTCGACGAGACGCAGCGCGAGTTCGCGGAGACCATTCGCACCAGCGGTGACCAGCTGCTGGCGCTGATCAACGACATCCTCGACTTCTCCAAGATCGAATCCGGCTTCATGCAGCTCGAGCGCGTGCCGGTGGGCCTGGCCGAGTGCGTGGAGGGCGCATTCGACCTGACCAGCCGCACCGCCAGCGCCAAGGGGCTCGACCTGCTGTACTGGATCGAGGACGAGGTGCCGCGCACCATCTACGCCGATCTCACGCGGCTGCGCCAGGTGTTCATCAACCTCGTCAACAACGCCGTCAAGTTCACGCCCCAGGGCGAGGTGTTCGTTCGCCTGTCGCGACGGACCGGCGAGGACGGCCAACCCCTGCTGCACGCCAGCGTGCGCGACAGCGGAATCGGCATTCCTGCCGCCGCGATGGACCGGCTGTTCAAGGTGTTCAGCCAGGTGGACGCCTCCACCACGCGCCACTTCGGCGGCACCGGCCTGGGCCTGGCGATCTGCAAGCGCATCATCGACCTGATGGGCGGCCGCATCTGGGTCGAGTCCGAGGAGGGCAAGGGCTCCAACTTCCAGTTCGAGATTCCGCTGGAGGCCGCGCCCACGCCGGCGCTGGCCCCGCGCCGGCCGGTGGGGCTGGCGGCCCGCCGGCTGCTCATCGTGGACGACAACGCCACCAACCGGCGCATCCTCACCTTGCAGACGCAGCGCTGGGGCATGCGGGCGCAGGCGGCCGGATCGGGCGAGGAGGCCTTGGCCTGGCTGGACGCCGGGCAGGCCTTTGACGCCGCGATCATCGACGTGCAGATGCCGCGCATGGACGGCTACATGCTCGCCGCCGAGCTGCGCAAGCGCCTGCCGGCGCGCCGCCTGCCGGTCCTGGCGCTCACCTCGCTCGGCGACCCGGGCCAGCGCTTCGCCGGCCTCGGCGTGGCCCAGACGCTGACCAAGCCGACCAAGGCCTCGGTGCTGTTCGACGCGCTGTGCGACCTGTTCGAGCACACGCCGCCGGCCCCCGCGCCGGCTGCCGCCGAAGAGGGCAAGCCGCGCGAACCGAAGCTGGGCGAGCTGATGCCGCTGAAGCTGCTGCTGGCCGAGGACAACCAGGTCAACCAGCGCGTGGCCCTGCTCATGCTGCGCGGCCTGGGCTTCGACGCCGAGGTGGCCGCCAACGGCGTGGAGGCCGTCCGTGCGGTGGATCGCGCCATCGATGAGCGGGCCCCGTTCGACGTGGTGCTGATGGACGTGCAGATGCCCGAGCTCGACGGCCTGGCCGCGACGCGCCAGATCGCGGACCGCCACGATGGGGCCGATCGCCCCTGGATCGTCGCCATGACCGCCAATGCCATGGAGGGGGACCGCGAGACCTGCCTCGCCGCCGGCATGGACGACTACCTGAGCAAGCCGATCCGCGCGCCCCTGCTGGCCGAGGCCCTGCGTGCCGCGGCCGGCGAGCTGGACCATCGGCGCCCCGAGCGCCAGACCCGGCGCTTTCACGCTAGCCAGGCGGCTGACGCCTCGCTATAATCGCGCCTTTTGCGGAAAGTACGCCGGATGTCCCGGCGCGGCTGCCGCGCACGCAGAGGCATATGAAAGAAGGCATCCACCCCAACTACCGCGAAGTGCTCTTCGTGGATCTCTCCAACGGTTTCAAGTTCGTCACCCGCTCCTGCGTGGCGACGCGCGAGACGGGCAAGACCGACGACGGCCGCGAGCTGCCGCTGTACAAGCTGGACACCTCCAGCGAGTCGCACCCGTTCTACACCGGCACCCAGAAGTCCGTCAACGACATGGGTGGCCGCGTCGACAAGTTCTTCAAGAAGTTCGGCAAGACCGGCGCCAAGTAAGAAAACGCGTTCTCCAGTCCCTCAAGGCCGCCCGCAGGGGCGGCCTTTTTTTTCCGTGACGCCAACTGCCGTGCCGCGCCGGAAACTGCGGCACACTCCCAGCGCGTGAACCAGCCGACGCCCGCCATCGTTGCCCAGAGCGCCGTGCGCCGCCTGCCGCGCACGGCGCTGCTGCTGCTGTGCGCGGCCTACGTGCTGGCCGGCTTCATCGGCCGCGGCCCCTGGAAGAACGCCGACATCGCCACGCTGGGCTACATGCTGGAGCTGGCCGATGGCCGCGCCGACTGGCTCGCCCCCACGCTGCTGGGTCTGCCACCCGAGTTCGACGCCCTGCTGCCCTACTGGCTGGGGGCATGGGCCGTGCAGCTGGCCCCCGCCGGTCTCGACGCAGCGCTCGCCGCCCGCCTGCCCTTCATCGCCCTGCTGGTGGCCACCCTGCTGGCCACCTGGTATGCCGTCTACTACCTCGCGCGCACGCCCGGCGCCCAGCCCGTGCCCTTTGCCTTCGGCGGCGAGGCCCACCCCACCGACTATGCACGCGCGCTGGCCGACGCCGGCCTGCTGGCCCTGGTGGCCTGCTTCGGCCTGGCGCAGCTCTCGCACGAGACCACGCCTTCGCTGGCGCAGCTCGGCTTCACCGCCCTCGCCTTCCACGGGCTGGCCGCGTTGCCCTATCGAAGCGCGGTGCCGCTCGCCACGCTGGCCGCGGGCCTGATCGGCCTGGCCTTGAGCGGTGCGCCCGCCATGGGCACCCTGTTCGCGCTGGGCGGGGCCCTCACCCTGCTCCTGGATCCGCCGTCCGACGCCACCGGCCTCACGCCCCGGCGCGCCGCCGCGGCCGTGCTGGCGGTCGCTGCCGTGGCCGCGCTGGCGGCCGTGGCCACCGACGCCTGGCACTGGCGCCTGGCCAGCATCAGCGGCCCCCCGCGCGAGTGGCAGTCGCTCGCGCGGCTGCTCGTGTGGTTCACCTGGCCGGCGTGGCCGCTGGCCCTGTACACGGCCTGGCGCTGGCGCGGCCAGCTGCGCCGGCGCCACCTGGCGCTGCCGCTGTGGTTCGCGCTCGTGGCGCTGGGCACGGCGTTGCTGTCGCCCAGCCCGGACCGTGCGCTGCTGCTGGGCCTGCCGGCGCTGGCCACGCTGGCGGCCCTGGCGCTGCCCACCTTCAAGCGCAGCGTGTCGGCCCTGATCGACTGGTTCACGCTGCTGTTCTTCAGCTTCTGCGCGCTGGTCATCTGGGTGATCTGGATCTCGCTGCAGACCGGCGTGCCGGCCAAGCCGGCCGCCAACGTCGCGCGGCTCGCCCCCGGCTTCGTGCCGGAGTTCGCCCTGCTGCCCTTCCTGCTGGCGCTGGCCGCCACCCTGGCCTGGCTCTGGCTCGTGCGCTGGCGCACCAGCCGCCACCCCGAGGCGCTGTGGAAGAGCCTGGTGCTGCCGGCCGGCGGGGCCACGCTGGGCTGGCTGCTGGTGATGACGCTGTGGCTGCCGGTGCTGGACTACGCGCGCAGCTACCGGCCGGTGGTGCAGCGGCTCGGCCAGCTCATGACGCCGCCAGGCTGCGTGGAGGTGCTGGGCCTGTCCCGCGCCCAGCTCGCCGCGCTGCGCGCGCATGCCGGCCGCGAGCTGCACGCGCCCTCGCGCACGCCGCGCTGCCCGTGGCTGGTAGTCACGCCGGATGCGCAGCCGGCCGTCGCCGCCGTGCTGGGTGCCGACACCTGGCTGCCGGTGGCCACCGTCCGCCGCCCCACCGACGCCTCCGACAACCTCGTGCTCTACCGCCGGGCGGCACGCTGATGTCGGAGCGTGGGGTGATCGCCCGCCACGCGGGCACGGTCCTCGCCGGTCAGCTGGCCGTGATGGCCTACGGCATGACCGACACCATCGTCGCCGGGCGCTATGCGCCCGAGGCCCTGGCGGCCCTTTCGGTGGGCTCGGCCGTGTACATCACGGTGTTCGTCGCGATGATGGGCATCCTGCAGGCCCTGCTGCCCGTGTGGGCCGAGCTGCATGGCGCTGGCCGCGGGCACGAGGCCGCGCTCGGCCGTTCGGTCCGGCAGGCGCTGTACCTGGCCGCCATCGCGTCCATCGCCGGCGTGGCCGGCCTGCTGGCACCCGGCTTCCTGCTCGACGCCACCGGCGTGCCGCTCGCGCTGCAGGGCGAGGTACGCCGCTACCTCGCCGTGCTCGCGCTGGCCCTGCCGGCCGCGCTGCTCTTCCGCATGTACAGCACGCTCAACCAGAGCCTGGGCAAGCCGAAGATCGTGACCTGGCTGCAGATCGGCTCGCTGGGCCTGAAGGTGCCGCTGACCATCTGGTTCGCCTTCGGCGGGCTGGGCCTGCCGGCCATGGGCGCCGTGGGCTGCGCGTGGGCCACGGTGGTCGTGAGCATCGCCCTGCTGGTGGTCGCCGTCTGGCTGCTGCGCACCGATGACCTGTACCGGCCCTACGCCATCTGGTCGCGGATCGAGCCGCCGGACTGGGCCGCCATCGGCCGCTTCGCGCGCATCGGCGTGCCGGCCGGCCTGACCATCATGGTGGAGGTCACCTCGTTCACCCTGATGGCGCTGTTCGTCTCGCGCCAGGGCACGGTGGCGGCCGCCGCGCACCAGATCGTGAGCAACCTGGCCGCGGTGATGTTCATGACGCCGCTGTCGCTGGCCATCGCCACCAGCGCGCGCGTGAGCTACTGGCTCGGCGCCGGCCAGCCCAAGCAGGCGCGCGCGGTCATCCGCACCGGCTTTCGCATCGGGCTGACGCTGGCGGTGGCGATGGCAGCGACCCTGGCCCTCACGCGGCACGGCATCGCCGCCATCTACACCTCGGATCCGGCGGTGGTGGCCGTGGCCACCGGCCTGCTCGGCTGGCTGGCCCTGTTCCACCTGGGGGATGCCACGCAGGGCCTGTGCGTGTTCGTGCTGCGTTGCTACCGCGTCGCGGTGCTGCCGCTGGTGCTGTACAGCCTGCTGCTGTGGGGCGTGGGCCTGGGCGGCGGCTACCTGCTGGCCTATGTGGGCATCGGCCCCTGGGCCGCGATGCATACGCCGGCCGCCTTCTGGATCGCGGCCACTGTCTCGCTGGCGCTGCTGGCGCTCATCCTGCCTGTGATTCTGTGGCGGGCCGCTCGGCGCTGGCCGCCACCTGGGGCGCCCGCACACGCACAGCCGGCATCGTGATGGCGAAGGTGGAGCCCTGGCCGGGCGTGCTGTCGATGCGCAGCTCGCCACCATGCCGCTGCACCACATGCTTGACGATGGCGAGGCCCAGCCCGGTGCCGCCAGTCTCGCGCGAGCGGCTGCGGTCCACGCGGTAGAAGCGCTCGGTCAAGCGAGGGATGTGCTCGGGCGCGATGCCCGGGCCGGTGTCGCGCACGGCCAGTTCCAGGCGGCCGCCATCGAGCAGCCGCAGCAGCACCTCGATGCGCCCGCCCGCGGGCGTGTAGCGCACGGCATTGCTCACCAGGTTGGACAGGGCGCTCTGCAGTTCATGCGGCGCGCCCCCGAGCTGCACCGCCGGCGCCGGCACGAACCGGAGATCGAGCGACTTGCCGGAGGCCGCCGCGAGCGCACGGGCCTCCTGTTCGCACTGTGCCACCAGGGTGGCGGCGGGCGTCCAGTCCGTGCTGCCCGGCAGCGGGCTGCCCTCCAGCCGCGACAGGGTGAGCAGGTCATTCACCAGCGTCTGCATGCGCTGCGCCTGCTGGCCCATCAGGCCCAGGTAGCGCCGCCGGTCCTCGGCCGGCAGGTCCAGGCTCTGCAGCGTCTCGATGAAGCCCGACAGCACGGTCAGGGGGGTTCGGATCTCGTGCGAGACGTTGGCCACGAAGTCACGCCGCATGGCCTCGGCCTGCTCCACCGCGGTGACGTCGCGGGCCAGCAGCATCATGCGGCCCTCGCCGTAGGGGTGCAGGTGGACCGACAGGCGCCGCGGCCGCGAGGGTGAACTGCCGGGCGCCGCGAGGCTCACGTCCTCGCCGAAGCTGGCGCCGTGGTAGTAGGCCGCGAAGTCCGGATCGCGCACGAGGTTGAGCACGTGCTGCTGCAGGTCGCGCTCGGTGTCCAGCCCGAACTGGCCGGCTGCCGTCTCGTTGAGCCATTCGATGCGACCGGCGGCATCGAGCAGCACCACGCCATTCGGCGAGCGGCGGATGGCATCGAGGAAGTCCTCCAGCCGCCGGTGGGCCTCGGTCGTGGCGCGCTCGCGGGCAACCAGGCCGCGCCGCATGCGGTCCGCGGCCTGGCCCCACAGGCCGCCCACCGAAGGCGTGTTGCGGATGTCACCGTCGCGCAGCCAGCGCAGCACGCGCAGGCCGCGCAGGCTCTCCAGCGCGAACCAGGCCACGGCCCCGACGGCCAGACCCAGTTCGGCGCCAGTGTCCCCTGCCACCCACCAGCCCGTGGCGCCACCGACCACGAGGCACAGGGTGAAGGCGATCAGGCGCGCGGTCATTCCACGATTGTGATGCCCCAGGACAGGGGCACCGCTGTCAGGCCGCCACGCGCGAGGCGTTGGCCGGCTGGGCCGTGATGCGGTAGCCGGCGCCGCGCACCGTCTCCACCAGCACGCCCGCCTGCGGGCCCAGGGCCTCGCGCAGGCGCTTCACGTGCACGTCGACCGTGCGCTCCTCGATGAACACGTGGTCGCCCCAGACCTTGTCCAGCAGCTGCTGGCGGCTGTGCACGCGCTCCGGGTGCTTCATCAGGAAGTGCAGCAGCTTGAACTCCGTCGGCCCCACCTTCACCGGACGGCCCTGCCACGACACGCGATGGGCCGCGGCATCGAGCTGCAGCTCGGCGATGCTCACCGTGTCCTCCACCCGGTCTGGCGCACGCCGGCGCAGCACGGCACGGATGCGCGCCAGCAGTTCCTGCGTGGAGAAGGGCTTGGTGATGTAGTCGTCGGCGCCGGCATCGAGGCCGGCCACCTTGTCGGGCTCGTCGCCACGGGCGGTGAGCATGAGGATGGGCACGCCGCGCGTGCGGGCGTCGGCGCGCCACTTGCGCGCCAGCGCCAGGCCGCTCTGGCCGGGCAGCATCCAGTCGAGCAGGATGGCGTCCGGCAGCACGGCATCGATCTCGCGCTGGGCGGCTTCGCCGTCCTCCGCCCACAAAGGCGCCATGCCGTTGTGGCGCAGGTTGACCGCGACCAGCTCGGCGATGGCCGGCTCGTCCTCCACGATCAGGATGCGGGGCAGGTGCTTCACGTCGCCTTCACTCGATGGCCGCCTGGATCGACTCCAGCGGCAGGTGCCGCACGTCGGCGCCCTTGACCACGTAGATGATGAACTCGGCGATGTTCTTCGCGTGGTCGCCGATGCGCTCGATCGCCTTGGCCACGAACAGCAGGTCGAGGCTGGGCGAGATGGTGCGCGGGTCTTCCATCATGTAGGTGATGAGCTTGCGCACGAAGCCATCGAACTCCTCGTCGAGCAGGTCGTCGCCGCGCAGGATGGCGACCGCGGCCGAGACGTCGAGCCGCGCGAAGGCGTCCAGCGCCTTGCGCAGCTGGTCGGAGGCCAGATCGGCCGCCACGCGCAGCTCGGTCGACGGCAGCGCACGGACGGATCCGCTCTTGTCGATGATGGAGATCACCATGCGGGCGATCTTCTCGGCCTCGTCGCCCACGCGCTCGAGATTGGCCGTCGTCTTGGAGATCGCCATCAGCAGGCGCAGGTCGCGCGCGGTCGGCTGGCGGCGGCCGATCACGGAGGCCAGCTCGCGGTCGATCTCGACCTCCATCGCGTTGACGCGCACCTCGGTCTCCACCACCTTGCGGGCGGCGTCGCCGTTGAACTGCGCCAGCGCATAGACGGCCTGGCGGATCTGCGACTCGGCCAGGCCGCCGAGCTCCATGACCCGCGACGACAGGCTGTTCAGCTCGGAGTCGAACTGCGTGGACAGGTGTTTTTCTGGCATGGGTCCCCCTGGGTGTGACAGCTCAGCCGAAGCGGCCGGTGATGTAGTCCTCGGTCTCCTGGCGCTTGGGCTTGAAGAAGATCTGCTCCGTCTCGCCCACCTCGATCAGGTCGCCGAGGTACATGTAGGCGGTGTAGTCCGAGACGCGTGCCGCCTGCTGCATGTTGTGGGTGACGATGACCACGGTGTAGTCGTCCTTCAGCTCGGCAATCAGCTCCTCGATCTTGCCGGTGGAGATGGGGTCCAGCGCGGAGCACGGCTCGTCGAGCAGCAGCACCTCGGGCTTGATGGCGATGCCGCGCGCGATGCACAGGCGCTGCTGCTGGCCACCGGACAGGCCGGAGCCACTTTGCTGCAGCTTGTCCTTGACTTCCTCCCACAGCGCCGCCTTGCGCAGCGCCCACTCGACGCGCTCGTCCATGTCGGCGTCCGACAGGTTCTCGAACAGGCGCACGCCGAAGGCGATGTTGTCGTAGATGGACATCGGGAACGGCGTGGGCTTCTGGAACACCATGCCGACCTTGGCGCGGATCAGCGCCACATCCTTCTTGGACGTGAGCAGGTTCTCGCCGTCCAGCACGATCTGGCCCTCGGCGCGCTGCTCGGGGTACAGCTCGTACATGCGGTTGAAGGTGCGCAGCAGCGTGGACTTGCCGCAGCCCGAGGGACCGATGAAGGCGGTGACCTTCTTCTCCGGAATGTCCATGTTGATGCCCTTGAGCGCATGGAACTTGCCGTAGTAGAAGTTCAGGTCGCGCACGCTCAGCTTGGCGGGCGCGGTCTTGGTGGCGGAGGTCGATTCCATGTCGGGCCTAGATCTTGTTGCGGGTCAGGACGCGGGCGAGGATGTTCAGGCCCAGCACGGCCAGCGTGATCAGGAACACGCCGGCCCAGGCCAGGTGCTGCCAGTTCTCGTACGGGCTCATCGCGAACTTGAAGATGGTCACCGGCAGGCTGGCCATCGGCTCGTTCATGTTGGTGCTGAAGAACTGGTTGTTGAGGGCGGTGAAGAGCAGCGGCGCCGTCTCGCCGGCAATCCGGGCGACGGCCAGCAGCACGCCGGTGACCACGCCGGCACGCGCCGCGCGCAGCGTGATCTTGACGATCACCTTCCACTTCGGCGCGCCCAGCGCATAGGCGGCCTCTCGCAGCGCGGAAGGCACCAGCATCAGCATGTTCTCGGTGGTGCGGATCACCACCGGGATCACGATCAGGGCCAGGGCGATCACGCCCGCCCAGCCGGAGAACTGCTTGAAGCGCGCCACCACCACCGCGTAGACGAACAGGCCGATCACGATGGAGGGCGCCGACAGGAGGATGTCGTTGACGAAGCGCGTGGTCACGCCCAGCCAGCCCTTCACGTCGTACTCGGCCAGGTAGATGCCGGCCATGATGCCGATGGGCGTGCCCACGAAGGTGGCCAGCATCACCATCAGGAAGGAGCCCCAGATGGCGTTCAGGATGCCGCCGGCCTCGTTCGGCGGCGGCGTGTTCTGCGTGAACGTGGCGACGCTCAGGCCCCCCACCCCCAGGAGGATGGTCTCCAGCAGGATCCAGATCAGCCAGAACACGCCGAAGGCCATGGCCGCCAGCGAGAGCGCCAGGGCGATCTTGTTCACGCGCTTGCGCGCCATGAACTTGGCTTCGCGCGCGGCCTGGGCGTCGGCCGCGGCCATCAGTCGGGCGCCGGTGCCGCTCATGACTTGGTTCCTTCGTTGCGCTGCAGGCGGGCCAGCAGCAGCTTGGACAGGGACAGCACCACGAAGGTGATGAAGAACAGCACCAGGCCCAGGTAGATCAGTGCCGCCTGGTGCAGGCCGGTGGAGGCCTCGGCGAACTCGTTGGCCAGGGCGGAGGTGATGCTGTTGGCGGCCTGGAACAGGCTGAGCGAGTCGAGCTGGTTGAAGTTGCCGATGACGAAGGTCACTGCCATCGTCTCCCCCAGCGCGCGGCCCAGCCCGAGCATGATGCCGCCCACGACGCCGCTCTTGGTGTAGGGCAGCACGACCTTCCACATCACCTCCCAGGTGGTGGAGCCGAGCGCGTAGGCGGACTCCTTGAGCATGGGCGGGGTGACGTCGAACACGTCACGCATCACGGCCGCGATGAACGGGATGATCATGATGGCCAGGATGATCCCGGCCGACAGGATGCCGATGCCCACCGGCGGCCCGGAGAAGAACGTGCCCAGCAGCGGCACGTTGCCGAACACTGACTGCAGCGGCTGCTGGACGTACTTCGCCAGGATGGGACCGAAGACCAGCAGGCCCCACATGCCATAGACGATCGAGGGCACGGCGGCCAGCAGCTCGATGGCCGTGCCCAGCGGGCGCTTGAGCCACGCGGGGGACAGCTCGGTCAGGAACAGCGCGATGCCGAAGCTCACCGGCACCGCGATCAGCAGCGCGATGAACGAGGTGGCGAGGGTGCCGTAGATCATGACCAGGCCGCCGAACTCCTCGGCGACCGGGTCCCAGACCGTGCTGGTCAGGAAGGAGAGGCCGTACTTGCTGATGGCCGGCCAGGCGCCCACGACCAGCGACGCGAGGATGCCCAGCAGCAGCGACAGCGTGAGGATGGCCGCAGCCTTGGCCGCCCAGCCGAACAATCGATCCATGAGCGCACCGGAGCCCGCGCCACGCGCCGGTGGCGGCGTGCGGGAGGTGGCTCGCGGCATCATGTCCATGGGGGCCTTTCCGGCCGGAAGTGTAGAGGACACGCGGGCCCCTCCCTCTTTCAGTCTGCTTGCGGACGACGATCAGCGGTAGGCGATGGGCTTGCCGGAAGCATCCTTCAGCTCGGTCTGCCACAGCTTCTCGATCTGCGCCTTCACGCTGGCGGGCATGGGCACGTAGTCGAGGTCATCGGCCGTCTTGTCGCCATTCTTGAACGCCCAGTCGAAGAACTTCAGCGTGGCCACCGCGTCCGCCGGCTTGTCCTGCACCTTGTGCATCAGGATGTAGGTCGGGTTGGTGATGGGCCAGGCTTCCTTGCCCGGCTGGTCGGTCGTGATCTGGTAGAAGGTCTTCGCCCAGTCCGCGCCGGCGGCGGCCGCCTTGAAGGCCGTGTCGCTGGGCTGGACAAACTGGCCGTCGCGGTTCTGCATCAGCGTGTACGTCATCTTGTTCTGCTTGACGTAGGCGTATTCCACGTAGCCGATGGAGTTGGGCAGGCGGCCCACGAACGCGGCCACGCCCTCGTTGCCCTTGCCACCCGCACCCGTGGGCCAGTTGACGGCGGTGCCCTCGCCCACCTTGGCCTTCCACTCGGCGTTCACCTTGGACAGGTAGTTCGTGAAGATGAAGGTGGTGCCCGAGCCATCGGCACGGCGCACGACGGCGATCGCGTCATCCGGCAGGTTCACGCCGGGGTTGATCGCCTTGATGGCGGCGTCGCTCCACTTGGTGATCTTGCCCAGGTAGATGTCACCCAGCACCTGACCCGTGAGCCGCAGTTGGCCGGGCGCGATGCCGCGGATATTGACCACGGGGACCACGCCACCGATCACGGTGGGGAACTGGATCTGGCCCTTCTTGGCCAGTTCCTCGTCCTTCAGCGGCATGTCGGAGGCACCGAAGGCGACCGTCTTCGCGTCGATCTGGCGGATGCCGGCACCCGAGCCGACCGACTGGTAGTTGATCTTGACGCCGGTCGCCTTGTTGTAGTCGGCGGCCCACTTGGCGTACAGCGGCGCCGGGAAGGTCGCGCCGGCGCCCGTCACGTCCTGGGCAGAAGCGGTGGCCGCGAAGGCCAGGGCGGCCAGGCCGAGGGTCGCGATGCGATAGCTGGAAATCATTCAGTCACCTCTGGGGTTGGGGATCGATTGCGCCGGACTCTAAGACCGTTGTGTGACAGCGCGGTGACATGTCGGCCGCTCCGTCACTCCCTCGCAGGCGTCACGCAACCGTCACGCCCCTGTCACGCCCCTTCCCTAACCTCCGGCCGCAAACCCAACCCAACCGGAGGAACCCCATGAACCGCCGTCTTCTCGCCCTCATCCCGGCCGCCCTGCTGCTGGCCGCCTGCGCCAGCCAGCCCGGCAGCAGCCCCGCTTCCGTGGCCGACACCATCGCCCGCGATCCGCAACTGAGCACGCTGAACGGCCTGGTGCAGCAGGCCGGCCTGGCCGACACCCTGAAGGCCGCCGGCCCGGTCACCTTGTTCGCGCCCACCAACGATGCCTTCAAGGCCGTGCCGGCCAAGACGATGGAAGCCCTGGGCAAGGACCCGGCCCAGCTGAAGGCCGTGCTCGCCTACCACGTCGTCCCCGCCAAGGTGACCGCCGCCGAGGTCAAGCCCGGCAACGTAAAGAGCGCCCAGGGCGCCAACCTGGCGCTGGCCCGCGCCGGCCAGTTCGTCACCGTGGAGGACGCCATGGTCGAGAAGGCCGACATCCTGGCCACCAACGGCGTGGTGCACAAGGTCGACCGCGTGCTGATGCCGCCCCGCCGCTGATGCGTCGCCGCACCCTGCTCGCGGCCGGCCTGGCCGCGGGTACCCCCTTTCCCGTGCTGGCGCAGGCGCGCCAGCGGCCGGTCGTGGTGGCCCAGGTCTTCGACGCGTCCCCGCAGGAGCAGGACGTGGCCAAGGACTTCCTGATCGGCTCGCGCGCCGCCTGGCAGGACATCAACGCCCGTGGCGGCCTGCGCGGCCGGCCGGTGCAGCACCTGAACGTGGAGGTGGACGGCACGCCCGCCTCCATCCGCAAGGCCTGGCAGGAGCTGAAGGACAACGAAGCCTGCATTGCCCTGAGCGGCACTGTCAGCGACCCGGTGGCGACGCAGCTCACCGCGCTGCTGCGGCAGGACGCCCAGGCCATGGCCCATGTGGCGCCATGGCTGCAGAACGCCAGCGTCGAGGCCGACGACCGCACCTTCCCGATCTTCGCTTCCCGGCAGGATCAGATCGCGCATGCCCTGAAATCGCTCTCCGTGATCGGCGTGAGCGAGGTCGGCGCCGTGTTCGCCTCGGCGCGCGAGCATGACCTGTCCCGCGACGACGTGGCCCGCAGCGCGGCGGAACTCAAGCTGCGCATGGTCCCCTTCCGCAACACGGGCGACCTGTCGCGCCTGGGCCAGGGCCTGGGGCCCGGCAGTCCGGCGCTGCTGCTGTTCGTGGGTGGAACGCCCGAGCTGGTGCAGTTCACCCAGGGCCTGGACCGGCAGTCGCGCCAGCGCTATGTGATCGCGCTCGCGGACGTCAACCTGCAGACCGTGACGCAGATGGGCGGCGGCCGCACCACGCCCATCATCGCCACCCAGGCGGTGCCCATGGTCACGGCCTCGCTGCCGGTGGTACGCCGCTACCGCGAGGTGATGGCCAGGCTGTTCGACGAACCGCCGGTGGCCCTGAGCCTGGCGGGCTTCATCGCCGCGCGCTACACCTTCGAGGTGCTGCAGAAGATCGACGGCGCCCTGACGCGGCAGAGCGTGCTGGCCGCCTTCCAGCGCCGCGCCGAGATGGATGTGGGCGGCTACCGCGTCGCCTTCAACGAGCAGCGGCGCAGCGCCACCTTCGTGACCCAGACCTTGCTGACCGCCGATGGCCGCGTTGTGGGTTGAGCGCCGGCCGCAGCGCGCGGCGCCCCGGGCGCGGTGCTATGCTGGCCGCGACCCCGCTCCCACCCCCGCGCCCCGCATGCAAGACGGTACCCTGCTCGCCGCCATCGACCTCGGCTCCAACAGCTTCCGGCTGGAGATCGGGCGCGTCGACCACGGGCAGGTCCAGCGGGTCGAGTACCTGAAGGAGACGGTGCGCCAGGGCAACGGCCTCGACGAAGCCCGCAACCTCACGCTGGAGGCGCTGGAGCGCGGCTGGGCCTGCCTGGCCCGCTTCTCCGAGCGACTGGCCGGCTTCAAGCCGCGGCAGGTGCGCGCCGTCGCCACCCAGACGCTGCGCGAAGCGCGCAATCGGGATGTGTTCCTGGATCGCGGCCGCCAGATCCTGGGCTTCCCGATCGACGTGATCTCCGGCCGCGAGGAAGCGCGCCTCATCTACCAGGGCGTGGCGCACCTGCTGCCGCAGTCGGACGAGCGCCGGTTGGTGGTGGACATCGGCGGCCGGTCGACGGAGCTGATCCTGGGCCGGCAGTACGTGGCCGGCACGATGGAGAGCTACCGGGTCGGCAGCGTGGCGTGGTCCATGAAGTATTTCGGCGACGGCCAGTTCACAGCCGCCGCGTTCGAACGCGCGGAGATCGCGGCACAGGCGGTGCTGGACGAGGCCCTCAACCTGTACACGCCCGGCGCGTGGGACGTGGCCTATGGCTCCAGCGGCACCATCGGCGCCGTAGGCGACGTGCTGTGGGCCGCCGGCCATGAACCGGGCTTCATCACGCGCACCGGCCTGGACTGGCTGCGCGACCAGCTGCTGGCGGCCCGCTCCAGCGACCGGGTGCGCCTGCTGGGCTTGAAGGACGACCGGCGCCCGGTCATCGGCGGCGGACTGGCCGTGCTGCGGGCGCTGTTCGACCTGCTGCGCATCGACCGCATGCAGCCCGCCGTGGGCGCGCTGCGCCAGGGTGTGCTGTTCGACATGCTGGACCGCGAGCACGCCGAGACCGACGTGCGCGACGCCACCATCCAGCGCCTGGCCACCCGCTTCGAGGTGGATGCCGGCCAGGGCGAGCGCGTGGCCCGCGTGGCGCGCCAGCTGCTGCGCGACCTGCGCGGTGCTGAAGCCACGCCGGAGCTGCAGCGCCACGAGCGCAAGCTCGGTTGGGCCGCGCGGCTGCACGAGATCGGCAGCCTCATCTCGCACAGCGACTACCACAAGCACGGGGCCTACATCCTCGACAACGTGGATGCGCTGGGCTTCGCCCAGCCCGAGCTGCACCGCCTGAGCCTGCTGGTGCTGGGCCACCGCGGCAAGCTGCGCAAGCTGGAGGTGGACTTCGACGACGAGCTGTTCATGCACCAGCTGCTGTGCCTGCGCCTCGCCGTCATCCTGTGTCACGCCCGGCGCGACCCGGACCTCAGCGGCCTGCGCATCCGCGCGGGCGAGCGCGAGGTGACGATGAGCGTGAAGCCGGAATGGGCGCGCCAGTACCCGCAGTCGGCCCACCTGCTGCGCGAGGAAGTGGTCGCCTGGCAGAAGACACCCTGGGCCTTCGCGGTGGCCTGAGCCACCGCCCTGGCGGATCAGGGCGGGCCGGCGCGCAAGGCCAGCAAGCCATTCAGCAGATCCTGCTCGGTCTCCACCACCGACTGCACCAGGCCGAGATAGACGCCGCCTTCGTCGCCATCGAGCGTGATCACGTCGTCGGCCAGCAGTTCACGGCCACCCAGGCGCACACGCTGCCGGGCCATGTCGATCTCCAGGCCCGGGCAGCCGACCAGGCAGACCTTGCCAAGCTGGCGCGCCACCACGGCCGCATGCGAGGTGCGCGCGCCGCGCGCCGTGAGCAGGCCGGCCGCGTGGTCCAGCGCGGCGATATCGGCGGTCTCGGCCGTCTCGCGCACCAGGATGGCGGGCCGGCCGGCATCGTGCGCGCGCTTCGCCGCCGCCTCGTCCAGCGCGATGCTGCCCGAAGCCACGCCGGTGCAGGCGCTGGTGGCACGCGCCAGCAGGTTGGCCTGCGCGCCGTCGGAAGCGGCGACGCGATGCCGCTGCAGGTCTTCCGCGCGCAGCTCCCGCGTGCGCGCGCGAGCTTCTTCACGGGAGAGGAGGCCCTCACGCAGCAGGTCGAGCGTGATGCGCGCATGGGCCAGCGGCGTGCGCTTGCCGTTGCGCGTCTGCAGCAGGTACAGCTTGCCGGCCTGCACCGTGAACTCGAAATCCTGCATGTCGCGGAACTCATGCTCCAGCCGGCCGAGGGCGTCACGCAACGCGGCCCAGACCGCAGGCGCACGCACGGCCAGCTCGTCATGCCCGTGCGCCGTGCGGCGGCCCGAGACGACGTCTTCGCCCTGCGCATGCAGGAGGAAGTCCACCCAGGGCACCGGCTCGCCGGTGGACGGATGGCGGGTGAAGCCGACCCCCGCGCCGGACATGCCGCCCGCGTTGCCGAACACCATGCGCTGCACGGTCACGGCCGTGCCCATGGCATCCGGCAGGTCCCGGAGGCGCCGGTAGGCGACCGCGCGGGCGCTCTGCCACGAGTCGAATACCGCGCGGATGGCACCCGCCAGCTGCTCGCCCGGATCCTGCGGGAACGGGGTGCCGGCATGCGCCAGGGTCTCCTGGTGTCGACGGGTCAGCGCGCGCAGCTGGGCGAAGTCCAGCGCCCGCTCGGCCACGCCGCCCGCGATGGCCGCGAGGTCCGCCTCGAAGGCCGCCGCCGGCACGCCAAGCACGACTTCGCCATAGCCCGACACGAGCCGGCGGTAGGAATCCCACACCAGGCGCGGATCGCCCGTCAGGCGCAGCAGGCCGGGCACCGTGACATCACACAACCCGATGTTCAGCAGCGTCTCCATCATGCCCGGCATCGACACGGGCGCGCCCGATCGCACCGACAGCAGCAGGGGCCGCCGCGCATCGCCGACGCGCAGGCCGCAGGCGGACTCCAGCGCGCGCAGCGGCTCGGCCCATTCGGCGGGCGTGAGGGTGTCGCCGCGGCCGCACCAGTCGGTGCCGAGCACGAAGGCCGGCGGTACCGGCAGGCCCAGCGCCGCCATGCGCGCCAGATTGTGTGCCTTGCCGCCGATGGCCTGCGCGGGCGGGGGTGGCCCCTCGTTCGTGCCGCACCCGATGGTCCAGGGGCGTGCGGGCCGGCTCATCGCGTGACCACCAGGCTGCGGAAGGCATGGTCGCGCAGCCGGAAGCCGAATGACAGCAGCCCGTCCGAGGCCGACTCCAGCGCCTGGGCCAACTCGTTGCAAAGCACCAGCGAAGGCGCGTCCTGCAACGCGCTGGCGGCCACGCGCCGCAGCTGCCGGTGCAGTTCATCGCCGAGGCGCTCGGCCTGCAGCACGCGCCACAGGGCATCGAGGTAGTCGCCATGATCCGCCGCGTCGCTGCCCTCGCCCAGGCCGGCGGCCACCGCGACGGCGCGCACATGGTCTTCCATCGCGCCCATCACCGTGCCGGCCAGCGCCCGCAGCAGCTGCCGCACTTCGTCCGTCCAGCCCTTGTGATGGCCTTCGCCGATGACACTCAGCACGAAGGCCGCTTCCTCCAGCGCGTCGGCAATGTCGTCGGCTTCCTCCAGCAGGCGCGTGAAGGACTGCCAGCGCGGCTGCCGCTCCGCGTGGGCGCGGGCCCGCTCCACCAGCTCGTCGGCGGAGCGCTCCCAGTCCTTGGCACGCAGCGCGAGGCGGGCCACGGCAGCCGCATCCTGTTCCCAGCCCTGCTCCAGGGCCTCCAGCAGGCCAGCGGCCAGCGCGTGGCACAGGGCCGCGTGCTCCTGCAGCAGGCCGAAGCCCATGTGGCGCCCGGCGAGGCAACGGGTCAGCAGCAGTCTCGCCTCGTCGGCCACATAAGCATCGGGCAGGCGCCGCTGAGCGGCGTCCCAGGCGAGCGCCAGCACCTGCACCAGGTAGTCGCGCGCGGCCGCCTCGGGCAGCACATCGTCGAGCCGGTCACCGAGCCGGAAGTCGGCGTCGGCCTGGCCGCTCATGGCGTTCCACACCAGCCGGTCGGCGCCCGCCTTCAGCCACGCGATGTGGCCCACTTCGCGCCGCGCGGCCTCACGCAGCACGGCCACGGCCGAGGCCTTGCCCACCAGGGGCACGAGCCGCTTGCGCGCACGGTTCCAGTCGATCACGAACACGATGCGCGACGCCAGGGCCTCCAGCCGCTCGCACAGGGCCTTCTCGTCCGCCGCCGTGAAGGTGGCGGTACCCAGGGTGTAGGCCGCGCCCTCGTTCAGGCCAGGGGTGGTGCGGGACTCGGCCTTCGTCCATTGCGCGCCCGCCTCGGCCAGCAGGTCCTGGAAGAAGGCGAAGCGCTGGCGGTGCAGATCCGAGTAGGTGACGGTGATGCGGTTGGCCTCCACCTGCACGACCAGCACGTGGGCATCGCTGGTGCCGATGTCGTTCTGGATCAGCAGCCGCTCGCCGTCACGGGTGGCCGAAGTCTCCAGGCCCGGGTGATCCAGCTTCAGCGGCGCCGTGCGGGAAAGGCCGCGCATGAACGCCGCCACGCGCGGCTCGTCGGCGCCGTCCGGGGCGAGCTGCCAGACATGCGCGCCCTCCACCAGGCGTGTGCTCAGTTCGGCGGCGAGACCGTTCAGCGCGCGATGGAGGTCCATCACCAGCAGGTGCAGGCTGTCGCCATCGGCTCGCCGCCCGTGCACCAGCGAGGCCAGATCGGCCAGCGCGAGGAAGGGGGCCGCGAGACTGTCGAGCCGCGCCGACCAGGTGCTCACGCGCTCGGCCAGGCCGGCGGCCGCCTCGTCCAGCAACGGCGCCGCCATGGCCTGCAGGTCGGTGCGCAGACGGGCCATCAGCCGTGGCAGCTCCGGCGCGTGCAGGCCGGCCGTGCCGAGGGTGAAGGCGCCCGGCAGGTTGCGCAGCCAGGCCGGGTCTTCCCAGCGGTCGATGTCGGTGGCGCCGATCTCGCGCGCGAGATCCGGCACCGGCTCCTGCGGCGCCTGCGCGTGGGACGCACCGGCCTGCAGCAGCGTGAGCACCAGCTTGAGCCGGTCATTGGCCTTGAGCGCCTCGCGCAGCCGCGCGGGCCGCAGCAGCCGCTGCTCGCCCAGGGACGCCACGGCATCCTGCTTGATCAAGTTCGTTCTCCTTTCGAGGTCTGGACCGACGCCGGCCTTGCCGCAACCGCGCCGGCCCGAACCATGACTGTCGACGCCACGCAGCGCATCCGGTTGACGCGCGTCAAGTGCGTGCCACGCGGCCCGCGACGAGCGAGGGAACGATCATCCATGCGCGGGCTCTGACGGGATAATCGATTCGAGGGTTGCGGCGGCCTGGGCCGGCGCAGCCTTAACGATATATACTGTTTATACGGTTTAAGAAGAGGAGCATCCGACCATGGCAACTGACACCCCCGCAAGCCCCGCCGCCGCGAGCCCCGTGGCAGAAGTCCGCAAGGCCGCCAAGGCGCCGGTGAAGACCGCGCCCAAGGCGAAGGCGGCCAAGACTTCGCGCGCCGCGGCGCCGAAGAAGGTCACCGTGAAGAAGGCCGCCGTGAAGAAGGCCGCCGCGAAGCAGGTCGGCGTGAAGAAGCCTGCTCCTGCCAAGCCGGTTGTGGCCCCGCCCATGGTCAAGGCCGCTGCCTCCAAGGCTGCTGCACCGAAGCCCATGGCCGCCAAGCCGGCAGCCCCCAAGGCGGACAAGCCCAAGAAGCCCAAGCTCGTGCGCGACAGCTTCACCATCCCGAAGGCGGAATACGCCGTGCTGGATGAACTCAAGGCCCGCGCCGCCAAGCTGGGCCGCCCGGCCAAGAAGAGCGAGGTGCTGCGCGCCGGCCTGAAGGCGCTGGCCGTGATGTCCGATTCGGCGCTGGCGACCTGCCTGCAGTCGGTGCCTGCGATCAAGACCGGGCGCCCGGCGAAGGACTGAGGGGGTTGCCCTTCGTCACGCAGGGACGAAGGGCTGCCACTCAGAGCGTCTCGGGCGTCTGCACCGCCCACAGCAGCGTCTGCTCCTGCCCATCGCGTTCACGCGTGCGCAGCCACCAGGCGGCGCCCTTGCGGATGGAGCAGCCACCCGCCTCCATGCGCAGCAGCCGGGCCGCCGTCTCACCCAGGGTGGGCTGATGCCCGATCACCAGGACCAGCTGCCGCGCATGCGGCCACTGGGCGGCCTCCAGCAGGTCATCCACCGAGCCCCCGGGTGCCAGCGCGTCCCGGATCTTGAACTTGCGGCCCAGCGCCAGCGCCGTCTGCTCGCAGCGGCGCGCAGGGCTGCACAGGATGCGCGCACCCTCGGGCAGGTGGCGGTCCAGCCAGGCGGCCATGCGCGCGGCCTGTTTCTCGCCACGGGGCGTGAGGGCGCGTTTCAGGTCGTGCTGGCCGTCGGCCTCGTCTTCGGCCTCGGCATGGCGCCAGAGGATCAGGTCCATCTCTCTCCTTCCTCGCCGTTCGGCGCGGCATAGCGGGTCATCAGCGCATTCTGCGCGCCATGGCTGTTGGGCTGGTCCGCGCCGCGCGCGCGGCGGTAGCTGCCATCGGGCTGCAGGTCCCAGGCGTCGCGGTGGTCGTGCAGGTAGGCCACCAGGCATTCATCGATCAGGCGCTGGCGCAGCACGGGGTCGTTCACCGGCCAGGCGATCTCCACCCGGCGCAGCATGTTGCGGTTCATCCAGTCGGCGCTGGAGAGGTACAGGCACTCCTGCTCGCCGGCGCGGAAGTAGAAGACGCGGGAGTGCTCCAGGAAGCGGCCGATGATGGACCGCACGCGGATGCGTTCGGTCAGGCCCGGCACGCCGGCGGGCAGCATGCAGGCGCCGCGCACGATGAGGTCGATGGTCACGCCGTGGCGGCCGGCGCGCACCAGCGCCTGCATCAGCGCCTCGTCGGTGAGCGCGTTCATCTTCAGCACGATGCGCGCATCCTGGCCAGCGGCCGCCGCGGCGCCTACCATGTCGATACGCTCGATCAGCCGCCGGTGCAGGTGAAAGGGCGCCACCCAGATGTGGTTCAGCTTCGGCAGGCGGCTCTGTCCGGCCAGGTGCACGAAGACCTGTTCCACGTCGGCGGTGAGCTTCGCATCGGCCGTGAGCTGGCTGATGTCGGTGTACAGGCGGGCCGTGCGCGGGTTGTAGTTGCCGGTGGAGAGATGGGCATAGCGCACCAGCTCCCGCCCTTCGCGACGCGTGACGAGCAGCATCTTGGCGTGCGTCTTCAGGCCGACCACGCCGTACACCACCTGCGCGCCCACCGCTTCCAGGTTCTCGGCCCAGTTGATGTTGGCTTCCTCGTCGAAGCGGGCCTTGAGCTCCACCACGACCATCACTTCCTTGCCGCGCCGCACCGCCTCGCGCAGCAGATCCATCATCTCGCTCTGGGCGCCGGTGCGGTAGATGGTCTGCTTGATCGCCAGCACGTCCGGGTCTTCGACCGCCTCGCGCAGGAAGGCCATCACGCCGTCGAAGCTCTCGAACGGCTGGTGGATCATCACGTCGCCGCGCTTCAGTTGCTCGAAGATGGACCGGCCCGCCTCCAGATGGCGGGGATAGGCAGGGCGGAAGGCCGGGAACAGCAGCTTGGGCGCCTCCACCAGATCTACCATCTGCTGCAGGCGCACGAGATTCACCGGACCGTGCACACGGTACAGGGCCGCCGGCGGCAGGCCGAATTGCTTGAGCAGGAAGTCCGACAGCGCCGGCGCACAGGCGTCCGACACCTCCAGCCGCACCGCCTGGCCGTAGTGCCGATGCTGCAGGCCCAGGCGCAGGGCCGTGCGCAGGTTGCGCACGTCCTCCTCGTCGACCGCCAGATCCGAATGGCGGGTCACTCGGAACTGCGAGAACTGACCCACCTCGCGACCGGGGAACAGGGTGTCCAGATGCGCACGGATCACGCTGGACAGCAGCACCAGGCCCGTGCCCTTGCCCGCCACCTTGGCCGGCATGCGGATCACCCGCGGCAGGACCCGCGGCACCTTGACGATGGCGATCTCGTTCTCGCGGCCGAAGGCGTCCTTGCCACCCAGACGCACGATGAAATTGAGCGACTTGTTGGCCACCTGCGGGAACGGGTGGGCCGGATCCAGCCCCACCGGCACCAGCAAGGGGCGGACGTCACGCTCGAAGTAGTCGCGCACCCAGGCCCGTTGCCGGGCATTGCGATCCCCATGCGCCAGCAGGCGGATGCCCTGGCGTGCCAGGGCGGGCATCAGCTCTTCGTTGTACAGGCGGTATTGCGCCGCGACCAGTTGCTGGACCTCGGCGGCGACGCGTTCGAACGAGGCCACCGTGTAGGCGCCCTTCTGCTCACCGGCGAGCGCGGCGGTGATGTGCGGCTCCGAGCGGACCTCGAAGAACTCGTCGAGGTTGGAGGAGACGATGGTCAGGAAGCGCAGCCGCTCCAGCAGCGGCACCCGGGGACGATGCGCCCAGTCCAGCACCCGGCGGTTGAAGGCCAGGATGCTGTGGTCACGGTCCAGGAACGGGACGGCCAGCGAAGCGGTATCGGGCATGCATGACGAAGGAGTGACGGATTGATGACAGTGTTCATCTTGTTTGTGACAGTGTCTTGACAGTCGTCAAGCCGGGCGCGGATGCACCCCGCGCCTGCGTCAGGCCCCGAGAAAGTGCTTGCGGTAGCGCGGCGGCAGATCCTGGATGCGCATCATCATCGGCAGGTCGGCCGTGTTGAAGTCCGGGTCCCAGGCCGGCGCGCCCAGCACCTTCGCGCCCAGGCGCAGATAGCCCCGGATCAGCGCGGGCGGCTCCACCGGCAGGCTGTCGTCGAGCTGCTCCACCGGCAAGGCCAGGCGCGGCGTCACCTGATGCTCGATCGGCGCCAGGTGCGTCTCGCGCAGTTGGCGCCAGATGCTGGCGGCCGCGTCGCCGCTGACGGCGCCGTTGTGCAGCATCGGGATGCTGGCGCAACCGATCATCGTGTCGAGACCGTTGCGGACCATGAATTCGGCCAGCGCACCCCACAGCGCGAGGATCACGCCGCCATGGCGGTGATCGGGATGCACACAGCTGCGACCCAGCTCCACCATGCGGCTGCGCAACTGCCGCAGTCGCACCAGGTCGAACTCGGTGTCGCTGTAGAAGCTGCCGGCACGGCGGGCCTGTGCCGGGGTGAGCAAGCGGTAGGTGCCGATCACCTCGTGCGTGGCCGAGTCGCGCACCAGCAGGTGCTCGCAGTAGTCGTCGAACAGGTCGATGTCATGGCCTTCCAGCGGCGTCTGCAGCCGCGCGCCCATCTCGCCCGCGAAGACGTCGAACCTCAGACGCTGGGCCTGGCGGACTTCGTCCTGCGTGCGGGCCCAGGCCACCGTGATGCCGCCGCTCCCCGCCGGATCCACTGTCGGACCCGGGCGATGAAGTGACCCCCTGGGCAGGGAGATGGGTGACAGCGGTAGGGTGGGGTTGGGCAGTTCGTTCATCAGGGCTCCTGCGTTTCTGCGCGCAGTGTCGACAACGGCCATGACGACCAGGTGGCAATTCGATGGCAGATCGGTGACGCGGCCCCACCCCTGTCGAATCGCGTCACGGTTCCGTCACGACAGCGCCATGCCGGTGTCATGCGCGCTTCCTACGCTCGCGGGCTGTTCCGAACGACAACCCACGAAAGGCAGGACATCCCCGCATGAACACGCTCACCAAGAAGGAACTGCGCCATCACGGCGATGAAGACTGCAACCGCAGCGACAACCCCTCGCTGATGGACATCGTCGACGCCCGCCTCTCCCGCCGCAACATGCTGCGCGTGGGCCTCGGCACCGCCGGCGCGGCCGTGCTGGGCAGCTTCCCGCTCACCGGCTGCGGCGGCAGCAGCAGCACACCGATCTCCCTGGGCCACTTCACCGCCGTCGCCAAGAGCGTGGCCGACGTGGTGAGCGTGCCGGCCGGCTACACGGCGAAGATCATCTACGCCCTCGGCGACCCGCTCAACGCCGCCACGCCGGACCACAAGAACGATGGCACCGACACCGGCTTCGAGAACCGCTCGGGCGACCATCATGACGGCATGGAGTACTTCGGCCTGAACGCCGCCGGTACCGCGCGCGATGTGGCGGGCTCCGAACGCGCCATCCTGGCCATCAACCACGAGGCCATCACCGACCAGTTCCTGCACGCCGCTGGCGTGACGGCCAACCCGCGCCCGCCGGCGGAAGCCGACAAGGAGATCGCTGCGCATGGCGTCTCGTTCGTCGAAGTGCGCAAGACGAATGGCCAGTTCGCCACCGTGCGCGACTCTGCCTACAACCGCCGCGTGACGCCGCTCACGCCGGTGCAGATCAACGGCCCGCTGCGCGGCAATGCGCTGGCGAAGACGAAGTACTCACCCAATGGCACCGACACGCGCGGAACCATCAACAACTGCGGCACCGGCTACACGCCCTGGGGCACGCTGATCACCGGCGAGGAGAACTGGGCAGGCTACTTCACCCGCGCCGCCGCCGATGACGCAGCGCGTGGCGGCAGCACCGCGAAGAGTGTGGTCTCCCTGGTGCGCTACGGCCGCGCGCAAGGCGCCGCCAGCCGCCACGGCTGGGAGACGGCGGGCACGGACGACCCGTACGCGCGCTGGAACATCAGCCAGACGAGCGCGGCGGACGCCACCGGCGACTACCGCAACGAGCTGAACACGTACGGCTACATGGTCGAGATCGACCCCTACGACAAGGCCGTCGCGCCGCGCAAGCGCACCGCGCTCGGCCGCTTCGCGCACGAGAGCGGCGCCTTCGGCCTGCGCACCAGCGGCAAGCCGCTGGCCGTGTACATGGGCGACGACTCGCGCGGCGAGTACATCTACAAGTTCGTGTCCGCGGCGAACTGGGACAACGCCGATGCCAACGCGTCCAACCGCATGGCCGCCGGTGACAAGTACCTGGACAACGGCAAGCTGTACGTCGCGAAGTTCAACGCCGACGGCACCGGCCAGTGGATCGAACTGGCCCTCAGCAACAGCGCCATCGCCAACTACGCCGCCTACAAGTTCGCCGACCAGGCCGACATCTGCGTCAACACGCGCCTGGCCGCCGACGCGGTGGGTGCCACCAAGATGGACCGCCCCGAGTGGTGCGCGGTGCATCCGGTCACCGGCGAGGTGTACTACACCCTCACCAACAACAGCAACCGCAAGGTGGAGCCCTCGGGCTCCTCGCAGACGGCGGTGGATGCGGCCAACCCGCGCGCCTACACCGACGCGCCCACGGCCGCCACCTCGCCCGGCAACGTGAACGGCCACATCATCCGCATGAAGGAAACCGGCGGCGAGAGCGCGGCCACCTCGTTCACCTGGGACATCTACCTGTTCGGCGCCGAGGCCGGCGCGGACGGCGGCAAGGTGAACCTGTCCGCCCTGACCGCCGACAACGACTTCTCCAGCCCCGACGGTCTGTGGTTCAGCCCCAAGACCGGCCTGTGCTTCATCCAGACCGACGACGGTGCCTACACCGACGTGACCAACTGCATGATGCTGGTCGGCAAGGCCGGCACGGTGGGCGACGGCGCCACGCAGGCCATCGAGTACACCAAGGCCGACGGCAGCAAGACGACGGTGACCACGCGCGTGGGCGCCAAGCCGACCACGGCCAACCTCAAGCGCTTTCTGGTGGGCCCGAAGGATTGCGAGATCACCGGCATCTGCGAGACGCCCGATGGCCGCGCGATCTTCGTCAACATCCAGCATCCCGGCGAGACGATCTCGAAGGCGAACATCGCCGATCCGTCCAAGTACCTGAGCCACTGGCCCGGCAACGCGGGCTATGGCCCGGGCGGCGCCAACGCGCGCCCGCGCTCGGCCACCATCGTGATCACCCGCAATGACGGCGGGCTGATCGCCGCCGACGGTGACGAGGTGCTGAACAACTATTGATCGAGCTTCAGGCTGTTGCCTTTCACGGGGTCCGGGCAGCCGGACCCCTTTTTTGCATTCGGGGAACCCCATGATGAAGGACGAGGAAGAGATGAAGCGGCGCCTGCAGCTGGAGGCGCTGGACAGCTGGGACGAGGAACTGGAGCTGGAGCAGGAGGACGACGCCTTCGACGCCCTGGGCCAGGTGGTGCCGCGGACCCCCGGCGCACGCGCGGACACGCCGGGGGTAGTAGGGCGGCAG
>NZ_JAYRZR010000013.1:45684-63527 GCF_041916345.1 Ramlibacter sp.
GGGCCCGGTGGGGCCGCTGACCGCGGGCGAACGCGGTCAGCGGCAGGTGTACTTCGGCGAGCTGCTGCGGCTGCAGGGCGAGCTGGTGAAGCTGCAGGACTGGGTGGTGGCCACCGGTCACAAGCTGGTGATCCTGTTCGAGGGCCGGGATGCCGCTGGCAAGGGCGGTGTCATCAAGCGCATCACGCAGCGCCTGAACCCGCGCGTGTGCCGCGTGGCCGCCCTGCCCGCCCCCAACGACCGCGAGCGCACGCAGTGGTACTTCCAGCGCTACGCGGCCCACCTGCCCGCCGCGGGCGAGATGGTGCTGTTCGACCGCAGCTGGTACAACCGCGCCGGCGTGGAGCGCGTCATGGGCTTCTGCAGCGACGACCAGTACGAGGAGTTCTTCCGCACCGTGCCCGAGTTCGAGAAGATGCTGGTGCGATCGGGCATCCAGCTGGTGAAGTACTGGTTCTCCATCTCCGACGACGAGCAGCACCTGCGCTTCCTGAGCCGCATCCACGATCCGCTCAAGCAGTGGAAGCTGAGCCCCATGGACCTGGAATCGCGCCGCCGCTGGGAGGCCTACACCAAGGCCAAGGAGGTGATGCTGGAGCGCACGCACATCCCCGAGGCGCCGTGGTGGATCGTGGCCGCGGACGACAAGAAAAAGGCGAGATTGAACTGCATCGACCACCTGCTGTCCCTCGTGCCCTACAGCGAGATCGCGCATCCCGAGGTGGTGCTGCCGGCACGTGAACGCCGGCCCGACTACACCCGTCAGCCGGTGCCGCCAGAGATGTTCGTGCCGCAGAAGTACTGATCGCACGGGAAGCAACGCGCGCCATGGGTCACAATCCGTCCACGGGAGTGCTTGCCGGATGATCGAGTTCGAGCTGAAGTTCCAGGTGCCGGCCGAGCGCGGCGCCGAAGTCGAATCGGCCATGCGTCGCGGCCAGGTTCGCGCGCAGCGCCTGCGCGCGCGCTACTTCGACACGCCGGGCGAGGCGCTGGCCCGCGCGGGCATCGTGCTGCGCCTGCGCCAGGAAGGCCGCACCTGGGTGCAGACGGCCAAGGCCACCGGTGCCACGCCCTTCGAGCGCCTGGAAGACAACATCACCGTGGCCGGCCGCGGCCGGCCGCAGCCCGACCTGAAGCGCCACGCGGCAGGCCCGCTGGCCGAACGCCTGGCGCAGGCCCTGGCGGCGCCAGGCGAGTCACCCGGGGACCTGCACGAGGTCTACGAGACCGACATCCAGCGCCTCACGCGCGTCATCGATGCGGGCGAGACCCGCATCGAACTGGCGTTCGACACGGGGCACATCCGCGGCGGCGGCCGCTCGGTCGTCGTGCGCGAGCTGGAGTTCGAATTGCAGCGCGGCAGCGGGGCGGCCCTGTTCGAGCTGGCTACCCGCTGGTGCGAGACCCACGGCCTGTGGCTGGATCCGCTCCCCAAGTCCATGGTGGGCCAGCGGCTCGCCCATGGCGAGGCCGTGCCCGCATCCTGGCAGGCCCGCCTGCCGCCGCCCCATGCGGTCGACAGCGCCAGCTGGCTGGCTGCGGCTCTGGGCGCCGGCCTGCATCAGGCGCTGGGCAATGCGCGCGAGATCGCGGCCGGTGCGTGGGGGCCGGAACATGTGCACCAGTTGCGCGTGGGTCTGCGACGCATGCGCACCGTGCTGCGCGAGCTGTCCGCGCAGGAACCCGTGGCCGCGCTGGCCGCCGCGGTGGAGCCGCCGCTCGCCGAGCTGTTCGACGTGCTGGGCCGCCACCGAGACCTGCACGCCCTGCTGCCAGACCAGCATGCGGAGCTGCGCGCCATCGATGCACCCTCGTTCACCCTGCCCGCCGACGAGCCGGACATCGTGGCGGCCATCACGGCACCCGCTGCCCAGGCGGCCTTGCTGCAGGTTGCCGCGGCACAGCAGGCGCTGCTGGCGGGCGAGCTGACGCCACCCGAGGTGCCGATCCTGCGGGCGCACCTGGCCGCTGCCGCGCGGCGACTGCAGCGCAAGGCCCTGCGGGGCGGCCGGCGCTTCGCCGAGCTGCCCGAGGCGGAGCGGCACCGCGTGCGCAAGCAGGTCAAGCGCCTGCGCTACCTGGGCGAGCTGGCCCGGCCGCTGTTCCAGGGCCGTCGCGTCGATCGCTACGTCGCCGCCCTGCGCGACCTGCAGGACGAACTGGGCCTGTACCAGGATGCCGACAGCGGCCGCGCCCACTGGTCGGCCCATGCCGCGCACCAGCCCGCCGCCTGGTTTGCCGCCGGATGGTGTGCCGCCCGCGCCCAGGCTGCGGCCCTGCGCTGTGAGAAGGCCTGCCGCCAGGCGGCCAAGGGTCTGCGGCCCTGGTGGGACGAGCCGAAGCGGAAGCCGAAGGCGAAGGACTAGAAGCGCACGCCGGCGGAGAAGCGCAGCGTGTCGGCCCCGCCCACGGCGCTGGGCTGGGTGTCGTAGGCCAGCCGCAGGTACGAGTGCGTCCAGTCGTAGCGAACCGCCAGGCCGAGGCGGCCCTGGCCCAGCTGGCGCGTGACCTGCATCGACAACGCGCCCCCATCGGCGAAGCGATAGCCGCCCCCCAGCGCGACCACGTCGCGGTCCAGGCTGCGACCCAGTCCGACGCGGGCGAACCAGCGCTCGCCCGCCTGCAGGGACAGCCCGCCGCCGGAGGCGGGGCTGACCATCCCGAGGCGCGAGACGCCCCCCGCCGGCAGCACGAGCTGCGGCATGGCCGGCGCCACGGGCACCACCGGCACGGGACGCGTGAGCGAGTAGTCCGCGCCGAGCTCCAGCGCCCGTGCCGCGCACGGCCACGCCAGGGCCGCTGCAAGCAGCAGACCGGGTAGCAGGGAGCGGCGGATCGACATGGAAATCACTTTAGACCCTGGCTGGCATTTCTGCACGCATCAGGGTTTCCATGTGGCTGGGGAGCCACGCCGCCATGCGACAGAAAGGCCTACACCGGCGCCAGCGGCACCGGCGCGCCGGCTGGCCGCTCCACGCGGATCGCGTCGCCAGGGCGCACCTCACCCCCCTGGTGCACGATGCCCATCACGCCCGCCTTGCGGATCAGGCCGCCCTGTGCATCGCGGTCGAGCACCGCCGCCAGCAGGCCGGGCTGGAAGCGCTCGATCTGGCTGCAGGGGTTGCGCAGGCCGGTCACCTCGACCTCGGCGCCGGACGGAAAGTGCAGCCGTGTGCCGGTGGGCAGCGCAAGCAGATCCAGGCCACGTGTCGTGAGGTTCTCGCCCAGGTCACCCGGGAACACCGCGAAGCCCTGCGCCACCAGCGCATCGAACAGCTCGGCATGCAGCAGGTGCACCTGCCGCAGGTTGGGTTGCGAAGGGTCACGCGCGACCCGCGAGCGATGGCGCACCGTCACGCCGGCATGCGCATCGCCTTGCACGCCCAGCCCGGCGACGAGCGTGATCGCGTCGCAGCTTTCCTTCGAGAAGTGATGCCGCGCGGAGAGGTGGACGGCGACGACCGCGGCCATCAGCCGGCCCGGGCCGCGTCGGCCAGGCGCTGCGCACCGCGCTGGGCCACCGCTTCGTCGGCGGCCTCGACCATCACGCGCAATAGTGGCTCGGTGCCGCTCGCACGGATCAGCACGCGCCCGCTGGCGCCCAGCTCCGCCTCCAGCTCGCGCGTCTCCTGCGCGAGGCGGGCGTTCGCCTTCCAGTCGTCGCCCGGGCGCAGGCGCACATTCAGCAGGCACTGCGGAAACAGGGTCACGTCCTGCAGCAGCTCCGCCAGGCCCTGGCCGGCGCGGCACGCCGCCTGCAGCACCTGCAAAGCACTCACCAGGCCGTCGCCGGTGGTGTGGCGGTCCAGGCACAGCAGGTGGCCCGAGCCCTCGCCACCCAGCACCCAGCCGCGCTGTTCCAGCACCTCCAGCACGTAGCGGTCGCCGACCTTGGCCCGCACGAACTCCACACCGGCGCGTCGCAGCGCCAGCTCCACCGCCATGTTGGTCATCAGCGTGCCGACGACCCCGGGAACACGCTCACCCCGGCGCAGGCGATCCTGCACCATCAGGTAGAGCAGCTCGTCGCCGTTGTAGAGGCGGCCGTCGGCGTCGACCATCTGCAGCCGGTCGGCATCGCCGTCGAGCGCCACGCCGAAGTCGGCATGGTTGGCCTTCACCGCGCGCACCAGCGCCTCGGGGTGGGTGGCGCCCACGCCGTCGTTGATGTTCAGCCCGTCGGGCGCGCAGCCGATGGCATGCACCTCGGCGCCGAGCTCGTGGAACACCTTGGGCGCGATGTGGTAGGCCGCGCCATGGGCAGCATCCACCACGATGCGGCGGCCCTTGAGCGTGAGGTCATTCGCGAAGGTGCTCTTGCAGAACTCGATGTAGCGGCCGGCCGCGTCATCCAGCCGGCGGGCCTTGCCCAGCGAGGCCGAGTCGGCCCACTGCGGCGGCTCCTGCAGGGCGGCCTCCACCTCCTGCTCCCAGGCATCGGGCAGCTTGGTGCCCTGCGCGCTGAAGAACTTGATGCCGTTGTCCGGGAAGGCGTTGTGGCTGGCGCTGATTACCACGCCCAGGCTCGCCCGCTGGGCGCGCGTCAGGTAGGCGACGCCCGGGGTCGGCAGCGGGCCGAGCAGCACCACGTCGACCCCGGCGGAGTTGAAGCCCGACTCGAGCGCGCTTTCGAGCATGTAGCCGGAGATGCGGGTGTCCTTGCCGATCAGCACCGTGGGCCGCGCCTCGGTGCGCCGCAGCACGCGGCCTACCGCATGGGCCAGCCGCAACACGAAATCGGGGGTGATGGGCGGCTGGCCGACCGTGCCGCGGATGCCGTCGGTGCCGAAATACGTCCTGCTCATGAGCCTGATTGTCCTATGCCCGGCCAGCCCGCCCGCGCCGCCTGCATGGCCGACCACACCTTCAGGGCCGAAACGGTGTCCTTCACGTCGTGCACGCGCACGATGCGCGCGCCCTTCTCCACGGCCAGGATCGCGGCCGCGACACTGGCGGCGAGCCGGTCGCCCACGGCCTCGCCGGTGACGGCCCCGAGCGAGGACTTGCGTGACCAGCCGACCAGCAACGCAAAGCCATCGGCCAGCAGCTCGCCCTGGCGCGCCAGCAGGCTGAAGTTCTGTTCCACCGTCTTGCCGAAGCCGATGCCCGGGTCCCAGGCGATGCGTACGGCATCCACGCCGGCCGCCTGCAGGGCCACGGAGCGCGCCTGCAGGAAGGCCCGCACCTGCGGCACCGCATCACCCGCCATCGGGGCCACCTGCATCGTGCGCGGCTCCCCGTGCATGTGCATCAGGCAGACGCCGCAACTCGGATGGGCGGTCACGGCGTCCAGCGCGCCGGGCTGGCGCAGGCCCCAGATGTCGTTGACGATGTCGGCGCCCAGGTCGAGCACCGCACGCATCACCTCGGCCTTGTACGTGTCCACCGACACCGGCACGCCCAGCTTGACGGCTTCGCGCACCACAGGCACCACGCGCGCCAGTTCGTCGGCCAGGGGCACCGGCGGGCTGCCGGGCCGGCTGGATTCGCCGCCGATGTCCAGGATGTCGGCTCCCTCGCGCAGGGCCTGCTCGCAGCGCGCCAGCGCCTGGGCAGGTGTTGGCCACTGGCCGCCGTCGGAGAAGGAGTCGGGCGTGACGTTGACGATGGCCATCACGCGCGGGCGCGTGAGGTCGATCGCGAAGCGGGCGGTGTGCCAGGTCATCGCTGGAAGGTCAGTGGCTGCAGGCGAGGATGAAAAAAGGCCAGGGAGGTCCCTGGCCTTCGGGGGGCTCGCGCCGGCGGATCAGGCCGCGTTGGGGGCCGGATCCGGGCCGACGGCCGGGCCGCCGGTGCCGCCGGAAGTGGGCGTGCGCGGCGTGAAGTCCTTCGGCGGACGCGGCTCCTTGCCGGCCATGATGTCGTCGAGCTGCTCGGCGTCGATGGTCTCCCACTCCAGCAGCGCCTTGGCCATGGCGTGCATCTTGTCGCGGTTGTCCTCGATCAGCTTGCGCGCCAGGGCGTACTGCTCGTCGATGATGCGGCGCACCTCCAGGTCGACCTTCTGCATGGTCTGCTCGGAGATGTTGGTGGTCTTGGTGACCGAGCGGCCGAGGAACACCTCGCCCTCGTTCTCGGCGTAGACCATCGGGCCCAGGGCGTCGCTCATGCCGTAGCGCATGACCATGTCGCGTGCCAGGTGCGTGGCACGCTCGAAGTCGTTGCTGGCGCCGGTGGTCATCTGGTTCATGAACACCTCTTCGGCGATGCGGCCGCCGAACAGCATGCTCATCTGGTTGAGCATGTATTCCTTGTCGAGGGAGTAGCGGTCCTTCTCGGGCAGGCTCATCGTCACGCCCAGCGCGCGGCCGCGCGGGATGATGGTGACCTTGTGCACCGGGTCGCACTTGGGCAGCAGCTTGCCGATGAGCGCGTGGCCGGACTCGTGGTAGGCCGTGTTGCGGCGCTCTTCCTCGGGCATGACCATGGACTTGCGCTCGGGGCCCATGATGATCTTGTCCTTGGCCTTCTCGAAGTCCTGCATCTCCACCACGCGCGCGTTGCGGCGGGCGGCCATCAGGGCGGCCTCGTTGCAGAGGTTGGCGAGGTCTGCGCCGGACATGCCGGGCGTGCCGCGCGCGATGACGGCGGCGTTCACGTCCTGGCCGATGGGCACCTTGCGCATGTGCACGTTCAGGATCTGCTCGCGGCCGCGGATGTCCGGCAGGGTCACGTAGACCTGGCGGTCGAAGCGGCCCGGGCGCAGCAGCGCGGAATCGAGGATGTCGGGCCGGTTGGTGGCGGCGATGACGATCACGCCGAGGTTGGTCTCGAAGCCGTCCATCTCCACCAGCATCTGGTTGAGCGTCTGCTCGCGCTCGTCGTTGCCGCCGCCCAGGCCAGCGCCACGCTGGCGGCCGACGGCGTCGATCTCGTCGATGAAGATGATGCAGGGAGCGTTCTTCTTCGCGTTCTCGAACATGTCGCGCACGCGGGCCGCGCCCACGCCGACGAACATCTCGACGAAGTCGGAGCCGGAGATGGAGAAGAAGGGCACCTTGGCCTCGCCCGCGATGGCCTTGGCCAGCAGCGTCTTGCCGGTGCCGGGCGGGCCGACCAGCAGCAGGCCGCGGGGGATGCGGCCGCCGAGCTTCTGGAACTTCTGCGGGTCCTTCAGGAAGTCGACGACCTCCTTGGTCTCCTCCTTGGCCTCGTCGCAACCGGCGACGTCGACGAAGGTGACCTGGTTGCTGGATTCATCCAGCATGCGCGCCTTGCTCTTGCCGAAGCTGAACGCGCCGCCCTTGCCGCCGCCCTGCATCTGGCGCATGAAGTAGATCCACACGCCGATCAGCAGCAGCATGGGGCCCCACGACACCAGCAGCGTCATGAGCAGCGAGCCCTCTTCGCGCGGCTTGACGTCGAACTTGACGCCGTTGTTGATCAGGTCGCCGACCAGGCCGCGGTCGAGGTAGGTGGCGGTGGTGCGCACCCGGCGGTCGTCCATGGTCATGGCGACGATCTCGGTGCCGCCCTGCCCCTCTTGAATGACCGCCTGCTTGATCTGCTTGTTGCGGACCTGATCCAGGAAATCCGAGTAGCCGACCACCTGCGCGCCAGCGGCGCCGCGCGTGTCGAACTGCTTGAAAACGGTGAAGAGCACCAGGGCGATCACCAGCCACACGGCGATCTTGGAAAACCACTGATTGTTCAAAACGAATCTCCGGGCAACAAGGGGGTCCTAGCAAGGACCAGTTGCTGACCATTCTAGGCGTTTCAAGCCCCGAGGCGATGCATTTTCGCTACACAGGCCATTGACGAAAGGGGGTTATCCGTCAACTCCTGCGCCATGTCACACGGGGTGCTTCAGGCCGATGCCGATCAGGAAGGTTTCCGACGACCGGTCGCGCGAGGCCTTGGGCTTCAGAGGCTTCACGACGCGGAATCGTTCCTTGAACAGGTTCACCAGCTGGCTGTAGCCGCTGCCGTGGAACACCTTGCACACCAGCGCGCCGTCGGGCTTGAGGTGCGCCTGGGCGAATTCCACCGCCAGTTCGACCAGGTGCGAGATGCGCGCCGCATCCGCCGAGGCGATGCCCGAGAGGTTGGGCGCCATGTCCGAGACCACGCAGTCGACCGGCCGCCCCGCCAGTGCGGCATGCAGCGCGGCGGCCACTGCATCCTCGCGGAAGTCACCCTGGAGGAAGGTGACCCCCTCGATCGGCTCCATGGGCAGGATGTCCAGCGCGAGGATCGTCCCGTTGAGGGCGCCGGCGGCGGCCCCCTCGGGCGAAAGGCGGCGACGCAGGTACTGGCCCCAGGCGCCGGGCGCGGACCCCAGGTCCACCACCACATGCCCCGGGCGGATGAGGCCGAGCGTCTCGTCGATCTCCTTGAGCTTGTAGGCCGCGCGGGCGCGGTAGCCCTCCTTGTGGGCCAGCTTCACGTAGGGGTCGTTGACGTGGTCGTTGAGCCACGCCTTGTTGACCTTCTTGCTCTGGGTGCGGACTTTCATGGGTGTGCGGCGGCTGGCGGGATAATACGGCGCATGACTGCCATCGAACTCTCCATCGCCGAGCGCAAGGCCATCCGGGCCGAGGCCCACCACCTGGACCCGGTGGTGATGATCGGCGGCGACGGCCTGACGCCGGCCGTCCGCAAGGAGGCCGATGCCGCGCTCAACGCGCACGGGCTGATCAAGATCCGCGTACTCGGCGACGACCGCACGGCGCGCGAGGCCATGTACCTGGAACTGGCGGACGCGCTGAACGCCGCGCCGATCCAGCACATCGGCAAGCTGCTGGTGCTGTGGCGACCCAAGCCCGAGAAGACCCGGGGCGAGGACGAAGACCGCAAGCCGGGGCCGCGCGAGTACAAGGTCATCAAGAATTCCAGCCGCGGCGGCCAGCGCCCCGAGGTGAAGCGGGTGCGCGTGCTGGGCAACCAGCGGCTCACGTCAGGGGGTCTGGTGAAGAAGTCGAAGCCGAAGCAGAAGTCGGTCAAGAAACGGGCCGTGTAGCAGCAGGCCGTGTAGTCAGCTTCCACAGCACCACCAGGGCGCAGGCCCACTGGGCGGCATAGAGCCCGCTGCCCAGGCTGTGCCAGAAGGCCAGATCCTGCCGGGCCACGATGCGTGGCGCCACGCCGAACTCCACCAGGCAGGCCGCCAGCAGGCCGCCCAGCAACCAGGGCAGCGCGCCGCGCGCCCAGTGCAGGGAAGGCGTGCCCTCCTCGTCGCGGGCGCAGGCCAGCAGCAGCAGGCCACAGCCCAGGCTGACCCAGGACTGTCCCGTGAACAGGCGGGCGGCCAGCTGACCGGCCAGCGCCTTGGTGGGCGCGCTCGCGAACAGCATGGGCACCGCCACGAAGCCGATCACTGACAGGCTGCCCCACCACAGGGCGGCCGCCAGCACGGCCAGACGCTCCCGCAGGTTCAAGCGGAGGGGACCTTACTGATAGGAAACGCCGACGATCTCGTAGCGCTTCACGCCGCCGGGCGCCTGCACCTCGGCCGTGTCGCCCTCTTCCTTGCCGATCAGCGCACGGGCGATCGGACTGGAGATGTTGATCAGGCCCAGCTTCAGGTCGGCCTCGTCCTCGCCCACGATCTGGTAGCGCACGGCGTTGCCGGTCGCCTCGTCTTCCAGCTCCACCGTGGCGCCGAAAACCACCTTGCCGCCTGCGTTGAGCGCCGCCGGGTCGATCACCTGCGCGGCGGCCAGCTTGCCTTCCAGCTCGCGGATGCGCCCTTCGATGAAGCCCTGGCGGTCCTTGGCGGCGTCGTACTCGGCGTTCTCGGACAGGTCGCCCTGGGCGCGGGCCTCGGCAATGGCCGTGATGACCGCCGGACGGTCCACCGTCTTCAGGCGATGCAGCTCGGCCTTGAGCTGCTCGGCGCCGCGCTTGGTGATGGGAATGGTGGTCATGAGGGGCGTCTCCACAAAGGCAAACCGCCGGTCGTTGCCGGCCGGCGGTGTCTGATGGGGGCGATTATAGGTGCTTGGGCGCCCGCCCGAATCGCCTCAGGCGAGCTGTGAGTGCATCTCCTGCACGGAGATCACGTCGAGGTTGTCCATGGACTTCATGCCCTCCACGGCGGCCTCCGCGCCGGCGATGGTGGTGAAGGTGGTCACGCGCGCGAGCAACGACGAGGTGCGGATCGCACGTGAGTCGGCGATGGCGTTGCGGCGCTCCTCCACCGTGTTGATGACCATGATGATCTCGTTGTTCTTGATCATGTCCACCACGTGCGGCCGGCCCTCGGTGACCTTGTTGACGGTCACGCAGGCAATGCCGGCGGCGTTGATGGCCGCGGCCGTGCCCTTGGTGGCCACGAGCGCGAAGCCCAGCGCCGCGAGCTGACGCGCCACTTCCACCGCGCGCGGCTTGTCGCTGTTCTTCACCGTCAGGAACACCTTGCCGGTAGGCTGGCCATCCTTGCCGAAGGGCCGCGGCAGGCGCGTGCCGGCGCCGAGCTGGCTCTTGACGAAGGCCTCGCCGAAGGTGCGGCCCACGCCCATCACCTCGCCGGTGGACTTCATCTCGGGGCCGAGGATGGTGTCCACGCCGGGGAACTTGACGAAGGGGAACACGGCCTCCTTCACGCTGAAGTAGGGCGGCGTCACCTCCGCGCCGATGCCCTGGGCGTCCAGCGTCTGGCCCACCATGCAGCGCGCCGCCACCTTGGCGAGCTGGATGCCGGTGGCCTTGGACACATAGGGCACGGTGCGCGAGGCGCGCGGGTTGACCTCCAGCACGAAGATCACGTCCTGGCCGTCCTTCTCCTGGATGGCGAACTGCACGTTCATCAGGCCGATCACGTTCAGGGCCTTGGCCATGGCGGCGGTCTGGCGCTTGAGTTCATCGACCGTGGCCTTGGCCAGCGAGTACGGCGGCAGCGAGCACGCCGAGTCGCCCGAGTGCACGCCGGCCTGCTCGATGTGCTCCATCACGCCGCCGATGAACACGCGCTGGCCGTCGCTGAGACAGTCGACGTCGCACTCGATGGCGTCGTTCAGGAAGCGGTCCAGCAGCACCGGCGAGTCGTTGCTGACCTTCACCGCCTCGCGCATGTAGCGCTCCAGGTCGCGCTGCTCGTGCACGATCTCCATCGCACGGCCGCCCAGCACGTAGCTCGGGCGCACGACCAGCGGGTAGCCCAGCGCCTGGGCCTTCTCCAGCGCCTCGGCCTCGGTGCGGGCCGTGGCGTTGGGCGGCTGGCGCAGGCCGAGCTCATGCAGCAGCTTCTGGAAGCGCTCGCGGTCTTCGGCCGCGTCGATCATGTCGGGCGAGGTGCCGATGATCGGCACGCCCTCGGCCTCCAGGCCCAGCGCCAGCTTCAGCGGCGTCTGGCCGCCGTACTGCACGATCACGCCGGTGGGCTTCTCCTTGTCGACGATCTCCAGCACGTCTTCCAGCGTCAGCGGCTCGAAGTACAAGCGGTCGGACGTGTCGTAGTCGGTGGAGACCGTCTCCGGGTTGCAGTTGACCATGATGGTCTCGTAGCCGTCCTCGCGCAGCGCGAGTGCGGCGTGGACGCAGCAGTAATCGAACTCGATGCCCTGGCCGATGCGGTTGGGCCCGCCGCCCAGCACCATCACCTTCTTGCGGTTCGTGGGCTCGGCCTCGCACTCGTCCTCGTAGGTGGAGTACATGTAGGCCGTGTTGGTGGCGAACTCGGCCGCGCAGGTGTCCACGCGCTTGTAGACCGGCCGCACGCCGAGCGCGCGACGCGCCTCGCGCACCGCCTTGTCGGTGGTCTTCAGCAGCTTGGCCAGGCGGCGGTCGGAGAAGCCCTTGCGCTTGAGCGTGCGCAGCGTGGCCGCGTCCAGCGCCGCCAGCGCGCCCTCCCCCTTCTCGGCGACCAGCTTGTCGAGGTCGAGTTCGATCTTCACGATCTCCTCGATCTGCACCAGGAACCACTTGTCGATCTTCGTCAGGTCATAGACCTCGTCGACGGTCATGCCCTGGGCAAACGCGTCGCCCACGTACCAGATGCGCTCCGGCCCCGGCTCGCCCAGTTCCTTCTCCAGCACCTCGCGGTCCTGCGTCTTCTCGTTCAGGCCGTCCACGCCGACCTCGAGCCCGCGCAAGGCCTTCTGGAAGCTCTCCTGGAAGGTGCGGCCCATGGCCATGACCTCGCCCACGCTCTTCATCTGCGTGGTCAGGCGGTCATTGGCGTCCTTGAACTTCTCGAAGGCGAAGCGCGGGATCTTGGTGACCACGTAGTCGATGCTGGGCTCGAAGCTCGCCGGCGTGGCGCCGCCGGTGATGTCGTTGCGCAGCTCGTCGAGCGTATAGCCCACGGCCAGCTTGGCCGCCACCTTGGCGATGGGGAAGCCCGTGGCCTTGGAGGCGAGCGCGGACGAGCGCGACACGCGCGGGTTCATCTCGATGACGATCATGCGACCGTCCTTCGGGTTGATGGAGAACTGCACGTTGGAGCCGCCGGTGTCCACCCCGATCTCGCGCAGCACCGCCAGCGAGGCGTTGCGCATGATCTGGTATTCCTTGTCGGTCAGCGTCTGGGCCGGCGCGACCGTGATGGAGTCGCCGGTGTGCACGCCCATCGGGTCCAGGTTCTCGATCGAGCAGACGATGATGCAGTTGTCCTTCTTGTCGCGGACCACTTCCATCTCATACTCTTTCCAGCCGAGCAGCGACTCCTCGATCAGCAGCTCGTTGGTGGGCGAGGCCTCCAGGCCGCGCTTGCAGATGGTCTCGAACTCCTCCGGGTTGTAGGCGATGCCGCCGCCGGTGCCGCCGAGCGTGAAGCTGGGGCGGATCACGGTGGGGAAGCCCACGTTCTTCTGCACCGCCCAGGCCTCGTCCATGCTGTGCGCGATGCCCGAGCGCGCCGAGCCGAGGCCGATGCGCGTCATCGCCTCCTTGAACTTCAGGCGGTCCTCGGCCTTGTCGATCGCCTCCGGCGTGGCGCCGATCAGCTCGCAGCCGTGCTTCTCCAGCACGCCGTGGTGCCACAGGTCGAGCGCGCAGTTCAGCGCGGTCTGGCCGCCCATGGTGGGCAGGATCGCATCCGGCTTTTCCTTGGCGATGATCTTCTCGACCGTCTGCCAGGTGATGGGCTCGATGTAGGTGACGTCGGCCGTGGCCGGATCCGTCATGATCGTGGCCGGGTTGCTGTTGATCAGGATGACCTTGTAGCCCTCCTCACGCAGCGCCTTGCAGGCCTGCACCCCCGAGTAGTCGAACTCGCAGGCCTGGCCGATGATGATCGGGCCGGCGCCGATGATGAGGATGCTCTGGATGTCGGTTCTCTTCGGCATTTACTTCTTCTCCCCGGCAGCCTGGTCCATGAGCGCGATGAAGCGGTCGAAGAGGTAGCCGATGTCGTGCGGCCCGGGCGAGGCTTCCGGGTGGCCCTGGAAGCAGAACGCGGGCCGGTCGGTGCGCGCCAGGCCCTGCAGCGTGCCGTCGAACAGGCTCACATGGGTGGGGCGCAGATTCGCGGGCAGCGTCTTCTCGTCCACCGCGAAGCCGTGGTTCTGGCTGGTGATGCTCACGCGGCCCGTGTCGAGGTCCTTCACCGGATGGTTCGCGCCGTGGTGGCCGAACTTCATCTTGAAGGTCTTCGCGCCGGAGGCGAGCGCCATGATCTGGTGGCCCAGGCAGATGCCGAACGTGGGGTAGCCGGCCTCGATCAGCTCGCGGCTGGCTGCAATCGCGTAATCGCACGGCTCCGGATCGCCGGGGCCGTTGGACAGGAACACGCCGGCGGGCTGCAGGCGGCGCACCTCGGCGGCGGGCGTCTGCGCCGGCACCACGGTGACGCGGCAACCGCGCTCGGCCAGCATGCGCAGGATGTTCTTCTTCACGCCGAAGTCATAGGCCACCACATGATGGCGCGGCGCGGTCTGCCGGCCGTAGCCCGTGCCCAGGCGCCATTCGGTCTGGTCCCAGGTGTAGGGCTCGCTCACGCTGACCACGCGCGCGAGATCCAGGCCGCTCATCGCCGGCGCCTGGCGTGCGGCCGCGATGGCCTGCTGCGTGCGCTCGGGCGTGACGGCCTCGCCCGCGGCCAGGGCCAGGATGCAGCCGTTCTGCGCGCCCTTCGTGCGCAGGATGCGGGTGAGCTGGCGGGTGTCGATGCCCGCGATGGCCACCGTGCCCTCGTCGCGCAGGTACTGCGGCAGCGTGCGGGTGTGTCGGAAGTTGGAGGCGATCAACGGAAGATCGCGGATGATCAGGCCGGCGGCGTGGATGCGCGCGGCCTCGACGTCTTCTTCATTGACGCCGTAGTTGCCGATGTGCGGGTAGGTGAGCGTGACGATCTGCTGGCAGTAGCTCGGATCGGTCAGGATCTCCTGGTAGCCGGTGAGGGCCGTGTTGAACACGACCTCGCCAGTGGTGGAGCCAGACGCGCCGATCGAGATGCCGGTGAAGACCGTGCCGTCGGCCAGCGCCAGGAGGGCGGGAGGGAACGAGCCCTGAAGCGACGAAAGCAATGGGTTCTCCGGTGATGCGGGTACGCCCAAACGCGATCGAAAGCGTGCTCTCGATGCTGCTTGTGTCGGGGTGGGGCTTGCGCTGCGCTAGGCGTACGGGGGTTTGCGGGAAAGCCATTGATTATAGCCAGCGCCGCGACGCCACCTCATGCGTCGGGGGCATGGGCCACTGCACTTGCGTGCATGCAGATGGCCGCCGCGGCCGCGACGTTGAGCGATTCCTCCCCGCCCGGCTGGGCGATGCGCACGTGGCCGGCGGCGAGCGCCTCCAGTTCCGGGCGGACGCCCTGCCCTTCGTGGCCGAGGATCCATCCGCAGGGCCAGGGCAGCGTGGCGCGGTGCAGCCAGTCACCGCGGTGCGAGCTGGTGGCCAGCAAGGGCACGCCGAGGCCGGCCAGATCCGCAGGCGCCAGGCCCTCCAGCAGTCGCAGGCCGAAGTGCGCCCCCATGCCCGCGCGCAGCACCTTGGGGCCCCACAGCGCGGTGGTCCCCTTCATCGCCAGCACCTGGCCGAAGCCGAAAGCCGAGGCACAGCGCAGGATGGCGCCCACGTTGCCCGGGTCCTGCAGGCCGTCCAGCACCACGCTGGCCATCCCGGGCACCGGCGCGCCGGGTTCCGGAAGCGGCACGACGAAGCCCATGCGCGCGGGTGACTCCAGGCTGCTGAGCGTGGCGAAGAGCCCGTCGTCCACCAGCACCAGCCGGCTGCCCGCGATCGCCCACTGCGCGCCTTCGGCCGCCCAGGCCGAGGCGGCGAACACGGCCAGCTCCGGCTGCACGCCGCGCTGCAGCGCCGCACGGCACAGGTGGTCGCCTTCCAGCCAGGCACGGCCCTGGCGGCGTGACGCGGCGCCATCCGCGAGCAGGCGGCGCAGCTGCTTCAGCAGCGCGTTGTCGCGCGAGCGGATGACTGGCGTCTCGGCGGTCATCCGCCTGTGGCCTTTGACTCGGCCTGGGCCGCCACGGCCCGCGCCACCGGCGCGAAGCTGCGACGGTGCTCGGGGCAAGGACCGTGCTGCCGCAGGGCGGCCAGGTGTTCGGCCGTGCCATAGCCCTTGTGCCCGGCGAAGCCGTAGACGGGGTACTGGGCGTGCAGCTCCTCCATCAGCCGGTCGCGCGTGACCTTGGCGATGATCGAGGCGGCCGAGATGGAACGCACCTTGGCGTCACCGCCCACCACGGCTTCCGCCAGCACATCGAGCGTGGGCAGGCGGTTGCCGTCCACCAGCACCTTCACCGGCTTCAGGCGCAGGCCCTGCACCGCGCGGCGCATGGCCAGCATCGTCGCCTGCAGGATGTTCAGCTGGTCGATTTCCTCGACGCTGGCCATGCCGACGGAGCAGCACAGGGCCTTGTCGCGGATGAGGTCGTACAGGCGATCCCGCTTGCGCGGGCTGATCACCTTGGAATCGGCCAGGCCCTGGATGCGCGGCGGCCGGTCCAGGATGACGGCGGCGGCCACCACCGGGCCGGCGAGCGGCCCGCGGCCGGCCTCGTCCACGCCGGCCACCAGGCCGACCGGATCCCAGTCGAACAGCTTCTGCTCAGGCCGCAAGGACTTTCTGGATGGCATCGGCGGCAAGGGTGGCAGTGTCGCGGTGCAATTGCTGGTGCAGCGCCTCGAAGCGCGCCTGCACAGCCGTCATTCTCTCAGGCGAATCCAGCCAGTCCCGCACTGCGGCGGCCAGCGCCTCAGGCTGGGCGCGGGCCTGCAGCAGCTCGGGCACCACGAACTCGCCGCACAGAATGTTGGGCAGGCCGATCCACGGTTGCAGGTGGCGCGGCTTCATGAGCAGGTAGCTCAGCCAGTTGACGCGGTAGGAGATGACCATGGGGCGCTTGGCCAGCGCCGCCTCCAGCGTGGCGGTGCCGCTGGCGATGAGCGCCACATCGCAGGCGGCCAGCGCCTCGTGCGAGCGGCCCTCCAGCAACGCGAGGCCCTCCACGCCGCCCGCACCGGCCACGGCTGCACGGATCCGCGCCAGCTGATGCGGGACCGAGGGCAGCACGAAGCGGATGTCGGGCCGCTGGGCGCGCAGCAGCCGAGCCGCCGCGATGAACAGGCCCGCCATCTGCTCGATCTCCGAGTTGCGGCTGCCGGGCAGCAGGGCGACCACCGGCGCATCGTTCGGCAAGCCGAGTCCCGCGCGCGCGCCGGCACGGTCCGGCTGCGTGGGCATGACAGCGGCCAGGGGATGCCCCACGTAGCTCGCAGGCACGCCATGACGCGCCAGCAATTCGGGCTCGAAGGGAAAGATGCACAGCACGTGGTCGCACGCCAGGCGCAGCTTCTCCACCCGCTTCATGCGCCAGGCCCAGATGGAGGGGCAGACGAAGTGCACCGTCTTCACGCCGGCTGCGCGCAGGGTCGCCTCCAGGTCGAGGTTGAAGTCCGGTGCGTCGACGCCGATGAAGACATCAGGCGGGTCGGCCAGCAGACGCTCGCGCAGCTGATTGCGGATGCCCACGATCTCGCGGTAGTGGCGCAGCACCTCGACGTAGCCGCGTACGGCCAGCTTCTCGTAGGACCACCAGGGATCGAAGCCCTCGGCCTGCATCCTCGGGCCGCCGATGCCGAAGGCCTGCACCTCGGGCCAGCGCGCCCGCAGCCCGCGCAGCAGCAGCGCAGCCAGCAGGTCACCAGAGGGTTCGCCAGCGACCAGGGCCACCCGCAGCGGCCGGGCGCCCGCGCTCGGCGTGCTCACCGGACGATGCCGCGCTCGGTGCCTGCGGCGGCCAGGAAGCCGAGCATCATGTCGACGTCGGGCCGGGCATCGGGAATGCGGCGCGCGACCTCCGCGATCTCGGCCTGCGCCTGCTGCAGCGTCAGGCCGGAGCGGTACAGCGCCTTGTGCATGGCCTTCACCGCCGCGATGCGGCTGGTGGAGAAGCCGCGCCGGCGCAGCCCCTCGAAGTTCATGGACCGGGCCCTGGCGGGCTGGCCCTCGCTCATCACGAACGGCGGCTGATGCGCCAGCAGCACGGTGCCCAGCGCGGTCATGCCGTGCGCGCCGACACGCACGAACTGGTGCACGTTGGTGAAGCCGCCCAGGATGACCCAGTCGCCCACCTCCACGTGGCCGGCCAGCTGCGCGTTGTTGGCGAAGATGGTGTGGTTGCCCACCAGGCAGTCGTGCGCCAGGTGCACGTAGGCCATCATCCAGTTGTCGTTGCCGAGCCGCGTGACGCCGCCGCCGCCGGGGCTGCCGATGTTGAAGGTGGTGAACTCGCGGATGACGTTGCGGTCGCCGATGACCAGTTCGCAGGGCTCGCCGCGGTACTTCTTGTCCTGCGGGATCGCGCCCAGTGAGGCGAACTGGAAGATGCGGTTGTCGCGGCCGATGGTGGTGTGGCCCTCGATCACCACGTGGCCGGCCACGGTGGTGCCGGCGCCGATCTTCACGTGCGGGCCGATCAGCGTGTAGGGGCCGACCT